>JAEWAE010000062.1 GCA_023391835.1 Bacillota bacterium
CATCCTTACGTTTTTGCAGCAGCCCCTTTGCATGCGTGTAAAAATCAGCCCGCCGGCGTCAGGATGGGAAATGTATTGGCCCCGTTAGGCATCAGACGCACCTTTGCGTCCGGCCCGGCCTGCTCCCTCGCCACGCGCACGGCTTCTTCCAATGTTTTGACCATGGTGATGCCCACGCCCCGCAGGGTGCTGGGCTCCAGCTGACTGACCAGAATCAAGCGAAAATCCTTGGCCGACGCGCAAAAATAATAACCTACGTATTTTGAAATGGTGTAATCGTCGCGCAGGAATTTTTCCCGTTCCTCGAGGGTATCAAAGCCCGTCACCAGCTTGGCCATGCCCGCGTCGCCCCCGACCCCCTCGCTGCACTCGCTCAGCATAATGAGGGTGCCGCCGGGCCGCACGGCCTCCCGGGCGTTTATCAGCAGCTTGATGGATTGATAGAGGTTGATATCCCGCGGGTAGCCGCCGGCGGAAGCGATGACCACGTCGCTGAGCTCCGGGATCGGCGCACTTTCCACCTGCTCCACCAGCTTGCGGCCTTTGGCGTGGGCGCTGACGTAATTGCCGGCCACCGCGCCGACGATACGGCCGTCGCTGTCGGTGACGACGTTGAAAAGAAAGCACGGCTGCACGAAGCTTGCAGCCTCCATCATATCTTCATGCACCAGATTGCCCGCCAGGTTGCCGCTGTGCACGCCCGGCTGCACGCCGTTGCCCAGCCCCGGCACCAGCGAAAGCGAATGGTTGGCCATGATGGTGCGATAGGAAGCAATCCCCGGCAACAGAGCCTTTTTCCCACCGCTCCACCCGGCCAGCAGGTGATAGACGATGGCGCCGCAGATGACGATGCGGTCGCATTCCATTGCCCGGCGGTCGATTTCCACCGGTGTGCCGCGGCTGGTGGTGCCCAGATACTGATGCGCGGCCTGGTCGCGGCAGTCATGGTCGAGCACCTGGAACCGCCCGGCCAGTTCCGGCCCCAGCAGCCGCGCGTGCTCCTCCTCGGTCTGGGCCCGATGAGTGCCGGTGCCGCTGAGGAACACGATATCCGAATCCGCCACGCCGCCCTTTTCAAGCTCACGGACTATCATGGGCAGATACCGTTCGGTGTGCTGCCAGGCGCGGGTGATGTCGGGGAGCACCACGCAGACCCGTTCCCCCGCGCGCACCAGATGGGAAAGCGGCGCACTGTCGATCGGGTGGGCAAGGGCGTCCTCCATCACTTCGTTTTCGGTGCGACCGCCCGCGGTGAAATGGCCCTCGATGCGGCCGACCACCGGCCAGCCGCCGAGATCGGCCGTCTGGACGCCATGCCCATATTTTAATTCAATCTTCATGCTGTGCGCTCCTTCGCTGTCGGGATTCTTCCGCCGATCGGACCGAAGCCGCCGGCAGACTGCATCATTCCGGCAATTCCATAAACGATCGGGAAAAACTGTGAAAATGTATATTAATCTATATTATACAGGAAATCGATAACTTATTGCAAGATAAAGACGGATTTATTTCATTTTAATGGTAAACGGCCCGGCTGCGCCGCCCGCAAAGTTTTTAAAATTTCAGCATGGCAAAAGGGCGAAATATTGCCGCACCGGCATAAATTTGCATGCCGCCGCACGTCGCCGCCAGCTCATTTTCCAACTCGCTCGGCTGCAAAAACGGACATAATTTGAATGTGCCCGAAAAGGCACAATGGAAAGTAATGGATAAATCAGAGGAAAAATCCCGGCGCAGACACAAAACGGTGGTTTGAGGCGGAATGCGATGAAAAAAAGATGGAAGGCCGGTCTGGCGGTATGCCTGGCTTTACTTTTTGGCGCTTTTGCGGCGGCGGAGCCGGATGCCCGCGCACACCGGGCCGTTGCCGCCGCGGCGGAAGCACCGGCCGGGCAGTTGGAGGACGGGCGGATCTGTTTGCCGATTTTGATGTATCATGAGGTCAAACATTCCCATACCGGCAAAGACTGCATCACCCCCGGCGAACTCGAAAGCGATCTTTCTTATCTCAAAAAAAACGGGTATACCGCCATCACCATGACCGAATTGATCAATTACACCGATGGGAAGGGCGAGCTGCCGCCGCGGCCCATTATCCTGTCGTTTGACGACGGGTACCTGAGCAGCTATGTGTACGCTTACCCGCTTATCCGGAAATATGACATGAAAATGGTGCTTTCACTCATTGGCAAGAGCACGGATGATTTCACCGAAATCCCCAGTGACGACATCAATTGTTCCCATGCCACATGGGATCAGATCCGGGAAATGCTCGCGTCCGGCCATGTGGAAATCCAGAATCACACCTATAATATGCACCACATCACCCGGAAACGGTTCGGCTGTCAAAAGCGAAAAGGGGAATCCCGGGCCGAATACGAGCGGGTGCTGACTGCGGATCTCGACCAGCTCCAGCAGGAAATTTATACCATGACCGGCATCCGACCCAATACTTTCACGTATCCTTACGGCCAGGTGAGCCCCGAATCGGTGCCGGTCCTCAAAAAGCTGGGGTTTAAGGCCAGCCTGACCTGCGATTACGGTCTGAATCTCATCGACCGCGACCCTCAGACGCTTTTCGGCCTGCGGCGCATCTGCCGCGCCCACGGCTCCAGCGCGCAGAAGCTGCTGGCCGGGGCACAGAAGACGCTGCGTTTCCGCCGCTAGGCCAAAGACGGGAAGGAGGGAAAATAAATGAACCGGACTATTCGCACGGCGGGCAAATATCTGCGGGGCATACTGCTCGGTCTGATGAGCCTGCTGTGCGCCGTGACGCCGACGGCCGCCGTGCCCTGCGCGGCCACGGCCGAGCCGGCGTATATCAAATGGATGAGCTTCGACGTCCCGTACTCGGCGCTATCCAAGTCCATGCAGATTGATATCCGTTCCCACACGGCCGGTCAGCCGGTCAACTGGGTGGAGCTGCTGGCCTATCTCGGCACCCGGTACGGCGGCAACTGGAAAAAATACCGCGCCAAGGATATGGATGCTCTGGTCTCCAAACTCAAGGCGGGCCAGACAATGGCGGAGCTGACCGCCGGCATGAAAAATTATGCCTACTATTATGAAACTACCGACGCCGTGCTGGGCAACTTCGTGGGAGAATACCGCGTTGGCATGCCCTCCGAGGGCGTACCGTCCGGCAGCGTGGCGGATGCGGGCGGCACACGGGTGGAATACGGGCTCAAATCCTTCTCGCCCATAGCCCGGGGCTACTCCTACTGCCATTATGACGACTTCGGCGACTCCCGCTCCTTCGGCTTTCGCCGGCCCCATCTGGGCAACGACCTGATGGGCAGCGTGGGCACGCCCATCGTCGCTGTGGAAGGCGGCACGGTGGAATCCCTGGGCTGGAATCGGTACGGCGGCTGGCGGGTAGGTATCCGCAGTTTCGACCGCCGGCGGTATTACTATTACGCCCATCTGCGCAAAGGCCACCCCTATGCCAAGGGGCTGACCCAGGGGCAGACGGTGCATACGGGCGACGTCATCGGCTATCTTGGCATGACCGGCTACAGCAACAAGGAAAACGTCAACAACATGCAGAAGCCACATCTGCATTTCGGCATGCAGATTATTTTTGACGAATCGCAAAAAGAAGGCAACCACGAGATCTGGATTGATGTATATGACATTGTCGATCTGCTCGCCTCCCACCGCATGAAGGTGGTGCGCGATAACTCGACCAAGGATTATTTCAGCGCCTATCCCTTCACAGACCTGCGCTACCCCGACGCCGCAGAAAGCTCCTTCGGCAATTCCGCAAACGATTGAGAGTGACGGCCTTTGGCTTTACTGAAGGCACCAAATGTATTTTCCCGATTGTAACCGGAATGGCTGTAAGGCTCGGGGGACAGCAAGATATGCAACCTCAACGATTTTATATGCAATGGCCGGGCGTCGGCTTTCATGCTACAATGAAGCCGGGTGCCTGGCTGTTACATATTGGGTTCCCGGGCGGATTATATGGTAAATATCCGGCTACAGCCGGTCAGGGGGTAGTTTGATTTGCAAAAAGTCAGATTGGGCATTATCGGTGTCGGCAACATGGGCAGCAGTCACTGTCGTTCCATCATCGCCGGCAAAACACCGGAAATCGAGCTGGCGGCCATTGCCGATATCAGCGCAGCCAAACGGGATTGGGCAAAAAAGACTCTGCCCGAAAGCGTCGCCATTTTCGACGATGCGGAAAAAATGATGCAGAGCGGCCGGGTGGATGCCGTTTTGATCGCCACGCCGCACTATTTGCATCCGCCGCTTGCCATCATGGGCCTCCGTCACGGTCTGCATGTGATCTGCGAAAAGCCGGCGGGCGTTTACACCAAGCAAGTGCGTGAAATGAATGAGGCCGCGGCCAAGAGCGACAAGATTTTCGCCATCATGTTCAATCAGCGCACCAATTGCGTATTCCGCAAAATGAAGGAGCTTGTCTCTTCCGGTGAGCTGGGTGAAATCAAGCGCACCAACTGGATCATCACCAACTGGTATCGTTCCCAGAGCTATTACGATTCCGGCGACTGGCGGGCCACCTGGGCCGGCGAGGGCGGCGGCGTGCTGCTCAACCAGTGCCCCCACAACCTGGATCTGTGGCAGTGGATCTGCGGCATGCCAAACAAGGTGCAGGCCGTCTGCCACGAGGGCAAGTGGCATCATATCGAAGTGGAAGACGACGTCACCGCCTATGTGGAATATCCAAACGGCGCGACGGGCGTGTTTGTCACCACCACGGCCGACACCCCGGGCACCAACCGGTTTGAAATCATGCTCGACGGCGGCAAGCTCGTGTGCGAAAACGACAAGCTGATGCTTTATAAAAACAAAATTCCGGAGCGCCAGTTCAATGCCACCTACAAAGGCGGCTTCGGCGAGCCGGGCTTCGACACTATCGAGGTACAGACCGACGGCCAGAATCCCCAGCATGTGGGCGTGCTCAATTCCTTCGCTTCGGCCATCCTGCACGGCACGCCGCTGATTGCCGACGGCAGCGAGGGCATCAACGGGCTGACGATTTCCAACGCCATGCATCTTTCCAGCTGGCTGGGCCATGCGGTGGAGCTGCCGCTGGACGAGGATCTTTTCTGGCAGAAGCTTCAGGAAAAAATCGCGCATTCCAAGATCAAAAAATCCGTGGGCGGGGCGACTCTGGATGTCAGCGGCACGTTCAACGCCTGAGGACCGATAGGGAAAAGAGGAACCGGAAATGCGCAAAGCGGGAATCGTGGGCTGCGGCTCCATCGGGCAAGTGCACGGCGCGGCCGTGCAGGGCAGCCCGCATATCGAGCTCGGCGGTGCGGCGGATATCGTGCCCGAAAAGGCCGAAAAGCTCACCGCCCAGTTTGGCGGGCACGCCTATGCCAGCATGGAAGAGCTGCTGGAGGCGGAGCACCCGGATGTGATCCACATCTGTACACCGCACTTCACGCATGTGCCGCTGGCGGTGAAGGCGCTGCGCTCCGGCGCGCATGTGCTGCTGGAAAAGCCGCCGGCCATCACCCTCGACGACATCCCCGTGCTGGCTCAAGCGCAGCGGGAGTCGGGGCGCCGGCTGGGGCTTTGTTTCCAAAACCGTTACCGTGATAATTACCGCCGTGCCAGGGAACTGGTGACTTCCCGGGCGCTGGGCCCGGTGAAGGGCGCGCGGGCCTTTGTGACCTGGCGCCGGGGCGGCGGCTATTACACCGACAGCCCCTGGCGCGGGCGCATGCGCACCGAGGGCGGCGGCGTGATGATCAATCAGGCCATCCACACCCTCGATCTGATGCTTTGGCTGCTGGGGGACCCGCAGACGGTGGCCGGCAGCGTGGCCAATCACCACCTGCCCGCCGGCATGGATGTGGAGGATACGGCGGAGGCCGTGTTTAGTTTCGACGGCGGGGTGAGCGGGCTGTTTTACGCCTCCACCGCCAATTCCGGCGACGACCCGGTCTATCTGGATGTGGCCTGCGAAGAAGGCCATATCATTGTGGAAGGCGACAGCCTGACTCTGCGCGGCCCCGACGGGCGGCTGCGCGAATATTTCGAGAATCCGCCCGTGAAGCTTTGCGGCAAGGCCTGCTGGGGCGGCATGCATGCGGTGCTCATCGAGGATTTCTACGCCCATCTCGACGACGGTAATTTCCCCATCGGGATTGCCGAGGGCAGCCGGGCGCTGCGCGCGCTGCTGTGCCTCTATCGGGCCTCTCAGGAGGGCAGGGCCGTGGATTTTGCCACGGGCGAGCCGGTTTCGCACGGCTGATACTCATACGCTCTGGATTGTGATTGCCGGGTCGGCGCTTTTGGGCGTTCGACCCGGTTTTTTCGTGTCCGGCGGCCGGCGGGGCTTGCATATTGCCCCCATGCACGTGTAAAATAGGTAGCGTAAAAGGGGAAAGGCGGTTGCTCCGCCGGATTGGAAAGGCCTTGCCATGGATGTTTTCGACATAATCGGCCCGGTGATGATCGGGCCTTCCAGTTCCCACACGGCGGGTGCGGCCCGTATCGGGCTTATGGCCCGACAAATTCTCGGTGAAATCCCCGAGGAAGCGGAGATCCGCCTATACGGCTCCTTTGCCCGCACCGGCCGGGGGCACGGCACCGACAAGGCTCTGGTGGGTGGGCTTCTGGGCATGCAGGCGGATGACGTGCGCATCCCCCAGAGCCTTGAGATCGCGGCCGCGCTGGGTCTGCACGTGCATATCGTGCCCGACAGCGCCCCCGGCGGCCACCCGAATACCGCACGCATTTCCGTCCGGGGCCGCAGCGGGCGGCACATCGAGCTGACCGGCTGTTCCATCGGCGGCGGCAGCATCGTCATCCGGCGCATCGGCCGGTATGAGGTCTCGCTCACCGGCGAGTACCCGGCGCTCATCATCCCCCATCGGGATACGCCGGGGGCCGTGGCCCATGTGACCGGCATCCTCGCCGCCGCGGGCATCAACATCGCCCGCATGCGGGTGAGTCGCTCCGATCGGGGCGGTGAGGCCATGATGGTCATCGAAACCGATCAGCCGGTGGAAGACCCGGCGCTGCGTTCGCTGCGGCGCACCGATGGCATCATCGACGTGATGCGGGTGGAGCGGCTCTGAGCCCGCAGGCAGCCAAAAGCCGCCTCCCCGGTGGACGGAGCGGCGGCAGAAAGGGACTTATTATGCAGGAGTATGATTCAGTCGTCCGGCTGCTGGCGGATGCCCGGGAAACCGGCTCGATCTCACGGGCCGTGCTGCGCGCCCAGACGGCGGGGAGCGAGCATACGGAGCAGGAAATCTATGACCAAATGGCGCAGCGGTTTGCCGTCATGCGTCAGGCCATGGCAGACGGCCTGCGGCCCGGTCGGCGTTCTCCCTCCGGCCTGTCGGGCGGGGATGCGGCCAAGCTCCATGCCGCGGCGGGCCACAGCCTCTGCGGCGGCATTCTGGCCGTGACGCTGGCCCGGGCTCTGGCCGTGGCGGAGCATAACGCCTGCATGGGGCGCATCGTCGCCGCCCCCACGGCCGGCTCCTGCGGCATCCTGCCCGCCGTGGTGCTTTCGGCGGGCGAAGCGGCGGGCGCTTCGGAGCATGCCATGGTGATGAGCCTTTTCACCGCGGCGGGGTTCGGCATGGTGACGGCCGCCCGGGCCAGCGTGTCGGGCGCGGAATGCGGCTGTCAGGCCGAATGCGGCAGCGCCTCGGCCATGGCCGCAGCCGCCGCCGTGGAGTTGGCCGGCGGCAGCCCCGAAATGGCGGCCTATGCCTTTTCCATGGCGCTGATGAATGAGCTGGGTCTGGTGTGCGACCCGGTGGCGGGTCTGGTGGAGGTGCCCTGCATCAAGCGCAACGCATCCTGCGCCGCCAACGCCCTCGCGGCCGCAGAAATGGCCCTGGCGGGCATCGCGGCGGATATCCCGCCCGACGAAGTGATCGACGCCATGGGCGCGGTGGGGCGGATGCTGCCCGCCGCGCTGCGCGAGACGGCGGCGGGCGGCTGTGCCGCCACTCCGACGGGTCTGGCCGCCGCGGCGCGGCTTTCCGGCGGGCAGTGATCCGGGCGGTTACCGTCCGGCGGCACAGCGTTTCATTGTTTCCACATCCTGCCGGGTGCAGTCCCCGGCGGCATACCGGGCCTTTTCATACAGCGCCGTCGCTTGTCGCACGGCGGACTGTCGCGCAGTAGGTTGTCGCACAGCGGGATCCGCGCCGAGCTTTTCCGCAATTTCCGCGGGAGTATCGCTCGGCGCGATTTTTATGCCCGCTCGGATGGCCTGCCGCACCATGCGCGCGTAGATACGCCGGATGCGTACCCGGTTGCCGCTGCCGACCATGCGCCGCACCGCCGCCAGCGGCCCGCGCCGGGTGCGGCCGGTCTCCGTGCCTGCCGGCACAGGCGCCCGCACGACCCGGGAATCCTCCGTACGATGAAAGCGCAGCAGCCGCATGACCGTCACGGCAAGCATCGCCAGCAGCCCGATGATGGCGCCCGCAGCCAGCAGCAGCGTCGCCACTTTTACCACGCCGCCCAGTGCCGCCAGAGCCGCGTTGTGGCTCGCGGGCAGATTCCGCAGCGGGTTTTGCTGCGGCGCCGAGCTGACCCGACTGGCTGTGGAAACCGACGCCTGACTAACCGACGCGGAATCGGACGGCCGGGTCAGGAGCCAGTCGGCAAGCGAACGGTCCACTTTATCAAGCCCCACCGCCCGGTAAAGGGCGTAAAGCACACAGCCACCCACCCCGATCAGCCCGCCGATCAGCCAGTTGATCTGCCGGTTGAGTCGGCGGAAGGCTCCGCTCCCCGCCGCGCCGCCCGTCACCAGAGCGCTTTCGCCTCGGCGGCGGCCGTAGGCGGCATAGCCCCCTAGCATCATCAGCAGGCAGATTACACACAGCCACCCGCGGTCCGCATGCAGCATCAGCGAGACTAGATTGGTCAGCCACAGGATCAGCGTGCCGAAAACCGGCAGGGTGCGGCCGAAATACGGATGATAGGCCGCCGCCGTCTCCGGGTCGTATCGCGGGTCTTCCACCGAGACGACGGTGAAAAACCGGTGGATGCCCACCCCGGCGGCAACAGCCATGCCCAGACCCCCGATGAGCGCCGCCGTAAGGCCGCCGCCGATAAACGAGAGCGCCGTTACCCCGCCGGTCAGCCCAAACTCCAGCAGCAGGAAGAGTGCGAAAGAGCGTACCCGCTGTCGGAAAAGCGTTGTGGCAAGTACCCCGGCCAGCAGCAGCAGTGGCTGCCACAGTCCGCCGTTTGCCGTGTGCACCGCACCCAGCAGCGTCACCATGGCCGGGTATAGGATGAGAAAGAGCAGGGCGTCCTCGGCCAGGGCAAACCCGGGCAGTTTGATGCCGGTGTCTTTCCACTCGTCGGGGACGGCGTGCACAGTCCGGTCGGTCATACCGTCACCTCACAGATATGGGGTGCCGGCCCGCCGCTTGCCGCGCCGGGGAGCCGGGCGCCCCGTTCGCGCACCAGCACCCATTCCACCGGCGCGCCCGCACGGCACAGCCGCTCCATAGCCTCGTGCAGCGCCGGCCCCTCGTCGCAGGAAACGATCAGATATTGGGGCCCGCCGGCGGGCAGACTTTCCAGCACGCGGGGGAAAGGCAGCGCCAGCCGGCCGGTATCCATGCGAGCCAGGCAGCGGTTGACGGTATCCGTCTGGCCCGCGCCGCCCCGACATGGCAGGGCGCAGAGCTTGCCCGTGACCACGTCGCATGCATTGCTGCGCAGCCCGGTGGGCACCCCTGTCGCCAGCAGCCGGTCGGCCAGGCTGGCACCGATGCGCAGCACCGCTTCCCGCAGTTCCTCGGGGTTCCAGTCACTGGGGCGGTCCAGATCCAGCAGCAGCACGGTCTCCTGCGAGGCCGTGGCGGAAAACTCATTGACCTTTGTTTCACCCGTGCGGGCGGTCGCCTTCCAGTTGATCTTTTTCAGGCTGTCAAAAGGGGCGTAATCCCGGATGTCGCGGAATTGGAACGGGTCCTCCACGGGCAGCCGTCGGGTGAGTATGTCCCCCATGATGCGGCGGAATTCCGGCTCGAACGCCCCGGCATACTGGCGGGATGGGTAGACGTAAAGCTCCGCGTCCTGCGGCTCCCGCGCCAGCATTCGCCAGCGGAAGAAAAAATCCTGGGTCGAAAGTTCCGCCGAGCCGATGCAGTAATAGCCTCGCCGCACGGCGGTGAAGGGCACCTCTTTTGTCACCTGCTCATAGGAAAAAACCGACACCGTGTCCCGATAATATTCGCGCCCTGCGTAATCCGGGCTTTGCAGCCGGATGAACGGGGGCAGGGTGCAGCGGATATCGCCCCACCAGAAGGGCAGTAGTTTGCGGTTGACCACCGTCTGTTCCAGCACGCCGCTTTCCCCCTCCGACAGCGTTTCACGGGGGAAACGCAGCCGCACGGCAAGGCCGCGGTCCCAATGCCGGGTCGTATAGCGCACACACAGGCCGACCAGCGCCGCAGCCAGCCCGGCCATCAGCAGCAGGAACATGGGCTTATGCCTCCGGCTTTCGCATGGCGGCCGGGGGCTCCGGCCATTCCTCGGTGGGCGCCGGCACGTCGCTCACGATAGAGGCGACGACCGATTCGGCGCTTTCCCCGGCCGCACGGCGCTCTTCCCGCAGGATCAGACGGTGGGCCAGCACCGGCACGGCCAGACGTTTGACATCCTCGGGTGACACAAAGCTCCGGCTGTGCAGGGCGGCGGCCGCTTGGGCGGCATGGAGCAGCGCAATGGCGCCGCGGGGGCTGACGCCGGTGCGCACGGCGGCGTGCCGGCGGGTGCGCTCGACGATTTCCACTATGTAGCCGATGAGTTCTTCCCCCGTGTATACCGCACGGATGCCGGCCCGCGCGGCCAGCAGCTCCTCACGGCCGCACACCGGCGACAGGGATGCGAGGGGGTCGTCCCGCAAAAAGCGCCGCAGCATGTCGGCCGACTGTTCCGGCGTGGGGTAGCCCACGCTGGTGCGGATGAGGAAACGGTCGAGCTGCGCTTCCGGCAGGGGGAAGGTGCCTTGGGTCTCCACCGGGTTCTGGGTGGCGATAACGAAATACGGGTCCTCCAGCGGGTGAGTGACGCCGTCGGCGGTGACCTGCCGTTCCTCCATGCACTCGAGCAGGCTCGACTGGGTGCGCGGAGTGGCGCGGTTGATTTCATCCGCCAGCAGGATATGAGTAAATACCGGCCCTTTGCGGAAGATGAATTCACTCTGCTTCTGGTTATAATACTGAATGCCGGTGAGGTCGGAAGGCAGCAGGTCGGGGGTGAACTGCACCCGGCGAAATTCCACCCCAACCGAGCGGGCAAGGGATTTCGCCAGCACGGTTTTGCCGGTGCCGGGCACGTCTTCCAGCAGCAGATGGCCGCCTGCCAGCAGCGCCACGAGGGAAAGGTCGATGACCTCCTCCTTGCCGACGATGACACGCGCGATGTTGCGGCCTACCCGGCCGCAGAGATCCCCGATCTTTGCAATATCCATAGTATCCACGGGAGCACGGTCCTTTCTACCGGCGGCCTGAGCCGCCTGAATTGCGCCGCCCTGCCGGGGGCATTCAGCGGCTGGAGCCCATGAAAAACAGAGCGAGAGTGCCCGGCCCCGAGTGGGTGCCGATCACCGGTCCGATATAATTGATATAAATTTTTTGCGGATGCATGCGCTTTTGCACCTCGTCTGCCAGATACCGGGCGTCATCGGGGCAGTCGCCGTGGCTGATGAAAACGGTCTGCTCCTCCGGATGCTCGGCCAGCGTTTCCATCCGGTGCAGCAATTCCTGGATGGATTGTCGGCGGCCCCGCACTTTGCTCACGGGCACCAGCCGGCCCGCGTCGTCCACGTGCAGGATGGGCTTGATGCCCAGTACGGTGCCCACCAGCGCCGACGTAGCCGACAGCCGTCCGCCTCGCTTGAGGTGATTCAGGTCGTCCACCGTGAACCAGTGGCACAGGCGCTGCCGATTGGCTTCCATCCACTGGGCCAACTCCTCGACCCCCATGCCCTGCCGCTTTTTCTGCACCGCGTGCCACACGAGCAGCCCTTCCCCCATGGAGGCGCAGAGGGAATCGACGGCGAAAATCTTCCGATCGGGGTATTTTTCCTGAAGCTCCCGCGCCGCCAACATGCCGTTGCTGCAGGTGCCGCTCAGCGCGGAGGAAAAGGCGATATAAAGCACGTCGGTGCCCGCCTTCAGATACGACTCGAACGCATCCGCCAAATAGGAAAGATTGATGGCCGCCGTGCTGGAGGCCTGGCCGGCGCGCAGTTGGTCATAAAACGCCGGCGAGCTCATCCCGCCATGGTCGGGCGTGTCAGTGTACTCCTTGCCGCCGACGGTGTAGGTGAACGGCAGCACACGGATGCCCAACTCACTCACCATTTCGGCGGTCAGGTCGACGGTGGAATCGGTGACGATGACATAGTCGTTCATTTGGAAACTTCCTCCCTATATTGATCCCGGTGCCGCCAGCCGGAAATATCCCGGCCCGGGCCGATCACACCTGTGTGTAATCGCGGTCGAAACTGATGACGGCGTAATAATTGGGGGCCGCCGCCCATAGCGCGGCCTGCACCTGGGCGCGCAGCCGCTCCTCGTCGCGCTTGTTGCGCACGAGCTTGTCGTCGAGCACCGCGTCGAACACAAGGTTCTTGTGGTTGCCCTTGCCCACCACCCGGAAATCGTGGATGGAACGGATGGCGGGGAGGGGATGGATGGCCTTGAGCAGGATCTGGCGTGCCTCCATGACCTCTTTGTCGTTTTTATTCAGCGGGTCCATGTGCAGCACCAGCGTCATGCCGTATTTGACCGACAGCTCTTTTTCGGCCCGGTCGATGCTCTCGTGCAGCTCCAGCACCGGGATGTCGGCGGGCACTTCGGCGTGGGCCGAGGCCATCAGCCGGCCGGGGCCGTAATTGTGGATGACCAGATCGTGGATGCCCGTGATGTATTCAAACCCCATCAGGTCCTGGGTGAGGCCATGCACCAGATCTTTGTCCGGCGGCTCGCCCAGCAGGGGGTTGAAGGCCTCTTTGGCGATGGAAAAGCCCGAGTACATGATAAAGAGCGACACCAGCGTGCCCAGCCAGCCGTCCACGGGGGCGGTGGTGAAGGCGGCGGCGATGACCGACACCGAGGCCACCATCAGTGTGAATACGTCGCTGAGTGCGTCGGTGGAGCTGGCCTTGAGAGTGTCGGACCGGATACGGCGGCCCATGCGCCGGTTGAATTCGCTCAAAAAGAGCTTGAGAGGGATGGCGGCCAGCACCAGTACCAGCGAGACCATGTCGAAACGCACGGGGCTCGGGTGAAAAATCTTGGGCAGCGAGCTTTTGCAGAATTCGAACCCGATGAGCATGATGATGCACGACACCAGCAGTGTGGCCAGATACTCGATGCGTCCGTGGCCGAAGGGGTGCTCGTGGTCGGCCGGGCGGCTGGCCAGTGTGAAGCTGATAATGAGGATCACCGAGGTGATGACATCGGTGAGGTTGTGAAAGGCGTCGGCCGTGATGGCGATGCTGTGGGTGGTGAGGCCCACGACGATCTCGATGCCGAAAATCGCACCGTTGACCACGATGCCGGCCGCGCCGCTGAGGATACCGTATTTTTTCCGGGCCTGCGCCGAAGGCATCGGCCCGCCCTGTGTTTCCATACTTGTGCCACCTGTCGGGCAAAAAAAGCCCTTTTTTATATAGCATAGTATACCACAATCGTTTCGACGCTGTACAGGTGGCGCCCGGCGACTTTTTCGGATTTTCCGACGGCCCGAAAGGGGGGGAGGCGACTGCCCGTTTGCTGTCAAAAGGTGCGGCTTCGAGTACCAAAAGCCGAAAATGGGACCCAAAAAGTGATTTTACGGTTTTCATAATTGGAAATTCGTATTATAGTAATAGAATAGCCGCCGGCGCTGCGAACGTTTAGAATTTGTTAATCACTTGCCGGTAAAAAGGCTTATAATGAAATCAGAACTTCCGTCCGGCCATGCCGGACGGCCAAGGAGTCGGTGGGATGGAAAGCTCAAAAATACTCGTGGTGGACGACGACAAAAATATCAACGAGCTGCTCCGCCTGTATCTGGAAAAGGAGGGCTACACCGTGGCCGCCTCGTTCGACGGGCGGGACGCGGTGAAAAAGTTCGACGAATTCGGACCGGATCTGGTGCTGCTCGATATTATGCTGCCCGGCATGGACGGGTGGCAGGTCTGCCGCGAAATCCGCAAAAAGTCGGATAAGCCGGTCATCATGGTCACGGCCAAGGGCGAAACCTTCGACAAGGTGCTGGGGCTGGAACTCGGCGCCGACGACTATGTGGTCAAGCCGTTCGACACCAAAGAAGTGGTGGCGCGCATCAAGGCGGTGCTGCGGCGCTATTCGAGCGTCAGCGACGAATCGGCCGTCAAAGAGGTGCATTACGACAACCTGATCGTCAATCTGACCAACTATGAGCTGCGCATCAACGGCAAACTTGTGGAGGCTCCACCCAAGGAGCTGGAGTTGCTCTATCATCTGGCGAGCAACCCCAACCGGGTGTTCACCCGCGACCAGCTGCTCGACGAGGTGTGGGGCTTTGAATATTACGGGGATTCGCGCACGGTGGACGTGCATATCAAGCGCCTGCGGGAAAAGCTCGAGGGCAAGTCGGAAAAATGGTCGCTCAAAACCGTCTGGGGAGTTGGCTATAAATTTGAAGCGAAGGAATAAAGAAACCGGACGGAAGGGCGGAGCCCGTGGGTGGGCAAACCGTGTGCGCAGCCGGGTGCGGGCCATGTGGCTCGTGCGCGAGATGAGCCAGAGCATTTTTGCCAAGTATTTCGGCGCCTGCATTTCGGTGATCCTCATCAGCTTCCTGTGCCTTGCCTCCGCGGTGATGATCTCCTCCATTCGCTATTCCAATTTCCAGCGGCAGTCCCTTTATGAAAAAGACGCCTCCATCCTGGCCGAGAGCTTTTCCTCCGGCCTGGATATTCATCAGATCAACAGCCTGATCCGCACCACGGCGACGGTCATCGACGCCAACATCTATGTGGTCAACACCTCCGGCGAATTCATCGCCGTGGCGTCTCTCACAACAGGCGATATCAGCCCGGGGGTCCAGAAGATCCCCGCGGCGATCATGACGGCGATCAAAAACAAATCTTCCGTCACCGACATCGGCCGGCTGGGCGGCTTTTACACCCACTCCTATATGACGCAGGCCGTGCCCATTGTCGACGGCAGCACGGGCGAAGTGGCGGGTGCCGTGTTCGTTTCAGGCCGTGCGGATAACCTGGCGGGCTATATCGCGGTCATTTTCCGCATTTTCTTCCTGTGCCTGAGCGTGGTGTCGCTCTTCGCTTTTGCCGCCATCTACTTTGTCACCCGGCGCATGGTGCGTCCGCTGCGTCAGATGAGCGAGGCGGCCCGCAGCTTTGCCAAAGGCGACTTTTCCATCCGGGTCCCTGTGGGGGATAAGGACGAGATCGGTCAGCTGGCCGCCGCTTTCAACAATATGGCCCATTCGCTCACGTCGCTGGAGGATATGCGCCGCAGCTTTGTGGCGAATGTCTCGCATGAGCTCAAGACGCCCATGACCTCCATCGCCGGCTTCATCGACGGCATCCTCGACGGCACCATCCCGCCCGAAAAGGAGCGGTATTATCTCAAGCTCGTGTCGAGCGAGGTCAAGCGGCTGTCGCGGCTGGTGCGCTCCTTCCTCGACATCGCCCGCATCGAGGCCGGCGAACTCAAAATCACGCCCACCGTTTTCGATGTGGAAGAGACCATCCGCCGGGTCATCCTCGGCTTTGAGTACCAGATCGACGAAAAGCATCTGACCGTCAAGGGGCTGGATGAGGATGCCGACCGGCGGGTGCTGGTCACGGCCGACGCGGACCTGACCCATCAGATCATCTATAACTTGGTGGATAATGCCGTCAAGTTTTCGAACGACGGCGGCGAGCTGACCATCAACGTCGTCAGCCATGACGGCAAGGTCTTCGTCGGGGTGCGCAACACCGGCATGGGCATCCCCGCCGGCGAGCTGCCCTATGTGTTCGACCGGTTTTACAAGACCGACAAATCCCGCAGCCGGGACCGTAAAGGCGTGGGGCTTGGCCTTTACATCGTGCGCACGGTGCTCAACATGCAGGGCGAGGATATTTCCGTGCGCAGCGTGGAAGGGGAATTCTGCGAGTTCATCTTCACCCTCCAGCCGGACCGTTCTCTTCCCCGTTGACAGCCGATAAATTCGGATATTGTTTTTGAGCCGTTTAAAAACTATTAATAAATATATGGTACATTCTATATACAGTATCGAAGGGACGGAGGTCCCGGGTACTACGAGGGGGTTTTACAATGGGCAACGATTATAACGACGACCGTTTTCATACCGGGGAGCAGGGGAATGACGACGGGAACCAGGGCACTTCCGCCGACAATGGATCGGATGCAAACCAGGGTACTTCCGCCGGCAACGGGCCGGATACGGACCGAGGCACTTCCGCCAACGAGGGCGCGGCGACCGGCTCCACCGCTGGGGGCGATTATTCTCCCTATGGCGGTAATATCAATTACAAGTGGAATTACGACGACTATCAGAAGGGCCTCGACGAGCAGAATAAATCCCGCAAGAAAAAAGAAAAGAAGCCCCACGGCAAAAACCGCGGGCTGAAGGTCTTTTTCATCAGCGTCGGCGCGGTGTTCGTCGTCGGGCTGCTGGGGCTGGCCGGTCTTGGCGTTTCCTATATGATTAAGGAAAATCGCCTGCCATGGATCAGTTCTTCCGCCGCGGGCGGAGCTGCTTCTTCCAGCGTGAGCACGGTGGGGCAGATGACCACCACCGATAAACCGACCGAGAGCGGCTCGTCGTCTGCGGCGAGCGGCACGGCCATGAGCGCGGAAAACGTCGTCAAGGCCGTGCGCAACAGCATCGTCACCATTGAAGTCTATGACGCTCAGTCCCTCGATCCTTCGGCCGAGGGCTCCGGCATCGTCGAAAACGGCAAAGAGGGCTACGTCATCACGAATGAGCACGTCATCGACGGCGCGGCCAGTATCGACGTGGTCACTTCGGATGGCAAGAGCCATTCCGCCACGCTGGTGGGCAAAGACACCCGCACCGACCTGGCAGTGCTCAAAGTGGATGCTTCCGGCCTGACGGCCGCCACCTTCGGCAATTCCGATCAGATCCAGGTGGGCGAGCAGGTGCTGGCCATCGGTAACCCCGGCGGCATCGAGTTTTCCGGCTCGGTCAGCTCGGGCATCGTGTCGGCGCTCAACCGCACGGTGACTTCTGAAAACGGCTATTCCATGCAGTATATCCAGACCGATGCGGCCATCAACCCCGGCAATTCCGGCGGCGCGCTGGTGAATATGTACGGTCAGGTGGTCGGCATCACCTCGTCTAAGATCGCCGCCACCGGCTATGAGGGCATGGGCTTTGCCATCCCGGTCAACACCGCCAAGCCCATCATCAATGACCTGATCCAGTATGGATATGTGCAGAATCGCGTCAAGATCGGCCTTTCGGTTTCCGAGATCAGCTCCACCCAGGCCTCGGCCCGCGGCTACCCCTCCGGGCTGCTCGTGGCAAGTGTGGATTCTTCCAGCGACGCCGCCGCCAAGGGCCTGAAGGTCAATGACATCATCACCAAGATCGACGGCAAGACCGCGTCCTCCTACGATGCGTTTTATAAAGAGATGAGCACTCACAAGGCGGGCGACACCGTCAAGCTCACGGTCTTCCGCATTTCAGACAAAAGCACGTTTGAAATCAGCGTCAAGCTCCAGCAGGATAAGGGCGACACTTCGTCTTCCGCAGCGTCCTCTTCCTCCTCGCAGCGCGGCAACGGCAACAACAATTACGGCTACGGCAATCAAAATAGTCAGAGCAGCAGCGGCAGCAATAACTTCAACTTCGGCTACTGATCCGTTTTCCGCCGTCGATACGTCTTATCGCATCCGCCCCGGCAGGCTTTCCGCCCCGCCGGAGCGGATTTTTTATGCCCGCCGCCCGCATAAAGCCGCCGAATCCGGTTATGGTATCCATTGACCCGACTGCGCACCAGACGCGGCGGAACGGACAGGGGGGCGGCCTTATGTGGCAATACATCAAATCCAAACTCAATATCTGGAAAAGCACCGGCGGCCAGGAGGGATTGGGGGATGACCCCGGCCAGGCGACTCATCTGAAAAAATCGCTCATCGACAACATGGTGGTCTTTCAGGGCAAATTCGACAGTTGCGCCGATCTGGTGGTGCGGGAATTCACCGCCTGCGGGCGCAAGATGACCATCCTGATGATGGATAACATGATCGACAAGCTCAACATGACCAAAAGCGTGCTGACACCGCTGACCACGGCGGTGCTCCCCGCCGGCATGACCGAGGATGACGCGCTGTTCGACTGGATACGCGACGACGTGCTCGCGGCGGTGGATCAGCGGGAAATATTCACATTCGAGGAGTCGGTGTGGCTTGCCATGTCCGGCTTCGCCCTGCTGCTGGTGGACGGTTTCGACCGGGCCGTCGTGTTCGGCCTGCAGGATTTTAAATTCCGCAGCATCGACGAGCCCAACGTCGACAAAGTCAGCCGCGGTTCCCGCGAAGGCTTCGTGGAGCCGCTGCGCATCAATCTGATGATGATGCGCCGCCGTCTCAAAAACCCCGCCTTAAAATTCGAAGTCTATCAGCTGGGCAAAGAGAGCAAGACCGAAGTGTGCCTGTCGTATCTGAAAGGCATCGCTTCGGAAAGCGTGCTCGAGAGCATCCGCCACCGGCTCAAGACCGTCAATATCGACACCGTCCTCGCGTCCGGCTATATCCAGCCGTATTTTCAGGATCATCCGTATTCCATCTTTTCCACCGTCGGCTATACCGAGCGTCCGGATACCCTCTGCGGCAAAATGGAAGAGGGCCGGGTGGGCATCCTGGTGGACGGCACCCCCATGGCACTGATCACGCCTTACCTGCTCATTGAGAATTTCCAGAATATCGACGATTATGCGGTGGGGTCTTATTATGCGACCTTCACGCGCATCCTCAAATATCTGGCCTTTTTCATTTCCGTCATGCTGCCGGGCATTTATGTGGCGATCGGCAGTTTCCACCAGTCGCTGCTGCCTTCTCAGCTGCTCTACATTCTGGCCCAGTCGGAGGAGGGCACGCCTTTCGACCTAATGGGGGAGGCGTTAATTATGCAGGTGATCTACGAAATTCTGCGGGAAGCGGGCCTGCGCACCCCCAAACAGATGGGCTCTTCCCTCAATATCGTGGGGGCCTTTCTTATCGGCCAGGCGGCGGTGTCGGCGGGTCTGATCGGCGCCCCCATGGTCATCATCGTGGCGCTGACGGCCACCACGTCCCTTGTGGTGCCCACGCTTTATGAGCCGGGCGTTATCCTGCGGTTTTGCTACATCCTCGCGGCGGGCATTTCCGGCTTTTACGGCCTGACTCTGGTGACGATGGTGACATTGATCCACATTTGCAGCATGAAAATTTACGACATCCCCTATACGGCCCCTATTGCACCATTGGGGCTCTATTCCATGCGGGATGTGGTGATCCGGGCTCCGTGGAAAGACCTTTCCCAGCGCAAGGTACGCGTGCAGGATATGCCCGGGTCGGATGCCAGCCGGAATCCGGGGTGACGCCGCATGGAAAAACAGTCGTTTATTTCGGGCAGGCAAGCCGTGGTGATTTTGCTGCTCACCCGGCTGCCCTATTCTACGGCGTTCATCTCGAGCCTGCATGCGGGCAATTCGATTCAGGATATCCTGCTGGCTGTGCCCATCAATTTTCTGCTCAATTTTCTGCTTGCCGCCCCCATTCTGCTGCTGATGAGCCGCCACCCGGGCAAGGATATGCTCGAAATCGCCGACCAGATCGGCGGGCGGGGTCTGACGGTGGTGCTGGGGATCGTATATCTCGCGGGCTTTCTGTGCGTGGCGGTGCTGCCGATCGACTACTTTCAAAATTTCTATACCAATTCCATCATCCCCGAGTCGCTTTTTTTCGGCATTGCGATTCCGCTGCTGCTGGTGTGCGTGTACGCGGCAATCCGGGGAGTGGAGGGGCTGGCGCGTCTGGGCACGCTTGTGCTTATCGCCTATCTGATTGACGTTCTGTTCATCGTCGGGACGGTCGTTCCCTCCGTCCATCTGGAATATCTGCTGCCGCAGCTATACAACGGCCCCGGCGTGCTGGAAAAGGCGGTGCTCATCGGTGCCAACAGCAGTTTTCAGATCGTGCTGCTGTCTTTCCTCGCCCCTTTTCTGCATAGTCACGAAAAGCCGGCCCGCCTCTTTGCCCGCTGGAATGTCATCGCCGCCATCGTGCTGCTCTATCTGCAGTTTATGGTGGTGACGGTGCTGGGCGCTTTCGGCTCCGAGCAGGTGTTTCCCCTTTATGTGCTCAGCCGTCGATCGGGGCTGGGTGTTTTCGACCGGCTGGAGGCGGCGGAGCTCATATCCTGGATCATGGAAACGGTGTTTGAAATTGCGGTTTTCATCTATATCGCGTATACCTGCCTGACACGCATGGGCCTCAACAAATACCGAAGGACGGTCACTTTCGTGATCGGCGCGGTGCTGCTGGGGGCGGGCAGGGTGACCTATCGGCGTTTGATGCAGACCCGGTATATCGGCGACAACCCGTGGGTCACGGCGGGCATGATCCTGACGGTGCTGGTGATTCCTCTGGGCCTGCTGCTGGCGGATACGGTGCGCAGAAAGGCGGGGCAGAAGACATGAAGCATCTGGCACGGGTCTGGACGTCCATCCTGCTTGCGGCTTTGCTGCTCACGGCCGGGCTGAGCGGGTGCACCCCCCACCGGGAACTTCGGGAACTTGCCATCGTGGAGGGCATCGGGGTGGATCAGAATACCGACGGCAGCTTTTTCGTCACGTTTCAGATTTATAAGCCTTCAAGCTCGGGCGGTAATTCGGATAAGGGCAGCACCAGCGAGCAGACGACCATCGTGCAGGGGTCGGGCGTGAGTATGTTCGACGCCTCCCGCAACGTGACCCTCCAAATGGGGAAAAAGCTCTATTATGCCAACTGCAACATTTTTATCCTGGGCCGGGAAGTCTGCCAAACCGGCATGTTCCAAATTATCGATTTTCTCAACCGCAACCATGAGATCAACGCTAAGCAGCGCATCTTCATGTCCGCCACCAAGGCGTCGGATATTTTGACCACCCAGCAGTCGGGCAAATATATTTCCGCCCATGATCTGCGGCTTCTTTCCGAAAATTATTATAATACTTCGCAGATGGTCGATCAGCAGCTCGGTGACCTCAACGACCACCTTAACGGCGGCATCACCGCTCCCTTTCTGGGCGTGCTGCAGGTGGAGCAGGCCGGCACATCGAATGCCGGCCAAAGCCCAACCGGCGGCCAAAGCTCGAGTGGCCAAAGCTCAAGCAGTCAGAGCTCAAGCAGTCAAAGCTCAAGCAGTCAGAGCTCAAGCAGTCAGAGCTCAAGCGGTCAGAGTTCGAGCAGTCAGAGCTCGAGCAGTCAGAGCTCAAGCGGTCAGAGTTCGGGCGGCGGCCAAAGCGCCGATCAGATCGTGCGGGCCGAAGGGACGGCCATTTTCAGTCGGCAGGGCAAACTGCTCGGCGTAATGGATAAAAATGCCACCCGTGGGCTTCTGTGGATCGACGACAGTGTGCGCAGCGGGGTCATCAACGTCTCCGCACCGGAATTCGGTCAGGCCAGCCTCGAAATCCGCAAGGCATCCAGCACGGTCCACGTGGTTTCCCGGCAGGGCAAGCCGGCGATCCAGGTGAGCGTAAAATTTTTCACCGGGCTGACGGACGTGCGCCTGCCTGCCGGTCGCTCCCTCGACACGGCGACGATCCGGAAAATAGTTGAAAAGCAAAACGAAGCGGTGCGCGGGGAAATCGAGTCGGCGCTGCAATTCGCCCTCCGGCAGCAGAATGCGGATATCTTCGGTTTCGGGCAGAAAATCTATGAGTTCCAGCCAAAAACCTGGCGGCTGCTGTCCAAAAGCTGGGACACCATGGCGGGTCAGACCGACGTGGAAGTTTCCGTCAATTCCGAAATCAACCACAGCGGGCTGATTTTTTAGCGAGCGGGCAGCGTGTCGAAAAATAGACAAAACCGACGAAAAATCCTTCCCGAATGAAAAATTAAGATTTAATCCAATGAAAGTTCAAAAATATATTAATATCATCCAAAAATTGTGGTATATTCTTATATGCATATAAGATCCGGCGGGGAATTCTCCGCCGTGAAGGCGGCTGTGAGCAAATATCCGGCCGGCCCGCATACTAAAGGCGGCTTCATTGGCTGCTGCGGAAGAGGATGTGCATGGGGAACAGGATTTATGTGGATCGGATGGTTTCCATCGTCACGCCGGTCTACAACAAGGCCCGCCACGTGGGGGAATGCATCGAGTCGGTGATCGCCCAGACGTATCCCTGCTGGGAGCTGCTGCTCATCGATGATGCTTCGCAGGATCATTCCGATGCGGTCATCCGACGCTATCTGGACCGGGGCTATCCCATCCGCTATGTGCGGCTGCGGCAGAACAGCGGTGCCGCCGCCGCCCGTAACCGGGGCCTGGAAATGGCCCGGGGCCGCTATGTGGCCTTTATCGACGCGGATGATGTCTGGACGCCGGATAAGCTGAGGCTGCAGATCGAATGGATGACGGCCCGCGACCTCGGCTTTACATATACCGCCATTGAGATGATCGACGAAAACGGCCGGCTGCTCCGCGGCAAACGGCCGGTGATACCCGAAGTGGATTACCGCACGCTGCTTTCCCACACGGTGATCGCCTGCTCGTCGGTGGTGCTCGATCGGGCCAAGGTGGGGGATTTCCGCATGCCGCCGGTGCGCAAAGGGCAGGATTTTGCCACATGGCTCTCGCTGCTGCGGGGCGGGGGCAAGGCCTACGGCCTCGACCGGGTGTGCGTGCGCTACCGCGTGGCGCCGGGGTCGGTGTCCGCCGACAAGCTGGGGGCGCTGCGCCGCACCTGGCATATCTACCGCAAATTCGAGCATCTGGGCTTTTTCCGCTCGTGCGGCTGCTTTTTGAGCTATGCCTGGCATGCGGCCGTGAAATATATCTGCCCGTGAAGCCGCCTTCGGGAAGGATGCCTTCGGGAAGCCCGCCTTCGGGCAGGCCGTGCGGCGGCCGGACGCGACGGGGAAAAGGGGGGCGAGGGCGCTGACCGACTGGGATATTGTGTACGTGGTGCTGGTGTACCGCAACGCCGGGGATCTTTCGGATTTCCTGCGTTCGCTTTCCCAAAACTGCCCGCTGCGTTATCGGGTGGTGGTGGTCAACAGCTTCTGCGGCGAAACATACCGCGCCGAGACCGAACGGATCAGCCGGGAATCCGGCTGCGATTTTCTCAATGTGGAAAACCGGGGCTACGGCGCCGGCAACAACGCCGGCATCGCCTATGCGCGGGCCCGTTACCGGTTCCGCTGGCTGGCCGTGTGCAACCCCGACACCGTGCTGCGGCGCATGCCGCCCGACCCCGCCTGCGGGGCGGGGGGCGTGTGCGGGCCGGATATCCGCACCCGCACCGGCAAGCGGCAAAATCCCTGCATGCCGCTGCCCGGCCCCGTGCGGGAAAAACTGCTGCGCCGCTATGCCGTGGGCGGCGGCCGCGCAGGCTTCTGGGGAGCCGTGGCCATCAATAAGGCCGAGCGCATCCTGTTTTTGTGGCGGTATGCCCGGTCACGGCATCGGGTCTATGCCCTCCACGGCAGTTTCCTGGTGTTTTCGGCTGCCGCGCTGGAAAAACTCGGCGAGCCTTTTGACCCGCGGATGTTTCTTTTCCGTGAAGAGGACCATCTGGCCCGCCGGTGTCGGCAGCTTGGCATACCCATGCTGTACGACCCCCGGATACAGGTATTCCACAAGGAGGACGGCAGCCTGCGGCTGTCGGACGCAAACGTGGAGGCCCGGACGATGGAGTCCCTCCGGGTGTATTTCGGCCTCGGCCGTACGGAGAAATGAGGAATCATTTTGGCGGTTAACGTCGTAAAAAAAGGCATGACCAACATAAAATACGTGCTGATTTCCCAGGCCGTTTCCTATGCCCTCAGCTTCCTCACCTCGTTTGTGCTGCCGGGGGTGCTGGGGGTCGTGCCCAACGGCTACTATCAGGTCTACATGTTCTATCTTTCCTATATCGGCGTGCTGCATTTCGGCTTCAACGACGGTGTTTACCTCAAATACGGCAGCTTCGATTACGGCGACCTGCCCCAACCGCTGTTTCGGTCGTTCATGCGGTTTTACGTGATGATGACCGGTGGGGAAATTCTCATCTGCCTGTTTGCCATGATGGGGGAAACCGACGCGAATAAGCGTTTCGCGTTCTTCTTCGTCACGCTGGATATTCTGGTGGTCAACCTTTCGGCGCTTTTCAACTATATCAACCAGATCACCGACCGCATCAAGATGTACAGCTTCGCGGTGGTGGCGGAAAAAGTCCAGATCGTGGCCGCCGTGCTCGTGCTCATCCTGCTGCACCGTGTGGATTTCCGGCTGGTCATCGTCTGCGACTTCGGCGCGAAGCTGGTGGTGCTGGGCGTCAATATCTGGAACGACCAGGCCATCGTGTTCGGCCCCCATGTGCCCATGCGGCAGGCGCTGCCCGAGTGCGTCGACAATATCAGCACCGGCATGAAACTGATGATCGCCAACTTCATGGGCATGCTGGTCATGGGTCTGGGGCGCTTTATGCTGGAACGCTTCGGCTCGGTGCGGGATTTCAGCCTCTATTCCTTCGCGGTGTCTTCCATCAATATCGCCATGATGTTCATCTCGTCGGTGAGCCTCATCCTGTACCCCATGCTCTGCCGGCTCGACCGGCGGGCGCTGCCGGGCTATTTCCGCATGATCAGCCGGATGCTCAGCACCATCATATTCTGCATGATGCTGCTGTATTTTCCGCTGGTGCCGGCTATCCGGCTGCTGCTGCGCAAATATGTGCCGGTGCTCGATTACCTCTATCTGCTTTTCCCCATCGTCATTATGCAGAGCAAAATCACCCTGCTGGTAAATACCTACTATAAATCCCTGCGGCGGGAAGGAGCCATGATGCTTGCCAATCTTTCCTCAGTGGGCATGTTCCTGCTGCTGGCGGGCCCCGCGTTTTATTTTTACCCGTCGGTGAAAGTCATCGTCTGGGCCACGCTCATCACCTTCACCTGGCGGTGCTATTCGTCGGAAATCTATCTCAAGCGGCAGATGGGTATCCGCGAATACCGCGGCATGATCGAGGAACTTGCCATGGCCGTGGTTTTTGTGCTGGCGGCGGGTTTGGTGGGCGGCCTGGCGGGATTTCTCATTTATGCCGGCTGCACGGCCGTCTATCTTGCCCTCAACCGGCGGGAGCTGCTCGACGATCTGCGCCGGCTGCGCGTGAGCCTCCGCGGCTAGATCGGCGCGCAAAAAGCGCCCCGGGCGGAGATATTCCACCCGGGGCGTATACGGTGAGGCAGGCGGCGTCAGGCGGAAAACTGCCGGATGGCGTCGCGCATGGACTGGGCCAGATCCTTCGCAAATTCCGGCCAGTGCAGCACCATCCACGCGCCCATGCACAGCCCGATGATCAACGCCATCACGCACAGCGCCAGGCCGCTCTGCGCGGCCATTTCGCCGCCTAGACTGCCCTTGGCACGCTGGATGCGCCGGCGGGCAGCCAGGCCGCAGCCGATGCCCGGAATGGCAAACAGCACGCCGACCGCCAGCCATGCGCCGATAAACGACGCTGCGCCGAGGATCAGCGTCAGCATCGCGCCGGTGTCGGTGGGCAGCGTGCCGCCGGCGCTGCCGGATGTACGGGGCCGGCGGGTGCCGGGCTCGGGCCGCCACGGGGCCCGGACCCAATGCGCTCCCTGCATTTCGGCGCTGAACATATAGCCGCAGTGAGGGCACACCATGGCGCGGTCGGGGCATGACGCTTCGCAATGCGGGCACGGTTTCATCACAGACCACTTCCTTCCGCAGTGCTTTGACGGCCACGGATTCAGGTCGGAATTCCCGAATTCCCGCCGGGCATGGTGAAGCTGCCGCCCAACGGATTGCCATAGGACAGATAGACCCCGCTGTGTGTCAGCAGCAGGATGAGCACAATGGCCAGCAACACCAGCGGAATGGCGCCGGTGACGATGCCGGCCACGGCCAGACCGGTGCCCCGCTGGGCGCCGCCGGAACGGCGGATTTCCCAAAGGGCGCGGATGCCGATGAGGATGGCGGCTGCCGCCAGCACAAAACCGATGCGCCCGATCATCAGCGGGATGCTCAGGATGCCCAGCACGAGCGACGCTGTGGCGGTGCCGTTGCGCCGCGGCGCCCCGCCGTAATAGCCCGTGGGTGAGTAGGGAGCCGGCTGAGTGCCCAGAATATAGCCGCAGCGGCTGCACAGCACATCGTTGTCGTCACAGGCATTGCCGCAACGGGGGCAGTATTTCATAAAAAATGTTCCTCGCTTTCGGTCGCACGGGGCGGCCGGTCTTGCAAGCCGCCGCAGCGGTTTGCCCGTCGCAGCGGTTTGCCCGCCGCAGTTTGCCGGAAACTATTTGACAAAACGCTAGCAGCTATTATAATATAAAAGGTTTGTGTAGTCAATCGCGGTTTCCGGATTTTTCCGGCGTTGTGCCGGCATGATCCGGCCTTCCCCGCGGTACACACCGGGAAAGGACTGATCTTTTTAGTATGAACGAGAATTCCGTTGCAAGACAGCATCCTGTCGCAAAACCGCATTATGATGTCGCCATTATCGGGGGCGGGATCGGCGGGCTGATGTGCGCTTACCGCCTGGCGCAGCGCGCGCCCTCCCTTTCGGTGGCGGTGATCGAAAAGGGCGCCGCCCTGGCGCAGCGCAGCTGCCCCATCGTGGCCGGCAAGGTCAAAGCCTGTGTTCACTGCAAATCCTGCTCGATTATGGAAGGTGTGGGCGGCGCGGGCGCGTTTTCCGACGGCAAATATATTATTTCCTGTGAATACGGCGGCTGGCTGCCGGATTTCCTGCCTTCCGGCACGGTGCTCGACTATATCGAGCAGGCCGATCGCATCCTTGTCTCTTTCGGCGCCACCACCGAGCGTTTCGCACCCGATAACAATCTCAAAAAGCTCTGCCTGCGCCACGACCTGCATATGCAGCAGGCGACGGTGAAGCACCTGGGCACCGACGCGAATTTCGCCACCATGGTCCGTCTGGCGGAGCATCTGGAGGAGCACTGCGACATTCTCTCCGATACCGCCGTCACTGAGGTCGACCGCCAGAGCCGCGAGCTGACGCTCCGGTCGGCCGAGGGGGAGTCCCGCATCACCGCCGACCGCATCGTCTTTGCCGTGGGCCGCGCCGGCAGCGGGTTTTTTACCGACTGGTGCCGCCGTCACCGGGTGAGCCTGACCAACAATCAGGTGGATATCGGCGTCCGGGTCGAGCTGCCCTCCATAATATGGGAAGATTTTTCAAAAAAAATCTATGAGCCGAAAATATGGTACCGCAGCCAGGGCTACGGCGACACCACCCGCATGTTCTGCTTCAACGAGCGGGGCAGCGTCGTCACCGAGAACACCGACGGCGTGCTCACGGTCAACGGTCATGCCTTCCGGGATGAGGCCAAAAAGACCGAAAATTCCAACTTTGCGCTGCTTTCCACCATCCGGTTCACCAGCCCCTTCAAGGAGCCCATCGAGTATGCCCGCTATGTGGCGCGGCTTGCCAACCTCATAAGCGGCGGCTCGGTGCTGGTGCAGCGGCTGGGCGATCTGGAACTGGGGCGCCGCACCGACGAAAAACGTCTGCGCGCCAGCACCACCCGCCCGACGCTGGAGGCGGTGGCGGGCGATCTGAGCCTGTGCATGCCCAAACGGCAGCTCGACAATATCCTCGAGACGCTCCACGCGCTCGATGCTGTGGCGCCCGGCACGGCCAACAGCGACACCCTGCTTTACGGCATGGAGTGCAAATATTACTCCGCCCGGCCGGCCCACCACGATTTCGAGATCGACGGCTGCCCCGGCATCTATGCCATCGGCGACGGCGCCGGCTTCACCCGGTCGCTTTCCCAGGCGTCGGCCCACGGGCTGTATCTGGGCGACAAGCTCGCGGGGGAAAACGGCGCGGCGGAGTGACGCGGGCCGCTGCGCGGCATGATACGTAAAAAAGCTCCCATGGGGGAGCGGGGGGGGCAGTCATGAAGACGATTATCCTGACGGGCGGCGGCACGGCGGGGCACATCACCCCGAATATCGCGCTGATTCCCCATTTGCAGCAGGCGGGCTTCGCCGTCCATTACGTGGGGCTTCGGGGCGGCATGGAAGAGGGCCTTATCCGGCCGCTTGGCATCCCGTTCCACGGCATCCGGGGCGGCAAGCTGCGCCGCTATGCCGATATACGCAACCTCACCGACGTGTTCCAGATTTCCGCCGGCTTTTTTGAGTCGCTGGCCGTGCTGGGGCGGGTGAAGCCGGATATTATTTTCAGCAAGGGCGGCTTTGTCTCCTGCCCCGTGGTGTGGGCGGCGTCACTGCGGCATGTGCCCGTGGTGGCCCACGAGTCCGATCTGACCGTGGGGCTGGCCAATAAGCTCAGCGCCCCATTTGTGAAAAAGATCTGCTATACCTTCCCCGAGACGGGCAAATCCATCCCGGAAGGCAAGGGAATCTACACCGGTCTGCCTATCCGGGAAACGCTGCTCCGCGGCGACCGGGCCCGTGGCCTGTCGCTGTGCGGCTTCGACGGCTCGAAGCCCGTGGTGCTGGCCGTCGGCGGCAGCCAGGGCTCGGCTTTCATCAACGGCATGCTGCGGCGTGCGCTGCCGGAGCTGCTGCCGCTATACGACGTGTGCCACATTACCGGCCGGGGCAATCTCGACCCGTCGCTGGCGGATTGCAGGGGCTATCATCAGTTCGACTACGTCACCCGGGAACTGCCCCACCTGTTTGCCATGGCCGACGCGGTGGTGACCCGCGGCGGCGCCACCAGCCTTTTTGAGCTGCTGGCGCTGCGCAAGCCCTGCCTGATCGTGCCCTATTCGCTGGCCGCCAGCCGCGGGGACCAGGTGGTCAACGCGGAATCCTTCCGCCGCCAGGGCTTCGGCGAGGTGCTCAGCGAGGTGGGGCCCGACGGCGCGCCCGCCACGCCGGATGATTTCATGCACGCGCTGCTTACGCTGCTCAATAACCGCGGCCGCTATATCGCCACCATGCAGAAAAGCCCCGCGCGCGATGCGCTGCGCAACGTGCTGACAGTCATCTGTCAGACTGCCGGCGTGCCGGTGCCTGCGAAGATCTGACTCGGACTGCCTGTTTTCCTGTCCCCCCGGCCGCTGTGCCCGGGGGATTTTTCGCCTTTGCCAGCCCTTCGGCCCGGAAAAGCCGGCCGCTCCACAGGCTCCGGCGGGTCTCTTCCCGCACCGTGCCGTTGAGCAGCAGCAGAGAAAACAGGTTGGGCAGGGCCATCATGGCGTTGGCGATATCCGATAGATTCCACACCAGGGTCATGGGCAGAACGGGTGCCAGCGCGGTGAGAATGAGATAGAGCAGTTGGTAGGGCCGCACCGCCCGTTCGCCGAAAAGATAATGCACGGCGCTTTCGGCGTAATAACTCCAACCGATAATGGTGGCGAAGGCAAACAGGAAAAGCGAGACCCCCAGCAGCGCCGGCCCCACGGCGGGGATCAGGCCGAAGACCCGGCCGATGAGCTCCCCACCGTCGCCGCCCGTCCGCCACAGGCCGGTGTTGACGATCATCACACCAGTCAGGGCGGCCATCACCACCGTATCCCAGAACACGCCGGAGCTGGAAACAAGCGCCTGCCGCGCCGGGTCGCCGCACCGGGCCGCCGCGTCGACAATGGGGGAAGAGCCCAGCCCCGCTTCATTGGAAAAGAGCCCCCGGGCGATGCCGTAACGCACCGCATCCTTTGCCATAGCGCCGACGAAGCCGCCCACGGCCGCCTGCCCGGTAAAGGCCGATGTGCCGATGAGCAGCAGGGTGCGGGGGATCTGCCGCCACCCGGCCAGCAGGATAAAGAGATTTGCTGCCACGAAAAGCCCCCCGGCCGCGGGAATAAGCGGGCGGCACACGCGTGCGATGCTGCCGATGCCCCCGATAATGACACATCCGCCCAGCCCGGCGAGCGCCAGCCCGCATATAAGAGGCGGGATATGCAGGCTGCGGTCGAGCAGCCCTGCCGCCGAATTCGACTGGACCATGCCCCCCACGCCCAGAGCCGCCGCCGCGGTGAAAAAGGCAAAGACGCATCCCAGCGGGCGCAGGTGCAGCGCCCGCTCCATCACCACCATCGGCCCGCCGGCAAAGGAACCGTCCGCCCGGCGCACGCGGTATTTGACGCTCAGCAGCGCCTCGGCATATTTGGTCGCCATGCCGAAAAGACCGGAAATCCACATCCACAGCACAGCTCCGGGCCCTCCGGCAGCGACGGCCGTGGCCACGCCCACCACGTTGCCGGTGCCGATGGTGGCGGCCAGCGACGTCATCAGCGCGGAAAAGGGGCTCACGCCGCCTTCCACGCCCTTTTCCCGCCGCACCGACAGGCGGATGGCCTTGCCGATATACTGCTGCACCCCCCGCAGCCGGAAGGTCAGGAAAACGTGGGTGCCCAGCAGCGCCGCCACCAGCGGTCGGCCCCACAGGGCCGAAGCCACGGCACCGGTGATCTGTTCCAAAGCGGACAAATCGGCCCGCCCCCTTTCGGCAAAACGGCGGATGCCGGCCCGCCTGTTTTTATGTATATGCCGGGGGACGGGGGGCATGCCTGGGCCGGCAGGCCGCCCGGGCATATGAAAAAAGCCGCCGCGAAACTTTTGTTTCGCGGCGGCTTTTTGTGAATCCGACAGCCGGTCGGATGATTACCACTTTGCCTTGGCAACATGGCCGGCGATTTCGGCCTTGGAACGCTGTTTGATGATCCAGGCTTCGCTCTTGGCGTGGGTGAAGACGCCGACGCACATCGGGTCGAGGTTGAGCTTGATGCCTTCTTCGCTCAGCGCGACGATCTTGGAAGCCAGCGCAATGACCTCGGCATGGATGTCGTTAGTCCGGTCGGCGGTGCGGATCTTCTCCTCCTCCGGCACGGTCAGTTCCACAAATTTTTCGGCCGGCTGGCCGCATTTCGGGCAAGCTTTCGGGGGCTCGTCGCCTTCGACGATCATACCGCACACGGTGCATTTCCAAAGTTTCATGTCTTTTATCTCCTTTGTTGTCAGGATGCCGCGGATATCGTTTTGGTCCCGCCGGGTCATCCTTTAAAGTCTACCGTTATTGTATCACTTGCTTTTGCCGATTGCAAGTCAATTTTGCGTAAAATTTTGCAGATCGTTTCGTTTCAGCCGGATTCGGCGGAGGAACGCATCTCCCACTTTTTACCGGAAACTCTTGAAATCCATACTAATTCGGTGTATATTTTATTACAGCAATTCCAACAAAGACTGCTATATCTCGGAGTATTTGGCCCAATCCGGAATGGAATTGCGTAGGAATCCGAACCGGGCGGCGGCCGTATCGCATAAAACCGCCGGGCCGGGTCACGATATGCGGAGTACCCGCCGGATAGCCGGCGTCTCCGGCACCGGCCGCACATTCACCGACGCCGGGGATGGGTGCTTCGCCGGGCAGGCCGACAGAGACGCCGAGCGGCGGAAAAGGAGTGTTTCGTTTATGAAAAAATTACCGATTGAGTCCGTGCATGCCAGAGAAATTCTCGATTCCCGCGGGAATCCGACGCTGGAAGCGGAGGTCGTGCTGGAAGGCGGCGTCATCGGCACCGCCGCGGTGCCGTCGGGCGCTTCCACCGGCAAATTCGAGGCGCTGGAGCTGCGGGACGGCGACAAATCCCGCTACGGCGGCAAAGGCGTCACCAAAGCGGTGGCCAATGTCAACGGTGAGATCGCGGCCCAGGTGCGCGGCATGGACGCGCTGGGTCAGCGGGCGCTGGATGCCGCGCTGCTGCGGCTTGACGGCACGCCGGGCAAATCCCGTCTGGGCGCCAACGCCATCCTGAGCGTGTCGCTGGCCGCCGCCCGCGCCGCCGCGAATGCGTTGGGGCTTCCGCTTTACCGCTATATCGGCGGGGAGGATGCCCACGTGCTGCCCGTGCCGATGATGAATGTGCTCAACGGCGGCGCCCACGCCACCAACAACGTGGATATTCAGGAATTCATGATCATGCCGGTGGGCGCGCCCGATTTTTCCAACGCGCTGCGCTGGTGCGCCGAAGTGTTCCACGCCCTCAAGGGTGTGCTGAGCAGCCGGGGTCTTGCCACGGGCGTGGGGGATGAGGGTGGTTTCGCACCCAACCTCAGCGACGACGAGGAGGCCCTCAAGGCCCTGATCGAAGCCATCGAGAAGGCGGGCTACCGCCCCGGCGAGCAATTCTATATAGCCGTCGACGCGGCCTCCAGCGAATGGTATCAGCCCGACGGCAGCTACCTTCTGACCAAAAAGCAGCAGCGCATGAGCCGGGAAGAGCTGATTTCCCGCTGGGAAACCCTTATTTCCCGCTATCCCATCGTGTCGCTGGAAGACGGCCTGGCCGAGGAGGACTGGGAAGGCTGGCAGCAGCTGACCGCGAAGCTCGGCGGCAAGGTGCAACTGGTGGGCGACGATCTGTTCGTCACCAACCCCGCCCGCCTGCGCAAGGGCATTGATCTGGGCACGGGCAACTCCATCCTCATCAAGGTCAACCAGATCGGCACCCTCACCGAGACGCTCGACGCCATCCATATGGCCCACAAGGCGGGGTACACCACCGTCATTTCTCACCGCAGCGGCGAAACGGGCGATACCACCATCGCCGACCTGGCCGTGGCCGTGGGCGCGGGGCAGATCAAATCCGGTGCCCCCTCCCGCAGCGAACGCGTGGAAAAATATAACCGTCTCATGCGCATCGAAGACGATCTGGGCGGCGAAGCGAAATTCGCCGGCGCCGAAGCCTTCGGCCGCAAGCTGTAAGAGACTGCTGCGAAAACAGCACACTAAAAATGCGTCTTGGCGGGGCTTGGGGTCCCATCAGGGCGCATTTTTCTGTTTCCGGGGTGACTGGCTCCGTGCAGCCCGTCAAATTTTTTGAAGGATGCCCGCCACAATGCGGTTGGCCTGCCGGGCCGCTTTCTGCTCGAATTCCTCGTAGCTCATGTCGGCGTCGTCGTCGGCCATATCCGAAATGGTGCGCAGGATGAGGAATGGCACGCCCGCCGCATGGCAGGCATGGCCCACCGCTGCGCCCTCCATTTCGCAGCAATCCCCGCCCAGCGCGCGGATACGTTCCCGCTCGGCGGCGCTGCCCACAAACTGGTCGCCCGACAGCACCCGTCCGGTGCAGGCACGCACGTCCGCCATGGCGGCGCAGACCTCCTGCGCCGTCCGGATCAGCCCGTCGTCGCAGGCAAAGGTTGAGGCAAAGGGAAAATAGCGTTCCAGCACATCCGCCGGCGAAAAATCGTGATAGGCCGTTTCCCGCCCGATGACCACGTCCAGCGTGCGGAGTCCATCCCGCAGCCCGCCGGCGATGCCCATGTTGATCACGGCCTGCGGCGCGAATCGGTCGATGAGCCGCTGAACGCACAGGGCGGCGTTGACCTTGCCCGCTCCGCTGCATGCGAGCAGGATTTCCTTTTCCGGTGTCCGGGCGCGGTAAAGATGGTAAAATCCCTCCGCTTTTTCCTCCCCGGCGCAGAGCGCCGCCGTCAGGCCCTCCAGTTCCACCGGCAGAGCCGAGAGTATTGCAATTCGTTTCATAAATTCCGACGTTCCTTTCCCCCGGGGGCACCGGGCGGCTTTGAAACACCATTATAACACCGGGGGCGTCGGCTGCCAATGGCCGGACGGCTTGTTTCACCGGCGGCTTTGGGATATAATAAAAGAGCTTTCCGCCGCGGGGGCGGCCGGTCGCTTTCCGGCGGGGAGCCGGCGCCGTTTCCGAACGGTGCCCACGGGGCTCTGCCCCGTGCGGTCGAAATCTGGTCTGAGGGCACGGCCGGGGCGCTGCGCGTCCCACGGCCCGGCGGCATGTTGCCGCTTCGCCGCAGCCGTGCGGTCATAACGAAAGGTCGGATGCCTTTATGGCGGAAAACTGCGAAAACTGTCCCTCCCGCGGCCACTGCAACGAGCAGGGCCAGGAAGAGTGCACCTATGAAAAACTCAACGCATCCAGTCACATCGCCAGCGTGGTCGCGGTGATGAGCGGCAAAGGCGGCGTGGGCAAATCGAGCCTCACCGTCCTCACCGCGAGGGAACTCAGGCGCCGCGGGCTGCGCGTGGGCATCCTCGACGCCGACATCACCGGCCCGAGCATACCCCGGCTGACCGGCATCCCGGCCACTGCACGCTGTCTCCAGGGGGAAAAGGGCATCATGCCGGTGCGCACGGCCGACGGCATGCCCGTCGTGTCGCTCAACTTTTTCCTCGACAGCGAGGAAACCCCCGTTGTCTGGCGCGGCCCCATTCTTTCGGGCGCGGTCAAACAGTTCTGGACGGACGTCTGCTGGGGCGAACTGGATTGCCTGCTCATCGACATGCCGCCGGGCACCGGCGACGTGGTGCTCACGGTGATGCAGTCGCTGCCGCTGTCGGGCGTGCTGGTCGTTTCCACGCCACACGACCTGGCCTCCATGGTCGTGGCCAAATCCGTGGCTATGGCCCGGATGCTTCACCTCGGCGTGCTGGGCCTGGTGGAAAACATGGCGTACATCACCTGCCCGGATTGCGGCAAGGTCATCCGCCTGTTTGACGAGACCGCGCTGCACGAGTATCTGACGCGGGAGGGCATCCCCCTGCTGGGTACGCTGCCCATGCTGCCACAGGTGGCGGGGCTTTCCCAAGACGCCGGCGGGGCGTCGGCCCCGGAGCTTGCGCAGGTCATGGGCCCGGTGGGCGACTGCGTGGCGGAGCTGGTGCGCAGCCAGAAGCTGCCTAAGTAAACGGGGAGGTGCAAACGGATAAAATCCGTTTGCACCTACCGCAAAAAGCGCTTGCAGGCGTTCCGCCGGCATTTTACGTCCGGCTCGGCCGTAAAACCGTGCTTTTTGATTTTTCGGGCGGCTCGCGTGCGACGGGGGGGGGGGGGGGGGGCGAACCC
>JAEWAE010000043.1 GCA_023391835.1 Bacillota bacterium
GAGGAAACTCCCGCCGGGCACCGCTGCGCATATGGGCAAGCCTTATTTGTCGTATCCGTTCGGGTTCTGCCTCTGGAAACGCCAGGAGTCGGCGCACATCTCTTCGAGGGTCTTTTCGGCCGTCCAGCCAAGCTCCCGGTTGGCTTTGGCCGGGTCGGCGTAGACCACGGGCACGTCGCCCGGGCGGCGCTCCACGATGCGGTGGGGGATGGTGATGCCGGTGGCCTTCTCGAAGTCGCGGACGATTTCCAGTACGCTGACACCCTGGCCGGTGCCCAGATTGTAAGCGGTGATGCCGGGGCCCTCGCAGGCCTTGCGGATGGCGCACAGGTGGCCTTTGGCCAAATCGACCACATGGATGTAGTCGCGCACACAGGTGCCGTCGGGCGTGTCGTAATCGCCGCCGAAAATCCGCAGCTCCGGAAAACGGCCCGCCGCCACACCGGTGATGAAGGGCATGAGGTTATTGGGGATGCCGTTGGGATTTTCGCCGATGAGCCCGCTCTCGTGGGCGCCGATGGGGTTAAAATAGCGCAGCAGCACCACGGCCCACTCGGGGTCGGCGGTGTGCAGGTCGGTGAGGATATCCTCGATCATCAGCTTGGTGCGGCCGTAAGGGCTGTTGACGCTGCGGGGGAAATCTTCCTGCACGGGCACCCGCTCGGGCGAGCCGTACACGGTGGCGGAGGAGCTGAAAATCAGCCGTTTCACCCCCGCGCGGGACATGGCGTCGAGCAGCACCAGCGTGCCCGTGATGTTGTTGTGAAAATAGCGCAGCGGCTGCGTCACCGACTCGCCCACGGCCTTGAGGCCGGCGAAATGGATGACGGCGTCAATTTTGTTTTCGGCAAAGATGCGGTCAAGGATCGCGGCATCCAGCATGTCGCCCAGGTAAAACCGGGGCTTTTTGCCGGTGATACGCTCCACGCGCTCAAGGGCCGCCGGGCTGGAATTGATCAGATTATCCAGCACGACCACCCCGTACCCCTGCTCAAGTAATTCCACGCAGGTATGGCTGCCGATGTAGCCGGCGCCGCCCGTAACCAATATCGTCATGATCTGCAGGCTCCTCTCGTCACCGCCGCGGCGCGACCAAGCGGGACCGCGGCACTTTGTTAAACGATTGAATTAATGATCTGCTTTCATTATATCACAATGCCCGCCGTCTGCCCAGAGGGTGACGGGAAAAAAGCAACAAAACTCAGCGCGCGGGGTGGGCCGCGTCCGTTTCGGCGCCATCCGCTGCCGCGGCGAGACGGGCAAAGTCGGCAAGGGTGAGCGTTTCGCCCCGGGCGCGGGGGTCGATGCCCGCGCGGCTTAGTGCCTCGGCGGAGGTTTGCCGTGTCAGAGGCCCGGCCGACAGGGCGTTGAGCAGGGTCTTGCGGCGCTGGTTAAAGGCGGCGCGGATGAGGCGGAAAAGCAGCCCCTCGTCGCAGCCCGAGACCGGCGGCTCGGGGCGGATATCCAGCGCCATGACCGTGGAGGTGACTTTCGGCTGGGGCATGAAACTTTCGGGCGGGACGTCGAAAAGTGCCTGCGGTCGGGCATAATACTGGACGGCATAGGTCACGGCGCCGGCGGCGCGGGTGCCCGGCTCGGCGCACAGGCGGGCGGCCGCCTCCCGCTGTACCATCACGGTGATGCGCGTCAGCGGCAGACGGGATTCCAGCAGCCGCATGAGCACGGGGGAGGTGATGTAATAGGGCAGGTTGGCGCACACCACCGCCGGGCCGTCGAATTCCCGCGCGAGCAGGGCGGCGAGATCCGTCTTGAGGGCATCGCCCTGGATGACTTTCACATTGCGGAAATGCCCGACTGTTTCGTCGAGCACGGGGAGCAGGCGGGCGTCAAGCTCCAGCGCCACGACCTTTTTGGCCCGGGCGGCCAGCTCCGCCGTGAGCACGCCCACGCCGGGGCCGATTTCCAGTACGCCGGCCGCCTCCGCCGCCCCGCTGAGCTCGGCCATGCGGGGGCAGACGGTGGGGTCGATAAGAAAATTCTGCCCCAGTGCTTTGGAAAAGTGAAAACCGTGACGCTCAAGCACGCCGCGGATGAGGAGGGGATTCGACAGATTGAAGGTCATATAAGAACCTGGCCTTTCCGGGGGACGGGCGGATTCAGCGCGAAAGGCTGCCGTCCTCCCGTTCGAACGTGGTGAAGGAGTCGGGCAGCAGCGCGCGCAGCGGCAGCACCCGGTCGCCCTGTGCCCCGACGCAGATAACGGGCAGGGAGCCATCGGGCGAGAATTCCGCCAGCACCTGCCGGCAGATGCCGCAGGGCACAACGGGCACGCCGCCGGCGGTGATGGCGATGCCGGCGAACCGGCGTTCCCCCGCGCTCACCGCGGCGCTGACGGCGGCGCGCTCGGCGCAGAGAGTGGCCCCGAAGGAGGCGTTTTCCACGTTGCAGCCCGTATAAATGCGGCCTGAGGCGGCGAGTACGGCGGCCCCGACCCGGAACCCCGAGTAGGGGGCGTAAGCATTTTTCCGCGCCTGTGCGGCGGATTGCTTCAGGCGGGCGATTTCCTCGGCGGTCATGGCAATACCTCCTGTTTTTCGGCCCGGACGGTTGCCACCGGGCGGGCGGCGATGTATAATGTGGCTGTCGCATACTAGTATAAAACGCGGAGGCACCCGATGCAACGACGGGATAAACAAAATTACTATCTGGATATTGCCCAGACGGTGCTGGAGCGGGGTACCTGTCTGCGCCGCAACTTCGGCGCCATCCTTGTGAGCCATGACGAGATCATCGCCACCGGCTACACCGGCGCACCCCGGGGGCGGCGCAACTGCTGTGACTGTGGGGAGTGCATGCGCGAAAAGCTTGGTGTGCCCCGGGGGCAGCGGTATGAGCTGTGCCGCTCGGTCCACGCCGAGGCCAACGCCATCATTGCCGCCTCACGCGACGAGATGATCGGCGCGGCGCTGTATCTGGTGGGGCGGGACGCCCGCACCGGCGAGCTGGTGGCGGACGCCAACTCCTGCGCCATGTGCAAGCGGCTGATCATCAACGCCGGCATCGCGGAGGTCATCATCCGCAACACGACCGACCGGTATACCCGCATCGACGTGCGCCGGGAGTGGGTCGAGACCGACGATTCACTCGACCAGGCGGGATATTGAGCCATTATTGCGGCCCGATGCGCAGAAAGCGCAAAAAAATGTTGACAGGGCTTCGGGGAGTATACTATAATGTTACAGTGATAGCGTAACTCCGAAAGGTGGGGATATAGAATGCTCAGAACGTATCAGCCGAAAAAGATCCACCGGAAGAAAGAACACGGCTTCCGCAAGAGAATGGCCACCAGCAACGGCCGCAAGGTGCTTTCGCGCCGCAGGGCCAAGGGTCGCAAACAGCTGACCTACTGATCGTAAAGGCCACCGCGGTGGTCTTTATTTATTATGGCAGGAAAAGGCCGGACCATCCGCCTGCCGGCGCTCGGTTACCGGTGCGGTACCGCGCCGTTTGTCAGGATGATGGGATGAAAAAAACCGTTTCGCTGACCGAAAATCATGATTTTCTGCGCCTCTATAAGAGGGGCCGATCCTGTGTGGCACCGGGCCTTGTGGTCTATAGTTCCCGCAATCGGCTCGGGCTCAACCGCGTGGGTATCACCACCGGACGAAAACTCGGCAAGGCTGTGCACCGCAACCGTGCCAAGCGCATCATCCGGGAGGCATACCGCGCCTTGGAACCCGGATTGCCGACGGGGTATGACTTTGTGTTCGTGGCCCGTGTGCGCACCCTTTCGATGAAATCGGACGAGCTATGCCGTGTGATGGCCGGCTTGCTTGCCGAAGCGGGGGTGCATCGTCGTTGAGATGGCTGCTGATCGGGCTTTTGAAGTTTTATAAACGCTTCATTTCGCCTTTGCTGCCGCCCAGCTGTCGATTTTATCCCACTTGCTCGACCTATGCCATGGAGGCGATCGAGCGTTTCGGCCCGCTGCGCGGCAGCTATCTCGCCGTGCGCCGTCTGCTCCGCTGCCATCCGTTCAACCCGGGCGGGCTGGACCCGGTTCCGTCCGAATTCCACTGGCGCAAAGTTTGAGCGCCACCATCGGGAGGCCACAGAATGAGTCAAATTTTCAGCGCGTTCGGCTGGCTGTTCAATACGGTCATCAGCCGTCCGCTTGGCTGGATCCTCGGGCTGTGTTACCATGTGCTGCCGAATTACGGCCTGGCGCTGATTCTGTTTACGCTGATCACCCGCGTGCTTCTCGCGCCGCTGGCTGTCAAACAGCAGAAATCCCAGGCGGAAATGGTCCGGCTGCAGCCAAAGATCCAGAAAATCCAGAAGCGATATGCCAATAACAAGGAAAAGCTCAACACCGAAATGATGGCCCTGTATCAGGAGGAAGGCTATAACCCGATGGGGGGCTGCCTGCCGCTGCTGATTCAGATGCCAATTCTTTTCGGCCTTTTTAATGTCATATACAAACCGCTGTCTTACATGGTGGGCCTGTCGCAGAGCCAGATCGCGAAGGTCGTGCAGACGCTCTGGCCGCAGATCAAGACCCTGGGCGGGTCGGCGGTTTCCCACTATACCGAGACTACGGCCGTGCATTATAATCAGATCGAGATTCTGGCGGCCCACGTCATGCGCGGCAACATGGATAAGCTGACGTTCCTGCCGGCCCATACCATCGGGCTGGATTTCAACTTCCTGGGTCTCGACCTGTCGGCGACGCCGCATCTCGGCTGGGGATGGCTGCTGCTCATCCCGGTGGTCTGCTATTTGACCTCGCTGCTTTCCACATGGTATTCCATGCGGATGAGCCAGCAGTCCATGCCGCAGAATGAAAATCAGGCCATCAATCCGGCCGGTATGAATAAGAGCATGATCCTGATCATGCCGCTGGTTTCCGCCTATTTTGCCACGACGGTGCCAGCCGGCGTCGGTTTTTACTGGATCATCACCAACCTTTTTATGCTTTTGCAGACGTGGGGGCTATATAAGTTTTATAATCCGGTGAAGCTGGCCGAGAAGGCCCAGACGGCGGCCGATGAGCGCCGCGAAGCCCGGATGGTTGCCAACCCGGAACTGGCCCGTCACCGGCAGGAGGAAGAGGCCGCCGAGGCGGCCGAAATCTCGGCCGAAAAGAACCGGACGGCGGCGAAAAAGCAGTCTGCAAAGCCCGCCTCCGGCGGCAGGAAAAAGAGCAAGAAACAGCTGATGGAAGAGAATCGCCGGAGACTGGCTGCTTCCCGCGCGAAAGAGCAGGCACACGAAGAGAAATCGCAGGGGGACGGGCAATCCCAGTGAGTTAATCTGTTAATCTGTTGAGGGGGCGCGGCAATGAAACGCGAAGCGACGGCCACAGGGCGAACGGTGGAAGAGGCGATCGCGGCGGCCTGCAGTATGCTGGGAGCGGAACGCGACAGCGTGGATTTCGAGATACTGGAGCTGCCCTCCAAGCGGCTGCTGGGGTTGCTCGGCGCGACGGAAGCGAAAGTGCGTGTCACGGTGGAAGAATCCGTTGAAAACAAGGCGAAGGAATTCCTGACCGGCGTACTGTCGCGTATGGACTTGGAAAATGTGCAGTTGGAAGAGACCGGGACCGATGCGGGCGTGGTGTTTAACCTCACGGGCGACGGCCTGGGCCTTATAATCGGCCACCGGGGCGAAACGCTGGATGCGCTGCAGTATCTGGTGTCACTGGTGGCCAACCGCGGTCGGCAGCAATACCGGCGCATCACGCTTGACACCGGCAATTACCGTGAGAAGCGGGAAAAGACCCTTACCGCTCTGGCCCGCCGCATCGCGCTCAGCGCGGTGAAATCCCGGCGGAGCACGACGCTCGAGCCCATGAACCCGTATGAACGCCGCATCATCCACACCGCGGTGCAGAATGTACCGGGCGCTTCCAGTTGGAGCATCGGCGAGGAGCCGAACCGCCGGGTTGTCATCGGCGTGGAAAGCGGGCGGGAGCATCCGGCCCAGTAAAACGCAAAGTATTGATTTGTACGCGCGGCGCAGCCGCCATATATCCGGGGGGCGACCCCCGGATTTGTTGTATCACACGCACTCCAATTTTATAAAGGCGATTTTGCTGCCTTTTGAATGCCGGTTTGCGGTTAGGCGTTCGGATGCGGATTTTCTCCACGATTGGATGGGGAAACAGTATCAGGTGAAAGGAACGGATGGATGGACACCATTTCGGCGATCGCCACCCCGCAAATGCCGGGCGGCATCGGGATCGTACGCATATCGGGCCCGGAGGCATGCCGGATTGCCCAGGCGGTTTTTCGCGCCAAAAGCGGCCGCCCAGTGGCAGAGATGGCGGGCTACACGGCGGCTTATGGGCAGGCCGTGGCGGGGGGGCAGCTGCTGGATGAGTGCATCGCGCTGCGCTTCAGGGCTCCGAAAAGCTACACGGGCGAGGACGTGGTGGAACTTTCCTGCCATGGGGGACCCTACGTGATGCGTCGGCTGCTGCGGGCGACGGTGGAGGCCGGCGCCAGGCTGGCCGGGCCGGGGGAATTTACGCGGCGGGCTTTTCTCAATGGCCGCATCGATTTGACCCGGGCGGAGGCGGTGATGCAGATCGTCGGCGCGCGGGGCAGGGAAGCTGCTCACGCGGCGGCGGCCCAGCAGGACGGTGCCCTTTTTCGCCGCATCGCGGCTCTGCGAGGTGAAATCCAGGAGCTGGCGGCGGATCTCATCGGGTATATCGACTTTCCGGATGACGATATACCGACGCTGGAGCCGACCTATCTGACGGCAAAACTTGGGGAGCTGGCCGAACGCCTCACCGAGCTGGCCGACTCGTTTCATAAGGGTCAGCTGCTGACGGAGGGCATCGACACGGTCATCGTGGGCCGCACCAACGCGGGCAAATCCACGCTGATGAATCGGCTGGCGGATGCGGAGGCCAGCATCGTCACCGACATCCCCGGCACCACCCGGGACGTGGTGGAGCGCACCGTGGCTTTCGGCGGACTGACGCTGCGGTTGGCCGATACCGCCGGCCTGCGGGAATCGGACGACCCGGTGGAGCGCATCGGGGTGGACCGTGCCCGCAAGCGCATGGGGTCGGCCGCGCTGGTGCTGGCGGTATTCGATGCGTCGGCGCCGCTGACCGAGGAAGACCGCCGCTTGGCCGAAAGCCTGACCGGCCGGCATGCGGTGGCCGTGCTCAACAAAAACGATCTGCCGCGGGCCATTGACGAGGGGTATCTGCGGGCGCACTTTGACCGCTTGGTGAGCCTCTCGGCCGCGCATGGCGCGGGCATGGAGGAACTGGCCCGGGCCATCGGCGAGGCGGTGGGTGCCGCAAGCCTTGACCCGGGGGAGGGTATCCTTGCCAACGAACGGCAGCACGGCTGTGTGCTGCGCTGCCGGGAGGCCATTAGCGACGCCCGCCGGGCCGTGGCCGATGGCGTGACGTTGGACGCCGTGTCGGTCTGCATTGAGGAAGCGGCGGACGCACTGGCGGAGCTGACGGGGGAAAAAGCCTCCGACGCCATTATAGACCGGATATTTTCCAAATTCTGTATAGGAAAATAGAAGTTATTCCTTATTGGAAAGCGATTTTATCGCTTTTCCAATGTCGCATAGTATAACGGAGGCACAGACGGCATGTGGGATTATCAGGCGGGGGAATACGATGTGGCGGTGATCGGCGCCGGCCACGCGGGCATTGAGGCGGGGCTGGCCGCCGCGCGGCTCGGTTGCCGGACGGCGGTTTTCACCATCAATTTGGATGCGGTGGGCAACATGCCCTGCAACCCCTCCATCGGGGGCACGGCCAAGGGCCATTTGGTGCGGGAAATCGACGCACTGGGCGGTGAAATGGGCCGGGCGGCGGACGACACCTTTTTGCAAAGCCGGATGCTCAACCGGGGCAAGGGCCCGGCGGTGCATTCGCTGCGAGTGCAGAGCGACCGGGTCGCTTACCGCCAGCGCATGAAGCTGGCGCTGGAGCGTCAGCCGGGGCTGGATCTCAAGCAGGCCGAAGTGGTCGAGATCCGCGCCGAAGCGGGCCGGGTGGCCGCCGTTGTCACCCGGCTGGGAGCAGTCTATCGCGTGGGGGCGGTGGTGGTGGCCACCGGCACCTACCTCAAGAGTAAAATCCATATCGGGGAGGTCAACTATCCCGGCGCGCCGGACGGCATGTTCCCCGCCGACCGGCTGACCGACAGTCTGCGGGCGTTGGGGTTGGATATGATGCGTTTCAAGACCGGCACCCCCGCACGGGTGAACCGGCGCAGCATTGATTTTTCAGTGCTGGAGAAGCAGAAAGGTGACGAGCCCGTCATTCCCTTCTCGTTTGAGACCAAGCAGCCGGGCGTCAACCGCATGGTCTGCTACATCGCCTATACCAACGAGCAGACCCATGAAATCATCCGGCAAAACCTAAGCCGTTCGCCGCTCTACGCCGGGCGCATCCAAGGCGTGGGTCCGCGCTATTGCCCAAGCATCGAGGATAAGGTCGTGCGGTTTGCCGACAAGACCCGGCATCAGATCTTCATTGAACCGCTGGGGCTGCACACCGACGAAATGTATCTGGGCGGCATGTCCTCCTCACTGCCGGAGGAGGTGCAACTGCAGTTTCTGCGTACCATCCGGGGATTCGAGCATATTCAAGTCATGCGTACCGCCTACGCCATCGAGTACGACTGCGTGAACCCCCTGGAATTGCGCCCGACGCTGGAAACGAAAAAGGTCGCCGGTCTTTTCGGCGCGGGGCAGTTCAACGGCACCTCCGGCTACGAGGAAGCGGCGGCTCAGGGGCTGATCGCCGGCATCAACGCGGCCGTGTCGGTGCAGGGGAGGGAGGCGCTGATACTCGACCGTTCCACCTCCTATATCGGCACACTGATAGACGACCTGGTGACCAAGGGCACCCACGAGCCTTATCGCATGATGACCTCCCGGTCGGAATATCGGCTGGTGCTGCGGCAGGATAACGCTGACGCGCGGCTCACGCCCATCGGCCGGCGCATTGGGCTGATTTCGGATGAGCGCTATGCCGCGTTTACCGAAAAAATGGCCCGCATCGCCCGGGAAAAGGAGCGGGTGGAGCATACGGTGCTCCCACCCACACCAGAGCTCGCCGAGCTGCTCACGCGGCGGGGCACGGCACCCACGCAGAGCGGAGCACGGCTGGCCGACCTGCTCAAGCGCCCGGAGCTGAGCTACGATTCGCTGGCCCCGGTGGATGCGCAGCGTCCCGCCCTGCCGGCGGACGTCTGCGAGCAGGTGGAGATCGCCGAGAAATACCAGGGTTATATTCGGCGGCAGGAATCGGCTATCCGTGAAATGCGCCGGCTGGAGAGCCGCACCATCCCGCCTGACTTCGATTACGAGCAGGTCACGGGGCTGCGCACTGAGGCGCGGCTGAAACTTGAAAAGATCCGCCCGGTGAGCATCGGTCAGGCGTCACGCATATCGGGTGTCAACCCGGCGGATATCACCGTGCTGCTGGTTTGTCTGGAAAAGGAGGCAGCTCACGGCTGAGGCAGCTCGCGGCTGAGAGCGACGGATGAATGTTTCACGTGAAACATGGAAACGGGGGAGTATTGTGCCGACCGAATGGACCGACCGACTGCGGGCGGATGCCGCGCAGCTCGGAGTGGAACTGGATGCACGGGCGATGGAACGGTTTGAAACCTACGCTGCCCTGCTGATCGAGTGGAATGAAAGAATGAATCTCACCGCCATCACCGAGCCGGGGGAGATTGCCGTCAAACATTTTGCCGACAGCCTTTCGCTGCTGGGCTGCGCCGAGTTGAAGGAGGGGGCGGCCGTGGCCGACGTGGGCAGCGGCGCCGGTTTCCCGGGCATACCGCTGGCCATCGTGCGGCCGGACCTGCGGGTGACCTGTCTTGACAGCCTGCAGAAGCGCATCACTTTTTTGGAAGAAGTCAGCCGGCGTCTGGGGCTTGCAGTGGAGTGCCGCCATGTGCGGGCCGAGGAAGCTGGACGGATGCCGGCGCTGCGGGAGCATTTCGACGCCGTCACGGCGCGGGCCGTGGCCCGTATGTCGCTGTTGGCGGAATACTGCCTGCCCCTTGTCAAGCCGGGCGGCCGGTTTTATGCCATGAAGGGCCCCGACGGGGGGCGGGAAGCCGCGGAGGCGGCTCCCGCCATTGAGACCATGGGGGGGCGTATCCGGCGGACGATTGCTTTTATGCTGCCGGGTACCGATATGGGCCGCGCCATCGTCGTCGTCGACAAGAAGCATGCCACTCCCGGCAAATATCCGCGGGCTTATGCGACCATGTGCAAACACCCTTTGGTCTGAGCCGCGAACAAACGCGGAATATGTCGAACGAAAAATATGGAAATAATTCCCTGTCCGTGGTATCCTATTGGTGGAAGCTTGTCCACCGAAAATGCGCGGAGGGATGACATATGTGGGGCATCGGCAAGCAGGAAAAATCCAAAGGCACGCTTCGCTATCTGGCGCCGGGGCAAATACGGCCCAATCCGTTCCAACCAAGGCGGGAGTTTGAGCCGGGCGCGCTGCAGGCACTTGCCGACAGCCTGGGCCGGGACGGCATGCTGCAGCCGCTGGCCGTGCGGCGCACGGGGGCCGACGGCTGGGAACTGATCTCGGGGGAGCGCAGGCTGCGGGCCGCCATGATGGCCGGTTTGCCCGAGGTCCCTTGCCTGGAGTTAGAGGCGGACGACAGCCGCGCCACGGTGCTGGCCCTTATCGAAAACCTGCAGCGCCGGGATCTGAATTGCTTTGAGGAAGCGGAGGGAATGGCCCGTCTCATCGAGCAATTCGGTTTTACACAGGAACAAGCTGCCGCGCGCATCGGCAAGGCGCAGGCCACCGTGGCCAATAAACTGCGCTTGTTGCGGCTCAGCCCCACCCAGCGGGAGCGGATACTGGCCGCCGGTCTCACCGAGCGCCATGCGCGCGCGCTGCTGCGGGTGCCGGAAGAGCGCCGGGACGCTATGATTGACCGCATGATTGAGGGACGACTCAACGTGGCCGATACCGACCGGCTCATTGCGGCCACCGCCCGAAGGCGCTCTGCCACTCCTGTGGTGCGGGATGTGCGGCTATTTTTCAATACCCTGGCCAACGCTGTGGGGGTCATGCGACGTTCGGGTATCGAGGCGGAGGCCATTACCCAGGAATACGCCGAATATTATGAATACACCGTGCGGATTCCCAAAGGGAACGGACGCATCCGCAGCGTAGGTTGATGTTTCACGTGAAACAATCGCGGGTTCCACCCCATAGATGCCGAGACAATGTTTCACGTGAAACACCCCAAACCGGTCATTTCGCGGCAATGAGAATATTTCGTGCAGGAAATCTTCTCATTACCGGCCGAAAAGACCGGTTTTCTTTTGCTCCGGCGTAGGATTGTGCTATAATAGAACAGTAATTTCAATCCGGCCGGGAGGGACCCGTTTGAACAAAATCATGGCGATTGCCAATCAAAAGGGCGGGGTGGGCAAAACGACCACCTGCGTCAATCTGGCGGCGGCACTGGGCGAAGCCGGCCGGAGGGTGCTGCTGGTGGATGCCGACCCGCAGGGGAACGCCACCAGCGGCTACGGTATTAATAAGCGGACGGTGACGCACTCCAGCTATGATCTGATCATCGGCGGCAGCCCGGCGAAGGTGCTGGTGGCGCATACGGCTTTCGCACATGTAGATGTGATCCCGGCCAACATGTCGCTGGCGGGGGCGGAAGTCGAGCTGGTGGAGGCGGAGGACCGCACCGCTATGCTCAAAAAAGGCCTGCTGCCGCTGCGCGGGGAATATGACTGGATTCTTATCGACTGCCCGCCGTCGCTTGGACTCATCACGCTCAACGCCCTGACCGCCGCCGATACGCTGTTGGTGCCGGCCCAGTGCGAATATTTCGCGCTGGAAGGTCTGTCGCAGCTCATCACCACGGTGCGTACGGTCAAGCGGCTCTATAATCCCACCATCGACATCGAGGGGGTACTGCTGACCATGTTTGACGGTCGGCTGAATCTGACGGTGCAGGTGGTCAACGAAATCAAACGCTTTTTTCCCCGGAAGGTCTATAAGACGGTGATCCCGCGCAACGTGCGTATTTCGGAGGCGCCGAGTTTCGGCCAGCCGGTAATTTATTACGACCGCAATTCCCGCGGCAGCGAGGCCTATCGGGAGCTGGCCCGGGAAATTATGGAACAGAACGGGGAGGCTGCCAATTGAAACGGGGACTTGGCAAGGGCCTGGACGCCCTTTTTACCGATAATTCGCCAGAGGATGCCGAGGGGTCGGTGACATTGCGGCTGACGGATATCGAGCCCAACCGGGGCCAGCCGCGGAAGGAATTCAACGCCGACGCGCTGGAACAACTGGCCGATTCCATCCGGCAGCACGGCGTGCTGCAGCCGTTGGTCGTACGGCCTATCCCAGGTACGGGCACCTATCAGCTCGTGGCGGGGGAACGCCGCTGGCGGGCCGCCCGCATGGCCGGTCTGTCCGAAGTGCCGGTGGTGGTGCGGGAACTGACCGACAGCGAGACCGCTGAGATTGCCTTGATCGAGAATCTTCAGCGCGAGGATCTGAACCCGATCGAAGAGGCGGAGGGCTATCAGGGCCTGATGGAAACCTACGGCCTGACTCAGGATGAGATCAGCCGCCGGGTGGGCAAATCCCGCCCCGCCGTGGCCAACGCCCTGCGCCTGCTTAATCTGCCCGCTCCGGTGCTGGAATTTGTGAAAAAGGGGAAACTTTCCGCCGGCCACGCGCGGTCGCTGCTGGGGGCCGAGGACGCGGAACAGATGCGCCGATTGGCCGACGAAGTCATGCGCAAGGGTCTGTCGGTGCGTGCGGTGGAAAAACTTATCCGCCGGCAGGAAAAGGAGCCGGCCGCACCGGCCCCGGTGAAACCCCGGGGAGTGCTTGCCTCCGAGGTCGAGCGTCTGCTCACCGAACGGTTGGGCTGCAAAGTCACCGTGGCGGAAGGCGAAAAGAAAGGCCTGCTGACGATGGAATTTTACGGCGAAGACGACTTGCGCCGGCTGGTCGGTCTGCTATGTCAGGAAAATTGAGAATCGATGCCAGGGTTCTGCTGAATAGAAAGTGACGGATTGGCTTATGCTCAGCGATTATCGGACGACTCTCCGCGTGACATCCTACGACGTGGGGCCAACGCGGGAGCTCAAATATTCCTATATACTCCGCCTGCTGCAGGAGGCGGCGGGGCGCCAGATGGAAGAGGGCGGCCTGACTTATGAGCGCATGCGCGCGGCGGGCTGCGTCTTTCTGCTGACCAACGTGTCGGTGGCGATCACGGGTCTGCCTCACACCGGCGACATGGTGGAGGTGTGGACGGCGTTCCGCGGCACGGCGGGGGCGCTTTTTTTGCGGGATATGCGCATCACGGCGGCGGACGATCGGGAACTGGTGCGCCTGAGCAGTTACTGGGCGCTGACCGACCCCAACGGCCACCGGGTGATGCGCCCGTCGGCCTTCCCCTTCCCGGATGCGGTGGATCTGAGCGAGCACAAAAGCCCGGTGCCGCCACGGCTCAACCTGCGGGGGGAGGCGGCTGCCGCCCTGCGCCCCGCGGGGGAACGGCAGGTGCGCTGGTCGGATATCGACTGCAACGGGCATATGAATAATTCCGTCTACGCCGACCTGATCGGCGACTATTTCCCCGGCGGCGAGGTGCCCCTCCTTTCAGAATTTACCATTTCCTTCCGCCACGAGGCGGTCCGGCACGATACCATCGCCATCCGTTCCGGCTGGGCGCCCGACGGCTCCGCCGTTTTTGACGGCACGGTTGGGGGCCGCTGCTGTTTCGAGGCCCGTGCAGTGCCGGCCGGCCGATGAGAAGCCCTCCGACTGCATATTTTTATGCGCCCGGGGCAAGATGGTATTGCAATGCGGGCCGGATTGCGCTATACTGATAGAGTACGAGTATGATGAAAGAGTGGGGCGACCCACTCTTTCGTTTGTATTGCGTGGATTTTATGGCATACCGCCACGGCGGCGGGGCAGGGGGGAATCTCATGGCTTCAGGTAAAGGCGGCGTAGTGCCGCAGGTGGAGCGCATCGCGGCGCCCATCGCGCAGCAGCTGGGGCTGCAAATCTGGGACATCGAGTTTGTAAAAGAGGGCGCATCCTGGTTTCTGCGGTTTTATATCGACAAGGACGGCGGGGTCACCATCGACGACTGCGAAGCCTTCAGCCGGGCCGTGGATGGGCCGCTGGATGAGGCCGACCCCATTCCGCAGTCGTATTATATGGAAGTTTCCTCCCCCGGCATCGAACGGGAGCTGCGCCGCGACGCGCATTTTGCCCGGTATATGGGCAGTCGGGTGCGGGTGCGGCTGATCCGCCCTGCGCCGGACGGGGAGCGCGAGTTAGAGGGGGAGCTTTCTGCCTACGAGGACGGCCGGATCACCCTGTTGCGGGAGGGGCAGCCTTTTACCGTGGCAAAAAATGAAACGGCCTTTGTCCGGCTGTGTGACGACAGCCTGGGCGGCGGCGACGAATAATGAGATTGTAAGGAGCAGATTAGAAAATGAACGCGGAGTTCTTTGAAGCGATGGCGGCACTTGAAAAGGAAAAGGGCATCCCGGAGGGATACCTTGCCGAAAAAATCTGCGCCGCGATTACCGTTGCGGTCAAGCACAACTATAAGGCCGGCGACAACACTGTGGTGGAGCTCGACCCCCAAAAGCAGCTTTTCCGCGTCGCGCTGCGCAAGACCGTGGCGGAGCAGGTGGAAAACCCTTCGATGGAAATCCTGCTTGACGAAGCGCGTAAAATCGATCCGCAGGTTTCGCTCGGCGACACGGTGGATATCGAACTGGATACCCACGATTTCGGCCGCATCGCCGCCCAGACGGCCAAGCACGTCATCCGCCAGGGCATCCGCGAGGTGGAACGCGAGGTCATTACCAGCGAGGTGATGCGCCGCCAGCATGAGATGGTCACCGGCACCATCCAGCGCATCGACCGCAACACCGGCACTGCTTACATCGAGATCGGCCGCACCGAGGCCGTCATGCCTGCCAATGAGCAGATCCCCGGCGAGCCGCTGCGGGAAGGGCAGCTCGTCAAAGTCTATGTTGCCGAAGTCAAAAACGGCGAGGGCAGCACCCGCACCATAGTCTCCCGCACCCATCCGGGTGTGATCCGTCGGCTTTTTGAGCTGGAAGTGCCTGAAATTTTCGACGGCACGGTGGAAATCATGGGTATCGCCCGGGAGCCCGGCTCCCGCACGAAGGTGGCCGTCTCTTCCAAAAACGAGGACGTGGACGCCATCGGCTCCTGCATCGGCCCCAAGGGCGGCCGCGTCAACCATATCGTCGAGGAGCTTCACGGGGAAAAGATCGACCTCATCCCCTATACCTCGGATGTGGGCGCTTATATCGCGGCGGCACTGGCGCCGGCCGATGTGGTCGACGTGACCGTCAACCGGGATGACCACCGGGCCCGCGTGGTGGTGCCCGACGATCAGCTCTCGCTGGCCATCGGCAACAAAGGGCAGAATGTGCGCCTGGCGGCCAAGCTTACCGGCTGGCGCATCGACATCCGGCCCGAAAGTGCACCGGAAGCCGACGATATGGAGTCGAATGCCCCCGCCGATGAAGGACACACCAGTATGGCCGCAGCGTTTGAAGCGGCCCGGAAAGACACCGATCCGGAATGACCGAATCCTCCCGCGGGCCGCGGCCGACGGGAGCCCGGGCGTACCGGCTGAACATGGAGTGATGGTATGCAGCAGAGAAAAGTGCCCATGCGTATGTGCACGGGCTGCGGGCAGATGAAGCCGAAAAAAGAGCTGGTCCGCATCGTACGCAGCAGTCAGGGGGAAATTTCCGTCGACCGGACGGGTCGGAAACCCGGGCGCGGCGCCTATATCTGCGACAGCACCGAATGTCTGAAAAAAGCCCGGAAATCCCGGCGACTGGAAAAATCGTTCGGCTGCGCGATACCCGACGCGGTATATGCCCAGTTGGAGGAGGTCCTTGCCGCCGATGGATAGCCGACTGAACGGCCTGCTTGGCTTTGCGCGCCGGGCGGGCCGGCTGGGATTCGGCAGCGATGCCGTCCTGCGGGATGTGCAGGCCGGGCGGGCCGAGATCGTACTGCTCAGCTGCGATGCGTCGCCCCGCACGGACAGACGCATCCGGCAGGCCTGTGAGGAAAGCCGGGTGCCGGTTTTCTCACTCCCGTGCGGCAAGGCCGAGCTTGGCTCGGCCGTCGGGCGGGGCGACACCGCGGTGATCGGTGTCAACGACCGGTCGTTTGCCGCCGGATTGCGAAAGATATGCCACACGCCAACGGGAGGAATGGAATAATATGATGATAAAATACCGGGTTCACGAGGTGGCCAAGGACCTGAACGTCCCCAGCAAGGAAATTATTGATCTGCTTGCCAAGCACTATCCGGAACCCCGTAAGCATATGACCGCGCTTTCCGAGGAGGAGCTGAATCTTATTTTCGAACATTATACCAAAAAGCGGTCGGTGGAAAATTTCGATATGTATTTTTCCGCCACGGCGAAAAAAGAGCCGGAGCCGCCTAAAGAGGAAAACCCGGCGCCCCATGCTGCACCCGCGGCTCAACCCGCCCGTCCGGCACCCGCTGCGGCCGCCGCGCCGGGCCAGCCGCCGCACCATATGCCGCGGCCGGCTGCGGCAGCCGGGCAGAATAACCATCCGGTCGGCCCTCGCGGAGCCGCCCCCCAGCGCGGAAG
>JAEWAE010000045.1 GCA_023391835.1 Bacillota bacterium
ACGCCCCCCCGGCGGGGGCCCACCCTCCTCTTTCTATGTCGGTAAGCCGTATGCGGCGGCATCATGCTTCGGGCAGGATGTAGCGCCGCCGGCCCTCGCGCGCCGGGTCGATGGTTTCCATCAGCACCGGACGGAAAGCAAAGCGGAAGGTGAAGTGTTTCTCGTCAAAAGCATAGGCGGGATTGAGCGCGGGGCCGCAGCTGTTGGAGCCGATGCCCGTCTGGCGGTAATCGACGTGGACAATGGTCTCGGGCCGGCGGGTCAGATCCCGCGTCAGCTGAGCGGCGTCCAGATCCTCCGCCGTGTAATGCAGGGCGGAGAAATTGAAATCCCCGTCGGCGCAAAACAGGATGCCCCGGCCGCCGTTGTCGCTCACCGCCGCCCAGCGCACCCGGGTGTGGTTGCCGGTCTCCTGCGGCATGATATAGGGGACATACTGGGCGTCCACCGTCGACCGCCAGCGGCCCATGCGGGCGCTGCGGCACATGTCGGCGTAATTTTCACCCGGCCCCATGCCGAAATATTCCACCGACTCGAAACCGGCGGGCAGCGCGAATTCGAAGCCGAAACGGGGCAGGTGAATGAGGTTTTCCCGCACGTCCGCAGTGGTTTCCACCCGGATTTCCCCGCTGCCCAGCACCGTGCAGCGGATATGCGCCCGCAGCACCGGCTCTTCCGAATTGCCGCCGTGGGCGCAGGCGAGAGTGATGACGGCGCTGCCGGCCGGGCCGGGCTCCACGGCGCTCTCATAGACGCGGGTGAAACTTTTATCCATCTGCGCGGCCCGCCAGGTAGCCTGGATGTTGCGGTCGTTGTCGGTGGGCGCCCGCCAGATGCTCAGCCGCGTGCCGCGTGCCAGCAGCTCCGTGCCGCCCAGCCGCAGGCTCTCGAAGGAGCCCGCGACCGCGTCGAACACATAGCGGAAGTTTTCGCCCGTCAGCACGAAACGGTGCGGTTCCCGTCCGATCGCCACCGGCGGGAAGACGGCGGGCACTTCTTCAGCCCGGCACGTCACCGGCAGGGCCAGCTGGGTGCAGCCCACCTCGTAACCCGCCGGCTCCCAGGGGGTGTCGGTCTTCTGCACAGACGAGAGATTCAGATAATACTCGGCCGTATCCGTCGCCGGCAGGGTGTAGGGCAGACGCACCTCACATGCCCCGTGGGGCGCGGCGTCGAGTGTTTCCACCCGCCCCTGGGCCACGGTGAGGCCGTCGCGGGTCACGCGCCACACAAGCGCCAGCCCCGACAGGTCGAGGAAATCATACCGGTTGCGCAGCCGCACGACACCCGCTTTCAGATCGACCGCCTCCGCCTGCACCGGCGCGATGACCTGCTTATACTCTTTGAGCCCCGTGTGGGCGATGCGGTCGGGAAAATTCAGCCCGTCGCAGCAGAAATTGGCGTCGTTGGGCGTTTCGCCGAAGTAGCCGCCATAGACGAAAAATTCCCGCCCCTGGGCGTCTTTCTGCCGCACCGAGTGGTCGCACCATTCCCACACGCACCCGCCGAGGAACCGCGGGTAGCGGTAAATGAGATCCCAGTAATCCTTCAGGTCGCCGGGGCCGACGCCCATGGCGTGGCTGTATTCGCACAGGAAAAGCGGCCGCGGGTCCTCGTGCTTCTCGCAGTAATCGGCGCACCACTGCAGCGGCGGATACATGCGGCTGACCATATCGACGCAGGGGTCCTCATACCCGTTGACCAGATACCCCTTGTTGGCGCCCTCGTAATGCACCGGGCGGCCGGGGTCGCGCTGCTTGGCCCATTTGGCCATGGCCATGTGGTTGTGCCCCATGAAGGATTCGTTGCCCATCGACCACATGAAAACGCAGGGGTGGTTTTTGTCCCGCTCCACCATGCGCTGCACCCGGTCGAGATAAGCCTCCCGCCACGCGGGGTCGTCGGTGAGGGCCGTCTCGCTCTTGACGGCGATGCCGTGGGTCTCGAGGTCAGCCTCATCCACCACGTAAAAGCCGTAGCGGTCGCACAGGCTTAAAAACTCCGGCGTGTTGGGGTAATGAGAGGTGCGCACGGCGTTTATGTTGTGCCGCTTCATCTGCATCAGGTCGGCCTCCATGTGGGCGACCGGCGTGTAATAGCCCAGATCCGGGTGGGAGTCATGGCGGTTGACGCCCTTGATCTTGATGGCCGTGCCGTTGAGGAGCAGCACGCCGTCCCGTATCTCAAATTGGCGGATGCCGACGGACACGGGGATGTATTCCGACCCGCAGCGGAGCAGCAGGGTGTAAAGAGCCGGGGTCTCGGCCGTCCATTTTTGGGCTGCGGGCACGTCGAAGGTGCAGGCGTCCGCGCCCGCGGGCAGCGTCCGTTCCGCCAGAAGTTCCCCGCCGGGGGCGTATAGCTGCGCGAGAATTTCTCCCTCCGGGCTGCCCGAGAAGGCAAGTTCCGCCGTTATTTTCCCGTCGGCATAGGCGGCGTCCAGCTCGGTGTGCACGAAAATATCCCGCAGATGGGCCTTATCCCGCGCGGTCAGATACACGTCGCGGAATATCCCCGACAGGCGGTAAAAATCCTGGTCCTCCAGATAGCTGCCGTCACACCATTTGAGCACTTCGACGGTCAGCCGGTTGGGCCCGTCGGTCACGAAGGGGGTGATGTCAAAGACGCTCGGCAGGTGGCTGCCCTGACTGTAGCCCGCGGGCTGCCCATTGACCCAGAGATAAAAACAGGCGCTGACCCCTTCAAAATGCAGATAGAGTGACTTGTCCGCCCAGCCGGCGGGGCGGGTGAAATCCCGCACATAGACGCCGGCCGGATTTTCGGCGGGCACATAGGGCGGATCGACGGGGAAAGGATAGTTTACGTTGGTGTATTGGGGCACGTCGTAGCCGGCCATCTGCCAGCTCATGGGCACACGGATCGTATCCCAGTCCGACACGTCGGCATCCCGGTCGGCGAAGCCCTCCGGCACTTTAGTCCAGCTGTCATAATAGGAAAATTTCCAGTTGCCGTTGAGCAGCCGGTAAAAGGCGGAGGCACCGCGCAGGCCGTCCCGGGCACTCCGGCCTGAATGATACGGAATGAAATAGGCGGCTGGGGCTTCGCGCCGGCGCTGCAGCACGCCGGGATTCTGCCAGTCCAGCGACTGGAGCGTAAAACGATCGTCCGGCATAACAGATTCCTCCTGTATGGGCAGAATAATACGGTTTTCATGGCGGCTCGCGCCGCCGCCCGCCCCAGACGGCAGGCGTCAAAATTCGAGACTCTGCCCGTGTTTCAATGGGAAAATCGCATAGAAACTTCCCCCGTATTATACCCTTTGACGGTTGAAACCACAATCACAATATATTATACTGATAACAGAATATGAAACAGGAGCGGTCGCCATGGAACAGTCCCAGTTCCCCATTGTCGGGGGCGAAAGCCGGCTGCCGGTTTATCTGGTGGGGGTGGGCCGCATGACCCGGCAGAATCATGTGCAGCGTCCCGACGGGTTCCCCGTCAGCCAGGTGCTGCTGTGCACGCGGGGCTGCGGCCGCCTGGTGCTCGACGGCCGGGAGCACCGGGTGGCGCCGGGGCAGGGTTTCCTGCTTTATCCGGAAGTGCCCCACGAATACGCCCCGGTCGAGGAGCCGTGGGAGACGCATTGGGTGACGTTTGCCGGGCGGGATGTGGCGGGTGTGCTGGCGGCGCTGGGACTGGGCCGTTCCCGCTTTTTCTGCCTGAGGGACGCCTCCGATCAGGACGCCCAGTGGCGCGCCATGATGAGCGAGGCCGCCGGCGCGGGGTTTGAACGGGGCTACCGCTGCTCGTCGCTGGTCTACCGTTTCCTCGTGTCGCTGCGGGGCAATCTGACCGACGAGCCTTTCGCGCAGCACGACCGGGGCCTGCGGCAGATCGCCGCCGCCGCGGATTATGTGGACGCCCACTTCGCCGAGCCGGTGGGGCTGGAGGAAATGGCACGCCGGGCAGGCGTTTCGCCCCAGTATCTCTGCCGGCTTTTCCGGCAATATCTCAATATGCGCCCTTTCGAGTATGTGGCCAAGCGCCGCATCCAGCAGGCCAAGCGTCTGCTGCTCGCAGAGGATGCCCCGGTTTCCGCCGTGGCGCGCCGGTGCGGCTACGAGAGCGTCAGCTATTTCTGCGCGATGTTCCGCCGCTACGAGATGCTCACGCCCCAGCAGTTCCGCAGTCTGCACCGGCAGGCCAGGGCCGTGGGATAAGGGGCGGAGCAGCGGATGTTTTTGCCTTTTTTCCCCCAAAGCCATTGACACCGGGCCACATGGGTGGTATAGTCTAAGTATACGAATAAGGTATATTTAAAGAAAAGGAAGGATCCGAAATGGGTGTGTACGAATTTAAGGTCAAGAATATTCAGGGCAAAGAGGTTTCGCTGGCGGATTACCGCGGCAAGCTGCTGCTAATCGTGAACGTGGCCAGCAAATGCGGTTTCACTCCCCAATACGAGGGCCTGGAAAAGCTCTATCAGCAGTATAAGGACCGCGGGCTCGTGATCCTGGGCTTCCCGTCCAACCAGTTCCTGGCGCAGGAGCCGGGCAGCAATAACGAGATTTCCCAGTTCTGCAAGCTCAATTATGGGGTCACCTTCCCGCTGTTTTCCAAAATCGACGTGCGCGGCGCGAACGCCGACCCGCTTTACAAGTATCTTTCCGACGCGGCACCCTTCAAGGGCTACGAGACCGATAAGGAAGCCGGCCGCGTGATCCAGAAGGTCGTGAAGGAAAACTACCCCGAAAACCTCGAAGGCAACGGCGTCAAGTGGAACTTCACAAAGTTCCTCATCGGCCGCGACGGCGAGGTCAAGGGCCGGTATGAGTCCTCGGTGACGCCGGAGGAACTGAACGCCGTCATCGAAAAAGCGCTCGGCTGAGCCGCGCGCGAAACGGTCGGCTCCCGAAGCCGCCCGATTTTACATGACAGGGGATGTATGCATGCGGGATGTGCTGATTATCGGGGGAGGCCCCGCGGGGCTGGCAGCCGCCATCTATACGGCGCGGGCGGGCTACGTCACCACCGTACTGGAAAGACTGGCGCCCGGCGGCCAGGCGATGGAAACCTATCGCATTGACAACTATCCGGGTTTCCGCAACGTTTCAGGGGTGGAGCTCGCGCAGGATCTGGAGCAGCACGCCCGCTCCGCCGGCACCGAGATCCGCATAGAGGACGCACAGTCGCTCGTGCAGACGGACAAGGGCTGGGAGGTGCACACCTCCTCGGGCGTTTACCAGACCCGCACCGTCATACTGGCGACGGGGGCCCGCCGGCGCAAGCTCGGCGTGCCGGGCGAGGAGGAACTGGCCGGGCGCGGCGTGTCCTACTGCGCCGCGTGCGACGGCAACTTTTTCCGCGGCCGTTCGGTGGCCGTGGTGGGCGGAGGCAATTCGGCCGTGGGCGACGCGGCGGAGCTGTCGAAAATATGCAGGGACGTGCGCGTGATTTGCCGCGGCAGCGAGGTGCACGCCCCGTTTTCCGGCGGCGTGGAGCTTGGTACCCTGCCCAACGTCACGCTGATGACCGATACGGTCGTCGAGCGCATCGAGGGCGAAGGCAAGGTGCAGAGCGTGCGTACGAAAAACCGCAAGACCGGCAAGACGGAGGTTTTCCCGATGGACGGGGTCTTTATCGCCATCGGGATGCTGCCCAATTCCGGGCTGCTCGACGGTCTGCTGCCGTTGGAAAACGGTTTCGCCGTGACGGGCGAACGGGGCGTCACGCCGCGCCCGGGGCTGTTTGTCGCCGGGGATCTGCGCAAAAAGGACCTGCACCAGATCGTCACCGCCATGTCGGACGGCGCCAACGCAGCCTACGCCGCGCAGAAATATCTGCATGCCGCAGGAGATGAAGGATAATACAAAACGAGGAGGAAACACCCGTGGCCGACACCGAAAAGCCTGGGAAGGCTGTGCTTGAAAGTGCCCAAAAGTATCAGAAATCGGTAAAAAATTTCTTTGGGGAATTCCGCGACTTTGCCATGAAGGGCAACGTCATCGACCTGGCCGTCGGCGTCATCATCGGCGGCGCTTTCAACACAATCGTTACGTCGCTGGTCAATGACGTCATCATGCCGCTGCTGGGCATCGTGCTCGGCCGGGTGAACATATCCGAGCTGACCGCCACCATTACGGGCATTCCGGGTGCCAAGCCCATCGTGCTCAAATACGGCAGCTTTTTGCAGAACGTGCTCAATTTTCTGATCGTGGCGTTTTCCATCTTCCTGATGATTAAAGTCATCAACAAGCTGCACTTTAAACAAAAGGCAGAAGAAGAGGCGGAGGAGACCGCCAAAGAGGAGGCCAAGCTCAGCAAGAGCGAGGAGCTCCTCACCGAGATACGGGATCTGATGCAGACGCAGCGTGGCGAAACGCCCAAATCGTAACCGAATATGCGTTTTGCGGGGCGGAAAGGGTAAAATCCTTTTCCGCCCCTTTTTTCGGCCTTTTTGCCGACGCAGACCGGCCCGAAAAAGTGAGATTTTTCACGTCCGGCGTACGGCGGGGCGGATCATTGGGCCGGATGGCGGGAAACGAGCCGCCATCGGCGAAATCAAGCATTATTAGACTTTGACTTTCTTTGACCTATAGGCTACAATATAGGCGTAGTCCAAAAGAGAAAAGCAAAGGAGTTGGCCAGTATGTTTGGATTCAACAGCATGGTTCCGTATGACCGCAGCGGTCGGCAGGATTTTATCGATAACTTTTTCAACGAGCCGTTTTTGGGCATGTTCGCGGGGTCGGAAATGAAGACGGATATCCGCGAGACGCCGGAAGCGTATGAGCTGACGGCGGAAATCCCGGGAGCGGCGAAAGACGACATCCGGCTGGATTACGACCGCAACGACATCC
>JAEWAE010000048.1 GCA_023391835.1 Bacillota bacterium
CACCGGCCGGCACCGACCCCGCTGTCCGCTTTAAAAATTCCGGGTCCGGCCGCCTGCGCTTGCCCGCGCTGGCGGCCGAGTTATCCTTTTTGTAGGATGAGCGCATCAACATGAAAAACGACCTCACTCCGTTTGAAATCCGGAGCAAGACCGCCTAAATCCGAGTTATTCTATGACAAGGCTTTTATTCTTTGCCTGTTCAGCAGAGAACGGTCCACTTCACAGTGGAGAGGCCGGCGACTTATTTTGGTGCCATAAATCTCGATAGTAATAAATGGTTGAATTTTTCCAATTGTCACGCCATTGTAGCACCAGTTATTTACATCAAGGCAAAAGGAAAACCCGCACGGATGCAGCATCCATGCGGGTTTGTTTGGTGGGCGCTAAGGAACTCGAATCCCTGACCCTTCGCACGTCAAGCGGCAGAGCGAGAGCGTGAGTCCAGTGTTTATGCGGCTTCGTATCAGGCTTTTCCCCCGTCTTTACCCGTCTTTTCTACCTCGTTTGTACACCTGCATGTACACCAAATCGAGTTGATAAACCGACTCGATGCCTGTTCCATCGTTGTGAAATTCGGGTGAGTGTATCCCGCTGTTGTCTTGATGTCCTCATGCCCTAAAATCTCCTGGACTACCCGGATATCGACCCCGCTTTCCAGCACAAGGGTGGCGCAGCTATGCCGGCACTCATGCACATGCAGTTGCCGGACCTCCGGATGCTCCTCGTACAGGTTGGCAAAGAATGAAGCATATGAGCGGTTGAAATTGCGGGGATTCATGATACCGCCCATTTCCGAAGATAAAACATACAGCCCGCGGCGGGGCAGCCGATCAATCGCCGCTTTTGCCTGCCCCGGGAGCGGTATGGTCCGGAGGCTCTTTTCGGTTTTCGCTTCATACTCGTGGACAACGGGATGATACAGGCCGGTATCCTTATTCTTTTCCAGAAACACCGCCCGGTTGACGGACAACTGATTGCCTTTGATATCACTCCACATAAGCCCCAGCAGTTCGCCTCGGCGCAGACCGGTAAGCAGCAGGGTGATGATTGCCGCGCCCGTCATAAGCCCCGCGCGCTTGCGCAGAGACCCATTTGGTTCATCTTGATGATAGGTTTCAGCAAATCGGCAGATTGTCTCAACCTCTTCGACGGTGAAGGACTGCTTTGGTTCGACAACCTTTTTAGGCTTTTTGAGCTTCCTGGTCGGGTTTCGCACGCACAGCCCGTTGTCCTGCGCCTCGTCAAATGCGGCTTTCAGAAGGCCGGTCATCTTGTCGGTATATGATTTTGACGCATTGACAGCGAAAGTGTTGAGGAACAGCTGCAATTCTATCGGAGCGATGTCGCATACCTTTTTTGCGCACAAATCGGCCGGCAGCTTCTTGATGAGCAGTTCGAGCTGATGGTATGAAGTATCTTTGATCGCATCCTTTCGGTAGCTTTCCAAATACATGCCCATCCACGCGCCGAAAGTGGTAGACGGCGACACGGTAATGACGGCGCCGGGCTCCTGCTCTTTTTTCCAGGTGTCATACTTTTCCCGAGCAGCTTTTGCCCCGCCCTTGCCTGTTGCGGAAAACACCTTTTGGATCGGTGCTTTGATCTTTTTACCTTTGACAACTTTCGTACGCTCCCCTACCGTCACCCGATAGCGCCATAGGTCTTTATCCTCGATATAGGTATATGACCCCTCACCGTCAAAGCGTTTCCGCCCCATGCGATTCACTCCTTTGAATAGACCCCCGGCCAATCGGTCGAGGGCTATTTTTTATGCGCTTACACCGTTGAAAATTTTATGCCACCCTGCCCGGATATTCCACCACCGATATTTCCGCCAGCTGGTCTTTCATGGCATTCGCGATACGCTCCAACTGCTTTGCTGTTTCCCCATCATAGGAAACTTCACCGCATTGGCGGCACACCATGGACGGGACGTTTTTCACTATCACAATGCAGTTACCTACATCCACCATAAAGGTGGTATTCTTCTTTTCCAGTTTACCCTTGCAGTAAAAGCACTCCATTATGAACGCCCCTTTCTATGTTTAAAATCCGGTTCCCATTCTGACAGATCGGGCCAGTATGCGGTTATGATCCAAAGCCGCTCGGGCGCAACTCCGCATACTACATGTAATGGGCCACGCTGAATGATACCGAGTACAAGACCGCTGGGATAAGGCGTATCGTCCGGATACTCCTCTATTATCTCTCCATTTAGTATAGCATACTCCACATCGCTTGTAGAGATACTGCGCTGAATCAGCCGCATCATGACATGATTTGTCCATTGCGTAGCGCCCGCCCGGCATAGACGGCGCATTTCTTCGATATTCATTTTGCATTCTCCTGTCAATGGTGAGCGGTCAAGCCGCTCAACCGTGACAATTTTTATTGTACCGTGATCTGCGTGGCTGCCGTTTGCCCACCACCCGAAATATTCACATTAAATGTGCCAGCCTTTGTTTTGGGGCCAACCTCCCATTGCCATGTCACGTTTCCATTGGAATCGGCTGTCTTGTCTTCCAGACCATCGGCTTTAGAAATACCGGAACTGTAATGCACCGCGATACTATAACTCTGCCCGGGTGTGCCCTTGATCGTGACGCTGGCCTTACTTCCAGGTGCCACGGTGCCAGGTGCCTTTGTGACTGTAAGACTGCCGGAGGCTTTCGGCGCGGTAGAAGTTACGGCCACGGCAGGCGCAGCCGATGACGCCGGTGCTGAGCTCTCTGCGGCGGACGAAACGGAGGCGATACTTGCGGCAGATGGCGTCGGAGCACTGCTCTCCGCAGACGACGCCGGCGCCGAGCTTACCTCGGATGACACAGCCGCCGCAACAGGCGCTGAGGACGTCTTTTTAGCCGTCTTGCTGCCACCGCTGCATTGGCTGGCAATTATGGATATTATGACAATCAGGACGATGATACCGACAGCAGCGCACCCGCAGCCCTTTTTATTATTACCGGAGTTTGGTGGCGTTTGCGACGGCGTATTTCCAGAGCCGTCGGTTGATAAATCGATCTTCGGCTGATTGGGCTCATTCCCGCGGGATGTTTTTTTGAAAGACGTTGTCTTGGTATTGTAGATCCCGGTGCCGGGGATGCCTACCGTTCGGGTGACCCCACGCTTACCGACGGTCATCCGGGCTCCTTTGCGACCAAAGGAAAAACTCGGGCCGCTCTTACTCAGATTGATCCGGGTGCCTCCACCAAGATTGATACTTTTTCGAAATCTCCACCCCATATGTACGGCTTCCCCTCTATTTTGTTATCTGCTGGATACTGCACTGGAATTCAGTTGGCCGCGGATTGAGCCGGACACCGAATCGGAAGCACCAAACATGACAATAAACCCGCATACGAGAAAATAAGCCATGAAAATATAGATCACGACCTTGGTAGCAACCTTTTTGCGCTTAAATGCAGGGTCACGGAATGAGCGAATCAAAAAATAAATAGTGCTGGCGAACAAGAAGCCGCCGCTCAGTGGGTAGCACTTGAAAGCCAGTGAAAAAAGCACGGTTATTCCCATGGCTAGGATCAGCTTTACGGAATAAAAGTCCCATATTTTTCGAATTATTTTCATGGCTTTCCCCTCACAAAAGCATCTATCTTTTTGTCACGTTTTTAACCTCTTTCAAAATGAACGTGGCAAATTCAGCCGTAAAAAGAGAAAACAGCCCCATGCCGGTCAGCACCAGGATCGCACATAAAATCCGGCCACCGCCTGTTACGGGATAGCAGTCCCCATAACCAACAGTGGTCAACGTGGTGAACGCCATCCACATGGCATCACCAAAGCTATGGATATTTTTGTTTGCCCCCGCCTCGAAATTGTAGATGCCAAGTGTTCCGTAAAGATAAATGATCGCCGTGATCGTAACATAGATCGTCATGGCAGAGCGGGCCTTGTTCTTGACGAATACCGACAGGAACCGCTCGGCGCCCTTGAAGCCCCTCACCAGCCGCAGGAGGCGAACAATGCGGATTGCTCTCACGATTCGGAGTGGACGCAGAACCTGCGCGAAAGGAATAGAAGCGATCAGGTCCACGAAATGGGCTTTCATGTAGTGCTTTTTTGAATCAGCCACCGCCAGATAATAGAACCAGTCGGCCAGAAACAGTATGCAGATCACGAAATCGGCATTTTCAAGGCCGGCCTGAACCGGCTTCGGTATTTTGGTGACCAGCTCGATAAAGAACTCGCCGACAGTGTAAACGCTGAGAAGGATAATCAGGGCATCCCATATTCTGAGTATTCGCTTTTTCATCCATATTCATCCCGTAACGACAATTTATTACAGGATAATACAAAAAATAAGGGATTGCAACACAAAGATGCACTTTTGCTAGCTTATTGTGGAAACGCCATCAAGTTTTATTTATTAATCGCGAGTTTTGGCGTTATCCCATGCCGTTCATACAGCTTTATTAGACAAATAAGTAATAGGATTGGAGACGTTATTTTGTCTTGCTTGCCATTCTTGATATTCCTGCTCCCAGGGTTTTAGAATGCCAAATTGAAAATATGTTGTCACATTTCCGCAAAAAGGACAATACCTCGCATTGCCTGGCAAGACTTTACCTTGTTCGCACGGCTCTGATATGTATTGATATCCGGTATCAGTTTGACCTTCAGTACGCGCACATCGGTTATATAAGGGCGCGCCGCAAATCATACAGTATTCTCCCTGGGGGAACTGAGCCTCATTTCCGCATCGAGGACAAATAACGGCTCTTCCAGTTTGATCTTGTTGTACTCCTTGATAAATCACGTTTTTCATCACCCCTTCATTAAATCCATCGTAATAAAAATTATTGCCGCAAATAGGACAGAAGCGCGAATCTTTACCATAATAAAGGTTACCACAGGTCATACAGTATCTCGGAAACAGATGAGCTCGGCAGCGACTTAATATACTTTCTTCGTAGGGCGTGGGGACGGTATTCAGCCATTCTTTATAGTCTTTATAACGGTAATTATAGACGGATTGATCCGACAGTCCGAAAAAAGAGGAAACCGTGGAAACGCTAAATTCAGATCCGCACAATTTTTCCTTAATTAAAATCGGCGGTGCCAAAAAATTCCCGGTAAACGTGTTCGCAGCTCCCTCCATAATGCGATATACACGGTCTTCAACTCCCCCGCGGCATAGCTCGGTGCGCTCATCGTTTAAATGGTTAAGAACAATGTGGGCTAATTCATGCACCAATGAGAATCTAACTCGTGCCTTCGGCATTTCGCTATTATAAATAATTAAATACGCTTTTCCCGGGTTATAAAAACATTTCGCATCTTTAATTGTTAGCGGATGAAGATTATGTGAATTGTATTGTTGCAAAGTGACGGCTAAAATCGGTTCCCCTTTTTTAGATAAAAATATCGGAAACGGGTCAATCGGAAAAGTATCTACTTGAAGCTTGTCTAGAAACCTTTGTGAGATATAAAACGCGGTTCGATATCTACTCAGTGAAGAACTCATTTTTTGTCCTTCTTATGAAGAAGATAGTCAATGTAATTTGATATTTCTTTATCCTGTTCTGGAGTTATTAAATTTTCCTCCAAACGGGCAATAGAACGCAGTCGAGGTGCTTTTTGATTGGCCTGCACTTTTTGTGTGGGCTCTTCTTTTTTCTCAAATAATGGATCTGTTATTCTTATCTTTTTAATAAAATCTTTATACTCTTCATCGCTTTTATAAAGCCCATGTATTTTATTGCCGGTTAGGTCATCAACAGTTGTTTCTAAATAGGCTGCAATTTTTGGTAGACAATCCAGATATGAATCAGAACGAGCCTCATCCCATAAAAAAATAGCGTCAAGTGGAAATTCTAAATCTCTGCAAAATTGCATATCTGAAATATGTTTTTTATTTTTTAAACTAAGAATATTTTGCTCAATATTAAGAGCATGCAAATTTTTTACGCCGTATAGTTTTTTATCACCTACAAGATAATCCACAGATACCTTAAAATAATCTGCAACCTTTTGCAGCGTTTCAATAGAAAGAGATTTCTTCCGTCCAGTTTTTAAATCCGAAAGGGATCCGCGACTCGTCCCACTTTCTTTGCACATTTGAGTTATAGTTATGCCTTTTTCTCTACATAGAGATTCTATCATATTGTATAAGTTTGACATAAAAGTATAACCTCACTTATACACTATCACGATATTACGCTATCGTGTAATATGCATCTTGACAATTACGCGATAGCGGAATATACTTGAACCATGAACGTGATAGCGTAATATTTAGTTCAACAAGTCTAAATATAATACGCTTTTACGTAATTGTCAATATTATTTTGTAAAAAGGAGGGAGAAACTTGCTCAAAAATGCATTTACACCATTCGGTGCATCTGTAAAGGCACGGCTGGCGGAATCCGGCCAAACGCAAAAATGGCTACAGGAGGTGTGCCATCAGAAAACTGGTTTGTACGTTGACAGCGGCCGCATGTATCGGGTGCTCACCGGCCAGAGCAAAAGCCCCCGCATTGAGTCCGCAATCCGTGAAGTTCTTCACATGGACGCTGACATCCAGGAAGCCGGCTGATTCCGGCAGGAAGGAGAAAGATACATATGGAAGAAAAAAAGCCATATGTCATTGACATCAATGGAAATCAAGTGTTTTCCGCAGATTTTGTATTCCAGCAGATGCAAGCGCAGAGCTGCAGGATTGACAGATCAAGGCACATTGCGGAATTTTCTGCGGTGGTTGCTATTGTCGCGATTGTAATTGCCGTTTTAGCTTTTACTTAAGACAACTGACGATGAGTGCGGCGACCGAAATCAGCGTTGGAATTATCCATTTCCAAAAGTTAAACAAACGTTTTTCAAGCATCTCATTTCCCTTTGGAGTGCAGAACGAACGAAAACTATCATAAATAGTTATATTCCATTCGTTGATCCATTTGCTATTCTGATCTTTTGTTACCGTGTAAAGTTCCTTACTCATGGATTCCAGCAGGATTGGGTTTGCATCATCATCGCCGTACATTTTTCGCAAATTTCCCCATGTGATACCTTTATCGCCACTCCGCTTAATGCGCCAAAGAAGAAAGAGCGCTTTTCTGTCAAAGTAAATCATCCAAATCATCCCTACCAAATTATACATGACGAGGTGAATCAACTCAATGCACAGAAGGATTGAGGCAAGAAAAAAGCTCCCCGCTGGCACGGAGAGCAATCGACAAAATCTAATACAGTGCTATTTTAGCACAGAAAGGCCGAAAATGGAAGAGCTTCATCTTGTAAAGTCGGACAAGTTCGGAAATGTCCAGTGTGATTTCTACACTGACGGCAAAGATTACTTCATGACCCGCGAACAAATCGGAGCAGCACTGGAATATAGCGACCCTGTCAAAGCAATCTCCAATCTTCATTCCGCGCACAAAGCCCGTATGGACAAATATTCAACTACCCTCGAAGCGAGGAAAGTTGAAGGCGATCGTGAGGTAGCTCGAAAGACAATCGCTTATCCCCGCAAGGGCATCATGGAAATCTGCCGCTGGAGCCAGCAGCCGAAGGCTGACGCCTTCATGGACTGGACGTGGGCCGTTATGGACGCTCTGATGAGTGGAAAAGCCAAAATCCTACCCATGTCCGAATACCAGCGCATGAAGCTTGCCGTTCAGTCAAAGAATGCGGCCGTCCGCACTGCCCGTGAATATGAGAAGCTGGCAGAAAAATACAAAGGCCAGCCGTTCGCTCAAGTTCTCGACAGCTATGCCACGAAAGAGCTGACTGGTGAACACCTGATCCCGCTGCCTGCGACGCAAAAAGGATACAGCGCCGGCGAGATCGGCGAAATGTTCGGCATCTCAGGTACGGCAGTGGGCATCATCGCCAACCGGAACGGGCTTAAAGTTGATAAAGTGACTGGCGAATACCGTCACGACAAATCCCGCTCAAGCAGTAAAGAAGTCCCGAATTTTTACTATTTCGACTGTGCACTCCCGGAATTTGAAAAGCTGGCCGCTCAGTGGAAAGCCGATCATACCAAGAAAAAGGCGCCTCGTGGCAGCACGGTGCAGGAGGTGTCGGCATGACAAACGGGTCTATGGATTCCTCGCGGAGAGACGTAACCGATGAAATCGACGAGCTGGTCGCCCAGTCCGTCCATATCGACGAGGCTGATATTCATGAGCGGTATGAATTTCTCACCAAACTTCTGAACCTAACGCAGCGCCAATCGTCGGAAATCCTTGACGGTTTCTTCAAGGTTTCGAAAGAATACGACGAATTGGCGGACGAATATCACGATCTTGTCCAGAAATACAACCGCACCCCCGGGTTGCTCTTTGTCTCGTTTTCGGTTGACCCAGTGGGGACCTTGGAAATCTTGCTTCGTGATATCGAACGCATGGAAAAGATTGAGGATCAGTCCGGCGAATCATGGAAATGGGAGCTGAGCCTGAGCTTTCGGAACCGGCTCAAGATCGCATGGAGATTGATTTTCCGCCCGAGGGTAAAGGCGGTGGATTCCGATGCCTGACGTTTCCTTAGTCCGTGGTGTCCCGCGGAAGAACATCATTCCGGTGGTCGTGGCCGCCAAGCAGATCGGCATGAAAGTGGACACGCTGGAAGCCTGGATCAAGCAAGGCGATTGCCCGTTCGGCGTCTACATAAAAAAGGCAGGCCGGACGCACGGCAGCTTCACGATCTTCCGGACCCGGTTCGAAAAATATATGGCCGGCGGAGATATGAGGCCGGGCGCTCAGGAGGATGGCAATGAAACCGCTTGATCTGTTTTCTACCCGCCGCCGTGAGCTCCACCCGGAACGCTGGCAGCCCGATGAGCGGGACAATCCGCGCATTGTGGCTCAACTGAGGGACAATTACGACTGCACATGCGATATGTGCGGTGCTGACAGTGAGGAGGCGGCAGAGGCATTCAAGCTCTACATGACATTTCGTAACTCGGAGCTTTCCGTCTGTAAAGACGACATACAGGGTTTCTTTGCCGATTGCTACTGGTCCGTCGAGGGAGATATCGAAAAATACTACGCTGAAAATTCGGAACTTATCGGCATCATCAATCTTGTGCTCTGCCCGGAATGGGTGGAAGAAAGGATTCAAGGGTAATTTTATGAACGATCCGCTTTTTGAAATTGAAAACAGCGTTTCCGGCATGGGTCTCATCATCGGCAAAGGCATGATGGCTCTGGACGCCCTGATGCAGAATTACTTCGATAAACCGAGCGATTCTATCAGCTGCCCTTCGGCTGACAAAATAAATTCCGTCAACGATCCCTCCTTTGCAATTTTGGACGACTACTGCCGGTTTCAAACGATAGGCGAAATCGCTTTTGATTACTTCGACGATCTGGAAAAGAAACTGTATGCCTTGGAAAAGCGGATCGGTGAACTTCGGAAAGAGTCCGGCACCGCCGCACCCGATGATTCCACTCTTTGTTCGGCGCTGGCCATGCTCCGGCAGATCAAAAACCCCGCCGCCATCAAGCGCATCTATGATTTTGCTTATCGCCTCTACATAAAGGAATCCGCCCCGGCCGCGCCAACGACCAAAGCGGACAAGCGGTAACAATATAGCACCATCATTTTACCGCATTCGTGCCCGTTTTTCAAGACATAGGAGGCATTCATTTTTATGAAAAAGGCTGTCGTTGCCCTTGACTTACGCACAATCAAAAAGATTATAGGCAACGCCCCATTATCAGAGCTTACGGAAGTGCTCAATTTGCACGAGACATATTTAAAAAGCAGCCCTCCTGGGTCGTCGTGCTTAGCATTATACGCGGTATATTTGTTCGGCTATATCTCCGGCGTCCGGACAGAGCGGAAACGCCGGAAATGCGGCAGGGGAGGGGCTTCGAATTGACTGAACTCATCACCATTCATATCGACACCCACCCGAGCGGCCGGGGATTTCGTATCACCGACAGATGGCCCGGGCACTGCCGCCATCTGGATTATCAATTTTGGGATATTGGCGACGCGCTGAAAACGGCCTTTCGCATCCGGCGCGTTTTGGAACGGGGCTGCCACGTCCGCATCCCGGATAAAAGCATCATCATTTCTCAGGAATCCATCGAGCGGAACGCTTTGCTCACGGAAAACAACCGGCAAGCCTATGCCGGCATCATGACAGGAAAGGTCAAGGTGACAAAATGACCCACGCTGACATGAAAGCGGCCGTCCTCGCCTACATACGCAAGCAGCGCGGCGTTTCCTTCGTGGAGTTGGAGCAGCTCTTCACCGATAAGGGTTACCCGTGGGAGGGCGGCCTCGAATACTACAGTGGCGCGTGTGACAACGTGGTGTTCTGGACCGGGTGGAACGCCGACGCCTATAACATTCTAATCGAGCTCAAGCGAGACGGCCTGATTCACTTCGCGCCCGCCGCTCCGGTGATTTACCTAATCGACGGCAAGGGGCTGTCCTGCCCGGTGGTGCATTCGAACCGCCAGTATAAAACCCCGCACTGGCTGCCTATCGTGCTGCAGCCGGGTCCGGAAGTGTAAAGCACAATAGAAGCAGGGCGGCGTCCTTTCGCCGCCCTCTATTTTACAGGCGGGTGATAAATTGGACAAACTGGATTTTGCTTTGAAATACGCCGCTCTCGGGTTCCCTGTGTTTCCGCTGCATACGGTTATGGCAAACGGCATCTGCTCATGTGGACACCGAGACTGCAAAAGCATCGGCAAGCACCCGCGAACTATAAACGGAGTGAAGGACGCCAGCACCGACCCATGGCAAATCCGAAAATGGTGGGCCTCATGGCCGGACGCCAATATCGGCTTAGCCACCGGGTCCGTGAGCGGCTATGTGATACTGGATATCGACAACGACGACGCCGGAGCATGCGGCTCGGATTCTCTGCTTACCTGGGCGCACGAAAAGGCCTATAATCTGCCGGACACATGGCAGGTTCTGACCGGTGGCGGCGGAGTGCATTTTTATTTCCGCACGGTCGAGAAAATTAAGAACCGGGCGGGCGTGCTGCCGGGTGTGGACGTTCGCGGCGAGGGCGGCTATGTAGTGGCTCCGCCGAGCAATCATGTGAGCGGGCATTTATACGAATGGGAAAATAGTCCGGACGATATGGACGCGCTGGAGTTGCCGCCAGAGATCCGTGCGCTGATGCTGTCCAGGGCCGAACCCGAAGCACCTGGCGGTTTTACCGTGCCGGAATCGGTTGCAGAAGGCGTTCGAAACGCTACCATGTTCAAGCTGGCCAGCAGCCTCAAAGCGAAAGGATTGTCCGACGATGCGATTCTGGCAGCGGTGTCGGCGGAAAACATCCGACGCTGTTCCCCTCCACTCGGCGACCGGGAGCTGGAAACGATCTGCCGGAGTGTCGGCCGCTACCAGCCGGGCGACGCCCTTGACAAGATGCAGTCAGAAGCCGGGGCCGCGGTGGCTCTGGATACGGCTGTAGACGGCGAAGCCTCAGAGCTGACCAGCGAAAAAACGATGCAAAGCCTTTTTGCCATCACCGACGAGCTGGAACGGGCCCGGAAAACTGCGGAGCTGCGCAAGCGGGCACGGGAGCTGCATTGTGTCCGGGACTTCGACCAGATTTTGAAGATATACGGTGAAAAAGTACGGCGGGAATCGGCTCCGGCCGACCCGGCGGAACATATGACGGCCTTCACCGACGCGCCCTTACAGCTCGCCTGCCGAGGCTATGAAACGGACGATACCGGTATATCCGGTTCCGACGGTCAGATATGTTCGCACCCGATCTTGCCGGTGTCCGAGCTCACCGATGTGGACAGCGGGCTCGAAAAAACAGAGATCGCATTCCGGCGGGCGGGTCCGTGGAAATCGGTCATAGCCGACCGCTCGACGCTTGCCAGCCGCACGGCGATCATATCGTTGGCCGACCGTGGGATCGCGGTCAATTCCGAGAACGCGAAACTTCTGATTCAGTATCTGGCCGACATGGAAGCCTGGAATCAGAAGCAAATCCCGCGCTTTCGGTCTGTCTCAAATCTCGGCTGGGTGGGCGGTGACTTTTCACCCTATATGCCCGATCTGAAATTCAGCGGCGAAGAAGCCTATCGTGGCCTTTACGACGCGGTGCACACGTCCGGCAGTCGGGATGCTTGGTTGCAGTCAACTGCAAAAGTTCGGAATGAGAGTTTTATCGGGCGGGTGGCTCTGGCGGCGAGCTTCACGGCGCCGCTCATCGGTATGATGAACAAGCTGTGCTTCATCGTACATATCTGGGGCGGCACAGGCTACGGGAAAAGCGTGGCACTGATGCTGGCAATGTCGGTGTGGGGCAACCCGGCGATCGGCGGCGACGGGCTGGTGACGACGTTTAACGCAACGGTGGTCGGCATGGAACGCTTGGCCGGATTCTTCCGGTCGCTCCCTCTTGCGCTGGACGAGCTGCAGTGCCGGACGATGGGCTTGCGAAACGACTTTGAGACAATTGTCTATATGCTCTGCGAGGGGCGCGGCAGGTCTCGCGGCAAAAAGGCCGGCGGGCTGGAACTGGTGCCGTGGTGGCGCAACTGCACGATCTCGACGGGCGAACAGCCGCTCACAGAAGAAATGTCCGGCGGCGGGGCAAAGAACCGGAATATCGACATTCAGTGCCGCGAGGCGATCTTTCCGGATGCGCCCGCCGTGGCAAACTGCATACAGGAAAATTACGGCTGGGCCGGGCCGGAATATATAAAGGGGCTGCAGCAGCGCGGCGTCCGGCAGCGGGCCGAGGAACTTTACAGCGCGTTCTATAAGGCAATACAGGAAAGCGGTGCCGCGACAGACAAGCAGGCTATGGAAGCGGCGATGCTGGCGGTCGGAGATTATTTTTCGAGCGTCTTTGTGTTCGGCATCGAGAAGCACGAAGCTTTCCGACAAGCCGAGGCGTTTCTAAACGGCATGAAGCGGTACACTCTCAGCAACGAGGATGTGGATGACACCGCGCATATTTATGACTGGCTGATCGGTTGGATCGCGTCGAATACGGCCCGGTTCAATGCCGTCAGTCCGGAATTCAACGAAATTTGGGGCGTCAAGCAGGAGGACGGCGGATACTGGATAATCGCGTCGAGGCTGCAGGAGGCATTCCGAAACGCCGGCATCTCCTATCGCAAGGCGCTATCGGGATTGGCCGACAAGGGGAAAATCGAAGCGTTCACTTTTCCGAATCAGCAGAAGGCTGAATACACGCGGCACTATCGCATGTGTGGGGCGAATCCGCGGGCGGTTCATGTGCTGCCTGAGACCGAAAAACCGGGATCGGATGACTTTATTGAGATTGATCCGGACGAAATGCCGAGCTTTTTGAAATAATTGTTCCGCCTACTATATTACGCGGAACGCAGGCGGAACAATAGGCGGAACGGCGAAAACAGCTTATTTACTATATCTTTTATGCTTTTAATCTATATGTTCCGCCTGTTCCGCTGGATTGAATGTAGCCATACGCGCGAGGATGATTAGAAATACTGAGTAACTCGAATTCAACTCAACTTATATATAAGTTTTATATAAAAATCAAAATAAGGCGGAACAGGCGGAACAAGAGCCGCAAAACCGCACCGGCACTGGATTTGTGGCGTTCCGCGTAGTCAAAAAAGTACCGGAACATACGCGGAACAGGCGGAACGTCAGGAGGAGCGACAGGATGAATTATTTCAAAGAGGCGGAAGAAGTCCTTTATAATCGCAAGAAGCTGGGGCAGGCACTCGCAAATCTGAAACGACGCTGTGACCGGTTGATGCATTCCGGCGCGCCTCATGAGATCGGCGGTATGGATTATGCAAGCCCCAGCGTGGACGGCGGGATGGTGAGCAATACGATGCAGGACTGCTTGGACCTCATCGAGACTAACCGAGAGATTGCCCGAACCGAAGAGAAAATCCGAGAGGTCGACGACGTTCTCCACCAGCTTCCCGACGAGGATTGCGAGCTGCTGATGATGTGGTACGTCGACGGGCTGCCGAAAGAGCAGATCGGCAGAGAGCTGCATTATTCATCCCGGCATACAGTTTACGACCACAAAAATCATGCGGTTGCCCAGTTTGCCATTCTGTATTTCGGAGCGCCAGCTTTGAACAGTGTTTGAGGGGAAAAAGAGGGTACACTCTGGTACGAAAAAGTGTGATATACTTATAGCGTGAAATAGCGGTTGGAGAAATCCAGCTGCTATCATTTACCTCCAGCGTTGACTTTTTGCATATACAGGGCTACTATAAAGAAAAAAGCTGGAGATAATCAAATGTACAGACCACGTCCGCATCCGAGCTTTATGCATGCTCCAAACAAAAACGCGGGTTGCGGATGTTTTACGCTCATCCTTATTATCGTAATTATTATTTTATTAATATCTTCGGCAATTCATTCGCAATCACAGTATAGCTCCACTTATCCAGATTACAGCAGTTTTGATGATTCTAATTCAAGTTCAGTCGCAAGTTCAAGCGCAACGTCGCGTTACTATTCCTCAAGTTATAATTCATCCGATACTAATAATAATTCTGGATATACCACTTCAACATACAGCTCAGCCAGTTATGGTGGTGGTGGAAAAACAGAGCATGTTAATGGCTATTACAGAAAAGACGGGACTTATGTGCATAGCTACTACAGAAGGCCGAGGAAATAGTGGCGTAAAATAATTGCCGCTTTTATAGATTCATGATTTTGCCGTCCGATTATTCGGGCGGCTTTTTTGTACCCATTTTTCAGAGGGGAGGCGATCCACTTGACAAACGAAGAGCTGGCCATGCGCATCAAGAAAGGCGAAACCGCGTTGTCCGAGCAGTTGTGGTTTCGCGTCCTCCCCAAAGTAAAAAAATATGCCTATCAGTATAGAGACTATGGCGGGCAAACGAATTGGGTCGAGCTTGACGATCTCATTCAAAGCGGATTCCTCGCCATGATGGACGCCGTCAAGCACTACGACCCCACAAAAGGCTATGAATTCGAGGCCTATTTGAAGTTTCCGATGATAGAGCACATGCGCAAATGCATCGGAGAAAGTCAGAATAGAACATTTCAGCCTCTTAAGGGGTCCGACCGTCTGGATCGGGTGGTTTCCCGAATGGAGAACGCCGATGTTTCGCTGGGCGACACCATTGAATCCGACGTGGCGGCGGAAGATTTTGAAAAGCTTATTGATGATGTATCGGCCAGACAGGACCTCGTTCATCTGATAGTCATAGCCAAAGAACACCTTACCAGAAAGCAGTTGGAATTAATTGTCCTGAGATATTATTTCGGGATCCCCTATTCAGTTTTGGCCAAAAAGTACAATCAGACAGAGCATGGTGTGCAGCATTCTGCTACGAGCGCGGTCCGTTTTTTGCGTGATCTTCCCGAGATGCAGGCATTACGTTCCCAGTATGTCGATCAGCACACGGATTTCTACAAGCGCAAGGGCCTTACTTCATTCAATGCCTCATGGACATCGGTGGTTGAAGACCTAACCGAAATCCGCGAGAATCTCAACCAGAAATATATCCCACCGATGACGAAGAAGCAGCTGGACGAGCTGCGGCCTAAAAAGCATGTGAGGCATTACAGCCAGCAAACCATCAACGGCGTGATTCAAATGGCGTTGCGGGCTTGCCCTTATGAGGATATTTCAAAGAAATACGATATGCCCATCAATACGATACGCGGCGTAATGCGGCGCCGTAAGCTGAACCACGCAACAAAAGGCGAAGTCCTTTTTGATGAGATTGTCTCTTTAAAAAACCAGGGCCACATTGTCAAGGACATTGCTTTAGCCCTTCGCATTTCGGAAAGCACCGTTACCGTCAATATCCGAAAGGCTAAGGCACAGGGCAAAATTCATTCGATTCAGATTGAGCTCGACCCGCGCGTTATATCTGCCATACTTCGGCTGCATCAAAGAGGCGTCAGCGTTACAAAAATGGGAGCGCACTTTGGGTTGGACAGGCATAGACTTTCCGACATATGTCGAGCTTTCGATAGCCAGTCCAGCCCAGCCGCATGAAAGGAGGCCGTTCACATGGCCCGACCATTCGCCGAACAATTCTATAAGTCCACCGCATGGGAGCGATGCCGCGCCGGGTTCCTTGCGTCGAAACACCGGGAATGCGAACGGTGCGGAGCGCCTGCCACGGTGGCCCACCACAAGGTGCACCTGTCGCCCCGGAACATCAACGACCCGCGCGTCACGCTGAGCTGGGACAACCTCATGGCCGTGTGTGCGGACTGTCACGCGCTGCTTCATCGCAAGGCTCAGCCGATGCGGTTTGATATGAACGGCAACCCGATACCCCCCGGGTCGGAAAATCCGATGTCCCACCACGGGACCGGTTAAGGCTCAACGGAAGAACACACAGGTCGCGCGCGTGGGGGGTGTAGTCTAATGCAAACGGGGTGATGATTCATGGCGGCCCGGAAACCAGCCAGAACATACGCCGATATGACCAAAGATGAGATCATTTCGGCCGAGAAGAGAAAACTTCAGGGGATTTACTCCAAGCTCGAAACCAAAACGAAAAAGTCGGTCAGTTCACTCATCGACGAGGCCGCTTTCATGGCCGCCAGCCTCTACGAGCTGCGTCAGATCATCAACGAGAAGGGCTATACCGAGGAATACCAGAACGGTGCCAACCAGAGCGGCACCAAACGATCTTCCGAGGTGGATATATATATCCAGCTTGAAAAAAACTACGCCTCCGTCATCAAGCAACTGACCGATCTTCTCCCCAAAGAGGATAAGCTCAAGGATACCAGGAAGGACGATGACTTCAGTGACTTCATAAACGGGCGTGAGGACGTATGATCCGTTATCCGGCCGATTACAACCCCATCCGTGAATACTGGCAGAAAATCCAGTCCGGCGAAGAGGCCGTCGGCAAGAAAATCCGCAAAACCTATCGAAAGCTCGTCTGGGATCTGGATCACCCGGGCGAGTATTTTTATAGCCCGAAGCGGGCCAACCACGTTCTCGAATTTGCCGAAAATTTCTGCCACCACAGCAAGGGCAAGCTCGGCGGCCGGCGGGTACAGCTGGAGCTATGGGAGAAAGCCCACCTTGCCGCCATTTTTGGCTTTGTGGATATCGAGGGCGTGCGCAAGTACCGGGAATCCGTGCTCATAGTCGGCAAGAAAAACGGCAAGTCGCTGCTGGCCTCCATCGTCGGCAACTACATGCTGACGGCCGACGGTGAGCCAGGACCGGAAGTCTATGCCGTGGCCACAAAGAAGGACCAGTCCAAGATCATCTGGGGCGAATCCAAGCGCATGATCCGGAAATCCCCGGCACTGCGCAAGCGGGTCCGCTCGCTGGTGGCCGAGCTCGACTGTGACTTCAACGACGGCGTGTTCAAGCCGCTTGCCAGTGACAGCGACACGCTGGACGGTCTCAATATTCACTGCTGCCTGATGGATGAAATCCACCAGTGGAAAAACGGCCGGGCCCTCTACGACATCATGGCCGACGGAACCACCGCGCGGGAACAGCCTCTTCTCTACATCACATCCACCGCCGGGAAAATCCGGGAGGACATTTATGACGACAAATATGCCGAAGCCGAGCGGGTCATCAACGGGTATTTCGACCCGGACGGCTACCACGACGAGCACTTCATTGCCTTCATCTACGAGCTGGACGACCGTTCCGAATGGACGGACCCGGCCTGTTGGAAAAAGGCGAATCCGGGCCTCGGCACCATTAAGTCCCGGGAGCAGCTGGCCGCCAAAGTCGAAAAGGCCAAGGTCAACCCGCAGCTGGTCAAGAATCTGCTGTGCAAAGAGTTCAATATCCGCGAGACGGCCACGGGCGCCTGGCTGCCGTTTGAAGTCGTCGACAATCCGGCCACATTCACCATGGAGGACATCACCGACACCTACGCCATCGGCGGGTGCGACCTTTCCGCCACCACAGACCTCACCTGCGCCACGCTGCTCATCATGAAGGCCGGAAGCCAGATAAAATACATCCTCCAGATGTACTTCCTACCGGAAGAGCTGCTTGAGCAGCGCGCCCGGGAGGACAAGATTCCTTATGACATCTGGCGCGACCGCGGGCTGCTGACCGCCTGCCCGGGCTCTCGGGTGGATTACTCCATGGTGACAGCCTGGTTCAACGGGATGCGGGACAAATACCAGATCAGCCCGCTGTGGGTTTACTACGACCGGGCGCTGGCCGGCTACTGGGTGGAGGACATGAAAGGCAGCGGTTTCACCATGGTGCCGTGCGCTCAGGGTGCCATGACGTTTTCCAACCCCATGAAAACGCTGGAGGCCGACCTGCGTGACAAGCTGGTCAATTACAACAACAACCCGGTGCTGAAATGGTGTCTGTGCAATACCTCCGCCCAATATGATACTAACGACAACGTGCGGCCGGTCAAGGGCCGCAGCCGCACCCAGCGCATTGACGGCATGGTCAGTCTGCTAGATGCCTATGTGGGGCTTTATGAAAAAGCTCAGGACTATTCCGCTATGATTTGAGGTGATTGGATGGCAAAAAAGCAGCGACGCTCCCTTTTCAATATGATTTTCGGCCAGAAGCCGGCCGGGCCGCCGGGTACCACCACCCAGCTGCGGATGCTCAACGGCTATTCGCCAGTATTTACCGCGTTCGGGCAGGAAGCCTACGACAGTGACGACGTGCGGGCGGCCGTGGACGCCGTGGCCCGGAACGTGGCCAAGCTCCACCCGAAGCACGTCCGCAAGGATGCCTCCGGGAACATCACGGCCGTTTCGGACGGATTGCAATATCTGCTCGACACCCGACCGAACCCCTACATGGACACCTACACGTTCCTCTACAAGGTCACGACCCAGCTGCTCATGCAGAACAACGCCTTTATCTTCGTGCGGTACGACAGTACCGGGAATGCGGAGGGACTGTATCCCATCCCATTCTCGAATATCCAACTCATCGAGAGCGGCGGCACGGTCTACGCGAAGTTTTCCTTTACCGGGGGCGACAGCGTGACGGTTGAGTATACCGAGCTCGTCCACCTGCGGCGGTTCTTCTATCGCAACGACATCTACGGCGAGCCGAACATGCAGGCGCTGGGGCTGACGCTGGACACCATTAACACGGCCGACCAGGGCGTTGCAAATGCCGTAAAAACATCCAATGCCCTGCGCGGAATCCTTAAGACGCAGAATATGCTTAAGCCGAAGGACCTTTTGGAAAAGCAAAAGGATTTCGTTGACAGCTATATGGATATCAGTAAAGGCCAGAGCGGTGTGGCTGCATTGGATAGCACCGTAGATTATAAAGAGCTGACAAGTTCGCCAGAGCAGGTGAACACCGGCACAATGAAATTTCTGACGGACAAAATCTATCGGTATTTCGGCGTTTCGGAGCCGATCATTTCCTCATCCTTCACGGAGGACCAGTGGAACGCCTTTTACGAAAGCACTATCGAACCCATAGCAATCCAGATGAGCCTCCAGTTCACCGCTACGCTGTTTTCCACCCGGGAGCAGCAGTTCGGCAACCAGATCATCTTCGAGGCGAACCGGCTGGAATACGCCAGCGCCTCCACCAAGATCAACATGGCGCGCAACGTGTTCCCGACCGGCCTGTTCACCTACAACGAGATGCGGCAGATGTTCAACATGGCGCCGCTGGACGGGCCTGATGGTGACAAGCGCATCATGTCGCTCAATTTCATCGACGCCAAGAAAGCCACCCAATACCAGGTGGGCGAGGACGACGGCGGAGAGCCGCCGGATACCCCACAGGAAGGAGATAACCAGAATGAATGAGAATCAGAACATCCAGGGAATTACGGTAACAATCGGCGGTGACGCCTCCGGGTTGGAGAACGCGCTGGATCGTGTGAACGGCAAGGCCGAAAAGCTGGTTTCGCTCTTGAAACAGGCCGACGGCATTCTAAACCACATGCAGGGTCGGCCGGATGTCGACACGCTGGCCCACGCGGTGAGCCGGGAGCTTCGGCGGAAAGTGGGGCGGCTCAAATGAACAAAAGCAAAATACGCGGTGCTCTCATATGGGCTGGGCTTGCTCTGTCCATTATAGCCGTGATTAAAAGTTTTATCGCTTAGAACGCAGAGCGCTATCGACTTCGTAAAACGAGGCAAGTTCTTTTGGTAATCGGTAAAGCATTACTCTAGACCGAAATGTCTTCAATGGCGTTTCCAATAAAATAGTGTAATTATGATGATCTTCGATCAGAGGCGATATTCCTTCAAAAAATAAATACCCTTCTATTTTCCCATAGCCTTTTAAACAGTCATTTTCAAACAGATTATCGCTATCGACTTTAAAAGCCCTTCCTTCACTCATATCCCTATTCACGAAAAACAGTTCCATCTCTGAATCCAATGGGTTTGTGTGCTCACCAAAATATCCGGCTTGAATGAGGCTCCCATTTGTATCTATAATTTCGACTTTTGTGATGCTGGTTTCGGTTTTGCTTTGATTAATGATTTCAATATAGCAAAAAGCATATTGTCTTCGGCCTTTATAAAGGAAATCGAAGTTATAGGCGCTACCTTTTTGAACGATTGTGAGTCTTAATTTTTCCTTTCTTTTTTCTCTCAGGTATAGAGATAAGTTTATAACGCTAAGTACCAAGGCAAGCCACTGTACAATATTGCTCTTAATCAGATTCCAAAACTCTTTCATTTTTAGCCTCCCTCAGTATGAATTTTATCACAGGCCCTAAAAATTACAAGAAAGGAGTTGACTCCCATGTCAAAAAATAAGCCCATTCTCGGCGAGCGGGAGTTGCGGGCCTTCGCCATGCCGGATCTGAGTGCGGACCCGGAAGGCAATGTCCTGCAAGGTCACGCCGCCGTATTCGGCCAGCCTTACGATATGTACGGGCTCTGGACGGAAACCATCGCCCGTGGTGCATTCGGTAACACCGATTTTACCGACGTCCTCTTCGACGTCAATCACGACCTGAGCCGCATTCCGCTGGCCCGCAGCCGGAACAACAACGCCAACTCCACCCTGCAGCTGCAGGTTGACGACCAGGGCCTTGCTACCCGCGCCACGTTGGACGTGGAAAACAACGCGGATTCCAAGGCCCTTTACAGCGCCGTCGGCCGCGGGGATATCTCCGGCATGTCGTATATTTTCGCTGTCCGTACGGACGAATGGACGGGGCTTGACAGTGACATGCCCCAGCGCACCATCACCGATATCGCCAAGGTCTATGAAGTATCCGCTGTATCGATGCCGGCCAACCCCGGCACTGACATATCCGCCCGGAGCGCATCGGCACTGGAGAGTGCCGAGCGGGTGCTGGAGAGCGCCCGGCGCCGTGCCTCACTGGACAGTGACGCCGAGCGGCGTAAACGTATGATTTTACTGACCTACATTTGACAGGAGGAAAATTTATGAATCCCAGACTGAAAGAAATCCGTGACCGCAAGGCCGAAATCCGGGGCCTGCTCACCGACCCCAAGCAGAAAGCCGATCTCGACGCGCTCGAAACGGAGCTCCGGTCCCTCGACGACGAGGAAAAGGACATCGAGCGGCGGCAGCAGATCGCCGACGGCATCAACCTTGGCACCATCGAGGGCAGCCCCATCGCCAAGCCGGTGCCGGCCGCCGAAAAGCGAGACTTTGCGAACATGCCCAAGGAAGAGCTGCTGGCAACCCCCGAATACCGCGGTGCATTCTTCAAGTCGCTGCTCGGCAAACCGCTGAACGAGGCCGAAAAGCGCGCCTACGACAGCGGCACCACTGCGGTCATCCCGACGCAGACCTCCGACCAGCTGTTCCAGAAGATGGTCAAGATCGCGCCCATGCTCAACGAGATCACGCTGCTGCGTGTGGCGGGCGCCGTGAAGTTTGCCATCCAGGATGCCCGGGACGATGCGGCACAGCATACGGAAAACGCCAACATCACGCCGGCCGCCGACACCATGACCTATGTGACGCTGGGCGGCTACGATTTTGTAAAGCTCATCCGCATCAGCAAGACCATTTCCACCATGGCGATTCCGGCGTTCGAGGGCTGGCTGACGGATATGCTCGCGCAGGACATTGCCGTCAAGCTCGAAGATACCATTATCAACGGCACCGGCTCCAGCCAGCCCAAGGGCATCGAGAAATCGAACACCTGGGCGGCGGGCACCAACCTGGTCGAGTTCACCAAGGGCGGATCGCCCACCTACGACAACGTGGTGGACCTCATTTCCCTGCTGCCCGCCCGCTATTCCGGCAATGCCAAATTCCTGTGTAACAACAAGTTCCTGTACGGCCAGCTTGCCAAAATCAAAGACGACAACAAGCGCCCAATCCTCGTGCAGGACTTCACAAACCCCATTGCACAGCGGGTTCTCGGCTTCCCGGTCCTCATTTCGGACAAGGCGGCAGACAACACCCTGTATTTCGGTGACTACAAGCAGATGGTCGGTAATCTGGCGCAGGATGTCACGGTGGAATCAAGCACGCAGTCCGGTTTCGCCGCCCGCGCCATTGATTTTCTCGGCTCGGCCATTTTCGACTGCAATGTCGCCCTGCCAGACGCGCTTACCAAGATGGATGAATCCGCGACCTGATGAAAGGGGGCACCGCCCATGGCGGCCGTGAGTGATGAATACGCCGCCCGGCTGACCCAGGCGCTGCGCCGCAACGCCTCCGATGCCATCACAGCGGAGGTCAAAGGGCTGGCGGCCGAGTGTCGGGCGGACATGGAACGGCTCGGAATCCTGCCGGCCAAGGCAGAGGACGAAACGGACGACCTCGTGTATGGGGCCGTCCGTGATTTCTGCAAATGGCGGTTTGGCCTGGGCAACCCCGACGCCGACCGGTATATGCAGATGTACCAGAGCCGGGTGGACGAGTTGCGCGGCTCCGAGGGCTACTATGCGGACGATACGGAGGCGACTGACTGATGTATTTTTCCGGTGAAGGCAAGCTGATCTCCGTCACTCATCCGGTGGTAAAGGGCATTGAGCAGCCGGTGGTCGAGACAGCTGTGCCAGTGTGGTACAACGAGAAATCCGTGCGGCAGTCGGAATTCTATGCAGCATCGGCCCAGGGTGTTCAGCTTGAAAAGATGGTCGAGGTCCACACCGAGGACTGGGGCGGCCAGACGCTCTTTCAGGACGCCGCCGGCACCCGATACAAGGTGTTTCGCTCCTATGTGACCGAGAAGGACACTGTGGAGCTGACGCTGCAGACGCTGGGGGCGAGAGGATGACTATTCAGCCGGACGGCCTGGCGTCCGCCATTGTCCAGTCGCTGCAGGAATACACCGACGACGTCACGGTTAAGACCAAGGCGGCCGTGGACAAGGTGGCCGACGAGGCGAAAGAAGTGATCGAGCAGCATGCCCAGAGCAACTGGAAGCATTACCGCAAGGCATTTCGGGTGAAAAAGACCTACGAGGACCAATTCAACCGGCGCAAGACCTGGTATGTGGCCGCACCCTATTACCGACTGACCCAGCTGCTGGAGCACGGCCATGCCACCTCCAACGGCGGCCGCACCCGGGCGTTCCCCCACATCCGGTACGGTGAGGAATGGGCTCAGCAGCGGCTGCCGGAGGAAATTGAGAAGGCGGTGAAGGGCGAATGAAACTCGACTGGTATGCGCTGCTCTCTCAGGCGGGCTACCCGGTGGCCTACAACCATTTTCCACGGCCCGACCCGTCGAATCCGTCCTACTCGCCGCTGCTGCCACCCTATGTGGTGTGGCTGATACCTGTCGAGCAGCACCGCGGTGCGGACGGCATGAACCTGCTGTCCACCGATTCCGTGCGGGTGGAACTTTACACGGCTGTCAAGGATGTGGATGCGGAAAGCAAGATCGAAGCCCTGCTGGACGCCTGGCCGTACAGCAAGGACGAAACATGGATTCCAGAAGAAAAGCTCTATCTCATAAGCTACGACCTATCCATTTTGAGGAGGATCTGATATGGCGGATAAAATCATCAATATTCCCGTCGGTAGCGGCAATCTGTTTGAAACGGAGTTTACCGGGGCCATCCCGGCCGATTCGGTTATCGAAACCGAGGCCAACCGTATCGGGCGCATCGAGAAGGGCGCCACTTGCCAGTATAAGCCGACCACCAAGACGTTCAAGGACGATTACGGCGTCCAGCAGCGCGTTGCGCTGACGGAAGAAGAAGTCACGTTCAAGGCTTCGCTGATTTCGTGGAGTTCGGCCAACCTCGACGTCTTTTCCATGACGGGCCGCGTTACCGAGACGCAGGGGCACCGGACGGTCAAGATCGGCGGTCTGGGCAACGCAAGCGGCAAGAAATACCTGTGGCGCTTCGTGCATCCGGATGCCGAGCTGGGTGACGTGCGGCTGACTATCGTGGGCACCAACACCGGCGGCTTCACGCTGACCTACAAGCCCGACGACGCCGGCAATCTGGATCTGGAGATCACCGCCCAGCCGAGCGACAGCGAAGGCACTCTGATCCTTTACGACGAGGAAGTGCTGGGAGATACCATCAAGGCGTCCGGTCTGACTGTGTCCTCCGCCGCGGGCTCGACGAGCGGCACCACCAAACTGACCGTCACACCGGCAATCACGGAGGGCGACAGCTACCGGGTGTTCCACGGCGCCGAATCACCGGCTGTGGGCGCGGTCCTGACCGGCTGGACGGCATGGGATGGTGCCAGCGACATCACGGCGGCCACCGGCGATATTTTGACCGTGGCCGAGGTCGACAGCACGGGCAAGGCCGTAAAGGCCGGCATCGTAACCGCCACGGCCAAGGCGTAAGGGAGGCAATCACATGTTTGACATTTCGAGCGTATCCACCCGATATTTCCCCGTCCACCTCATCCTGCCGGATGAAAAAACCGTTGATCTGGACGTCGAGCCGCCGAAGCTCAAGCAGCTCAATAAGCTGCTGAAAATCTCCAAGGCTGACCAGGCCGACATGATCGACGAGTTGCAGACGGCCGTCGCGGGGCTGCTCAACAAGAATAAGCAGGGGTTCAAGGTCCCGACGGAGTATGTGGAATCCCTCGACATTGACCAGATGACGGCCATTCTGAAAGCCTATTTCGAATGGCTCAACGCGGAAAGAAAAAACTGACCGTCCCCTCGTGCCCGGAAGATAAGGACGAGGGGCATTTTACCGTCCAAACCATCGAGGAAAAGATCGTGCGCGATTACACCGGGTACGATTTTGACCGGATGCAGGAGCTGAGCGCGTTGGAATTCTGGTTCCTGCTCCGGGAGGCCTCGATATTTAACCGCATGCAGACGCCGGAAGGCCGGGAGCACCTGGAAAAGTGCTGGAGCTACGAACAGACCGAGCCAGACCGGAAAGCATTGCGGAAGTATTTCGGAAAGGGCTGACCCGTTCCCTTCACCACCGTGGAGGGAATGCGTGAGCTCTTTTTTATTTGCGTGAGGTGAATGATATGGCCAACAACATCAAGGGTATCACCGTCCAGATCGGTGGCGACACCGGCCCGCTGAATCAGGCACTGAGCGGCATCGACGGCCCGGCCCGGAAAGTATCCGCCGAACTGACAGAGGTCAACCGGCAGCTCAAATACGATCCGAAGAACACGGAGTTGCTGACGCAGAAGCAGGATCTGCTCGCCCAGAGCGCGGAATTGCTCAGCAAGCGGCAGGCGGTATTGAAAGACGCTGTCGCCCAGGCACAGGCGCAATTTGAGAAAGGCGACCTCGGCGCCGACAAGGTCCGGGCGGTTGAGCGCGAATACCAGAAAGTCACCAGTCAGCTCAAAGGCGTCGAAGATGAAATGAACGGCGTCCAGCAAAAAGCCGGTACGCTGGGCGAAAAGATCAAGTCGGCCTTTTCGTCGGCGGGCAGTGCCATCAAAGAAAATATCGGCAAGGTCGCGGGGATGGCCCTCGGTGGTGCGGCGGCCGGACTGGCCTCTTTTGCCAAGCAGGGCATCGAGCTGGCCACAAACCTCACTGAAGTCCAGAACGTGGTCGAGACGACATTCGGCAAAAGCACGGCCTCCGTCAATAAGTTCGCGGAGAGTGCCGGAAAGTCGTTTGGCATCTCACAGCTGGACGCCGAGAAGTACACGTCCACGATCGGCGCCATGTTCAAGTCCATGGGGCTCGGCTCTCAGGACGTGGTCAACATGTCCGAAAAAATGACCGGGCTGGCCGGTGACATGGCATCGTTCTACAACCTGGACCCGTCGGAAGCATTCGAGAAGATACGGTCCGGCATATCCGGCGAGACGGAGCCCCTCAAACAGCTCGGCATCAACATGGACGTGGCCAATCTGTCGGCCTTTGCCATGTCGCAGGGCATCACCACCGCCTACGATAAGATGTCACAGTCTCAGCAGGTGCAGCTCCGCTATAATTATCTGCTGTCCGTCACAAAGGACGCACAGGGCGACTATGCCAAAACGGCGAACAGCGCGGCCAACCAGCAGCGCACTCTCAAAATGGAAATGGAGGACATGAGCGCAAAGGTCGGCACGGCGCTGCTGCCGGTGCTCAATCAGGTCCTTTCGCTGGCGCAGTCGGTGCTGCAGCCGGTCAGCGATTTCGTCACCAAGCATCCGCAGCTCTCCGCCGCCATTACCGGGCTTATCATCGTGATCGGCGGGCTCGTCGGAGGCATGACCATGCTCAGTGGGATCATGCCGTTTCTGACAGCCATGTTCCCCGCCCTGGGCGGCGCAGCCGGCGTGGCATCAGTCGGTATCAACATGGCCATGCTGCCGGTGATAGCCATCACAGCGGGCATAGTGGGACTGATCGCCATTATCGTGCTGGCCGTCACTCATTTCAAGCAGATCAAAGAGACAGCCCAGGCCGCCGGAAATGGAATTAAAGGCGCCTTCACGGGGCTCGGCGAGTGGTTCTCTGGAATCGGAAACAGCATAAAGTCCGCCTTCACGAACCTGTGGAACTGGCTGAAATCGTTCTTTACCCAGTGGGGGCCGCTGATTCTCACGGCAATCGCGCCGGTGCTTGGCGTACCGCTTCTGATTATTCAGCACTGGGGACAGATCAAGACATTCTTTGCGGGTCTGTGGAGCGGCATCGGAGATTCTGCATCATCTGCCGTAAATTCAATTCAAACGGTTTTTTCCAGCGTGGGAAATGGGGTAAAAAGCACTGTCGGGAAAGCAATCGGTTCAATCAAGGATGATTTCCAAGCGTTTCACGAAAGCTGGGAAAACGGCTTTGGCCTCATGCAGACACCGTTCGAAACGCTTTTTGCCGCCGTCGCGGCTATCGGTCGTGAAATGTTCAACTTTTTCCGTAATATTTTTACCGGAATAGAAAGTGCAGTAGCCGGGCCGATCAACAGTATGGTTGCTGCGGCCAAAAAAGTCGTTACAGGCATCAAGCAGGTGTTCAGCGGCTTTGCCACGCTGCTCAAGGATATTTTCGTGGGTCCGTGGCTGTTGATCGCCGATCTGATCAGCACAATATGGACACACAATTGGACGCAGTTGCGGCAGGACACAACGAAGCTCCTGACGCAGATGTCCACTGCGGTGCATACTATTCTGCAAGGCTTCTACAACATATTTGTTGGAATCTTCAACATGCTAAAATCCTATGTCATTCTGGTCGTAACCGCTATTGTGGCGGTCCCGACATCCATTTTTAGAGCCGGCGTGGCATTATTCAAAGAAATCTGGATGGATTTTTCAGACCAACTGAAAGCCATCTGGAATGGCATAAAAACCGCCGCCACCACAACGTTCAATGCACTCCTAAACTTTTTCAATAGCGTCGGAAGTGGCATTGTGGCGGCGTGGAATGCGGTTGTGGCGTTCTTTGCCGGCTTGCCGGGCACGTTCACGGCTATCATGAACTCAGTCGGTAACGGAATTCGGAATGTCTGGAACGGGCTGATTAGTTTCTTTGCAAGTCTGCCGGGCACCATCGGCGGAATCATGAGCTCCGTCGGTTCATGGGTACGAAGCGTGTGGGACGGTTTGGTGGGATTTGTCGGATCGATCCCCGGCCGGTTCATGGCTGGGCTTTCCGGACTCGGCAGCGCGATCCGTGGAGCCTTTGACGATGCCATCAGCTTTATAAAGGGTTTGCCGGGTGAGGCTCTCCAATGGGGCAAGGATATCATCAACGGTATTGTGAATGGTATTAAGTCGGCCGCCCATGCCGTGGGCGATGCGGTGAATGGAGTGGCACAGAATATCCGGAGCTTCTTGCATTTTTCCGAGCCGGATACCGGTCCATTGAAAGGCTTCCACAGCTGGTGGAAAGACATGATGTACGGCATGGCCGACGATATCAGCAGCCACCTTGACCCCGTGCGCAACGCCGTGAAGGGAGTGGCGACAACGCTGGCCGGAAATGTCAGCGGGCAGACCTCTGGACTACTTACGACGCCCGCTGCCGCGCTGACCGGGCAGTACGCTACCTATTCAACCTCCAACAGCATGACAAACGCGCCAGTCAGCATTGTAAACTTCAACGGATCTTATGGAGTACAGAGCAGAGGCGATGTCGATTATATGATGAACCAAGCGGCAATCCGTATCAATCGAAAGAAGTGATCTCATGACCATCAACGGTACAGACATCACGCAGTTTCACGCGATCCTGCTGTCCAAGCATATCCAGCCGGCCACAGTTACGACCTATACCGACTGGCTGCGGCAGGGGCTGAGTCCGCTGAACTATGGATGCAAAGAGACATTCAAGATCATCAAGCTCACGATCTATCTGGAGGATGCAAACGAGGACGCCGTGGCGGACGATATCTCTAATCTCATGACGGCATTGAAGTCCTGCACCCTAAAATTCGACGATCTGTCCAAGTATTTCGACTGTACGATTGCCGACTCACTCTCCGACCCGGATACGATGATTGCCCCGGGCATCCATCAGCTGGATGTAACCCTCAACAGCTCCTACGCCTACCTGCCCGCCGTGACTGTCGCACTCTCAACCGTCACCCAAGCTGTCACCAACGGCAATTTTGCCGGCGGGATTACCGGCTGGAACAGTTCAGGCAGTAATTCCGCCGTATTATCCCCAAACGTCTATACGACCACTGCCACGGGCAGCAGCTCCTCGTTTTATGTGGCACAGAGCCTAGACACATCCACGCACGGCAAACGATATTTCCTGCGGGCGCGTGTGCGGATTACCACGGATACCAGCCACTTAACTGAGCTACGGCTGCAACTGTGGGATGGTGCCAGCGCTTTGGTTGCCAAGAGCATTACCGGTGTGCAATCTGGTACATGGTATGACCTCTATGGGGTTGTGGATACAAGCAGTGCCTCCACGTCGGTCGGAAATATAGCTGCTTTTGCGGCTTACGATTCGGCAGCCAACGCAGCCGGGGCAGTAATGGAGATTGACGGCACCGATAATCATGGCGTTGTTTTGATCGACATGGGCACCGCTGCCAACCCTACCCCCGACTATAGCCTCACGGCCGACAAGATGGCCGCCAAATATACGGACTATTTCGAGGGGACGGTGCCCCGGCCGTTTACGGTCCAGGGCAATCTACCGTCCCCCGCCGTCGTAACGCTCACGCCCGCGCAGGACGTCGGTGCGGTGACGCTCACTGGCCTGTCAAAGGGCCCGATCAAGGTGTCCAACCTGCACGCGGGCGCCCCGGTCACCATTGACGGCGAGGCATGCACGGTCACGGAGCCGGACCTCGACACGGTTATGACCACGGCAATGGGCTCCGGCAAGTGGATGATGCGCAAGTACCAGGCACCTAATCTGATGTCGCCGGACACGGCTGACCCTGAGATCGCGCCGACGTTGGGCATCATCCCGGCCGATAGCGCCTATACGCAGCAGCTCGTCAGCGACGCGGCCGACCTGTATCACAATAAGGGCGGCTATGATTATGTTGGCCACCTCAAGACGGCCGTGTATGTGGCGTCGGCTAAGACTGTGATGCTGCAGATGTACCATGACGACGGTGCGGCCGTCTATCTCAATAATGCACAGGTCTACAGCTGCGCCCATGTGATGGCGCCGGACGCCATTGATCCGAGTTGGCGCACGCATGCCTCGGTCACGCTCAACCTCACGGCCGGCTGGAACCGCATTGATATCATCTGGATACAGCATTACGGCGGCGACGGCATCTGGGACGTGAGTCCTACGTTCTCGTCCGCAGTCTCCCAGCTCAATGCCTACTACGCCCGGGACGCCAGCCCGACCGGCACCGTCAACAAATTTCCCGACACTGACATGTGGCAGTTTCCCACGCTGCAGCCCGGGGACCAGACTGTGACCACCGATACGCCGCTGGCAACCTGCGGCGTGGACATTCAGTATCACCCGAAATTCTTATAAGCAGACAGTGCAAAGCCCGAGCCCACCCGAAAGGATAGGCTCGGGCTTATTGCATTTTCATCACTAAAAGAGTTAAAACTGCGGAAGAATGATCCATCCTATAAGAAAAGCAAAAAGGAACCGAATAATCGATTCCTTCTTACTAATATACCCACGCCTAACATAATCAGAACCAAGCCGAAATTCTGCCTTTGTTGATCAATGGGCATATTTATGAGAACCCCAATAAATTGGGTCGCTCTCGATAATACGAGAGCATATGTAAGATGAATTTATCTTATCACTTTTTTGAGCATGTGTCAATGCGTATATAATAAACATCAAGCTCCCTTTTTATAGCTGTTATTATATTATTCCAACTGTCGATATCCGTGCGTACAAAATCCAGCTTCTTACCCAATCTTCTTTTTGATATGCACCTAAGCTGTTCAACCAGAACAATTCCCTTCACCGAGCAATCGGAGCTGAGTTTGGAAATTTCCACGTGGGTGGGGAGAAATGCTTTTATTTCATCCGTGATAGGCGCTACAATTGTGGTAGAGCTGTGGATATTTCCCTTTTCATTTTGCAATATCATTGCAGGACGGCACTTATCCTGTTCGCTGCCAATATTGTAGCCAAAACAGCAATTGTAAATCTCACCTTTTTTCACTATAAATTTATCCGAGTGGTTTCTATAACGGAATTTGTACTTAGATTCAAACCACTGAACAAAGTCATTTACGTTCCCAACAAAGCATGAGCTATGTCGTTGGGCATCCTCAACGATCATCTCCATAGTCCTAATGATTGCATCGTGAGAAGGTTTCAAATCTTGGCGATCAACTGCCATAGCTTTTCCTCCCGATTGTTGACTATGAAGTTATTCTACGACAACATTCGGCCAAAGTAAACAAGGATTCATCAGAATATTAGGAATTTGTTAACTCCGCAAAGATTGAAATGTGGCATCATTAATTAGTGAAATTTATTTTGTTTGTACACCGCATGTACACCTGCGCCATATATTTCCATCTATGTAAAAGGAAAACCCGCACGGATGCAGCATCCATGCGGGTTTGTTTGGTGGGCGCTAAGGAACTCGAATCCCTGACCCTTCGCACGTCAAGCGAATGCTCTACCAGCTGAGCTAAGCGCCCATTTTTGACGGCGTGTGTTATTATACTATATTTTCACCGTGATTGCAAGGGCAAAATCCTTTTTTCGGCTGATTTTTCCTCAAATAAAAAACGGGGTGGTTTCCGCGGAAACCGCCCCGAACCAAAAAGTCAGGTATGGACGGCTTGCACAGAGGCCGGATGCGCCAGGGTGGCCAGAGCCGCCCGCACATACTGCTGCGTATAGGGGCATACGGCTCGACATATGCCACAGAGATTTTCCGCGATGCCGACTGTGTCGGAACGCTCCCTCTCCATATGGCGGCAGCCGAATGCATTGAAAAATTCGTCACGGTCGGATTCGCTGTTCCAGTTGCGGCCGGAAATAGCCTGGGCCGGGCAGGCCTTCTGACATTCCCGGCAACTGCCGCAGTGCGAAGCCGTAACGGGAGTGTCATAAGTCAGCGGCGCATCCGTCAGCACGCTGGTCAGACGTAAAGCCGCGCCAAAATCAGTAGTGATCAGGCGGTTACAGTTGCCGATCCAGCCGAAGCCGGCGCGGGTGGCCAGCAGCTTATGGGGTACTGCCGTCCGCAATGTGCGGGCGTCCTCCCGCAGCGTATCCCGGGTGCGAGCAAACGCATGAAAACCACTGTTTCGGAGAAGCGCCTCCACCGAGCGGGCCATTTCATCCAAACGGCCGTTCACCCGGCGAAACTCGTCGGAATAGGCCTGTGTGGGCCCATCTTCCAGCCCCTGCAGCGCAGCCGGCGACAGAGCCATGCCGATGACCACGGCGGAGGGGAAGCCCCTGCGTCTCAGACTCCCGATATCCGACAGACAGGCATACCCCACTTTTGAAGCGCCCTGCTTCAAAAGCTCCACGCGGATTTCCCGACTCAAATCCATTTCGAAAGCCTCCCATGCTTTCGCCCGCCGACGGCCCGAAACCGCCCGGACGCCGATTGATCCGGATAGGAAAAGCGCACAAAAATCACTGGATTTTCAATTTCAATTCTAATGCGTATCACGATAAAATGCAAGAAAAAAGCCGTCGGATTTGGTCCGACGGCTTGGAAATATTCGGTGTGCTTTTTAGTGATTCTGACCGACTCGCGTCCACTGCACTCCCTGCGGCGTGTCCTTCAGCTCGATGCCGCGGCCGCGCAGCTCGTCGCGGATGGAATCCGCCAGCTTGAAATCCCGCGCCTTGCGGGCCTGCTGCCGCTTTTCGACGAGCCCGCGGATCTGCTCTTCCTCCGGGTCCTCGCCGTTGCCCCGCTGATAGAGGATGCCCAGCACGCCGCAGAGCTCGTCGAACTCTTTGGCGGCGGCCTGCATCACCTTGCGGGAGGCGGTGCCGTCGGCCACGGCGGTGTTGATATCCCGCGTCAGCTCAAAGAGGGCGGCCAAGGCATCCGCCGTATTCAGGTCGTCGTCCATGACTTCGATAAACTGTGCCCGCCGCTTGGCAAACCCCGCGATCACGGAGTCGTCACCGGCGGATTCCTCCGGGCAGGGCTTCGCCAGCAGGAAATCCAGGTTATCCCGGCAGTTGGTCAGGCGGGCGATAGAGGTCTGAGCCTGCTCGATCATATCCACGCTGTAATTGATGGGGCTGCGGTACTGCGCCGACAGCATCAGCATTCGGATCGGCTCGTAGCCGTATTTTTGGGCCACATCCCGCACCGTGAAGAAATTATGCAGCGACTTGGACATTTTGCGGTTATCCACGTTGATATAACCGTTGTGCATCCAGTAATGGGCGAAGGGCGCGTCGTTGGCGCACTCGCTCTGGGCTATCTCATTTTCGTGGTGGGGGAAAATCAGGTCCTGCCCGCCGCCGTGGATGTCGATGGTCTGGCCCAGATAGCGCCCCGCCATGGCCGAGCACTCGATGTGCCAGCCCGGCCGGCCCTTGCCCCAGGGTGAATCCCACGAGGGTTCGCCCGGTTTGGCCGTCTTCCAGAGGGTAAAATCCATTGGGGCTTCCTTGACGTCGTTGACCTCGATGCGAGCGCCGGCTTCCAAATCGTCAAGCGGCTGATGCGAGAGCTTGCCGTACCCCGCGTCGGCATGGGTGCGGAAATATACATCCCCGCCCTTCGCGTAAGCATAGCCTTTCGCCTCGAGTTTCTGAATCAGGGCGATAATGGCGTCGATATTCTGGGTGGCGCGGGGATGGACGTCGGCCTGCCGGATATTGAGCCCCCGGGCATCGGTCTCATATTCCTTAATATATTTTTCCGCCACCTGCTGCACGGTCAGGCCTTCGTTCTGCGCGCGCATGATCATCTTGTCATCCACGTCGGTGAAATTCTGCACATAGGTGACCTTATAGCCCCGGTATTCCAGATAGCGGCGCAGAATGTCGAAAATCACCAGCGGCCGCGCGTTGCCGACATGGATGAAATTATACACCGTCGGCCCGCAGGCGTAGATATGTGCCTCGCCGGGCACGATGGGCACGAATTCTTCTTTTTTGCGCGTCATGGTATTGTAGATTTTCATATAGACGAGCACCCTTTCTTTTCCGGTTTGGTCATCGCGGCGGGGTCCGGCTCGGGCGGAGCCTCTCCGGTCAAGCCGGAGGCAAGCGAATCGATCTGCCGCTGCAATTCACCGATTTTGACGTAGAGCCGACATATTTCCTGTGAAACGGGATCGGGCATATGCACCTGATCGAGATCGGAAGCATTTTGCACCCGGCGTCCGTTGATACGCACCACATGGGCGGGCACTCCGACGGCCGTGGAATTGGCCGGCACCTGAGAAATGACCAGCGCGTTGGCCCCCACCTTGGCATTGTCGCCGATGTACACCGGGCCGAGCACCTTGGCCCCGGAGCCCACCATCACATTGTTGCCCAGCGTGGGGTGGCGCTTGCCCTTTTCCTTGCCCGTGCCGCCCAGCGTCACGCCCTGATAGAGCGTACAGTAATCGCCGATTTCGGTTGTTTCACCCACCACGACGCCGGTACCGTGGTCGATGAAAAGGCCCTTGCCGATTTTCGCGCCCGGGTGGATCTCGATCCCCGTACGGAATTTGGCATACTGGGATACCCACCGCGCCAGGAAAAAGCGCCGGCGGCTAAAAAGCCAATGAGAAATCCGGTAGGCGATGACCGCATGCAGCCCGGAATAGAGCAGCAACACCTCAAGCCCCGACCGTGCGGCCGGGTCCCTTTCCTGAATGGTGCGGATATCCTCTCGAATCTGACGGAACAAATCCAAACCTCCCCCGATGCCTTCCCCGCCCCATACGACCCGAGGCCGGATGAGGATGCCCGCCGGGAAAACTGTTTCATACGAGCCTTGCGCACATATTCCGGATTGTCTGCCGTCGAAAGTGTACGGGCGGGAAAATAAAAACCGCCTCCGGCTGATGCCGAAGGCGGAAATTCCGCGGTCCCACTTCGATTTGTCACTCGATGGCGATAACGGTGCCGCCGGACGGCCATACTGCCATTCCTGCCGTCTGCTCACGGGTGCATTTCACCACCGCCGCGCAAAGGCATTTTCAGCTGATATGCCTTCTCTCTGAGCGCCGGCACGGGCGGTTACTATTCCCGCTCTCCGCATGTATCCAAACAATCAATTGGTCGGACGGGAGCACATCGTCCCGTCAGTTGGAATTTTACCACAAAACCGCCGTTTATGCAATCGCCGGCGGCAGCTTCTGTATTATCTTATGCAGCAGGCCGCCCGCGCAGATACAAACGCGCAGAATCCGGTCATTTCGCCGTGCGGATGTACTCCCGATAGACCCAGACATACTGTACGCCCGACACCACAGTGAAGACCACCGACACCCACAGCAGGATAAGCCCCACAACGGGTGTCAGACCCAGCGCGGCAAAAAGCAGCGTCACGACGATGGCAACCATCTGGCTGACCGTCTTGGCCTTGCCCCAGATGTTGGCGGCGATGACTTCCCGCCCCGCAGCCATCAGACGCAGCGAAGTGACGAGAAATTCCCGGGCGACAACGAGCATCGCGATCCAGGCATTACAAAGCCCCAGCTGCACAAGCCCGACCAGCGCAGCCGTGACCAGCAGCTTGTCGGCAATGGGATCCATAAATTTGCCAAAATCGGTCACCTGATTGTTGGCGCGGGCCAGCTTTCCATCCACTAGGTCGGTCATGGAAGCGAGCATAAAGACGATCAGCGCCGCCATCAGATGCCAGCGCCCGGCCGGGATGAGCTCGAACACCATGAAAACCGGCACAGCGATTATGCGCGCCACGGTGAGCCTGTTTGGCAGATTCATCGCTTCCCGTCCTCCCCCTGTGCCGCGGCGGGCGAAATATCCAACGCCTCGCCCAGCAGGTCAAAATCCATCGTATCCGTAAAGCGCACGGTGACGAATTCGCCCGGGCGGCGCTTTTTCACCGATGTGAAAAAGATTTTGCCGTCGATATCCGGCGCGTAATCCGCACTGCGGCCGAAATAGCACCCGGCGTAGCGGTCATAGCCCTCCGTGAGCACCTCGGCCGTCTGGCCCTGCCGGGCGGCATTAAGGGCTTCGCACACCGTCTGCTGCTCGGTCATCACAATATCCTGCCGGCGGTTTTTCTCGTCTTCCTCCAGCTGACCGGACATTTCGGCCGCCGGGGTACCCTCTTCCCGCGAATAGGCAAAGGCGCCAAGCCGCTCGAATTTCGTATCCCGCACAAACTGCACGAGCTGCGCGAAGTCGTCATCCGTTTCGCCGGGGAAACCGACGATCAGGGTGGTGCGCAACGTCACGCCCGGGATACGGCGGCGGATTTTTTCAATGAGCGCCGTCAGTTCGGGTTTGCGCATGCGCCGGTTCATGGCGCGCAGGATGCGGTCGCTGACATGCTGGATGGGCATGTCGATATATTTGACAAGCTTTTCTTCCGACGCGATGGTGTCGATCAGCTCGTCGGTAATGAAATCGGGGTAGCAGTAGAGCATGCGAATCCACCGCAGCCCGTCGATGCGGCACAGCCGCCGCAGCAGCTCGGGGAGCATCAGCCCGCCAAGATCCCGGCCGTAACAGGTCACATCCTGCGCCACCAGCACCAATTCCTTCACGCCGCGCTGTGCAAGGCCCCGGGCCTCCTCCACCAGCTCATCCATCGGCCGGCTGCGGTAGCGCCCGCGCAGCGACGGAATGACGCAGTAGGAGCAGTGGTTGTCGCAGCCGTCGGCGATCTTGAGATAGGCGTAAAATGGCAGCGTGGAAAGCACCCGCCGGCCGCCCAGCGCGAACTGCTCCGGCTCGGCCGACAGCGCCAGCTTCTCGCCGGCCCCGGCGCTTTGCACCGCCCGCAGAATATCCCCCGCACAGCCCACCTGCACCACCGAATCGACTTCCGGAAATTCCTTGCGGATCTCATCAAAATACCGCTGGGCCAGACACCCGGTGACCACGATGCCCTTGATGGTGCCCTCTTTTTTCAGCTGCGCCATCTCACAGATGTTTTCGATCGACTCTTTTTTGGCGTCCTCGATGAAACCGCAGGTGTTGATGACCACCACGTCGGCATAGCCGGCATGGGGGGTCAGCTCACAACCGCCGTCCCGGAGTTTCGCCATCATCACTTCGGAATCCACCTGGTTTTTGGGGCACCCGAGCGATATCATTTTAACCTTAATCGGCATTTTCTTCATCCATTCCATAAGTATCCAGTGCGCGGCGGATATCTTCCCAATCATAGCCGCGGCGCTGCAGCGCGCCCACAGCCCGCCGCCGGTCGGCTTCATCGACAAGGCCGCGGGGGAATTTCTGCCGCAGCAGCGCCCGCGCGCCTTCCGCCGGGTCGGCGTCCAGCGCATCCACCGCCTCCTCGGCGGCTTCCCGGCCAATGCCCTTGCGTATCAGCTCATACACCGCCCGCCGCCGACCGTACCGGCGGCGGGTGACCAACTCGGCGGCATAAGAGGCGGCAAAGCGCCCGTCGTCTATCAGACCGAGCTGCTCCATACGCGCCACCGCACGGTCGGCGGACTCCGCTTCCAGCTTACGGGCGAGCTTATCGCGCAGCTCCTTTGCGGAATGATCGCGCATGGCAAGCAGCGTCAGGGCTCTGTCTTTTGCCCGGGAGTCTTCCGCCCGGGCTTTCAGCCCCTCGAGTTCTTCTTCCGTCAGCTCGTCGCCTATGGCCAGGCCGTTGTCGGCCAGAGTAGCCTCATCAAGCGACAGCAAAAATTGTTCCCCGTCGAAAAGGCCGAAGCGACCACTTTTAAGCGTCTTGATCCGCGTGATGCGCATAGCGGTCAGTCGTCGTCGACTTCGATGTCGATGTCGGCCGAGGAATCGCTGCGTGCTGCCGCCGGGGCGGCGGCAGCGGGGGCAGACTGCGGAGCCGGTGCGGAGTCTCGCGCCTTGGGGGCGGATTTGCTCACGTTGAGTTTATCCGCGTTGGCCCGGATCTTGGCCTCGATTTCCTCCATCAGATGAGGGTCCTGCTTAAAAAGCTCCTTGACGTTGTCGCGGCCCTGACCCAGACGGGTTTCGCCGTAAGAAAACCAAGAACCGCTCTTTTGAATGAAGCCCAGCTCCACGCCCAGGTCGAGCACCTCTCCCTCATGAGAAATGCCGGTGCCGTACATGATGTCGAACTGGCCCTCTTTGAAAGGAGGCGCCACCTTGTTTTTCACCACGCGGGCGCGGGTGCGTGTGCCGATGATGTCGTTGCCACTTTTGAGCTGCTCGATGCGGCGCACGTCGATGCGCACGGAGGCATAGAATTTCAGCGCGCGGCCGCCGGTGGTGACCTCCGGATTGCCGTAGGTGATGCCGACTTTTTCTCGCAGCTGGTTAATAAAGATCGCCACGCAATTCGACTTGCCGATGGCGCCGGCCAGCTTGCGCAGCGCCTGCGACATAAGCCGTGCCTGCAGGCCCACGTGGCTGTCGCCCATCTCGCCCTCGATCTCGGCCCGGGGCACCAGAGCGGCCACCGAGTCGATGACAATGACGTCGATGGCGCCGCTGCGCACCAGCGCCTCGGTGATTTCCAGCGCCTGCTCGCCGGTATCCGGCTGAGAAACCAGCAGCGAATCCACATCGACACCCAGCGCCTGGGCATAGACCGGGTCGAGGGCGTGCTCGGCGTCCACAAACGCCGCTTCGCCCCCGGCCTTCTGCGCCTGAGCGATGATATGCAGCGCCACCGTGGTTTTGCCCGAAGATTCCGGCCCGTATATTTCGATGATGCGGCCCCGGGGCACGCCCCCGATGCCCAGCGCCAAGTCGAGTGAAAGAGAGCCGGTGGAAATGGCCGCCACATTCATGGCCGCATTCTGCCCCAGCTTCATCACAGCGCCTTTACCAAACTGTTTCTCAATGTTGGCAAGGGCGGTTTCCAGCGCCTTGCGCTTTTCGTCCCCATTTTTGGGCATCGGATGATCGATGATTTTTTTCTTCGCGTCCATTGGTTCCATCCCTTTCCGGCGCCCGTCGGCACTCCGGTCCCGCTGCCGGCAGACCGGCAGGTTCTGTGTCCTATTATATCGGATTGCGGCGGCAAAAGCAATCGCTTTCCCCGCAAAGGGCTATGGCCGGAAGCCGGCGACCACCCGCCCGATGCCTGCCAGATCGTCGAGAATTTGCACGCGGCGGAGGCCGAAATCCCGGAAAATTTCCGTCACGGCCGAAGCCTCCCCCGCGCCGACTTCCACGGCGAGCAGGCCGCCGGCTGCGAGCACGGGCAGCCAGCGGCCCAGCGCACGGTAAAAGCGCAGCCCATCCGGCCCGCCGTCGAGCGCCATGGCGGGCTCGCGGCGTACCTCCCGCTGGAGACCGGGCAGCTCACCGCTGGGGATATAGGGCGGATTGCAGACAAGGCAGTCGAAGCCCCCGTCGAACCGGCCCGGCGCAGTGGGGTCGAGCATGTCGCCCATGCACAGATCGGCCCGGCTTGCCAGCCCGTACCGGCGGATATTGCGTCGGCACCAGCGGGCGGCGTCGGGCGAAAGTTCCAGCCCTGTGACACGGCAGTCGGGCACTTCCAGCGCGGCCGAGAGCATCACGCAGCCGCTGCCGGCGCACAGCTCCAGCAGACGCGGAGCGGGGCGCTTTTTGAGAAAACCGGCGGCGGTCAGCGCCAGCAGCTCGGTTTCCGGCCGGGGAATGAGCACGCCCGGGCCCACCCGGAAGGGGCGGCCGAGGAATTCCCATTCGCCCAGGATGTATTGCAGAGGCTCCCCCGCCGCGCGGCGTGCCACGTCTTTTTCAAAGGTGTCCAGCCCGGGGCATTCCACGGCGCCGCGGCCCGGCAGCAGCGGCAGCCGCTCCCGCGTAATCCCGGTGTCTTTTTCCAGCAGGCAGCCCGCGTCGAATGCCGCGTCCTCCACCCCTGCCTCTTCCAGACACTTTTTCGCCGCATAATATGCCTCTTTCACCGTCGGCCCATTCACCAGGCGTCATCCTCCGGGTTGCCGGTGAGCACCGACTTCAGCGAGCGGATGGCGACCTCCAGCTGGCTGTCGTCCGGTTCCCGCGTGGTCAGCCGCTGAAGCCAAAGCCCCGGCGCCAGCACAAAGCGCATGACGCTGGTGTCGTGCCGCCCGGCGAATTTGATGATCTCATAGGAAATGCCCACCACGACGGGCAGCAGCAGCAGCTTGAGTACGATGCGCAGCAGCAGCGTGCGCCAAGTGACGAAGGAAAAGACCAGGATGCTCACCACCATGACGATGAGCAGGAAGCTGGTGCCGCAGCGGGGATGAAAACGCGCGTAACGGCGCGCGTTTTCCACCGTCAGCTCTGCCCCGTGCTCATAGCAGTAAATGGTCTTATGCTCAGCTCCATGGTAGCCGAAGAGCCGACGCATGTCTTTCATGCGGGAAACGGCAAACAGATAGAGCAGGAAAATGGCGATGCGCACGACGCCTTCCACCACCGTGCGCCAAGGGCCGTAATGCACGAAGGTATCCGTCCGGGCTGTGAGAAAGGTGGGCAGGACGCTGAAAAGCAGGATTGCCAGCAGCAGACCGGCTGCCATCGACAGCCCCTCGCCGAGCTTTTCCCCCTTGCCGGCGGGCTGCGCGGGCTCGTCGTCTTCTACGCCGGCCACCTCGGCCGAACGCATCAGGCTTTTGTAGCCGAACACAAGCATTTCCACAAAGCTGACGACGCCTCGTATCAGCGGCAGGCCGAGCACGGGGTAACGGTCGCGCAGCGCCTGGTTTTCCCAGACATCCACATGGATGTCGCCGTCCGGCTGGCGCACGGCCATGGCGGTGGAATGCGGACCGCGCATCATGACCCCCTCGATGACGGCCTGGCCTCCGATCATGGTGCGGTGATTCTGGTTTGGCAATGGCGACACTCCTTTTCCGGTGCGCAAGCGGTTTCAGCGGATCACGGTGGGAAGGTTGATGGTCACCGTGGTGCCCTTGCCCTCCTCGCTGACGATTTCCAGCGTACCACCGTGCAGGCAGATGATCTCGTCGGCCACCGCCAGCCCGATGCCCGAGCCGCGGCGGGTGGAATTGCCCTTGAAAAACTTCACCTTGACCCGGGGCAAATCTTTTTTGGGGATGCCCACGCCGGTGTCGGTGACGATGATTTTGATGTGGCTGTGATTGTTGACGGTGGTGATGGCCACGATGCCGCCCGGATTGGAGTATTTGAAGGCATTGTCAAGGATGTTGACGAACACCTGCCGCAGGCGGCTTTTGTCGCCCATGATTGGGGGCAGCGATTCCGGCTCGTTATAGATGAAGGTCAGCCCTTCCCGGTGGGCCCGGTCGGAAAACATCAGCACCGCCTCGCCCAGCTCGGCCAGCACGTCGATCTTATCCATCACCAGGCGGAATTTACCGTTCTGCATGCGGGAAAAATCCAAAAGCTCTTCCACCATGGAGGAAAGGCGGCCGGTCTCTTCGATGATGACGCCCATGCCCTTGCGGAACATTTCCTGGTCGGAGGGCCCGGAGGAAAGGATCGTTTCCCCCCAGCCGCGGATGGCCGTCAGCGGCGTGCGCAGCTCATGGGAAACAGAGGATATGAAGTCGTTTTTCATGTGGTCGGTGGCGGCCAGCTCCCCGGCCATGTAATTGATGGTGTCACACAGCTCGCCGATCTCGTCGTCGTATTTTTTCTCGATGCGGGCGTTGAAATCGCCTGAGGCGATGCGCCGGGCGATGGCGCTCACTTCCCGCACAGGTATGACGATGGAATTGATGAAATAGCTGCCCGACAGCACCACGAAAAGCAGCACGCCCAGCCCGACGATGCCGCTGAAAAGCACGAACATGGCGATCTGCCCGTCGGCGTGGGAAAGCGACACCACATACCGCGTCGCGCCGAGGATCTGGTTGCTTTGCGGCTCACGGAGGATGCCCGTGACGGCCATCACCTTTTCACCCGTCTGGCGGTTGATGCCGCTCCAGACGCCGATATTGGAATCGGAGGCCCTGGCCCGGATGAAATCCTGCGGCACGTCGGAGCCGCTTTCGCCGAAATCGCTGGAGCTGAAAAGCACCCGGCCCCGCCGGTCGAGCACCAGCAGCTCCATCGTGTCTTTATCCGTAAAGCCATCGATAAACTGTTTGGAAGTGGAATAGTAGTCCGTTCCGCTCTGCTCCAAAGAGCTGATGAGGCTGGAATTATTGATTTTCGCCACGGATTTAAGATACTGGGCGATGTTGTTGTAATAGTAGGCGTGAATAAAAAGAGCAAAGAAAATCCATATCACCGCCAGCACGGCCAGGATGACGCTCATGCTGTTGACCAGCCAGCGCCGGGTGATTCCCTTATAAAACAAATGAGGCATCCACTTGATTCGCATGCTGCGCCACTCCCGCCGGGCCGCGGCCCGGGCCATATTTTCCGGTCGTCAGCCCTGGCTCCACTTGTAGCCGTATCCCCAAATGGTCAGGATATGAGTCGGGTTGGAGGGGTCGTCCTCAATCTTCATCCGCAGCCGGCGGATGTTCACATCCACGATTTTGAGTTCGCCGAAATAGTCCTCTCCCCACACATGGTTGAGGATATCGCTGCGGCTCAGAGCCGTATCGGGGTTTTCGAGAAAATATTTGATAATCTGGTACTCCACCTGGGTCAGCTCCACCGGCTCGCCTTTTTTATACAGCGCACGGCTTTTGATACTCAGGGTGAAATCACCCGAATGCAGCTCGCCCGGCTCGTCGTCCATGTCCTCCAGGTCCAGCCGGCGGTAAAGGGCATCCACCCGCGCCACCAGCTCCGACGGGCTGAAGGGCTTTGTCACATAGTCGTCGGCGCCGAGCATCAGCCCGCCGACCTTATCCAGCTCCTGGGTGCGGGCGGTGAGCATGATGATACCCACGGTCTTGCTCTGTTCCCGCAGCTTGCGGCAGACGGCAAACCCGTCGATACCCGGCAGCAGGATATCCAGCAGCACCACGCCGATCTGCCGTTTATGCGCCGCATAGATTTTAAGCGCATCCTCCCCCGTGCCGGCCTCGAACACGCGGTAGCCGGAACGTTTGAGATTGATGATGACAAATTCGCGGATGGCCTCCTCGTCTTCCACGACGAGAATCGTCTTCATGGCAAAGCCCCCTTCCAATCGGTGCCCGAATCACTGAGTCAGCTTGAAATTCTGCCGGATGGTGCCGATATCCATATAATAGGCGGCGTTCCCCGCGCTCCGGCCGGCGACAGAGGCCGCATATACGACGCCGTTGTTTTCGCCGAGCCTTGTGAGCCCCCCGGTGCGACGCACCGTGTTCCAGTCGTCCTCGGGGTAGGCGTGGATTTCAAACAGCGCGCTGCCCATTTTCTGCGAGGCGGTATCCCACACCCGGAAAATCCAGTCGTCGCTGCCCTGGGTCTTATCCACCGTCACATTCTTGCCCCAGCTGTCGGGATAAATGAAATAATACCCTGCGGCGCTGTTGGTGATGCTCTGCAGCACCGTTTTCATGTCGCCGTCGGCATACTCCTGCCAGCGGACGAGCCAGATTTTGGAGTTATAATCGGCGACGTTGCCGTAGCCGGGCAGCTCGACCGGCACCGGGATTTCCGTCGACCCGTCGCCGCTCATTTTTGCACAGGAAATGGGCACGTCCCGCAGCGTGCGGGTGACCGTGTGAGTCGAAGCGTCATACAGCGGGTCGGTCAGGGCGCCGTTTTGCCACAGCAGCAGCTCAGTGACCATCGAATGGGCTCCCTTGTAGCCGTCCACCAGCACGGCGGGCTTGCCGTCCACCTTGGTGTCGTAAAGGCCGGCGTAACGGCTGACAGTGCTGTCGAGCGGCGTCTGGGATATTTCGGTGAGGCGGCCGTTTTTATAGCTGACCAGCGAAGCGACCGATTTGCCGGAATCGGTGCCGGACTGGCCCGCATCCAGATGCAGCAGCAGGATGTCGGTCTTGCCGTCACCGTCCATATCCAGCGTCGTCATTTCGGTGAAATTGGAACGGAACACTTTGGTGTAGCGGCTGCCGCTGAGGGAATAGACTCCGAGCCACAGGTCGGTGTTGGTGTAAAGAGTCCACCCAATGGCCAGCTCGTCGCTGCCGTTGTCGTCGAAATCGCCGAAGGCCAGCCGGTCGACCTCCTGCCCCTCACCGCTGATATCGTCGATTTTTCGCCAGCTGCCCTTCTCTTTTTTCAGGATCATCACATGGGCGCCGGCCTTGTCGCCCGCCGGGCGGTAGACGGCAATGGCCTCCGGCTCGGGATCTTTATCGAGATTATGGAGCACGACCGGCGAACGATAGTCACCCTCCATCGGGTATTTCAGCGTAAATTTGCCCTTGCCGATGGTGTTTTCCAGCGCCTTCTCAATGGCGCGCTGCTCCCCGGTCAGCTTGGGCGGGCTCATCAGATCGCTGATGTCGCCGCCCATAAACGTCTGACAGGCCGTCAGAGGGAGCATGAGCAGCGCGGTCAGAAGCAACGTCAGCATCCGCTTCAACTGGGTATCCCCTTTCCCGTCAGACCGGTCAAATGCATAAAAAAAATGCCGGTACGCAGCCGGCACGAAAGTGGAGGGGTAATGTAATCGGAATTATGGCCACGCGGCTCATTCATCCTAGCTATATTATAGCATCCTCCCACTTGCCGGTGGTTACATAATCATTACAATCCGGTAAACAATTTCACGGTTTTCAGCCGGCGGCAATCCAATACCATATTTTATATCCATGCAAGCCCAAAAGTCAAGAAAAAGGCGCGCCGTGGGGCGGCGGACGGGATATGGCGGATACCGCCGGCAAGAAAATGCGCGGTTTCAGGCCAGCGCCTGCACCGCCAGGAAAACCGCCATGACGGCGGCGTCCGCAGCCAGCGGCACCATGCCCTCCCGATAGCCGGCCGCACCGCTCAGGTGGTAATACGCCACATAGCAGATCACGCCGGCCACTGTGGCGGCGCCCACCAGAGCCGCCAACGCCGCCGCCCCGGCGGGAGCCACCCGCCCGGTGCCGCCGAGTACCGCCGCTGCAGACAGCTCCACCGCCGCCCAGATATGCATGATGAGCAGTTCCGACGTCACGGGCCGATGGAAGCACACAGCCGTAACCACCAGCAGCACCGCATAGGATACCGCGGCACCGAGAAGCACCCAGTGCACCGGCACCCCATGGGAACGCGGCGCCAGCTCGGCGACCCCGCGGCCCAGCAGATACAGCGCGGCGAAACCCGTGAGGAACGCGCCCGCCAGACACACCCCGCCGACCGGGCCAAAGCCGGAGGCCCCCGGCCGGAACGACACGGCCCACCAAGCCAGATAAAGCAGGCTGCAGCCCAGAAACAGAGCGTTCCCCGCAAACAGTTCCCAGAGCGGAGCCGAAAAATCATGAAACCATCCCATAGCGGCCTCCCGTGGGCCCGCCATAATTTCACCCGCAGGGCATTGCGTGCAAGCGGCCCATCCCTTTGCAATTATCCTATATCATTCCGAAGCAAAAAGAAAGCCCCGCCCCGGACAAAAAGCCCTCTGCCGGCCAAAAGCCGGAAGAGAGCTTTTTCATATGATATTGGAGTCATCCAGATATGTCGTTTTGTGTTGAAACTTTGACAATTGCCCGGTATCGGGTCAAAAGAGCGGCGCCGCTCATCCCATATCGGCAGCCCGGCCCATATCGCTCCCGCGCTTGCCGGCGCCCGGATATTCTAAAGGGGTGACGGCATCCTTATATTGGATTTCACGATACCCCTTCCGTATTTTATTGTATGATTGAGAAAATATAAGCGTGACAAGCCGTCGGAAAATACTCCCGACGAGCCAAACGGCCGACAGCGGGCTGTGCATTATGCGCAGGCCCGCCGAATGAAACCGATGGGAACTTAATCCGTCTTGTCCCGAAATGGATAGCACAGAAAGGATATAAGACAAAGCGCCGCAGAATACGCGATCGTATAATGGGTGCCTGTGTGCCCATTCGACCAGCTGGCCAGCGACAATGCGTTAAGTATGGCGTCGCCAAGCGTAAAGCCGTTTATGGTAAACGACGATAGAATGGCAAATGCGAGTAGAAAAAGTGAAAATACACGCTGAAATCGTATCGACGCCTTCACCGCGGGTAACCCCCTTCTTGCCCCATTTTCTGATACAGCGTATGACGGGGAGGGCTTGGGTATGACCGGCGGATAAGGGAACTGCGGCAGTCACCACAAAAGCCGTCATCAAGACGCCCACAAAGCCGACGCCGGCGACCCCGGCCGGCCGTGTTCCTCGCCCTCACCGCCCGCGGGCCTTTGCTTTTCGGGATTTTCTCCGGCCCGTTCCGGCTTTGCCGGATAATCTCCGCTCATCCATGCACACTATTTTTGGAGGGATTTCAATGAAAAATAAAAGCGATAAATTTAAAAACTCCAACGAAAGCGGCAAACAGACCAGTCAAAAGCCCGAAAACCAGAATAAGGACCATAACGCCAAAAAGGTTTCACTCGGGCCCAATACCAAGCGGTAAGCAATTTTTTGAATAAACTTTCGTGTTTCGGCCCATACTCTTATTGGATCTTCCTCTTGAGGCGCACAATGGGGTGCGCCTTTTTTGCGCGATTTTCCGCCGATATGCCCGCTGTGCGATCGGATGGTTCTTAGAGTCGGCGCCACCGTTTTATGCCGCTGTCATCCATTATATATCGGGATACGCACAAACCCGCATGGGCACTGGGTTTCCAGCGCGCATGCGGGTTTGGTTCGTTGGTGTGAGTAAGTCTGTAAGCCGAGTTCTGTTTTTGACAGCCATCTATCTTGGCCGTGCGTTGCCGCACGGCTCCAGCCACCTTCCCGGGGAAACGCCGGGCGAGCGCATCTTTCCCCTATTGGGTGTTGCTCCGGATAGGGTTTGCAGGGCCGCGCAGTCTCCTGCGCGCCGGTGAGCTCTTACCTCGCCTTTCCACCCTTGCCGGGAAACCCGGCGGTATATCTCTGTTGCACTATCCCTGGAGTCGCCTCCGGCGGGCGTTACCCGCTATCCTGCCCTAGGAGCTCGGACTTTCCTCAGGTACGGCCTTTCGGCACTGCACCCGCAGCTGTCTGGCTTGCTCACGTTGCTATTATACGGATTCAGCGCGGGTTTGTCAATCGCGCGGCAGTTGATATTTGCCCGCCGGAAACGTATAATAATATTGCTTATTCGCGTGCATCGCAGCATTCCGGCGGAGCGGAGCGGGACCGACGCGGCCCCGGCCTCCCCGTTTAAAGGAGCATTGGGGCAATATGAACGACAGACTGGCAAAATTTTATACTTCCCTCAAGGGCAAACGCATTCTCATGCTCGGCATCGGCAAAAGCAATTCTCCGCTGGTGCGCATGTGCATTTCAAAAGGCGCGGAAGTGACCGTATGTGACCGGCGCACCCGTGGTGAGGTCGGCAGCCCGGCCGACGAGTTGGAGGCTGCCGGCGCCCGGCTGCGGCTGGGGCCGGATTATCTCAGCGACCTCGACGCCGACATTATTTTCCGCACGCCGGGCATCCGCTACACGCTGCCCGAGCTCACTGAAGCCCGCCGCCGCGGCGTGGCGGTCACTTCCGAAATGGAAGTCTTTTTCGACCTGTGCCCCTGTCGCAAAATCGCGGTCACCGGCTCCGACGGCAAGACAACCACCACGACGCTGATTTCCGAAATGCTGCGCCGGCAGGGCTACCGCGTGCATCTGGGCGGCAACATCGGCCGTCCGCTGCTGCCCGAAATCGAATCCATCCGCCCGGAGGACGTGGCGGTAGTGGAGCTGTCGAGCTTCCAGCTCATCTCGATGCGTTCAAGCCCTGAAACCGCCGTGGTCACGAACGTTTCGCCCAACCATCTGGACGTGCACAAGGATATGGCGGAATACATCGGTGCGAAGAAAAACATCCTCCTGCACCAGAATGCTTTCGGTCGCACGGTGCTCAACCTCGACAACGCCATCACCGCCTCGATGGTCGACGACGTGCGCGGCGCGCTCTATCTTTTCAGCCGCAAACAGCCGGTGGAATACGGCTGCTTCACCGACGCCGACGGTGTGGTGCGCATGCGCGACGGCGCCGAGCACGAGATCATGCGGGCCGACGAGATATTTATTCCCGGCACGCACAACCTGGAAAATTACATGGCCGCCATCTGCGCGGTATGGAGATTGGTGCCGCCCGAAATCATCCGGGAAGTGGCCCGCTCCTTCACCGGCGTGGAACACCGCATCGAGTTCATCCGGGAACTCGACGGCGTGAAATATTATAACGATTCCATCGCCACCACGCCGACCCGCACCATCGCGGGGCTCAATTCCTTCGACCACAAGGTCATCCTGATCGCCGGCGGCTATGACAAGCACATTCCCTTCGACGTACTCGGGCCCAAGGCGGTGGAAAAGGTCAAGTGCCTGATCCTGATGGGCGTGACGGCGGATAAGATCGAGCAGGCCGTCACCTCCGCGCCCGGCTACAGCGCGCAGGAAATGCCCATCGTGCGGGTCGGCAGTCTGGAAGAAGCGGTGCAGACCGCCCGGACCCGGGCCCGCCGCGGTGACATCGTCACCCTTTCCCCCGCCTGCGCGAGTTTCGACATGTTCCCGAATTTCGAGACCCGGGGCAATATTTTCAAAAAACTGGTTACGGAACTGAAAGCCTGAATGGAAGAACAAGTCCCCCGTCCGGGGACGGAAGGAGCTTCGGATTTCATGGATATGCAATTGCTGCTCGGCCGGCTGTCAGCCGCCTGCTGCGTCACCGGCCGGGGCAACGCGGCGGCGCTGGCGGAGGAGGCGTTGAAGCCTTTCGCCCCCGCGGTGCGCCGCGACAGTCTGGGCAACCTCATTGCGCCGGTGACGCCGCCGCAGCCCGGCGGGCTCCATCTGATGATGGAAGCCCATCTGGATGAGATCGGTTTTACGGTCGTTTCCATCGACGACAACGGGTTTCTGCGCTTCGGGGCCGTCGGCGGGCCCGACCCGCGGGTGCTGCCCGGGCAGGAAGTGACCGTATTCGGCCGCGAGGAGCTGTGCGGCGTCGTGTGCTTCACGCCACCCCGGCTGCTGCCGGCCGATGCGCGCCGCAAGTCGCCGGAAATTGACCGTCTGGCCATCGACGTGGGGCTGGGCCGCGAGCGGGCCGGCGAGCTGGTGTCGCCGGGCGACATCGTCGTGCTGCGGCGGGAACCCGCCGCACTGCTGGGCGGCCGGCTCACCGGCAAGGCGCTGGATAACCGCGCCGGCGTAGTGGCAGTGCTGCGCGCGCTGGAGCTGCTGGGCGACCCGAAGCCGCCCATCGGGCTGACCGTGCTGCTGAGCCTGGGCGAAGAGCTGGGCGAGCGGGGCGCCAAGGCCGCGGCATCGGCCGTCGCGCCCACCCATGCGCTGGTGGTGGATGTGAGCCACGCGCTCACGCCGGATGCAAAGCCCGAGGAATGCGGCGAGCTGGGCCGCGGCCCGATGATCGGTGTGTCGCCCATACTGGATGCGGAGTTTTCCGCCCGGCTGCACACGCTGGCCGCGCAGGCGCATATCCCCTGTCAGACCGAAGCCATGTCCGGCTCCACCGGCACCGACAGCGACGTGATCTCCGTGACCGGCCCGGGGGTGCGCACCGCGCTGGTATCTATCCCGCAGCGCTATATGCACACGGCGGCCGAGGTCATCCAGGTTTCGGACGTGGAGGATACGGCGCGGCTGATGGCCGCCTATATCCGGGATCTTGCGCCGCAAACGGCCGAAGGAGGAATTCCAAATGCATGATCTGCTGCGGCGGCTGTGCGCGGTGCCCGGCGTATCGGGCCGGGAAGCGCCGGTGGCGGATGTCATCCGGCAGGAAATCGGCTCCGCCGTCGAATGCCGCACCGACCCCATGGGCAACTTGATCGTTTTCCGGCAGGGCGCCGCCCGGCCCAAGCACCGGGTAATGTTCTGCGCCCACATGGACGAGGTGGGCCTGATGGTCACCTATCTGACCGACGAGGGGCTGCTGCGCTTTTCGCCGGTGGGGGATGTCGACCCCCGTGCGGTGCTGGGCCGGCGGGTGCGGCTGAGCCGCGGCGGCGTGCCCGGCGTCATCGCCACCAAGGCCATCCATCTGCAAAGTGCGGAGGAACGCAAGACCGTACCGGATTTCGACGCGCTCTATCTCGACATCGGCGCCGCCTCGAAGGAAGAGGCCGCGCAGTACGCCCGGCCCGGCGACACCGTCTGCTTCGATTCGGATTTTACCGAATTCGGCGAAGGGATGCTCAAAGCCCGCGCCCTGGATGACCGGGCGGGATGCGCCGTACTCGTCGATCTGATCCGCTCGGAGCTGCCCTATGACTGCTGGTTCGCCTTCACGGTGCAGTCGGAGGTGGGGCGGCGGGGCGCCCGTGTGGCGGCTTTTGCCGTCAAGCCCGATATGGCGGTTGCGGTGGGAGCCGCCGAGGCGGCCGATATCCCCTTCGTGGAAAAAGAACAGGCGATATGCCGTCTGGGCGGCGGCCCGGCCGTCTCTTTCATGGATAGAAGCGCCCTTTATGACCGGGAGCTTTTTGAACGCATCCGCCACGCGGCCGGCGAGAAAGACATCCCCTGCCAGCTTCGGCAGGATGTGCGCGGCGGCAGCGATGCCGGGGCCGTGCAGTCGGTGGTCGGCGGCACGCGGGTGGCGGCCGTATCCGTGCCCTGCCGCTATATCCATTCGCCCTGCTGTGTCATGCGGGCGGAGGATCTGGAACACACCGAGCGGCTGGCCCGGGAGTTGGCCGCGGTCTTCCCCGTGCTGTAGATGCTGCGTCTGATTGATAAAGCCCCCGACCGGGCCCTGAATGCCATGCTGGAAGCCCGCCCGGAGCTGAGTGTGCGGATCGGGGCCCTGTGGCAGGCCTATGGCCCCGGGCGGAATTTTTTTAACGTGTGGCTGCAGGACGGGGACCGGGCCTGTCTGGCACGGCTGGACGACGTATTTTTCCTGGTGAACAGCTCCGTCGACGTAAACGGCGGCACCGACTGGGAAGAAATCGCGTCGCTGCTGCGCATGAGCCCGGCGTTTTCCTGCCTGCTGACGACGGAAACCGCCGCCCGCAGGGTGGCGGATCGTCTCGGCTCCCCCGTTTCGGTGGGTACGCGACGGCTTTTGCGTATGGATTCGCTGCCCCGCGGGCCCCGGCCTGCGGGCGTGACCATCGACCGGCGGCCCGACCTGCGCAGCGTTTATCGCGTAGCGGCCTCGTTTTTCCCCATGCCGGGCGGGTTTGTCGCCTGGTATACCGACATGAGCCACCGGCTGCGTCACGGCTGTGCCCGGGCCTATGCGCTGTGGGCCGACGGAGCGCCGGCAAGCGTTTGTCTGGTCAGTGCCCAGAGCGGGCAGGCGGGCCTCATCAGCTCGGTGACCACGCTGCCGGCCTGCCGGGGACGTGGGTTTGCCTCTGCACTGCTGCATGCGGCCTGTGCCGATCTGCTGCAGAGCGGGCGCACCCCCACACTGGAGTGCCGGCCAGAGCTGCTACCCTTTTACCGGGAACGGGGCTTCCGGGAATTCTGCCCCATGGCCGAGCTGCGTCCTCTGTGATTTCCGCCCGGATACGGCCGCCGGTCGTTTTATAAGCGGGCTTATTTCTTGCATATTATCCGGGAAGTATTCAAACTCGAAAGGCGGAATGGAATCCGTGAACGGCAATACCCCTAAAGGATTATTCGACTTCGACCCGAAAATTGAAAAGGCGGCCGAAACCGCTCTGCGGCTGTGCGCCGAGGCATTTGCCGCCATCGACCGTGTGGACGAGCAGAACAGCCGCAAGGTGCTGGCGGCCTTCATTGAGAATCATGTCAGCGAGGCCCATTTCGCCGGTTCCACGGGTTACGGCTACGGCGACCGCGGCCGGGAAGTGCTGGACGCCTGCTTTGCCCGGGCGCTGGGCGCGGAGGATGCGCTGGTGCGGCACAATTTCGTGTCGGGCACCCATGCGCTGGCGACGGCGCTTTTCGGCGTGCTGCGCCCCGGCGACACGCTGCTCGCCTGCACGGGCCGGCCCTACGACACGATGGAAAGCGTCATCGGCCTGCGTCCGGACGGCAGCGGCTCGCTGAAAGATTTCGGCGTCGCGTATAAAGAAGCGGCTTTGCGGCCCGACGGCACGCCGGATGAGGCGGCTATCCGGGCGGCGCTGCAGAATGGCCCGGTGAAAATGGCCTATATCCAGCGTTCCCGCGGCTACAGCCTGCGGCCCTCGCTGTCGGTGGCGGCCATCGGGCGGCTGTGCCGCGTCATCAAGGCGACGGCGCCCGACACGGTCATCATGGTGGATAACTGCTATGGTGAATTTGTCGAGCCCACCGAGCCGACCCAGGTGGGCGCCGACCTGATGGCCGGGTCGCTCATTAAAAACGCCGGCGGCGGGCTGGCCGAGACCGGCGGGTACATCGCCGGGCGGCACGATCTGGTGGAGCTGGCCGCCAACCGGCTCACCGTGCCCGGCATGGGGCGTGAGGTCGGCCCGACGCTTCACCAGACCCGGCCGATGCTGCAGGGGCTGTTTTTCGCACCCCACGTCACCGCCCAGGCCCTGCGCACGGCGGTATTCGCCGCGGCCTTTTTCGAGCAGCTTGGCTACCGGGCCACGCCCCGTTACACCGAGCTGCGCACCGATATCATCGAGACCGTCGAGTTGGGCCGGCCGGAGGCGCTCTGTGCCTTCTGCAAGGGCATCCAGCACGGCTCGCCGGTGGATTCCGACGCCGTGCCGGAACCGTGGGACATGCCCGGCTACGACAGCCAGGTCATCATGGCGGCCGGCACCTTCACGCTGGGGGCTTCCATCGAGCTGTCGGCGGATGCGCCGCTGCGCGCTCCCTATGCGGTGTGGATGCAGGGCGGCCTGACATTTGAGACCGGCAAGGCCGGCGTGATGCTGGCGGCTCAGGCCATGGCCGACGAGGGGCTGCTTGGCAAGGCTTGACACCTGCCCGCGCCGTATGCTATGATGACAGGGCCGACCGCATGCGGGCGTGGCGGAACTGGCATACGCGCTGGTCTTAGGAACCAGTGGGCAACCTTGTGGGTTCAAATCCCACCGTCCGCACCACCAGTTGCACTGGAGGCAATCGCACCCTTCACATTTGTGGGGGGCGTTTTGCTTTGTGCTCGCATTTTTGCCCCACATCCAAATCGAGCAAATGGCACACCAGTTGCACTGGAAGCAATCGCACCCTTCACATTCGTGAGAGGCGTTTTGCTTTGTGCCCGCATTTTTACCTCGCATTCAAATTGAGCAAATAGCAAACTTAAACTCCATGCGTCGGGATTTTAACCGGCACATGGAGTTTTGCCTTCCACCATGGCAAATTTATGCTATGCTGATTCTGAATTATATGGATAGCCGAAATCAATGATGCTTTGCGCATAATCAACCGTCCCGATTACCGATAGGATAAAAGGCTGTAAACAGTCATGCGATACGATTGGTGAAGGGTATGCCCCGGTTGCGCGCGTTTTGCAATTTCCAGCAAGCGGCTCGATCATCCGCCCTTCCGCCTATAGAGGCGCCCGCATCCCACACGCGCCTCTATTCAATATCGATTCTGCGGTCCTTATAGTAAAATTCCCGGTCCTTTTCGCCGATCGGCCGCATCACCCGGCAGGGATTGCCCACCTCCACCACATTTGCGGGAATATCCCGGGTGACGACGGAGCCGGCCCCGATCACGGAATTATCGCCGATGGTGACGCCCGGCAGCACGATGACCCCCGCCCCGACCCACACATTCGCGCCGATACGCACCGGGATGTTATACTGGATGCCCCGTTCCCGCAGGGAGGGAAGCACCGGATGGGCGGCCGTCGCAATCGTCACGTTCGGGCCGAACATCACATGGTCGCCCACATACACTTCGCCGTCATCCACAACAGTCAGGTGAAAATTAGCGTACACGCCGCAGCCGAAATGCATGTGTTGCCCGCTCCAATTGGCATAAAACGGCGGCTCGATGTAGCAGTTTTCGCCGATGTCGGCAAACATGGCCCGCAATAGGCAGGCGCGTTTTTCCGTTTCGGAGGAACGGGTCAGGTTGAATTCCCGAAGCAGATCGGCGAAGCGGTACTGTTCCGCCAGAATTTCCGGGTCCCCCGGGTCGTAAAGCAGACCGTTTTCCATTCGCTCTTTTTCCGTCATGGCACAATTCCCCCACTGGCGTTCATTTCGCCGCACGGCCTAAACTGCGGCCATGCGTGCTGCTTTCCATTATACCGGGATCTGCCGCCCTGTAAAGCGCCGGCATAAAAAACGCTCCGCCGGGCGCAGCAGAGCCGAACCCGACGGAGCATGAAAAGCCGGAACGTACGCCGTCCGGTCACGCACCCGTTTCCCCCAGGTAATCGTGGCCTGCCGACCGGTCGCCGGTATAAGCGTTGCTCAGATTGCACTTGGCATTCGGGCATTCCGCCCGGCCGCACATCTTTTCCGCCTGGTCGCCATGAACGCCGGGCTGATACCGGATCTGCACCGGCACGTATTCGTTGCGATATCGGCAAAACTGACCCATCACTTTTCCCCGAACCATATGTTCCCGCTCCTTTTTGCAAAATGGACGGCCCGCTGCCAGAGGCAAAAGCCGGGCACGCCGGGCGCAAAAAAATTCCCACTTCCCCGCCGGCGGCCTCAGCCGCCGGCATGGGATGTCGGAAAAAGGGAGAACCGTATTCATTTGCACGGCGATTCTTCCGCGCCCAAAGATTTAGCACTCTGTATTACCGAGTGCTAACATTAGTATACCATATTTCTCCGGTTTGTCAAATGGGCATCACCACTCGATCTGCTCCACCGGCGTGGGGTGCGGGTTGACGCGGATATCCTGTGCGCAGCCGTTGCGGATGAGGATGACCCGGTCGGCCATGGGGACGAGGGCCTGGTTGTGGGTGATGATGACAACGGTCATGCCACGGTCCCGGCAGGTATGCTGGAGCAGTGAGAGGATGCGTTTGCCGGTGGTGTAATCCAGCGCGCCGGTGGGCTCGTCGCAAAGCATCAGCTTGGGGTTCTTAGCCAGCGCCCGGGCGATGGCCACCCGCTGCTGTTCCCCACCGGAAAGCTGAGAGGGAAAATTATCCACCCGATCGGCCAGCCCCACTTCCGCCAGCGTTTGGGCCGCGGGCAGCGGATTGCGGCAGATCTGGGCCGCCAACTCGACGTTTTCCAGCGCCGTGAGATTAGGAATGAGATTATAAAACTGGAACACAAAGCCGATATCCTCCCGCCGGTAGGCGGTGAGCTGCCGCTCGCCGAAGGCGCTGACCTCGGCCCCGTCGACCATGACGCGGCCCGAGGAGCAGGTATCCATTCCGCCGAGGATATTGAGCACGGTGGTCTTGCCCGCGCCGCTCGGGCCGACAATAACTGCCAGTTCGCCCTTCTCGACGGTGAAACGGATACGGTCGACGGCATGCACGGGCACCTCGCCCGTCTGATAGATCTTGGATACGTCGTCAAATTCAATAAAGCTCATGACCCGACAGCCTCCCGTATCGCGGCCCGGCTGATCCGACCGCGGAATTTGATCCGATTTCCCGTCGAAATACTAGAATGACCGCCACCGGGCGACAGCGGCAGATCGGCGGCGGCATTGCTTTTTTAGCGGAGATTCGTATCTATTATACGCAATCCTGCCGCGTGGTGCAATCGCGGTGTCATAATTCCGGCCGTCTTGGCAGGATAATTGCCCCAGTCTGGTAAAGGTATGGAAGCTGTGGGACCGATAATTACAATTTATATTGAATATCATTATTATTTTCATCATATTGTCGATTGTATTCGGTCTGCCGGCCCGGTATAATAAATATAGAATTTTTCCGTCGTTTTGCCCGGTATTTTTGCCGGAACATGCATGCGGATTGTATTCTGTCGTTCCCCTACCAATCGAATCGGAAAAGAGGAATTGCCATGACGCTGGATCAGCTACCAATTGGCGGTAAATCGCAGATCGTTGTCGTGCGCGGCACGGGTGCTCTGCGGGACCGGCTTCTCGACATGGGTCTGACTCCCCACACGGAGGTGCTGGTGCGCAAGGTTGCCCCTATGGGCGACCCCATCGAATTGATGCTGCGCGGTTATGAGCTGACGCTGCGTCTGGAAGACGCCCGCAATATCGAAGTGGAAGGATAACGCCGCATGATCACTTTTGCCCTGGCCGGAAATCAGAATTCCGGGAAGACCACGCTTTTCAATCAGCTCACCGGCTCCAACCAACATGTGGGGAATTTTCCCGGCGTCACGGTCGAACGCAAAGACGGCGTCATCCGTGGCCACCGGGACGCCGTGGTGGTCGATCTGCCCGGCATTTACGCTTTGGCACCTTACACAAGTGAGGAAATCGTCACCCGCGACTTCATCACCCGGCAGCATCCGGACGGCATCATCAACATCGTCGACGCCACCAACATCGAGCGCAACCTTTACCTGAGTCTGCAGCTCATTCAGCTGCACATCCCGATGGTCATCGCGCTGAATATGATGGACGAGGTCACCTCCAACGGCGGCAAGGTGGACACGGCACGCATGCAAAAGGAGCTTGGCGTGCCCGTGGTGCCGATTTCCGCCAGCCGCAACCAAGGCATCGACCGCCTCATTCGGGCGGCGCTGCTGGTGGCCGGCACCCGGGCGCGGCCCTCCCGCTCCGGGTTTTACGACGGCCCGGCGGGGCTGGCGCTTACGGATGTGACCGGCATGGTGGCCGGGGCAGCCGAAAAGGAGCAGATCCCGGCAGAATTCGCCGCTGTCAAGATACTGGAAAACGACACCCTCATGCTCAAAAATCTGGAGCTTCCGGCCGGTGACGCGCAGGCGGTGGAGACCCGCATCCGGCGGATGGAGCAGGAGCTTGGCACCGACCGTAAGGCCGCCATTGCGGACATGCGTTACCGTTTTATCGACCGGCTGTGCGCCGACACGGTGGTCAAGCCGGCCGAAAGCAAGCAGCACCGACGCAGCGTGGCCATCGACAAGGTGCTGACCAACCGGTACCTGGCAATCCCCGCATTTCTGGGCATCATGCTGCTGATTTTCTGGCTCACATTCGGGGTCATCGGCAGCTTTTTGAGCGACGAGCTGGGTGCCGGCATTTCGGTGCTGGGCACCCTCGCCGGCACGGGGCTGAAAGCCGCCGGCGTACACCCGGTGGTCATCTCGCTGGTGGTCGACGGGGTATTCGCCGGCGTGGGCAGTGTGCTTTCCTTCGTGCCCACCATCGTCATCCTCTTCTTTTTCCTCTCGCTGCTGGAAGACAGCGGCTATATGGCGCGGGTCGCTTTTGTGACGGATAAGCTCCTGCGCAAGATCGGCCTTTCGGGGCGCAGCTTCGTGCCCATGCTCATCGGTTTCGGCTGCTCGGTGCCCGCAGTGATGGCCACCCGTACACTGCCCAGCGAGCGCGACCGCAAAATGACCGTCTTCCTCATCCCCTTTATGAGCTGCAGTGCCAAGCTGCCGATTTACGGCATGTTCACGATGGCGTTTTTCCCGCGGCACCGGGCGCTGGTGATGATCGTGCTCTATGTCTTCGGGATGCTCATGGGCATCGTCAGCGCGCTGCTGTCTCGCCGCGCCATATTCCGCGGCGATTCGGACCCCTTCGTGATGGAGCTGCCCAATTACCGGCTGCCCAGCCCCAAAAGCGTGCTGCTGCTTTTATGGGATAAGACCCGCGATTTTCTCACCCGGGCCTTTACGATCATATTCGTGGCCACACTGGTCATCTGGTTTTTGCAAAAATTCGGCTGGGGCCTGCGGCCCGTGGCCGAGAGCTCCCGGAGCATCCTGGCGGGCATCGGCCGCTTCATTTCCCCGATCTTCGCGCCCATGGGCTTCGGCGACTGGCGGGTATCCACCGCACTGCTCACCGGCTTCATGGCCAAAGAGGCGGTCATCAGCACCTTCGGCGTGCTCACCGGTGCGAGCACCGCGGCGCTGCCCGCCGCGCTCAGCCATATGCTCACCCCCATGGCGGCTTTTTCCTTCCTTATTTTCACGCTGATCTATTCGCCCTGCGTGGCGGCCATCAGCGCCATCCGGCGGGAACTCAACAGCGACCTGGCGGCGCTGGGCGTGGTGGTCTATCAGACGGCGTTCGCATGGGTATGCGCCTTCTTGGTCTATCAGGCCGGCTCGCTGCTCATCCGCTGAGCGGCAAAGGTGCCCCTGCCACAAAGCGGCCGCGTTTGATCCGACGGAACAGATTCCGTCGGATTTTTCGTCAGAAGAGGAAGAATCCGCGCTTCTATATTGACAATGAGTATCATTAGCGGTAAACTGTAAATGGAAACGATAGCTTCCGATTAAATGTCTGCCGACCATCCACCACGCGGGTTTTCCCCCGCCGGCGCGCAAATGCGCCGCTCGGATGGCTGAGGAGGTTTGAATTATGAATCTGCCGACTGTCATCATCACCCTTGCGGTGGCCGCCCTGCTGGGCCTGGCCATCCGGTATATGGTCAAAAACGGGGCGTGTGCCGCCTGCGGAATGAGCGAATCCTGTACGTCGCATAAAAAGGGCGGTGCCGCCGCTTCCGCCGGATGCGGCGGAAAATGCTCCGCCTGCCAGTATTATGCCTACGAGCAGCAGCTTGCCGCGGCCGTCAAAGCCAAACGCGCCGCCCATCCGCAGAGCTGAACGGCTGCCGTCTATTTCGGTTTCCGAGCCGCCGCACCGTCTGTCGATCTGCCGAAAGGATGATTTCCCGCCATGGCCGCCACCGTTATCATTTGCATCGCCATCGCCGCTCTGCTGGCAGTGGGGATTCTGAGCACCCGCAAACGCATTTCCGTCGGGTGCTGCGGCGGCAGCGCCGATCCGGCCCCCCGCCGGGCCAAAGTCACCGACCGGGATCTGCACCACTATCCGTTGGAAAAGACTGTGGAAATCGACGGCATGCATTGCCGCAACTGCACCATCCGGGTGGAAAATGCGCTGGATTCCCTCGATGGCGTGCTGGCTAAGGTCAGCCTCCGTCCCGGCCGGGCCGAAGTGCACATGAAGCGGGAAATTGCTGACCCTGTGCTGCGGCGAGCTGTGAGCGACGCCGGGTATACGGTGCGTTCCATCCGGGAAAGCGCACCCGCAGATACGCCCATATAAGCCGTATTACCGGCAATCATGCTGTTTTTGACCAGCCGGCATATTCATATTTGTATGTTTATCTCAATTACGTCCGAAATCCGTAAGATTTCGGGCGTAATTTGTTATAATGGTTGACTGGAACGGATCGACCATAGGGAGGAATACCGGCATGGCAAACACACAGCGGGTCTTTACGGGCAGCGTACTGGCGCTGGTCCTATTGAGTTTCATTTTGGGTACCAGCGAATTCATCGTGGTGGGCACCCTGCCCGACATCGCCGGCAGCCTGCACCAATCCATCGCCGTGGTGGGCACCATCGTGTCGGTGTTCGCAATCACCTATGCACTGGGTACGCCTTTTCTCACCGCCTTCACCAGCAATTTCAACCGGTATCGGCTGCTGCTGGCACTGACGGTGCTGTTTATTCTGGGCAATATCATGAGCGCGGCGGCGGCCTCTTACGGCTGGTTGATCGTCTCGCGGGTAATCACGTCGGTGGTTTCGGGCACGCTGATTTCGGTGTCGATGACTTTTTCAAGCGACGTGGCCACTCCGGAAAACCGCGGCCGGGTCGTGGCGTGGATTTTTTCCGGCTTCAGCATCGCCTCGGTGGTCGGGGTGCCGGCGGGCTCTTTTTTAAGCCACCTGCTGGGCTGGCGCTGGGCCTTCGGCGCCATCGCCGTGCTGAGCGCCGGGGTGCTCGTGCTTTTGATACGTATGCTGCCCCGGCAGGGCACGATCCAGAAATCCCGGCTGAACCAGCAGCTCGCCCTGTTTACCGACCGGCGCATCCAGCTCGGGTTTTTCGTGCCCATGCTCGGCGCGGCGGGCACGTATGTATGCTACACCTATCTGACGCCGATTTTTCAAAACGCGCTGGGTGTGCCGGCGAAATACACCGGTGTGGCGCTGTTTTTCTTCGGCGTATGCGCCATCGGCAGCAATCTCTTTTCCGGCCGGCTGGCCGGCATGGGCGGCACGCGGAAACTGCCGGGAATTTTTATCGCCCAGACGGCATGCCTGTTGCTCATGCCCCTGAGCCTGCGGTGGGCACCGGCGGGCTTCGCCGACGTGATGGCTCTGGGCTTCATCATGTATCTGATGAATTCCCCCATCATGCTTTTCTATCTGGATACCGCGAGCGCCGACTACCCTCAGTCGGTCAGCTTGGCGTCGGCCATCAATCCGGTCTCATTCAACCTAGGCATTTCGTTGGGGTCGCTGGTAGGGAGCCTGGTCGTGGGTCACCTGGGGCTGCGGCCGCTGGGCTGGTTCGGCACGATATTCGCGTTGGGTGATCTGGCCGTGGCGCTGACTCTGTGCGGCATCACCCGCCGGGCTGCCGGGGAACGGGAAAAACGCGGCTGAGCCGACGGGGAAAAGGCTCTTTTACCGGCGAGGTTGACAAATGCCTCGCGGTATATTATAATCAATCGCAATGTGCATCAGATGAGGGAGTAGTTTCCGTGCCACGGCGCGGGGCAAGTCAACATACTGACCGGCGACGGTCTGGCTTACCTTAAAAAACGAGACTCACGATATGCCCGTCTTCGGCATACCTGAGCCTTTTCCCTACCGGGTCTTGCGTTCAGGCGCTGCCGAAAGGCGGTGCCTGATTTTTTACAGCCATTCCGGGTAAACCCGACGGGGGCCTTTCCCGGAAATGGCCGGAGTGAAAGCCGGGGATACCGAATGAGTGTGTGGGAACTGATCGCCATCGGGGTGGGGCTGTCGATGGACGCCTTCGCCGTATCCGTCTGCAAGGGTCTTTCCATCCGGAAGCTGCGGTTTGGCGCGGCGCTGACGGTGGGGCTGTATTTCGGCATTTTTCAGGCGGGGATGCCGCTGCTGGGCTATCTGCTGGGTTCCCGCTTCGCCGGGAGCATCGAGCATTACGACCACTGGATTGCCTTCGGGCTGCTCGCCGCCATCGGCGGCAAGATGATTTGGGACAGCTTCACCGGCGACGAGTGCGACGGCGAGTGCGGCACCGAGCGGGGCGCTTCGCTGCGCTTTCGGGTCATGCTGCCGCTGGCGGTGGCCACAAGCATCGACGCGCTGGCCGTGGGCGTGACATTTGCGTTTCTGAAGGTGCAGATCCTGCCCGCCGTCACGCTCATCGGCGTCATCACGCTGGCGATTTCCATGGCGGGCGTGTGGGTCGGGCATATCTTCGGGCTGCGGTTCCAGTCGAAAGCCGAGCTGGCTGGCGGCGCCGTGCTGATCCTCATGGGTCTGAAAATCCTGCTGGAACACCTGGGCGTGCTGAAAATCTGAGGCCAGGCCCCGAAACGGGTTGCCCGGGAACCCGAACGGCGGTATAATCAAGTCAAGCCAAATCCGATTTTTGCAGAATCAGGTGAACGCAATGTCCGACATCCATCATATGACCGCCGCCCGACCGAAGCTGCCGGCGGAGCTGCCCGTTATCCGCGTCGCCGGGCCATGCGGCGACGACGATCTGTTTGCGGATGGGCGGATCGAATCCTGCGCCTTCACCGGCCGGGCCCGCCGGGTGAGCTTCACCCGGGTCTGCCTGCGGAGCGTCCGGTTCCAGGCGGCGCTGCCCGCCGCCGAGATGGAAGACGTGCAGTTCGACGGGTGCGACCTTTCCAACGTGGATTGGAGCGACGCCATCCTGGTGCGTGTCGTTTTCCGCAACTGCCGGATGACCGGCGTCAATTTCAGCGGCGCTTCGCTGAAAGACGTCGTCTGGGAAAACGGCGCCGCCGAATACGCGAATTTCCGCTTTGCCCGGCTGGAACGGGCGGATTTTACCGGCTGCAACTGCCGGAGCGCGGATTTCGGCCAGGCGGCTTTTTCCCGCGTCCGATTTGACCGGAGCAATTTGCAGCAGGCGCAGTTTTCGGGCGTGCCTCTGTGCGGAATGGATTTCACCAGCTGCGGCATCGACGGCCTGGGCGCGCGTCCGGAGGACCTGCGCGGAGCCATACTGTCACCGGAACAGGCGGTCACCGCCGCCCAGATCATCGGGGTGCGCATCCGATTCTGACCGGTGCACACCCCGCCATGCCGGGCGGGTATTTTGACTTCCCCGCCCGGCCATGCTATAATCGAATTAGGTTTTGAAAAACAGGTTTCGCAGAATAAGTTTTGCAAAACAGATTTCAGCGTATCTGACCGCGAGGTGTTTCCAAGCGGAAAGCGAGCGCACGGCGGATGGTTTGTCGCTCTCTTTTCACCGCGAAAAGAGAGCGTTTATTTTGGCTTTTGGGAGTGGCACCCTTGAAAATGGATTTACGCGACCCGTGGGATGTGTCGGCGCGGCTCAACGCCGCCGACCGGGCGGAGCTTGCCGCCGTCATCGGCTATTATCTGAATGAAGCCGCGCCGGAGGAACTGGAGCAGCTCTGTGCGTGCGCCCGCACGGTGCGGGAACGGTTTTACGGCAGGAAAATATATTTCCGCGGCCTGATCGAATACTCAAGCTTCTGCAAAAATGACTGCTACTACTGCGGTATCCAGCGCGGCAACCGGCTGGCGCACCGGTACCGGCTCAGTGCGGAGGAAATACTCGGCTGCTGCGCCGTGGGGCATCGGCTCGGTTTCCGCACTTTCGTGCTGCAAAGCGGCGAGGATATGTGGTTCACCGACGAGCGGCTGTGCACACTGGTCTATACCGTCAAGGAACGCTACCCCGACTGTGCGGTCACGCTGTCGGTCGGGGAACGGAGCCGGGAATCCTACCGCCGGCTTTTCGAGGCGGGGGCGGACCGGTACCTGCTGCGGCATGAAACGGCGGACGAAGCGCATTACCACAAGCTGCACGCGCCCGAAATGAGCCTGCGCAACCGGATGCGGTGTCTGTACGATTTAAAGGAAATCGGCTATCAGGTGGGTGCCGGTTTCATGGTCGATTCGCCCTGGCAGACCCGCGACACGCTGGCGGAGGATTTTATATTCCTGCGCGGTCTGCAGCCGCAGATGGTCGGCATCGGTCCGTTCATTCCTCATAAGGACACCCGATTTGCCGATTATTATGAGCCCAAAGCCGCGCGCACGGTGACGTTGCTGGCGCTGGTGCGGCTGCTGCTGCCCCGGGTGCTGCTGCCCGCCACCACGGCGCTGGGCACCATCGACCCCTTCGGGCGCGAAAAAGGCTTCCATGCCGGCGCCAATGTGGTGATGCCGAATCTTTCCCCCGTGGCACACCGCAAAGATTACAGCCTTTACGACAATAAAATCTGCACCGGGGAGGAAGCGGCGGAATGTTTCCGCTGCCTCACCGGGCGCATCCGCCGCGCCGGTTTCGAGCCGGATTTTTCGCGCGGTGACCATGTGGATTGGGTCCGGCCGGTGTCCGTACATTCGATGTGACGCCGGCGGAGTGACAGGAGGAATCGGTATGGAAACCAGAGTCGCCATCATTGGCATCATCGTGCAAAATGCCGACGCAGTGGAAAAGCTCAACAACCTGCTGCACGAATACGGCCCCTATATCATCGGACGCATGGGCATCCCCTATCGGGCCAAGGGCATCCACATCATCAGCATCGCCATCGATGCGCCGCAGGACACCATCAGCGCGCTCTCGGGCAAAATCGGCCGACTGCCTGGCATCAGCGCCAAAACCGCCTATTCCAACGTCGTGACGCGGGATTAGGCACGCGGCTGTTGCAAAACAAGCCGCTGCCGGGCCGCCGGCGGCGGATACCGAGTGGGAGGCACGCACAATGGGAATGAATGACACACCCTCCGGCGAGCGGGTGCATATCGGTTTTTTCGGCTGCCGCAATGCGGGCAAATCCAGCGTAGTCAACGCGGTGACGGGGCAGGATCTGTCGGTGGTTTCGGACACCAAGGGCACCACGACCGACCCGGTCACCAAGGCCATGGAGCTGCTGCCGCTGGGGCCCGTGCGGATCATCGACACGCCGGGCTTTGACGACAGCGGCGAGCTGGGCGGGCTGCGCGTACGCAGGGCCCGTCAGGTGCTCAACCGCACCGACGTGGCCGTGCTGGTGGTGGACGCCACCGTCGGCATGAGCCAGTGGGACCGCACGCTCGTGGAGCTTTTCCGCGAGAAGGGAATCCCCTTCGTGACCGTTTACAATAAATGCGACCAGCTGCCCTCCCCCGCCCCGGAACATACCGACGCGCTCTATGTCAGCGCCCTGCGCGGGGAAGGCATTGAGGAGTTGAAAAAACGCATCGCGGCGGCCGTCAAAACCGACGACCCCAAGCTGCGGCTGGTGGGCGACCTGATCCACCCGTCGGATTTTGTGGTGCTGGTCACGCCCATCGACAAGGCGGCGCCGAAAGGGCGGCTGATCCTGCCCCAGCAGCAGACAATCCGGGATATTCTCGAAGCGGACGCCACGGCGGTCGTGGTGAAGGAATACGAGCTGCGCGAGACCCTGGGGAGCCTGGGCAAACGGCCGGCTCTGGTTATCACCGACAGCCAGGTATTCGCCAAAGTCTCGGCTGACACGCCGCCGGATATTCCCCTGACCTCGTTTTCCATTCTGATGGCACGATACAAGGGCCTGCTCGAGCCGGCGGTGAAGGGCGTGGCGGCCGTCGAGCGCCTGCGCGACGGCGACACCGTGCTGATTGCCGAGGGCTGCACCCATCACCGGCAATGCGACGACATCGGCAGCGTGAAGATTCCCCGCTGGCTGCGCAATTACACGGGCAAGGCGCTGCAGATCCGCACCGTGTCGGGCACCGAATTTCCCGACGATCTGTCGCCTTACGCGCTGATCATCCACTGCGGCGGGTGCATGCTCAACGAGCGGGAGGTGCGTTACCGCATGAAATGTGCGGCGGATCAGGACGTGCCGATCACAAACTATGGCATCACCATCGCCTATATGCAGGGGATTCTGCGCCGCTGCCTGTCGGTGTTCCCCTGGCTGCTGGCGGAAATCGAGGAGCCCGCATGAGAGACGAACCACAAAAGCACAGCGAGGAAGCCAAGGCGGCCGGGACTCGCACGGAAACCGACCTGCTGGGGCAAAAAGAACTGCCGGAGGACGCGCTTTACGGCATCAATACGGCCAGGGCCGCCGAAAACTTCGCACTGAGGTACCGCCGGGTCAATCCGCGGCTGATCCGGGCCATGGTGCTGGTCAAAAAGGCCGCCGCGCTGACGTATCAAAGGCTCGGCGTCCGCCCCGAGAT
>JAEWAE010000056.1 GCA_023391835.1 Bacillota bacterium
GCCGGAGGGTCCCCCCGTCCGGCTGCGGCCTGCTGCATATGGAATGGTGCGAACGTCCGTTCACTCGCTGAGATATGCCTTGCGGACTCTTTCGTCGTGAAGCAGATCGGATGCTTTGCCTTCCATCACGATCTTGCCGGTTTCGAGCACATAGGCACGATTCGCCACGGAAAGTGCCATTTTGGCGTTCTGTTCCACGAAAAGGATCGTCGTGCCGTCGGCATTTATCTGCTTGATGATACCAAATATTTCGGCCACCAGCAGCGGCGACAGGCCCATGGAGGGCTCGTCCAGCAAAATGATGTCGGGGCGGGAAAGCAGCGCCCGCCCCATGGCCAGCATCTGCTGCTCGCCGCCGGAAAGCGTACCGGCGATCTGCATCCGGCGCTCTTTGAGCCGTGGGAAATGCGAATAGACCGCCTCGATATCCTGCGCGATGTTCTCTTTGTCTGGACGCGTGTAAGCGCCCAGCTTCAGGTTTTGCAGCACCGTCAGCTGCTGAAAGACATGCCGTCCCTCCGGCACCTGGGCCATGCCCATGCGCACGATACGGTGGGGGGCGGCTTTGGTGATATTCCGGCCTTTCAGCGTGATTTCGCCGGATTTCGGCGGGATCAGGCCGGAAAGCGTGTGCAGGATGGTGGTCTTGCCCGCCCCATTGGCGCCGATCAGTGCGATGGCCTCGCCTTTTTCCACCGAAAACGATATGCCTTTTACGGCCTGGATCAGCCCATAATTGACGCGCAGATCCTTAACTTCCAGGATAGCCAAACCGATCCCCCCTATTCTCCCAGATATGCCTGGATGACCACCGGGTCCTTGAGCACTTCCGATGTTTTACCGGATGCGAGCTCCGTGCCGAAATTGAGCACCGTTAACCGCTCGCAGATGCCTGACACGAGCTTCATGTCGTGCTCGATGAGCAGAATCGTCATCTGGAAACGGTCGCGCACCAGACGGATCATATCCATCAGCTCGGCAGTCTCGTTGGGGTTCATCCCCGCGGCCGGCTCATCCAGCAGCAGCAGCTTCGGATGGGTGGCCAACGCCCGAGCGATTTCGAGCTTGCGCTGTTCCCCGTACGGGAGGTTTTTTGCGTATGCGCCGGCCATACCATCCAGTCCAAAGACGCCCAGCAGCTTCATGGCCTCCGCGTTCATCCATTTTTCCTGTTTATAATAGGAAGGAAACCGAAAGATGCCGGCGAATGTGCCGTATGCCGTGCGGTTGTGCAGACCGGTTTTGACGTTATCCAGCACCGTCATCTTACTGAAAAGGCGGATATTCTGGAAGGTGCGGGCGATGCCGCATTTGTTGATCTGGACGGGCGATTTGCCCGTCAGCTCCTGCCCGTCCAACGAAAAGGAACCAGTGGTCGCCTTATACACTCCGGTGAGGAGGTTGAAGATCGTCGTCTTGCCGGCGCCGTTCGGTCCAATCAGACCGTAAAGCTCGCCCGGCTCGATGGAAAGATTAAAGTCGTCGACGGCCTTAAGCCCGCCGAAGGAAATTCCCAGATGACTGACTTCAAGTAATGGCATTATTTGCTCCCCTCCGCATCCGGGTCTTTTTTGCCGATGAGCTTCACTTTGAGCAGCGACACGAAATCCGTCACCCGCGGGCTGTTGCTGAAAATCATCATGGCGATGAGGACGATGGAATAGATGAGCATGCGGTAATTGCTGATGGCCGGGCTGATTTTGCGCAGCAGCTCCGGCAGGATATAGAGCACGGCCGTCGCGATGACGGTGCCGCGCAGGTTGCCCATCCCGCCGAGCACCACGAACACCAGCGCCATAATCGACTGGTTGTAGCCGAAGTTGTTGGTGGTCGCGGTCAGGACGGCGTAATTGTGGGAATAGAGCACGCCGGCCATCCCCGCGAAAATCGAGGAAATGACAAACGCGATCAATTTATATTTGGAAATGTTGATGCCGATGGATTCCGCCGCGATGCGGTTGTCGCGGATGGCGGCGATGGCACGGCCGGTCTTGGAATCGGTCAGCGTCATGATGGCAACGATGGTGATCAGCATAATGACAAAGGCCACGGTAAAGTTGGAGTCATTGGGTGTGCCCGAGATGCCCTGGGCGCCGTTGAGGATCACGGTGCCCGACTTGGCCAGATGAAGCTGGGAGGCGTCTTTGAGCGAGATATGCAGCCCGGAGCCATCCACGCCGATGTAAAGGATATTGACGATATTTTTGACGATCTCACCGAAAGCCAGCGTCACGATCGCCAAATAATCCCCGTTGAGCCGCAGCACCGGGATACCCACGATGATGCCGAACAGCATCGCAAAGAAGGCACCCACCACCAGCGCCAGCGTAAAACGCACGGCGGTATTGGGGATGGCATTCTGCACGCTGATGGAAAAGATGCTGGAGGTGTAGGCTCCGACGCACATGAAGCCGGCATGGCCGAGGCTTAATTCACCCAGAAAGCCCACGACGATATTCAGCGACAAAGCGAGTATGATATACACGCACACCGGGACGAGCAGCCCCTGATAGAGACTGTCCATCAGGCCCGCCTTCACGAGGATTTCCACGATGGCGTAGACCGCCACCATCAGCAGGATTGTCGTCAGGTTTCTGCGGGTGGAAGCCCGGAGTTTCCCCGTATTGATTTTTAATTTATTTCCCATAGCCACTATACCTTTTCGTTAATTTTCCGACCCATCAGACCGGTCGGTTTAACCAGAAGGACGACAATCAGCACAAAAAAGACGATCGCATCGGACATCTGGGAAGACAGGTACGCCTTCGAGCAGTTTTCGATGATGCCCAACAGCACGCCGCCCACCATGGCGCCCGGTACGCTGCCGATGCCGCCCAGCACGGCTGCTACGAAGGCTTTGATGCCCGGCATGGCGCCGGTCTGGGAAGTCAGCGTCGGATACGCCGAGCACAGCAGCACGCCCGCGATGGCGGCGAGGCCCGAACCAACGGCAAAAGTCAGCCCGATAGTGGCGTTGATGTTGATGCCCATGAGCTGGGCGGCATTGCGGTCTTCCGAAACGGCGAGCATGGCGTTGCCGGGCTTGGTAAAGCGGATAAAGATCATAAGCCCTGCCATGATGACCAGCGAAACCACGATGGTCGCGACTGTCTCGGCCGAAATGACCAGTTGCCCATGAAATAGCTTGAGCGGGCCGAATTTGACGACCGAGGTGAAAGACTTCGGGTTGGCGCCGAATACCAGCAGCGCCAGATTTTCAAGGAAATAGCTGACCCCAATGGCCGTGATAAGCACGGCCAGAGGGGGAGCGTTCCGCAGGGGCTTATAGGCCACCCGCTCGATCACGACGCCCAGTACGGTGCAGAACGCCGTGCCGATCAGGATGGAAAGCCAGACAGGCAGATGGGCATCCACCATGGCGATATAAACTATGTAGGCGCCGACCATGATCACGTCGCCATGGGCAAAATTCAACATCTTGGCGATGCCGTAAACCATGGTGTAGCCCAGAGCGATCAGGGCGTACACGCCTCCCAGACTGATGCCGTTCACCAGATAGGACAGGAAACTCACGAACGGTTCCTCCTTCACACTGCGCATGCACGAGGCACGGGAATCAGTCCATGGCCGTGTAGTTGCCGTTGACGATCTTGACGGCCTTCGGGGTCTTGGTGGGCTCGCCGTCTGCAGACCAGGTGATCGTACCGGTGACGCCTTCGACCTTGATCTTGGTCATCGCTTTTTCCAGATCGTTGCAGAGGGTCTTGTGATCGATCGACGCATCCTTGACGTCGGCCTGTTCCAGGGCCGCCTTGATGGTGTAGATGGCATCGTATGTATCCGCCGCAAACTGGTTCGGGGTCTCGTTGTTATAGGCCTTTTTATACGCCGCCACAAAAGTCTGGGTCTTGGTGTCCTTGGAATCCGCCGCGAACGGGGTGAGGAGCATGACATTTTCGGCCAGCTTCTTGTCGAAGTTATCGACCGAGAGGAGCCCGTCCAGACCGTCACAGCCGAAGATCTTCGGCGCATAGCCCTTGCTGTTGGCCTGCTTGAGGATCAGGGACGCTTCGGTATAGTAGATGGGCAGGAAGAGAAGCTCCGCACCGGCGGACTGGATTTTCTGAAGCTGGACGGAAAAGTCGGTCTTGTTATCCGCCGTAAAGGCTTCGGAATCCACTACGTTCAGGCCCTGGGTCTTGGCTTCGGCCTTGAACTGATCGGTGATGCCGGTCGAATACACGTCCGAGCTGTTGTAGATGATGCCGACCTTTTTGGCAAGGCTGTTTTTGGCGATATACTGCGCGGCCGCTTTGCCCTGGTTCGGGTCGGAGAAGCAGACGCGGAAGGCGTTTTTATACTTGATGGCATCCACGGCGGAAGCCGACGGAGTGAGCAGGAACATACTGTCGCTGTAAGCCTTGGCGACCACCGCTTTGCACGGGGTGCTGGTGACGGTGCCCACGAGCAGCTGCATACCCCAGTCTTTCAGCGTGTTATAGGCGTTGATGGCCTTTTCGGAATCATTCTGGTCATCCTGAAAATTCAGGGCCAGTTTCATACCGTTGACGCCGCCGGCCGCATTGACCTCGTCAATGGCAAGCTGGGCGGCATTTTTAACCGCTACGCCGTAAATCGCCGCATCCCCCGACAGAGGACCGATGCCGCCGATCTTTAAGGTCTTGGCGGACCCTGACGTGGACGATTTGCCGGTGGAACCCGCGCAGCCGGAAAGACTGCCCGCCACCATCGCCGCACCCAGACACATAGCAAGGATTTTCTTCAGCTTTTTCATGTTGTACCCCTCTTATCCCTCAGATTCCAAATTATGCAGCAGAATTGCCGCAAAACGCGGCAACACATAATTGGCATTGATTCACGGCGGTCACGGCGGCGCGGAAACAATAAAAAAGGTTCCGCCTTCATCCGAGATGAAGGCGGAACCTGAAAGCTCCGTGTTACCACTTCAATTGCCATATTGCTATGACCGCTTACCATACATCCGGCATCGTGCCGAATATATTTCCCTGTAACGGGGGAAAACCGACCGCACCTACTCGGCGCTCCTTGCCCGGAGCCCTTTCAGCTGGCTGCTCCCAAGGGAGATACTTGGCGGGCCCCACTGTTTTGCATCGTACAACAGCTCTCTGCAGAGGCCTAGGCCAAGTCATTGTCTTGATCGTTGCATTTAATAATTCAGTTATTAGTTTGCTATTATAGCATCCGGGCTTTTGGCTGTCAACTCATTTCCGGAATTTATCTGTTTTTTACATATATCTGCATTGTGATATAGAATAATCCTGCAATTTCGCAGGCAGATTTTACAATGTTCCTCCTCTGCGCCGGCATCTGCCGGATCGGGAACGACCGCAATGAAATAAAAAACGTGCAAGTTTCCGCCCCCGACCGGGCCGGGAAACGGCAGATTTTTTATCCGACCGTTGGCATATCTTGCATATCGCCCCATGCTATGGTATAGTTAGAGGGTATTGTGTACCGGTTCCCCAGCCGGTTTTATCTTAGCGCAACTTGTTCGTACATCATGGGCCGGATCTGACCGGCCCGTCTCCGGCGGCGGAAACGGATCGCGGGAAGGGAGTATTTCCGATGAAACTGTTTATCGACACGGCCGACGTGGAGGAAATCCGCGCGGCGAACGAACTGGGCGTGATCTGCGGCGTGACCACCAATCCTTCTCTGATTGCCCGTTCGGGGCGCATATTCGAGGACGTGGTGCGGGAAATCACGACAATCGTGGACGGCCCCATTTCGGCGGAAGTGGTATCGCTGGAGGCCGGGAAAATGGTGGAGGAAGCCAAGCCTCTGGCCGCCATCCATCCCAACATCGTCATCAAAATCCCCATGTGCGCGGAAGGGCTCAAGGCCACTAAACGGCTGACGGCCCTCGGCATCCATACCAATATGACGTTGATTTTTTCCGCCGCGCAGGCACTGCTGGCCGCCCGGGCCGGAGCCACCTATGTCAGCCCGTTCCTGGGCCGGGTGGATGACATTGCCTGGCAGGGCATGGATGTGGTCCGCGACATCGCAGATATTTTCCGTATCCACCGGATCCCGACGGAAATCATCGCGGCCAGCATCCGCAGCCCTCTGCATGTGGTGGAGGCGGCCAAGGCGGGCGCTCAGATTGCAACCGTACCATACAAGGTGATTCTGCAGATGATCGAACATCCTCTGACAAAAGTCGGAATTGAGCGTTTCCTGAAAGACTGGGAGAAAGTGCCCAAGGCCTGATCCCGGTCTGCCTATGGCGGACGGGGCCCGTTCAAGGGCTAAAATACGGACGAAATGACCGTAAGGCTTTTGAGGGTGCGGCGAGATGAAACGAATCTCATTTTCCGCACCCTTTTGCGTACGGTCTTTCCCCGCCGGCGGAAACGCCTCCGAATCCGGTGCGGGCGGTTATTTCGGAAAACAGTTGGTTTTTTATGACAGTTTCTGATAGAATGGAACCCAAAGTGCATCCATAAGCGGAAATCCGAGGAGGTTCCCATGCCGATATTGGAAGTCACGCATCTGGTCAAATCCTACGGGTCGCTCCGGGCGGTCAACGACATCTCTTTTCGCGTGGAAGAGGGGCAGTTTTTCGCCTTCCTGGGGCCCAACGGGGCGGGCAAATCCACAACGATCCATTGCATCTGCACGCTGCTGACGCCCGACGCCGGCTCCATCCGGGTGGCCGGCTCCTTCGTCGGCAAGCAGGATGACGAGGTCCGCCGACGGATCGGCATTGTATTCCAGGAAAGCTTGCTGGATCAGAAGCTCACGGTCTATGAGAATCTGAAATACCGGGCGGCTTTTTATGGGTTGAGCGGCAGCCGGGCGAAAAAGCGAATCGACGAGGTCGCCTCCCTGCTGCAAATCGGGGATCTGCTCCCCCATCGGTACGGCAAGCTGTCGGGCGGCCAGCGGCGTCGCTGCGACATCGCGCGGGCGCTCATCCATACGCCCCGGATTCTTTTCCTCGACGAGCCCACCACGGGTCTGGACCCGCAGACCCGCATTACCGTGTGGGAAATCATCCGTTCGATGCAGCGCACCGGGCTGACGGTATTTCTGACGACCCACTATATGGAGGAATCCGCCACTGCCGACTATGTCTGCGTCATGGATCACGGCGGCCTGGTGGCCGGTGGCACACCGGCTGAGCTCAAAAGGCGATACAGCTCCGACACGCTGCGGCTGGAAGGCGCGTCGGATGCCATGAGCCAAAAGCTGCAGGCCGCGGGCGTGAAATTCGTGCGGGATGACCGTGAACTGAAAGTGCCGCTGCCAGACAGCCGTGCGGCTCTGCCGCTGCTGCGGATGTTGGAAGCGGACATCCGTAGTTTTGAAGTCGTCCGGGGCAGCATGGACGATGTGTTCCTGGGCATCACCGGCCACGCGATACGGGAGGATCGGCCATGAGAATCATCGGCGCGCTGATCGGGCGCAATCTGAAGCTCTATTTCCGGGACCGGGCACTGGTGCTGTATTCGTTGATGTCGGTATTCATCATCATCGCGCTATACGCACTGTTTCTGGGCAACACGATGGTGGAAAGCATTCAGCAGCATGCCGCCGCAAAAGCCGGCGTGCGGTTTTTAACCGACAGTTGGCTGATGTCGGGCCTTATCCTGGTCAACGCCGTCAACGTCCCTCTTATCATGCTCAACACCATGGTCGTCGACCGCTGGTCGGGGCGCCTGAGGGATTTCACCACCTCACCCATTCGGCGCGGCTGTCTGGGCGCCGGGTATCTGATCTCTTCCTGGGTGACGGGCATCCTGATGGAGCTGCTGACCATCATTCTGGCGGAGTTTTACATTGTGGCCCGCGGGGGTGAGTGGCTTTCCCCTCCCCGCTTGATCGGAGCGGTGCTCGCCGCGTCTCTTTGCGTGGCGGCGTATTCCTGCGTCTTTTTCTTCATCACCCTGTTTTTTGAAAGCCCGGGCGCGTTTTCGGCGCTGTGCACGGTGGTGGGCACGCTGATTGGCTTCCTGGGCGGCATCTACATTCCCATCGGCTCGCTGCCGGATTATGTGCAGCGGGTGATGCAGTGGATTCCCGTGACCCATAGTGCAGCCTTGCTGCGGGATATTTTCGTCGCCGCGCCAATGGATGCGCTTTTCCACGGTGCGCCGCAGACGATCCGGGATTCCACCGCTCGGGAATTCGGCATTCAGGTCAGCTTCCAGGGCCATGCCCTTTCCGACGGCTGGCTTGTCGGAATCACGCTGCTGACCGGGGCGGTGTTCCTGGCTCTTTCGCTGCTGAAAATGGCCCATATGCACAAAAAGGAACTGTAAACTTGACCGGTAATGCAAGAAGGAGGCGATTCCTTTCGGAATCGCCTCCTTCGCTTAATGCAATCCTGCGTGGAGCGGTTTTCTTTATTCGGATTTTCCCGACTTGCGCTCCAGCCGCCGCAGCACGAGAGACACCACCAGCAGCGTGGCCGATGCGACGCCCATGATTTCAAAAATATTCATCCAACGGTTCCGATCCGAGGTCTTAGGGTTGGAAGCCGTCGGCACGGCGTTATCCGCAATCGTGACCACAACACCGGAGCCCGTGGAGGAGGTGTTGGAACTGGTCGTCCCCGCGAGCGGTACCGAATTGTCGGGGATGCTTACGACAGTTTCCGAGCTGGAAGAGGGCCGGCTCGACGGAATCGAGCTGTTCGGCGAAGAAGGCTGGCTCGAAGGGGTCGAGCTGCTCGGCGCAGAAGGCTGGCTCGAAGGGGTCGAGCTACTCGGCGAAGAGGGCTGGCTCGAGGAGGTCGAACTGCTCGACGAAGAGGGGTGGCTCGAAGGATCAGACGAGCTGGTGCCGGAGGAACTTCCGGATTCTCCACCCTCATTGGATGGGCCGTCGAAGAGATAGAAATGTTCCTCAAACGAGCCGGCATTTATGAAATCCTTCACTACGAGCGTACCGCTGATATGGCCGTTCCGGCCGGTAAATTCCGCATAGGGTGCGAGGATCGAGCCGGGCACGGAATAACTTTTTACCGAGACGGAGCCGGCATCCGGGAAATTCCACAGGATATGATTCGAATAGGTCTGGTCGGTCGACCCGCCAGCGCCGTTAAATGTGATCTGGCCGTTGCTGAAATTGTAAATGCCACGTCCGGCAGTGTCTTTATTCGGGGAACCGGTGACATTGATGACGACCGCGGAGCCCTCCGGGACATGGATACTGATTTCGCCGAAATCCGAAACTCCGCTTACGCTAAAAACATTCAGGTCCGCATTGGTGCCGGTCAGTTCCACGCGGCCATATTGCGAAGTGGACTGCGTGCCGCCCGTGGAAAGGTTAGTCAGCGCGGCTGTATTTGCCAGAAGTTTCTGGTTGGCCGCGGCAAAGGTGGATGCCAGCGAAGTATCGTTCTGCGTAACGCTGCCCTGCACCGTCATGCCGCTGCCGCTAAAGGTGCCGCCCGTATGCACGGCACCGTAAATCTGCCCGCTGCCAGGGAAAGAGGCGTTGCCGCCGACAACCAGCGCCGTCTTGCCGGACCCCGAAGAATTTTGGGTGTAGATGCCGATGCCGGAGTCGCCCGTCAGATTACCGGCCACGGCAACCGGGCCCTGTGAGTCAGCCGAAAAGCCGCTGTCACCCAGCGTATAGAGATTGAAACCGCCGGCATAGTCGAGCACGTTTTTCAGATTGTAGGTGCCGGCATATCCGGGTGCCACCCCCGCTGCCAAGGCGGTAAATGCGACGCTGGATGCCACCACCAGCGCCGTCAGAATCAGCGGTATCCGATTTCGGACAAAAAAGCGACGTGTATTCATGTACAGTTTCCCTCCCCAAAGCAATCAGTTTCATCATTTTTACAGCAATTCCAGAAAAGACTGATCCACTCCGATGCGTTTCGCCTTTCCCCTCAAGATGGACAGACAAAGCACAACTCTGCCCAATCGCCAGTGCGGCCGCTTTAAGCACACCAAAATTATATCACTTTAATCTCACGAAATTCTCACAAAACTGGCCGAGACCGCTGGTAATTGTCGCTATTTCAGTTTGTTTTTTGTAAATCATCAAAAAAATCACCCCGCCGTGACGGCAGAGGTGATTTTTGACACCCGGTGTAGTGGATGTGACGTCAGCGGCCGACGGCGGCCGGCGTGGTTTGTGCAATGGCCCCCAGAGCCGCTTCCAGCCCGCGGATCATATCCGTGAGCGGCAGGGACGGCGCGCCATCGTGGGCGGCCGTCTGCTGCGGCAGAAACGGCACATGGATAAAGCCGCCGGTCATGGCGGGGTATTCGCGGGCGATGGTATCCAGCACCCCGTACATCAGGTGGTTACAGACAAACGTCCCGGCGGAGCAGGAAAGCGACGCAGGCAACCCGGCAGCGCGGATGGCGTGCGCCATCGCCCTGACCGGCAGCGTGGCGAAATAGGCGGCCGGCCCACCGGCGCGCACCGGCGCATCCACCGGGCACTCCCCGTCGTTGTCGGGGATGCGGGCGTCGTCGAGATTGATGGCGACCCGCTCGGGCGTAAGCGCAGCCCGCCCGCCCGCCTGACCGACGCACAGCACCGCATCCGGCCGCTGCGCCCGCATGGCGGCGCGCACCGGGTCCATGCACCGGCGAAACACGGTCGGCACACTCAGTCGGATCAGCGTCACACCCGCCGGTGTGCGCATCAAGCGGACAGCCTCCTGCGCCGGGTTGACGTTTTCGCCGCCAAAGGGCTCAAACGCTGTCACCAGTATTTTCATTTGGTTTCTCCTTCCCAACCGGCGATATTATGGCAGACGGGGAATCAACGGGCGGCCAGCGCCCGGCGGCCGGCTTCATCCGCCTCTTCCATAGCGCGGATGAATTTTTCTTCGGAAGGAGTACCGGGTACATACTGCCACTCGATGACCGAGGCTGCTTTTTTGGCGATGACCGGCAGATCGGCGCGTGTCAGACCGATCTCGCCCAGCGTGACGGGCAGACCGATGCTCCGGTTGAAGGCGAGAATCCGGTCCCGTTCCGACAGATTGCCGTCATACGTCAACAGGCAGAGCACACCGAAGGAAACGATTTCGCCGTGGAGGTGCTTTTTTTCACATTCCGGTATCAGCGACGCGCCGTAATAGACACAGTGGGCCAGCGAGCTGTTGTAGTAATAGGCATCCCGCGGGTCGGGCGTATTGTTGTGGACTTCGCAGTTGGAAACGATGCCCGTGAGCATGATGATGGCAAGCGCCACCTGCTCCAGCTCAAAAGAGGGCCGGTCTAGACGGCAGTCTTCCAGAGCCTGACGGCCCATCGCCAGCAGCGGCTCGGTGCAGGTTTTGGCGATGCCGAGGCCGAGCAGCGGCAGATGATAGAGCTTCTTACCCCGACAGGCAAATTCCACCTCACACTCTTTGGAAAGCGCATCGCCGATGCCGGCCCAGAACATTTCATAGGGCGATTCGGCGATGATGCGCGTATGAATAAAGGTATGAAGCGGTGGCTGCTTGGGGTAGTAATACTCCCGGAAAGAGCCGTCCGGATTGTAAATGACCGTGATGGCCGTGCAGCTGGCGCAGTTGGACGCCAGTGTCGGAAACGTAAAAACCGGTTTATTCATGCGATCCCCCAACGTCTTGACCGTGTCGCAAGCCCGACCGCCGCCGACGGCGAAAAGCATGTCGGCAGACTGCACACGTGCATCCGCCATCAGCTTTTCGACGTTTTCCATGTTGGAATCCCCGCCGTACCAAATAAAATCCGATATTTCGACAGGGGAACCGTGAATCCCCCCGAGCATTGCTTCCCTTGCCTTTTCCATGGCTGTTTTGCCGCCGATGGCGACCGCCCGTCTGCCGTATTCCCCCACGATGGAAGGAATCTGCGCGTAACAGTCCTCCCCGACGGTGTAATGAGGCAAAAGTATCGTGTAACCCGCCAATTTTACCGCTTCCTTTCCTGATTTGCGTGAAGATATAATAAAAAAACGGGCCGTTCATCCCATTAGGACGAATGACTCGTTTTACCACCTAATTTCGTATGGGAGTGCGGCTCTCATACCTCCACCAGCACGAAACCCGAAGGTCCCAAGCCGACGCCCCTTTATACGGCGGGCTTCCGTCAGAGCCTACTCAAAGCGTGCGGAACGCTTCTTTGGGTCTGCAGCTCCAAGACTACTTTCGCATACCGCCCGGCTAAGCGCTTCCACCATCCGCTTATCTCTATGCCCGGGAAAGATAGCTACTCCTTCTCTTCACAGCTTTTTGATTATTCAGTTGTAAAATAATTCAATTTTGTATATTATACTGCATCCATTTAAAATGTCAAGCGGCCGCGTGTGTTTTCCACGGCGATTTCTGCGTCGGATGCAATTCCGGTATAAATAAACGCCAAACGGATTCGATAATAAAAAATGTGACGACGGGCAGCGGCTTGTCATATTGTGCGGACAGCGTATTCCCCGCACGCCGACTGCCTGCAAAAGACACAGGAGAGTGGTCGCGGTGTTATTCCATCATGGCGCATCCCAAATCAAATCCAAGGCGGTCAAGCACCCGCCGATTCGACATTTTTCGACTCATGTCCGCACCCCCAAGATACACAGTATCGCGTATAAGATCACGCGGGGCATCTTGGGGGTATCGCTGACCAGTGTGCTGGCCTTGGCCGCGGTAGCGGTCGTCGGCACGACGCTGATACTCGGTGCCTCTTCCCGGATATATCACAACAGTCTGGATCCGCTGCGCTATCTCACGCAGGCGTCCTATGAATTCAACGAGGTCCGCTCCACGCTGAGCGACATGGCTCTGTCGGCCGGGAATGGCAGCGGCAATGACGGGGATGCCGGAGTCTCGTCTTCTGCCACGGATTACAGCCAGTCCATCACTTCGGTGAATTCCTATTTCACCGATATCGATCGGTATCTGAAAGAGTATGGAAAAACGCTGAGCAACAAGCAGGATAAGGAAAACCTCAAATCCATCCAGACAAACCTCGCCATGCTGCGGAATAACTGGGAGGACATGCAGAATCAGCTCAACGGAGGCACGCAGCTACAGCTCCGCATCCTGCTGCAGGCCAACGACAGTGACAACCAGTCCATAAACTTGAATATTTCCCAGGCCATTTCCCTCAAGCTGCAGCAGGCCCAACAGGAAAACGAGAACGCTTCCCACATCTATCAGGGTGTCTTCGGCGCGATACTGATTGCGCTGCTGTTTAGTATCTGGTTTTCGCGTTTTCTCGGCCGGCGGGTGGCCCGGCGGATCACCCGCCCCATCGGTCAGACGGTGGAATGGGCGAAAAAGCTGGCCCAGGGCGACTTTGGGAGCTCTCCGGTGGAGGCCTCGGAGCTGGAAACCCGGGCGTTGGCGGCCGCCTTCCAAGATACTGCCGATTCCCTCAATGCAATGCACCGGGATATTCTGAAACTGACCCAAGCGGCCAGCGACGGGCAGCTCAACGTGCGGGCCGACCCCAAGCCCCACAAGGGTGGCTTTGGGGAAATCATCACCGGGGTCAATCAGATGCTGGACGCCATGAAGGCTCCACTGGATGTTTCGGCCATCTTTCTGGCGAAGCTGGCGGCCGGGGAACATCTGGAACCGATGGAAAACCACTATGCCGGCTATTATGGGGCGCTGGTGAATAACCTCAACAAAGTGCACCATTCGCTGACGATTCTGATCGAAGAGGCCGGCAAGGTAGCCGAAGCCGGCAGCGAAGGGCATTTGGACGTGCGTGGCGATGAAACTCGGCTCCAAGGCGCCTATGCGATGATCATACACGGATTCAACGCAGCCATCGACGCTTTTGTGCAACCAATCCGCGAATCAATGTCGGTGCTCGGCAAAATGGCCCGGAACGATTACACCACGGATATGTCCGATGATTATCCAGGAGATTTTCTTAATATTTCCAACGCCATCCACACGGTAAGGGCCTCCATGCTGCAAATTCAGCACAATATGGAACAGCTCCGGGACGGCGACATTTCCCATCTGGAAGAGCTGCGTAAAAACGGCAAGCTGTCGGAAAACGACAATATCTACCCGGCCTTCCTGGCATGTTTCGAAACCATTCACGCGCTGGTCACCGAAGCCGGCCGTCTCTCGGACGCCGCCTATCAGGGCAATCTGGACGTACGCGGCGATGAAGAACAATTCCACGGCAGTTTCCGTGAGATCATCGCCGGCATGAACCGGACGATGGAGGCAGTGGCCGCGCCGATCAATGAAACCCAGCGCGTGCTGCAGGAAATGGCCGCCAACAATCTGACCGTTGAAGTCCAGGGCGAATACTCCGGCCAATACAATCGGATTGCCCAGTCGCTGCGCATGACGCTTCACGCTTTCAACGAAGTGCTAGGGCAGATCAATATGGCCACCAGCCAGGTGGATATCGGTTCCCGGCAGCTTTCCGAGGCCAGCCAATCGCTGTCGCTGGGCGCCAGCGAGCAGGCGAGCTCACTGGAGGAGCTGACCGCTTCCGTCTCACAGGTAGCCACCCAGACGCGTCAGAACGCCGACAGTGCCGTCAAGGCCAGCAACCTGGCCAAGCACACGTTGGAAAGTGTGGCGCAGGGCAACGAGAAAATGGGCCAGATGCTCAATTCGATGAAAGAGATCGGTCAGTCGTCGGCAAGTATCTCCAAGATCATTCAGGTGATCGACGAAATCGCGTTCCAGACCAATATACTGGCGCTCAACGCGGCGGTCGAAGCGGCGCGGGCCGGCGAATACGGCAAGGGCTTTTCCGTTGTGGCGGAAGAGGTGCGCAGCCTGGCGGCACGCACCGCCCAGGCGGCCAAGGAAACGACGGAGCTGATCGAAGCCTCGACGCAAAAGACCACTGCCGGGGTCCACTCGGCGGAAGAAACCGCCCACCGGATGGCCGAGATTTCAGAAAACATCCAGCAATGCACTTCTCTTGTGGAAAATATCTCGCACTTCTCGGGTGAGCAGGCGACGGCCATCAGCCAGATCGACCAGGGGCTTTCGCAGATTTCCTCGGTGGTGCAAACCAATTCCGCCACGGCAGAGGAAAGCGCGGCGTCCAGCGAAGAGCTTTCCTCCCAGGTGTCGACTCTTAAGCAGATGGTGGACGCCTTCCAGCTCCGGCCCGGCCAGGCCGGTTAAGCGCGAACCGTCCGCACGCTCACAAAACGAAACGGACTGGGAGGATACCATGAAAACAGCCACTGAGACGGGCGGTTCTCTGAGGGAAACTCCCCGCTGGCCGTCCCCTCCCGGCTCCGCACCGGGAGGAAACATGCCGGCGTTCTCGGCCGACGAGTCGCCGGAGCTGGCCGCGCTGGATCAGGCAATCAGATATCTGGACACTCCCCGATGGAACGCGGGTTTCATACAGACTTTCCTAGCGAATGCATGCATGGCACTCCAAGCCGACCGGATGCGGATGCTGGAATTTTTCCCCGGCGAGATGCGCGTATCCCGTGTCTGTTACTGGAACGGCCCCTCTCTCCCACCCGGGATACAGGATGTGTTCAAACGCAGCGCCCGTTTCTGGGAACGGCATCTGTCTGTTTTCTCGCCGGACGGCTTTTATGCAAGCCCCCCGCCCGCCGCGTCGGATGTGGGGCGGCCAGCCGGCGGGTTTGCCTCTCTCCAGCACATCATGGAAAGTCCGGCCGGCACCCGCAGCCTGCTGATACTTGACGACCACCGCACCGGGCGGCGCTTCACCGATGCGGAAAAAGAACGGGTGATACATATCCACCGGATCATCCGGCGATGGCTGATCTGGGGCCACAGAGTGGTGGAAAATCCGCATGTGATGAGCGTCGACCCCCTCACTCATGTCATGACGCGGTATTCCTTCTGCACTCAGATGGAACAGAACCTGCGCCGGCAGCCCGAGCGGCCGTTTGCCCTGATTAATCTGGGCATCAATCATCTGGCCGCCATCAACTGCCTGATCGGTCACGATGAGACGGACAGAGTGCTGGCGCAATTTGCACACACCGTCATGGCCGGGCTGCATGACGGCGAATGCATCGGCCGGGAGGACGCCGGTATTTTCTGGGTGCTGGTGAATTACACCGGCCGGTATAATCTGGAACGCCGGCTGAACACATGGAAGCGGAAATTTGCCCGGCAGGCTTCGTTCAACGGCAGCCCCCTGAATCTTTCGTTAGCCATAGGTGTCTGTCTGATGTCGGAATGCGAGCGCAACCACCCGAGCGGCGGCATGGAAAAAGCGGCGTTTGCCCGCAAAATCAGCAAAACGCTCCCGCCTGGGACCGTCCGCTATTATGACAGGCAGCTGCACCAGTTGAAAATCAACGAGGAGGATATGGACATCCATGTCATGTCTTCCCTGTCGGCGCATCGGTTTCTGATATACCTGCAGCCGAAATACCGCCTGTGCAGCGGGCAGATGACCGGTGCCGAGGCGCTGGTACGCTGGCAGCACCCGACGCGGGGCTTTTTGATGCCGGGGGATTTCATTCCCCTGTTTGAGCGAAACCATTTCATTTTGATACTGGACTTTTACGTGCTGGAGGAAGTCTGCCGCCTGATCCAGAAATGGCACAATACCGGCATGCCGGTGGTGCCGATCGCCGTCAATTTTTCTCGCTTGCACGCACAAACGGCAGACTTTGTGCCCCGTGTGCTGGAGATCACCCGCAGGTACGGTGTCCTGCCGTCGGAGCTTGAAATCGAGATGACGGAAAGTGCTTTCGTCGGGGATCAGGACAATCTGGCCCATGCGGCTGTCGAACTCAAACGGATGGGGTTTTCCATCGCCATGGATGACTTCGGCCTGGGTTATTCCTCGCTCAACTCCCTGGAAGGGCTGCCCGTCGATATTCTCAAGCTGGATAGGCGCTTTCTGGCGCCCCGGAAATCCATGGGCCGGGCGATGGTGATCGTCCGGGAGGTCATCCGAATGGCCAAGCGGCTGAATCTTTTCGTCGTGTCGGAGGGTGTGGAATACCCTTGGCAGGCGGATTTCCTGCGGGGAACCGGCTGCGACGTGGTGCAGGGCTTTTTATATTCCCGCCCCGTGCCCGTGAATAATTTTGAACGGATGCTGGAACGCCTGGCAAAGACATCCGGCCTGTGACCGGTCATTTTCAGAAAAAGGAGACCAGACATGCTCATTACAATTGAGAAGGGTGCCGCCACCCTGGGGATGGATGCCGCCATCGTCGCGGATGGAGTCCGCCAGATGATCGCGGACATCAAGGTGCAGGAACTGCTGGGCGGGCTTGCTGACTGCCGGTCGCTCACCGTCGATTTGTCGGCCACCGAAAAGACGGACGCGACGGGGCTGCTTTTCCTCATCGCGCTATGCAAGACTTTCGGCGGCAACGGGCGAACGGTGCGCTTTGTCGGGTGCAGCCCACGGGTGCACAAGGTTTGCGCGGCCGTGGGGCTGGAAGACCCGCTTAAAGCAGATAAAAAGGGGGGCGACGGCCATGAGTGAAGAAAGCCAAGCCTATCTTCAGGAATTTGTGGACGAGGCGGCGGGTCATCTGGAAACCGTCGAATCCATCCTGGTGGACGCCGCCGGACGCGGCAATCCGGAACAGATCAACGAAGTGTTCCGCGCGGTGCACAGTATCAAGGGGATGGCAGGATTTTTCGGCCTGACCCATATCGTTGATCTGGCCCACACCATGGAAAACGTGTTCGACGCGCTGCGCTCAGGCAAACTGCAGGCGGATGACGCCATGATCGACCGGCTGCTGGCCGCCAACGACTGTCTGCGGGGCATGATCGAGAATGTCGGGGAAAGTGAAACAGTGGATATTTCCGCCCACCTGACGGCCCTGCGCGGGCTGCTGAACGGTGAAGCTGCCCCGGCGGAAAAGAAACCGCTCCCCGCCGAAACAAAGTCTGCCGAAGCAAAGCCCGCTGAGGTGAAAAAGCAGGCCGCCGCGGCCCCGGCCGCAGAAGCGTCCGACGAAGGCGCGGTTTACCGGCTCACGCTGCGGCTGCATCACGATTTGCAGGAACATCCCGGCGGTGTGGAGGGGCTGCTGCAGGCGGCCGGGCAAGTCGGAACCATTCGTTCCGTCCGGACCGATCACACGAAAATCGACTCTTTCGACGACGTGCTGGCCGTCATGGACGGGGCCGAAAAAGACGCCACACTCACGATGGAACTTGTCTCAAATCAAAAACCGGAAAAGCTCGCGGCCGCGCTGGGCGTAGCGCCGGCAGCTATCCAACTGCAAAAGGCCGCCCCGGCGAAAAAAGCCGCCGCGGCAGCCTCATCAGATGGAAACGCGCACCCCGCCATCAAGGTGGACGATTCCATCCGTGTCAATGTCAGACTGCTCAACGAACTGATGGATATGGCAAGCGAGATGGTGCTGGGCCGCAACCAGCTGCTGCGCACTCTCAGCGTCCAGCGCGACTCCATCCCCGGCCTCGCACCGATTTTGCAGAATATCGACCGGCTCACCAGCGGCCTTCAGGAAAAAATCATGCAGACCCGCATGCAGCCGGTGGCCAACGTATTCAATAAATTTCCCCGCATTATCCGCGACATGAGCCGGGATCTGCACAAGGAGATCCGGCTGCAGATCGAAGGCGCCGATGTGGAGCTCGACAAATCCATGATCGAGGCCATCGGCGACCCGATCACCCATCTGGTGCGCAACTGCGCCGACCATGGGCTGGAGGCCCCCGATGTACGCGAGAAGGCCGGCAAAGACCGTGTCGGCACCATTACGCTGCGTGCCTATCACGAAGGCGGCTTTGTGAATGTGGAGGTCATCGACGACGGCGCGGGGTTACAGCTGGACAAGATCCGGCAGAAGGCGCTGGAAAAAGGCGTCGTCACCCGGGATGAACTGACCGCAATGAATGAGCACGAGGTCGCCAACCTGATTTTCCGCCCCGGCTTTTCCACTGCCGATAAGATCACGGATATTTCGGGCCGTGGCGTGGGCATGGATGTGGTGCAGACCAACATCCGCCGCATCGGCGGCTCGGTGGACGTGCACTCCGCCGTGGGCAAGGGCATGACCGTGCGCCTGGTGCTGCCGTTGACGCTGGCCATCATCCAGTCCTTCCTGGTGGAAGCCGGCGGATGCGTATTTGCCCTGCCGCAGGTGAATATCCGAGAAATCGTGCAGGCGCGGCCGGATTCCGACCAGCGCATCGAGCACATGGACGGCGCGGACGTCATCCGGCTTCGGGGGCATCTGATACCCGTGGTATATCTGCCGCGGGTGCTCGGGATGCACGACTCCCCGGCGGATGGGGAAACCGACGGCTCCTGCGTCGTCATCATCATGCGCGTCGGAGCCATCACATTCGGCTTGGCGGTCCGCTCCATACTGGAAAGCGAGGAGACTCTCGCCAAGCCCCTGCCCCGCGCGCTGAAAAGCTGCGCGTGCTACTCCGGTGTGACCATCCTGGGTGACGGGCGCACGTCCATGATACTGGATGCGGAGGGCATCGCCCGCACCGCGAGCCTGACCGAGGAAAGCGGCACGGAAACCGACGGCAGCCAGTCGCAGGCATCCGAAGACATGACGGAGAAGCAAAACCTGCTGCTGTTCCGCTGCACGGGGGACGAGATATTCGCGCTGGATATGTCAATGATCGCGCGGGTGGAGGAAATCAGCAACGAACGTATCGAACGCGTGGGCAAGATGGAATTTCTGCGTTACCAAGACAGCACCCTGCGGGTGCTCCGGCCTGAGGATTATCTGCCCGTCGGGCGCCGGGACAAACCGGAGGGCAAGCAGTATGTCATCGTGCCTAAGCTGGTTTCCCACCCCATCGGGATCTTGACTACCCAGATTCTCGATAACGTGCACACCGTCATTCGGCTGGACACCGACAGCATCCGGGCTCAGGGCCTTCTCGGCAGCGCCGTCTGCGGCGACCGCATGGTGCTGGTGCTGCAGCTTTACGATCTTTTCAGCCGGGCCGACCCGGATCATTATCCGCCTAAGGCCCAGCGCGGCAGCCGGCATCTGCATGTGCTGGCGGTGGACGACACAATGTTTTTCCGCAAAACCGTTCAGGGCTATCTGGAGCAGGCCGGTTATGAGGTGGACACCGCCCCCGACGGTCAGGCCGCATGGGAGCTGCTTGACCATGGTAAATACGACCTGGTGATCACCGACATCAGCATGCCCGTCATGGACGGCATCGAGCTGGTGCGGCGTATCCGCGAAAAACCCGCGCTGCGGGAAATGCCGGTCATCGCGCTGACTTCCCTGACCGGGCGGGAAGACCGGACGCGCGGGCAGCAAAGCGGCTTTGATGCCTATGAATACAAGCTCGACCGGGATCACCTGTTGCGCACCATCACGGAAACATTCCAGAAAAAATACGGAGGTGAATCGGCATGCTGACTCTTCTCACATTCCGCATACGGGGCACACTTTTCGGCGTCGACATAGCCCGCGTGCGGGAAATCGACCGCGATGTGGAATACACGGCCGTGCCGGGAGCCCCCGATTATGTCACCGGGCTTTTCAACATGCGCGGCCGGGTGGTCGTGCTTTACAATCTGCCGACACTGTTCGGCTACACGGACACACAGCCCAAGCAAGGCTCCCTCGGCATCGTCATGGAAACAGACAGCGACGCCCAGGGCGGCGAGGGGTTCCTCATCGATCAGGCCGGCAGCGTCGTCCATCTGCCGCAGGATACCCTCGCCCCTCTGCCAGCCAATTTTCACGGCAAAGAGGCAAAGTATATCCGCCATGTGGTCAAGCTGGAGCGGGAGCTCCTGCTGCTGCTCGACTGTGACGCCATATTCCGCGCCGGCGAAACCGTCCACTCTTAACTCAAACGCCCTTGACTTAGACTTAAATATCCGCACCGGTTTCATACCGGCCACACGCAAAACAGGAAGGGGTCCATCCGATGAAACTGCCACATAAAATCACCCGCAAACCACTGCGGACGAAAAAGCTCCGCCCCGAAGTGCTGCAAATGCGCGCTTATCTGGCCAAATTGGCCGAAGACATGGAAAAGCTGGCTGCCGGCGAGCTGGAAGGCCAGCCAGATGAATCACCTGTGACCGGCGTCCCCGCGGAGGATGCCGCGCTGCTTGCACGTGTCGCCGGCGCGCGTCTGGCGGTCGCCCGGTCTCTGGGTCTGCTGCGGCAGACCGCAGCGGACACGGAGGTACGGTTTCGCGCCGGGAACTTTGCCGAAAATGCCGGGGCGGACTGCGGCCCTGGCTGCTACGCCGAGCTGGCCGGCAGCTTTTCCCGCCTGACGGCCGCCGTTTCCGGGCCAGTGCACGAATTGACGGAAGCGGCCGCCGGACAACCCACACCGGAACAGAGCGTCTGCCACGGGGATTTCGCCGCTGCATGCGCCGGCGTTCGGCAGTGCCAGGATGTCAACCGTCAAGAGCTGGAAAAACGCCGGGCATTTGTCGAGCGGCTTGACCAGAAAGCGGAAGAAATGACCACGCTTGCCAAGACACTGGAGCAGGCCGCCGGTGAGGGGGACAAACAGTCACAGGCCGCCGCTGCCGTGGCCAAGTCGATTTCCGTAAGCATGACACAGTCGGCCGCGACACTTTCCGACTCGTCGTCCCATATCACGGGCATTGCCTCTTCCATCGAAGAGATGAGCGCCACGGTGCGCAATCTGGCCGCCGCTTCGGAGCAGATGTCCGCCAGCACACGGGAAGTGAGCCAGCTGGTCGGCGACATCCATGGCAACCTCAAGGAAGTTTCCGACTCTTCCAGCCGTATTTCCAAGCGGGTGGACAGCACCGTGCTTTCCATCAAGGAAATCAGCCAGTCGCTGGACAACGTGGGCGGTCAGTGCCAGAAATCCCTGCAGATCGCCGGGCAGGCCGGCGAGACCGCCGCGCACACCAACGCCATCATCGAAAAGCTCAGCGAATCCAGCCGGCAGATCGGCAAAGTGATCAGCCTCATCAACGATATCGCCAGCCAAACCAACATTTTGGCACTCAATGCCGCCATCGAGGCAGCCAGTGCGGGCGATGCGGGCCGCGGCTTTGCCGTGGTGGCAAACGAGGTCAAGGAACTGGCCCGCCAGACGGCCGACGCCACAGGCGACATCCGCGAGCAGATCGACACCATGCAAAAAAACATGACCGACGCGGTGCAGGCAGTTTCCGACATCAACGAGGTCATCCGCAGCATCATCGGCATATCCGGCTCGATCAATACGGCCGTCACCCGTCAGATGACCTCCGCTTCCCAGATTTCCGATTCGGCCACCCAAGCAGCCGGCGATCTGGCACAGGCCATCGGTCAAATCGCCACCGTGACCAAGGAAACGGAGGATGTCTCACACAGCACGGAGGAAACGGCCAAGGGTGTGGAAGATATTGCACGTTCCACGGCCGAGCTTTCCGCCGCCGCACAGGAAGCCGCCAAGAATTCGGAGACCGCATCCGCTTCCCTCAATGAAGTGGACACGGCTATGTCGGCCATGCTCAAGGCCATTCTCACCGACACCGATCAGATGCACGGTACGGAAGAAACGGTGAAAAAGCAGGTGAACGGCTCCCACGAGCTGCACCGCCTCGCCGAAGAAATCGCTGAGTTTTCCCGTGGGATGGAGCAGGGCGCAAAACCGGCGCAGGCCCATGGGTAATCGGCTGCGCATACTGGTGGCGGACGACTCGGCTGTTTACCGCCGCATCTTTTCGCTGGCAGCTCGACAGGCCGCCGGCGACGCGGAAATCATGCTGGCTGAAAACGGCGGGCAGGTGCTGGAACTGCTGGCAGACCGCTCCGTTGACATCTGCCTGTTGGATGTATGCATGCCGGTCATGGACGGTCTGGAAACCCTGCGCCACATCCGAGAAAAATACGCGCGGATGCCGGTGATTCTGGTCAGCGGCTCATCCCCCGACAGTGTCCGGCTGACCCTGCAGGCGCTGGGGCTGGGCGCCGTGGATTTTATTTCAAAACCGCAGGGGGCCGATTTCGACCACAATCTTGAATCCATACGCCGGCATCTGGAGCAGCTCTTTGCCGGTGTGCGGCCGGATACCTCGACCGTAGCGGAAAAGAGAGAGCCCGCACCCGCCGTGCGGCCGTCAAAGCCGTGGGTCCCCGACGTCGTGCTCATAGCGGCCAGTACGGGCGGCCCCGCCGCTCTGGATAAAGTGATCCCCCGCCTGCACGGCGACCTGCCCCAGCCAGTGCTGGTGGTGCAGCACATGCCCTCCGGTTTCACCGCCATGCTCGCCCAGACGCTGAACAGTAAAAGCGCCCTGTCGGTGACGGAAGCACGGGAGGGCGACGAGGCGGCGCCGGGGCATGTGCTCATCGCCCCGGGCGGTTACCATATGACCGTGCGGCCGGGAAACCGGCGACCGGTCATCCACTTGACGCGGAGCGAGCCGGTGTGTGGAGTACGCCCCTCCGCCGACGTGCTTTTCGCCTCAGCGGCCGAAGCTTATGCCGGGCGGAAAGTGCTGACCGTCGTACTCACCGGCATGGGCCGGGACGGCACCGGTGGTGTGGCCCGGCTCAAGCGGTCGGCCGACTGCCGGTGCCTGATCCAGAGCCGCGAGACCTGCGTCGTATTCGGCATGCCGGGCAGCGTACAGGAAGCCGGGCTGTGCGACGAGGTACGCGGCATCGACGCCGTCGCCGCCCGTATCGAGCAACTTGTGCAGCCGGGCAACTAGACCCCGTCCGTTTCGACTGAAACGCCGTCTATTTTATATTTACAAAAAAACTTTCAAGACTTCAGTGCGTCCTCCGCCCGTCCGCCGGGCGGGAAAGGAGGAACCGGATTTGCCAATACAGCTTTCGCCCTACGAATTTTCGCTCTTTTCCCGCTTTATGGAGACCCGTACGGGAATTGAGATTCGCGAAAATAAGTCCTATCTCATCGAGACACGGTTGACCCGACTGATCACCGAGGGGGGGTACCCTTCGTTTTATCGGCTTTACCGTGCCATGTGCGACGACCCGAGCGGCTTGCTGGCCGAGCGGGTCGTTTCCGCTCTGACTACCAACGAGACCTTCTGGTTTCGCGACCGCACGCCCTGGCAGTTTTTACAGCAGGAGCTACTCCCCCGTTTTGTGCAGGAGCTGCGCCTTGGGCAGCGGCAGCGGGTGCGCGTATGGAGCGCCGCATCCGCCACCGGGCAGGAAGCTTACTCCACGGCGATGCTCATCGACCGCTATCTGACCGCCAACCACATTTACGATGTGCGGCTGCCGCAGTTTGAAATACTGGCCACAGATATTTCACCGGCGGCACTGGAAAAGGCCAAGTCCGCGCGGTATGACCGCATAGCGATGACCCGGGGGCTGGACGCCGATATCCGCGAGCGATACTTCCAGCCCGAAGGCGACGGCTACCGCCTGTGCGACCGCATCCGTAACGCGGTGACTTTCCGCAAATTCAACCTGCAGGACAGTTTCGCGCCGCTTGGCTGTTTCGATGTGGTATTTCTGCGGTATGTGATGATCTATCTTTCCGAGGCGGTACGGCGGGATATTATGGATAAGCTGGCACGCACCGTCCGGCCGGAGGGCGCACTGTTTCTGGGCGCGTCGGAGCTTTATCGGGATATCGGCCACAGCTTTTCCACCCGCCGTTTCGAACGCTCGCTTGTGTATATCCGCAGCAATCCGCCCAGGAACACGGGTGCCTGCACCATTCAGCCGGTCGAATGAGGCTTCTTCCCTCATTTTGCCCGGTGTCAGGTCAATCGACGCGCCGCCCCACATACATCAAATGCTCCGCGTAGGAAAGAAGCTCCTCATGTTCACAGGCCTGCAGGGCGATTTCCATCCACTTGGTGCGCACGTCGGCGTCGCAGTCGGCGACCCGGCTCTCGCACGGCCCCATAATCCCCTCCTGGGAAAACAGGTGGAGCTTTTCCAGCGCAAATTTTCCCATAAACGGCAGGATGTCTTTGGGTGCGATGAAGCAGGCCCGCGTGAACGCGTCGCCGCTATATGTACGGTTCTCGCTCACGCAGCGGAGATATTCGCGCTCGCTTCCCTGCGTAATCAAGGTAGGCTCGCAATCCATGTAATAACAGAGTCCGGCGTACAGCGACAAAAACGACACGAAGAGCACTCCGTCCGGGCGCAGCAGCCGCAGCGCCGCGCGCACCGCCTGAGCGCGCTTTTTCTCATCCAGCAGGTGGTACATCGGCCCCATGAGCAGCACGCAGTCATAAAGGCCGTCGACGCATCGGTCGGCTTCGCAGGCATCCCCCTGCACGGCGGTGAGCGCCAGACCGGCCTGTGCCGCCCGGTCTTTGGCAAAGCGTACGTTTTCCGCCGAAAGATCCAGCAGCGTCACACGGCAGCCCTGAGCGGCCAGGTGGAGCGAATAGCGCCCCGGGCCGCCGCCTATGTCAAGCACGCGCATGCCGGGGCGCGCATACCGGTCGATATAGTGACGGGTGATATAAAATTCCGCCGCGTGTCTCTCGAGCCTTTCCCACTCCTGTTGGGTATGGGTGTCATAAAACTGCTGCACGATTTCCGTGTCATTCATGGTGTCTTTCCCCCCTTTTGTACGCAGGCACGGGCCAGCAGGAATTCCCCACAGTCGGTAATGGCGGGGTTTTGATACTGCGACCGTTCCATATCCTCGATCACTTTCCATGCCTTCGGGTCACGGGCGAGGGTTTCCGCCTGATCCCGCAGCCCGGTCAGGATGGCCGGCGCCGCCGCGAGGGTGAGCTGTGTCAGCTCGCTGCGTGTGAGCAGCCCGTGCAGCTCCGCAGAGGTAAAATAATGCCGCGACGGCTGGCTGGCACCCGGATAAGCGGGCTCGTCGCCGGTTTCCAGCACCTGATAGATGCCCCAGACTTCCGGCTTCCCCCAGAAATCGCAGAGAGGCATTTTGAGCTGAGTGGCACAGCTGCGCAAAACGCCGTCCTTATTGTTGACGCTCACATACAGCATTCCGCCACCCCGCGTCACACGGGTCAGCTCGGAAACAGCCTTCGGCGCCTCTTCATGCAGATAATTGAGCACGGCGCCGTAGCAGACGACCGTGTCGAAGGAATTATCCGGGATGGCGGACATATCCGTCACACTCAGATGAAAGCTGCCGTCCAACTGCCCGGCCACGCCGCTCTTTTCACACTGGCGTCGCGCGATGTCAAGCTGAGTCTGCGAAAGATCCAGCAAAGTGACGCGGCAGCCCTGGGCGGCGCACAGGAGACTGAAACGTCCCCCGCCGCAGCCGGCGTCGAGCACCCGGCGGCCCGGCGCGATACCCGGCCGAAGAAAATCGGCATGCCGGGTAAAGATCAGCCGATGATAGGCATCCTGCTCCAGCCTTTCCCATTCCCGAAGCCCATAGCCGTCGTAAAACCGTTCGACTGTTTCCCGGACAAACACGCGGCATTCCTCCCCGGATGCGGCAAGGCGGCCGCAGGACGGTCAAACGTCTGCATGCCGCACCGATGATATGTGATGGACTCCCGCCCGCAAGCGGGGCACAGGCTCTGGGTGATAATTGGTATCAGCATAGCACCGGCAAAATCGCCTGTCAAGGCCAGATCGGGAATTTATTCCAGCGTCATCGCGACTTTTATCGGCTTCGCCACACCGACTGTCGGCGGCCGAGTCTCCCGGCATGGAACAGATGCTTTACCACATTTTTTCGTATGCTTCGACGTGTTCGCTAACGCAGTAAAACGGCGATACGGGTGGGCCAGGTCGACCCGTTTTCGGAATGCACTACCTCGTTTGTACCCTGCCCCGTCTCCCGTCTTTTAAGACTTACGCATCCCAGCAAAACTTGCATAGCGCGGCGCATGGGTTCCGCAAGTGATACCGTCTTTGCGGCTGACATGTGACCCGGGCAACGAGCCAAATAAAGGGAGCCCGCTAAAAAGTGCGCCCGGAAACGGTTTGAG
>JAEWAE010000017.1 GCA_023391835.1 Bacillota bacterium
GTTCACAAATTCTACTGCATCTCTGCGTAGCTTTTCCCGTTCCAACATCTTTCATCACCTATTTCTATTTTACTATTTTACAACGAAAAAGCCCAGCTTTCGCTAGACCTTTTTCGACAGACTGAGGCGGGCAGCATACACTGCCCGCCTCTTTTGCCGCTGGGGGAAAAAACGGTCACATCTCAGTGAGCGCCCGCTCCAGCCAGATGCTCCCGATGTCGATGGCATTATACAGGCCGTCTTTTTCGGTGCGTTTGATGACCCGGTCGCGGGCCCGCAGCTCGTTATCGGTCGCCATCAGCTGCACGCTTACGCGCCCCGCCGTCTCTTCATCCTTGGTCTGGGTGGTGTTGAGGATCTGCATCATCACCACGTATTTATCCGACATATTGCCATAATACAGCACATTGCCGCTGCGGACCAGCGGTCTGCCTTTATATGTGAGAAATGTTTCGCTCTCGTTTTCCTTTTTCGCCAAACCTATCCCTTTCCTTTCCGGAGGCAATCCGTCGCTGCCTGTGGGCCGGCTGGCCGGCCGATTTCTAATTGTATCATATTTCCATGTGGGAAGTCAATGCGTCCCTGCGGACGAAGCGACGGGCTGCCCAGGAGCAGCCCGTCGGATGTGTGTGCCCGCTTTCAGCTGTTCAGATACGACTGAACCAGCGTGTGAAGCAATTCATCCCGGTCGATCTTGCGGATCAGACTGCGGGCGTTATTATGCGTCGTAATATAGGTCGGGTCTTCCGACAGGAGATATCCCACAATCTGATTGACAGGGTTATAGCCCTTCTCTTTCAGCGCATCGTATACGTCAACAAGAATCTGCTTCATCTGCTTTTCTTTGTCGTCCCGGATGGAGAAGACCATTGTCTCTTCGTGCATAGCAACACCTCCCGTATCTATATAGGATATACCCTATCCCGCTTTTTTGCAAGTAGCCCGCCCGGCGGAAATAAATTTTCCGGCCCGTCAGGCGCGCTGGGTCATGCCTTTGCGGCCCAGCTGTTCCACCACCCGCCGCATGGCGGCGTCGGCCTCGCCGTCGGTGAGGGTGCGGTCGGCGGCGCGCATACGCACGCTGAAGGCAGCGCTCTTTTTGCCCGGCGCGATCTGCTTGCCGCGATAGACGTCGAAAAGCTCGATATGCTCGAGCGATTCGCCCACCGCCGCGCGGATCTCTTTCTCAATGGTCAGCACCGGCACCGGCTCGTCGCAGATGACGGCGATATCCCGGGAAATGGCCGGGAATTTCGGCAACGGCTGATATTCCCTGTCGGTGTGGGCGTTTTGCAGCAGCACGGGGAAATAGACGATGGCGGCATAGACCCGGGTGTCGATGCCGTAAGCTTCCTGGACTTTGGGGTGGATTTCCCCCAGCACGGCGAGAGTCTGCCCGCCGGCCGTGATGCGGGCACAGCGCCCCGGGTGGAACGACGGCTCCTCCCGGCTGGCGGCCACGTCGTATTCCGTGACGCCGGTCTGGGCGAGCAGCTCTTCCACCGCGCCCTTGAGGGTGTAAAAATCACTCGAGCCGCCGTATAGCCCCAAAGCGATCTGCTCGGGCTCATCGGGGAGCTCGTTTTCGCCCTTTGGCAGATAGACCGTCCCCAGCTCATAGAGGGCCGCTTCCATATTGCGGTCGGCATAGTTGCCGGAAAGGATCTCCATCATGGAGGGGAGCAGCGTGGTGCGCATGACGCTGGTCTCTTCCCCCAAGGGGTTGCTGATTTTCACCGACCGGCGCAGGGTGGAATCCGCCGGCAGACCGATCTTATCATAATATTTGGGGCTGATGAAAGAATAGGTGGTGATCTCGCTCAGGCCCTGGGAGCGAAGTGCCTCCCCCACCCGCAGCTCGAATTTCTGGGTGGCGTTGAGCCCGCCGCGGACGGTCTGCCCCCTCATGAGCGTCACCGGGATGAGGCCGTAGCCGTAGAGCCGGCCCACCTCCTCGGCCACGTCGGCCTTATGCCGCACGTCGGCCCGGTAAGAGGGCACGGTGACGATGCCACCCGCATCGACGGTGAATTCCAGACTTTCGAGCGCTTTGACCATGAAATCCTTCGGAATATCCGTGCCGAGGAAGCGGTTGATCCAGTCCGCCTCCAGCGGCAGGCGGGTGGGCTTGTAATCTGAACGGTCCTCGTCGATATACTCCCGGCATACCTCGCCGGCGCCGAGCTGCTCGACCAGCTCGCAGGCGCGGCCAAGGGCGCGCACGGTGAGCTGGGCATCCAGCCCTTTCTCATAGCGGGAGGACGCCTCGGTGCGCAGGCCGAGCTTTTTGGCGGTGATGCGCACGCTCGGGCCGCTGAACATGGCCGACTCGAAAATCACCGTGTCGGTGTCGGCCGCGATGCCGCTGTGCTCGCCGCCCATGATGCCCGCCACGGCCACCGGGCGTTTGCTGTCGGCGATGACCAGCATGGAAGGGTCGAGCTTATGGGTGACGCCTTCGAGCGTGGTGAGGGATTCGCCCTCCTGCGCCCGGCGCACATGGATGGCGCCGTCTTGGATAAAGCGGTAATCGAAGGCGTGCATGGGCTGGCCGTATTCGAGACAGACGTAATTGGTGATATCGACAATATTGTTGATGGGCCGCACGCCCTCGGCGCGCAGCCGCTCCCGCATCCAGCGCGGCGAGGGGCCGATCTTGACGTGTTTCACCGCCCGTGCGCTGTAACGGGAGCACAGGTCGGGCGCGTCGATCTGCGCCGTCACATAGGAGCGGGTATCGCCCTCCACGCCCCGCACCGCGGGGGTATGGAGTTTGAGCGGCTTATGATAGGTGGCGGCCACTTCCCGCGCCAGACCGATGACCGACAGGCAGTCCGGACGGTTGGATGTGATCTCAAAATCCACCACCGTGTCGTCGAGACCCAGGGCCTCGTGGATATCCTGCCCCGGGCGGCAGGGTTCCTCAATGAGGAAAATGCCGTTCTCGACGGCATGGGGGAAATCACCCGGCTCCAGCCCCAGCTCCCCCAGGGAGCAAAGCATGCCGTTTGATTCCAGCCCCCGCATCATGCCGCTCTTGATGGCCACGCCGCCGGGGAGCGTGGAACCGTCCAGCGCCACGGGCACCAGTACGCCGGGGGTGACGTTTTTCGCACCGGTGAGGATCTGCAGCGGCGCGCTCTCACCCACATCCACACGGCAGACCACCAGATGGTCGGCGTTGGGATGTTTCTCGACCGATAGGACCTTGCCCACCACCACGCGGCTAATATCGGCCCCGGCCGCCTCATAGCTTTCGACCTTGGAACCGGACATGCTCATGGCTTCGGAAAAATCCCGCATATCCACATCGCCGATGTCGACGAATTCACGTAGCCATTTCATGGAAAGTTTCATCTGAATGCGCATCCTTTCGCTTCGGGCCGTCTGAAGGGCCCGGCTTTTTACACGTCCCCGGCTCAGAACTGGCCGAGGAAACGCAGATCGTTTTCATAAAACAGCCGCATATCGTCGATCTGATAGCGGCGCATGACCAGCCGTTCCAGCCCCATGCCGAATGCAAAGCCGGTGTATTCCTCCGGGTCGATGTGGCAGTTTTCCAGCACCTTGGGGTGCACCATGCCGCAGCCGAGCAGCTCGATCCAGCCTTCGCCCTTGCAAAGCCGGCAGCCCTTGCCGTGGCATGCGAAGCACTGGGTATCCATTTCGCAGGAAGGCTCGGTGAACGGGAAATGGTGGGGCCGGAAGCGGAGCACCACGTCATCGCCGTAAAGGGCACGGGCGAAGGTATGCAGCGTGCCCTTAAGGTCGGCCAGCGTGATGCCCTTATCCACCACAAGCCCTTCCACCTGATGGAACAGGGGGGAGTGGGTGGCATCGATGGCGTCGGAGCGGTAGACCCGCCCGGGCGCGATGATGCGGATGGGCGGCTTCTGGGACTGCATGACCCGGATCTGCACGGGCGAGGTCTGGGTGCGCAGCAGGATGTTGTCGTTAATATAAAAAGTATCCTGCGTATCCCGGGCCGGGTGGTTTTTCGGGATATTGAGGGCTTCGAAGTTGTAATAGTCGAGCTCCACTTCCGGCCCGCGGGCCACCGAAAAGCCCATGCCGGTGAAAATATCCTCGATGTCGGAAAGCACAATGGAAATGGGATGCCGGTGGCCCATGGGCCGGCGGCTGCCCGGCATGGTCACGTCGAGGGTCTCGCGCTCCATGCGGTCAGTCAGCAGCCGCTGCTGCAGCTCGGCGGATTTATCGGCCACATGGGCCTCGATGGCGGTGCGCACCTCGTTGGCAAGGGCGCCGATCACCGGGCGTTCCTCGGGCTTAAGCGACCCCATCTGTTTGAGGATGGCGGTGAGCCGGCCCTTCTTGCCCAGATACCGCACGCGCAGATCCTCCACCTGAGCCGGCAGACGAATCTCTTTAAGCTCCCGGTCGGCAGCCGACCGGATTTCTTCCAGCTGCTCTTTTAACATGTCAAATCTCCCTTTCCGCGCCGGTCGGATCGTTTCGGCGCATAAAAATGCCCTCGTCCCGAAAGGGACGAAGGCACAAACCTCCGCGGTACCACCCTGATTTTTGCAGTGAGCAAACACTCCCGCGGCCATTAACGGTGCCGCAAACCGTCGCCGCCTACTGTGATTTCAGCGGCGCCGCTCCAAAGCGAATGCCCATGGTCCGCACTCCGCAGGACGCTCCCAGCCAAGGCGCCCACTCTCTGACCGAAGCTGTGTAAGGACCCGGGCGACTTTTTCCCGGCGTTTTCAGATAAAGTTAGTATAGCACGTTCCCATGCGGGGCGCAATCCCTCCCGCGGGGGATTTTTTGGCCGCCGCGCCGGACAGGGGGATGTTGTAAAGAAATGGAGCGTATGCTATAATAAAATCATTAGAATTTGCAGAATCCATCCACTCCGTCTGGGACGAATCTATCATGCGGGAGTTATCAAAATGGACGATTTTACTGAATATCTGGTCAAACGGCAGCCAACCGCCAAGTCGGCCGCCCTCAAAGTCCTCATCGTCGTCGCTTCCATCGTGCTGGCCATCGTGCTGATGATCGTGTGCGCGGCCATCAAGCAGATTGCGTTTCTCGGCCTGCTGCTGGCCGTGGGCGCCATTTACGGCGGCTGGCTCTTAGTGCGCAATCAAAATCTGGAGTTTGAATACATCGTCACCGGCGGGGATATGGACGTGGATAAGATCATCGCCCGCAGCCGCCGCAAGAGGCTGCTTTCGTGCAAATTCCGCTCCATCGAGATCATGGCGCCGGCCACCGAAGCCTACCGGCGCGAGATGGAGGCCCCGGGCATCAAGACCCGCATCGACGCCTCCTCCGGCAACCCGGCGGACACTTACTTCATCAAATTCGAAGGCGGGGAAAAGCTGGGCATGACGCTGCTGCTTTTCAGCCCCAGCGATCGGATCATTCAGGATATCAAAAACATCGTGCCCCGCAAAGTGATGACCGCATGATTGCGGGCACGGGCATTGATCTGGTGGAACTGGGCCGCGTGGCGAAGCTTCTGGCCAGGCACCCGGCACCGGAACGCATATACGGGCCCGAAGAGCGGCGGCTGCTGAGCGGCCGCCGCTCTCTGGGTTCCTGGGCGGCGGGTTTCTGCGCCAAAGAGGCTTTTGCCAAAGCCTTGGGCACGGGAGTGCGCGGCTTTTCCCTATACGAAGTGCAGCTGCTGCGCGGCCCGGCGGGGGAACCATATCTGCGGCTTTCGGGCCGGGCGCAGGCCATCGCGCGGGCGCGGGGGCTGCGGTTTCATGTGAGCGTCACCCACACCCGGGCATACGCCGCCGTAGTCGTCATTGCCGAAAAGGAGGATTCCCCATGCAAATCATCCGCTGCGCCCAAATGAAACAGGCCGAGCAGGCCGCTATGGCGGAGGGCATCACCTCCCTGCGCCTGATGGAAAATGCCGGCTCCGCCGCCGCACGCGTCATCCGCCGCGCCGTCGACCCAGGCAAGCTGGCCTGCACGGTGCTGTGCGGCAGCGGCAATAACGGCGGCGACGGTTTCGTGGTCGCCCGGCGGCTGCTGGAAGCCGGCGCGGAGGTGGCTGTGATACTCGCCTGCGGCGGGCCGAAAACACCCGAGGCCACCGAAATGTGCGACCGGCTGAGCGGGCTGAATATCCCGCAGATCGATTTTGCCCGGGAGCCCGCCCGGTGCCTGATGCGCGTCGACCGCAGCCGCATCGTGGTGGACGCGGTGTTCGGCACCGGTTTCCACGGGCGCGTGGAAGGGCCGTTGGCGGCGCTTTTCGAGCGGGTCAACCGCTGCGGCGCCGCGGTTTTCGCACTGGATATGCCAAGCGGCGCCAACGCCGACACCGGCGAAGTGGAGGGAGCCTGCATCCGGGCGACCCAGACCATCACTTTCGGCGCGTGCAAAACCGGGCAGTTGGAATCCCCCGCCGTCGATTACTGCGGCCGCATTGCGGCCGTGGATATCGGCATCCCGGCGGAGGCTTTCATCGGCGGCGTGGGCGAACTGCTCACCGAGGCGGATATCCGCGATAAGCTCCCCCTGCGGCGTCGCTCGGCCAACAAGGGCAGTTTCGGCCGGGTCGCCTGCGTATGCGGCAGCCGGGCCATGTCGGGTGCGGCATATATGGCCGCCATGGGTGCGCTGCGCTGCGGGGCGGGCATCGTCACGCTGGGGGTGCCGCGGGGCATCCAGCCCATCCTGGCGGGCAAACTGACCGAGGCGATGGTGACGCCTCTGGCCGAGACCCCCGCGGGTTCCCTGAGCATGAGCGCCTGGGCCCCCCTTGCGGAGCTGACCGGCCGGGCCACCGCCGTGGCGCTGGGGTGCGGGCTGACGCAGACGCCCGAAACGGCACGGCTGGTGCGCGATCTGGTGGGGGCTGCCCGCTGCCCCACCGTGCTGGATGCGGACGGCATAAATGCGGTGGCCGGGCATATGAATGTATTGCGGGAAACCAGCGCGCCGCTGATCCTGACGCCCCACCCGGGGGAAATGGCGCGGCTCACCGGCAAAAGCATCCCCGAGATCCAGCGCGAGCGCATCCGCACGGCGGCGGATTTCGCGGCGGAATACGGGGTAGTGCTGGTGCTCAAGGGCGCCGGCACGGTAATTGCTTCGCCGGAGGGGAAAATCTGCGTCAACCCCACGGGCAATCCGGGCATGGCCCGGGGCGGCAGCGGCGATATTCTGGCCGGCATGATTGCCGGCTTCGCGGCGCAGGGCATTGCGCCTTTCGACGCGGCCTGCTGCGGTGTGTATATCCACGGGGCGGCGGGCGACCGCTGCGCCGAGCGTCTGTCGGAATACGGCATGCTGCCCACCGATATGCTGCTGGAAATACCGCAAATTTTTCGCGGGATGTCGCGATAGGGGTTGTGTCCCATGCGCAAGACCATCGAAATCATTCTGGCGGTGCTCACGGTGCTGCTGTTTGCGGTGGCGCTGTTTTCCTGCCGGCACGGCGAGTCGACGCTGCGCCAGGCGGCCGCCCAGCGGTTTGCGGGCGGCTTCAGCTGCACGGCCCGGGTTACACTGGGCGGCAGCTCCTACACAGTGGATCTGACCCGCACAGCCGCCGGCCGGGGGGAACTGCACTTCACCCAACCGGCCGCCCTGTCGTCGCTGACTTTCCGCACGCAGGATAACGGCAGCGTGGGCGTGCAATTCAACGGTCTCGAGATGGAAGCCTCGGCTTCTTCCCTGCCCCAGTCGGGCATATTCGACGCGATGCTCGGCGCGCTCGGCGCCTTCCAGTCAAATGAGAACGTGACGGTCAAGCACAGCGGGCAGGATTTCATCGTGACCGGCAAAACGGCGGCCGGCGCCTACCGGCTGACCCTGGGGGCGGACGGCACGCCCAAGACGCTGGAATTCCCGGTGCTCAAGCTCAAGGCCGTATTTCAGAGCTTCCAGTTCGGCTGAGCGGCGGCCGGCTCCATGCACCGCACGGTGCACAATATGCGATATACGGAAAAATGCCCCGGAATATTCCGGGGCATTTTTTGTGGCGGGGCGGCCCGGCTCAGTGGACGAGCAGGCCGATGAGGTGGAAAATCCACGCGACAATGGCGCCGAAAGCCGCCGTCACCGGCAAGGTGATCAGCCAGGTATACAGAATATTCTTGGCGATGGCCCAGCGTACGGCGGAAAGCCGTTTGGAGGCCCCCACGCCCATGATGGCGGTGGAAATAACCTGGGTGGTGCTCACCGGCGCGCCGATGGCCGTCATGGCCTGGATGACGATGGCGGAGGAAGTTTCCGCCGCGAAACCGCCAATGGGCTGCAACTCGATCATATTCATACCGATGGTCTTGATGATCTTCCACCCGCCGATGGAAGTCCCCAGCGCCATGGAAAGGGCACAGATAAGCTTGACTTCGACGGGGATGCCCGCATGGGCACCAATGTAGCCGCCGCTGACCAGCGCCAGCGTGATGATGCCCATGGATTTCTGGGCATCGTTGCTGCCATGGGAATAGGCCATGAGCGCGGCGGAAAAGATCTGGAGTTTGGAAAACCACTTATTCACCGTGCGCTGTGAAAAAGGCCGCAGCACAAGATAGAGAAATTTCATCACCGCGAACCCGATGGCGAAGCCGATGAGCGGCGAGCTGACCAGCGGAATCACGACTTTTTCCCAGATGTCTTTCCAGATGATGATATGCACATTGCCCGCCGTCACGATGGCGGCGCCCACCAGGCTGCCGATGAGGGCGTGGGAAGAGCTGCTGGGGATGCCGAAATACCAAGTGATCAGGTTCCAGATAATGGCACCAATAAGGGCGGCAATGATAACATACTGTTCCACTGTGCCGTGGACGATGCCCGTGGCGATGGTGTCGGCCACCTTGACGCTCACCAGCGCACCCACAAAATTGAGCACGGCGCTCATGATGATGGCGATGCGCGGCGTGAGCACCCGGGTCGAAACCGATGTGGCGATGGAGTTGGCCGTGTCGTGAAACCCGTTGATGAAATCAAAGGTCAGCGCCAGCAGGATCACGGCCCCCACCAAAATATGGTTAAACATTCTTTGTGACAACCCCTTCGATCGTGTTCGCCACATCCTCGCAGGCGTCCAGGGTTTTTTCCATATATTCGAATATTTCTTTCCACTTGATGATTTCGATCGGGTCTTTTTCGGTGGTAAACAGAGCCTCGATGCTGGAACGGTAGGTCTCGTCCCCCTGATTCTCGATGCGGTTGACCTCGATGACCTTCGGCTGCATGATTTTGGTGGTTTTGAAATGCCGCAGCTCGTCGACGACCACTTTCAGTTCGCCGGTGCACACGGTGATGAGAGACACCATGTCGACGGCGTCGCTGCGCACGGTTTCGATGTGGAAAAGCCGCAGCCGGTGCGCGGTGGATTCGATGGAATCGATGATATCGTCGATCATTTTCGCCAGCAGGAAAATGTCTTCCCGATCCAGCGGCGTCACAAACGAGCGGTTGAGATGCTCGATGAGGTCGTGGATTATCCGGTCGCAGTCATGCTCCAGATCCTCGATTTTGGCGATGGTGGCGTCAACATCCTCGTGCGTGCGGAAAAGCTCTTCCAGCAGCTTGGCCGCCTGACAGGTGTCATCCATCACCGAGGAAAAAAGGTCAAAAAAAATCAAGTCGCGCTTGGTGGTCTTAAACATGGCATCTCCTTACTCTCCGTCCGCCCGGCCGGTTACCGTCCGGCTCTTTCATACATCGGCCGCCTGCGGCGGCCGAAACCGGGGGCCATCGGAAGCTCCGCCCTGCGGCGCGCACCTTAAACAGGCAGCGCGGCGCGGCTCATTTTCCCTGGACGCCGGACAAGCCGAAAGACAGCTCACGCAGACACGACGGCAATCCATCCGGGCCGGAGCCGGCTCTTGCGTATGCGGCCCCTTTGCCCGATGCCTCCGGCGGGACGATTCCCGCCGGTCGAATGCCCACCCGGCCCGCCGTTCCCCCCACGGCGGGCAGCGGCTGTCACATTGCAGACTTGTATTTTAATTATAATATTTTGTCGGATAAAGTCAATTCATTCCCGAATACCGATAGGGTGTGGTAATTTTTATATATTGCGTTTATACTAGTTACCGTCAATCGAGCGGAAAGGCGGAGCTTACAATGAAAATAGAATCCATCCTGCCAAAGGGCATGATCCGGTTTAAGGAATTCATGCTCATCAACGCGGGTCTGATCCTCACGGCGGCAGGGGTCGTGCTTTTCAAATCTCCCAACGGTTTCGCCATCGGCGGAGTCAGCGGCATCGCCATCATCGTCAACCATTACATGCCCGGGCACAACGTCGGTCTGATCATGCTGCTGATCAATATCCTGCTCAATATTCTGGGCATCTTCCTGCTCGGGGCGGACTTCGGGCTGCGCACGCTGTATTCAAGCTTCGCGCTGTCGGGGTTTGTGTGGATTGGGGAAAAGCTGCTGCCGCTGAGCCACCCGCTCACCGGCGACCGGATGCTGGAGCTTGTGTATGCCATCGCGCTGCCGGCCATCGGCTCGGCTCTGGTTTTCAATCAGAATTCCTCCACCGGCGGCACGGATATCATCGCCCGCATCCTCACCCAGCATACCCATCTGCACGTGGGCAAGACGCTGCTGATTTCCGATTCTCTCATCGCGTTTTCGGCCATTTTCACGTTGGGCCTGCGGCAGGGGATGTATTCCATCCTGGGGCTTTTCCTCAAGGGTTTTGTCATCGACAACGTCATCGAGAGCCTGAATCTGAGCAAAAAGCTGGAAATCATCACCTCCCGTCCCGAGGAAATGGAGCATTATATCCTGCGCACCGTTCACCGGGGCCTCACCATTCTGCCCGCTGAGGGGGCCTATTCCGGCCAGGCCAAAAAACTCCTCACGGTGGTGGTGCGTCGCAATCAGGCCGCGTCGATACGGGATTTTGTGCATAAGGCCGATCCGGAGGCATTCCTTATCATCACCAACACTTCCGAAATTCTGGGCAAAGGGTTCCGCCACACCGACCTGTGAGGCTCACCGCCGGGGAGCGCGCGCATAGCGCACCGCCGACGTGATCACGCGCGTGAGGGTGGCCGTGAGCACCATTGCCATGGCGATGGCCACGATGTCGAGGATGGTCGCGGCCCCTGTCGCCGCAGCCTTGGCATTCTGGGACTGCACCAGGTCGAGCATGGTGTCGTACATCCCGATGCCGGGCACGAGCGGGATGATCGTGGTCACGGCAAAGACCGTAGCCGGCATGCGCAGCGCCCGGGCCAGCACCTCGCTGCACACCGCCGTCAGCAGCGCGCCCATAAAATAGCCGGCCATATCGGAGCCCAGCACGGGAGCCGTCACCTCATACAGCACATAGCCGGCGGCCCCCGCCAGCGCGCTGGGGAACACCGCTTTCCACGGCACACGAAACAGGACGGCAAAAAAAACGGTGGCCGGAACGCATATGAAAAAATCCGTCAAAAGTGACATCGGCCGACTTCCTCCCCCTGGTCAGACCAGCGCATAATACGTCTTGAGCACGACGCCGACCCCGAGAGCCAGCGCAGTCACCACCAGCAGCGCCTCCGCCGCCCGGGTGACGCCGGAGACCAGGTCGCCCCGCATGGTATCCCGGATGGCGTTTGTCATGGCGACGCCGGGCAGCAGCGGCATGATGGCCCCGGTGATGATCTTCTGCAGGTCGCCCATATGAAAAAGCCGGATCGCGGCGACCGAGATCAGCCCGATCAGGCTGCCGCCCAGCAGACTCACGGCAAAGTTGAACACGTCGTCGTTGTGGATGAAGCCCTCCATAAACTGCACCAGCATACCGCAGACGGTCGCCACGGCGAAATCGAAAAGACTCCCCTTGAAAAGCAGCGCGAAGCTGCCCGAGGACAGCCCCGCTGCCAGGATCAGCAGCCATTTGTCACCGGCTGGCTGCTGTCGGAGCCGCTGCAGCCGGCAAAGCGCCTCATCGGCGGTGATCCGGCCCGCGATCAGGTCGCGGGCGGTGGAATTGACCGTCGCCACCGCCCGCAGATTGAACGTGCGCTTTTTGATGCGCCGCACGGCCGTGCCGGCGTTGCCGCACGCACCGCAGACATTGATAAAAACGCCGGTGGGCAGGGCCACCACATCCGAGTCGGTGTACCCCGTGGCGCGGCAGATGCGATACACCGTTTCCTCCGCGCGATAAGTTTCCCCGCCGTTTTCCAGAATGATCTGGGCGCAGAGCTTGGTGAGGCTGAGCACCTGCTCCACGCTGGCGACACATTCGGCCATCAAGACCACCCTTTCGATCCGGGCCGGCCGGCCGGCCCCTTTTCCGTTTGTTCCCCAAAGCAGATTTATTATACCACATGGGGGCGGACGGAGCCAGATGCGCCAAAAAGCTCCCACCCGGCTGACCGGGCGGGAGCTTTACATATGGGTTGCCATGCGGCAAACGGATTATTCCAGAATCCGCCGGGCACTGCGGTACGCCGCGGACCAGTAGCTGTTTGAGAGGCTGGCTTCCTTGACCATTCCCGCGCCGGACTGGGCGGAGATGAAAGTGCCGGCGCCCTCATAGACGCCCACGTGCGTGATGGTGCTGCCGCCGGAGGTGGCGAAAAACAAAAGGTCACCCGGCTGCAGCGCGCTCCGGGAAACCGCCACCCCTTCGCCCGCCTGGGCGGCCGCCGAGTGGGGCAGCGTGATGCCGATCTGCCGGTAAGCATACATCGTCAGACCCGAGCAGTCGAAACCGGAGGACGACGTACCGCCGAACACATACCGCACGCCGAGTTGGCTTTTCGCCGCGCTGACCACCGCCTGCCGGTGCGCGCTTACCGACGTGAGAGCGACATAATCGCCGTTGATCCATGCCGTCCCGCCGTTATAGGAAATTTCATACCAGCCCTTATCATTCTCAAGCACGGTCACCGTGGTGCCGTTGTAGACCCGGCCGATCACGGGCGAGCCGGTGTTGCCCGCCTGTCTTACGTTGAGATAGGTGCCGACTTTCACGGTGCCCTGCTGAGTGGCGGCCGCGGAAACGGCCATCGTCATCATACCCGCCGTCACCAGCATAGCTGCCGGCACGGCCAGAAACTTTTGCAGTCTGTTCATCTCCGTTTCCTTTCCCTTCGCCCGGCGTCAGACGCGCCGGAAAACGGGGAGCTGCACTCCGGCCCCGATGGAGGCAGGGTCTTCCTCCCCTGTCAATGTATTCCTAGCGGTATAATTAAGGACCTTTACGGGCAATTATATACTTTAAGTATTTATTTGTCAACCTTTGTTTTCTTTTTTGTCATCATTTTGTAACTTATACCGTTTGAAAATGCCATAGAGACGGGAAGTCATTGCCTTTCCCTTTCATGTGCGGTATCATAGCAAAAGGAGCGATTCTGAGACCCCGAGACGGAAAGGCATGGAGCCGATGGAAAAGTGGAAGCATTATCTGGATGCGGCCGGCCGCGTCACCGCATGGCCGGCCAAGCGCGACGCCCGGGCCGGTGTGCTGCGCTATCTGGGCGCCGGTCTGGAATTCGGCCGATATTACACGGAAAAAGAAATCAACGTCTATCTGGACACCCGGCACACCTTCGGGGATCACTTCCTGCTGCGCCGCGAGATGGTCGACGCGGGCATCCTATGCCGCGTGGCGGACGGTTCCCGCTACTGGCGTGGCGACCCGCTGACCGGCCAGACATCAAAACAGGCGGATACGGTTTGAAAAGCGCAGACTTTCAGACCGTATTTGCTACGAAAGGATGGTCATAGCAATGAACGCAAGCGACAGACTGCTTCGATATGTCACATGGGATACGACTTCCGACGAGAATGCATCGGAGGACCGCTGCCCCAGTTCCTCCGGCCAGCTCCCCTTCGCCAAAGCCCTGGCGGAAGAAATGAAGGGCCTGGGCCTCATGGATGTACGCGTGGATGAAAACGGCTATGTGTACGGCTCCCTGCCCGCCAAAGATACCCAGGGCGCGCCGGTGCTCGGTTTTATTTCCCATATGGATACCAGTTCCTCCGCCTCCGGCGCTGGGATTCACGCCCGCGTCGTGCATTACGAGGGCGGCGACATTGTGCTCAATCCGGAGCGGCAGATCGTCATGCGGGCGGCGGATTTCGAGAGCCTGCGGGATTATGTGGGGCGGGATCTCATTGTCACCGACGGCACGACTCTGCTGGGCGCCGACGATAAGGCCGGCATTGCCGAAATTCTCACGGCCGTGGAACGCATCCGCCAATTCGGTATGCCCCACGGCGAGCTGCGCATCGCCTTCACGCCGGATGAGGAAATCGGCCGCGGCGCCGACCGCTTCGACGTCAAAGGCTTCGGCGCCGATTTTGCCTATACAGTGGACGGCGGCAAGCTCGGCGAAATCGAGTATGAAAATTTTAACGCCGCCTCGGCGGATGTGACCATTCACGGTTTCAACATCCATCCCGGCAGCGCCAAAAACAAAATGAAAAACGCTTCACTCATGGCAATGGAATTCGACCGGATGCTGCCCCGTCACGAGCTGCCCTCCTGCACCGATGGGTACGAAGGATTCCACCATCTGACCGGGATGCAGGGGTGCGAGGAAGAGGCAAGCCTGCACTATATCATCCGTGACCACGACCGGGAAAAATTCGAAGCGAAAAAGCGCCGCTTCGAGGCCGTGGCCGCCTATCTGAACGGCCTGTGGGGCGCCGGCACAGTGGAACTGCGCCTGCGCGACAGCTATTACAACATGCGGGAAAAAATCGAGCCCCACATGTTCCTTATCGACCGGGCGGCGGAGGCCATGAAACACGTCGGCGCCACGCCGCGTATCCAGCCCATCCGCGGCGGGACCGACGGCGCCCGGCTTTCCTACATGGGGCTGCCGTGCCCGAATCTTTCCACCGGGGGGCACAATTTCCACGGACGTTTCGAATACATCCCCGTGGCCTCCATGGAAAAAATGGCGGATATGCTGACGTATCTGGCCGGGCTTTTCCGCGTCGGGCGGTGAGCCTGCCCGCGGCACAAGCCTGTCACAAGTCGATGTCATGTGTCGAAATCCGGGGTCTGCCCATTGCAAAGCCGGCAAAACACACGCACCATTTCGGGGTCGAACTGGGTGCCGGCGCAATCCTGCAGCTCCCGGATTGCTTTTTGCCTTGCCATAGCCGGGCGGTAGGGCCGGTCGTGGGTCATGGCGTCATATGCATCCGCCACCGCGAACAGGCGGCTGACCACGGGGATATTTTCCCGGTCGAGGCCCCGAGGGTAGCCCCGGCCGTCCCAGCGTTCGTGATGGCACAGGATGCTTTCCGCCACGGCGGAAAGCTCCATGGCGCTGTGGGCGATGCGGTAGCCGATTTCCGGGTGGCGGCGAACCTCCACCCATTCTTCCGCGTCCAGCGGGCCGGGCTTGCAGAGGATTTCCCGCGAGACCGCCACCTGCCCCACGTCGTGGAGGTCGGCCAGCACTTCCAGATCGGCCTGGCCCTCCCGCGACAGGCCGATGGCGATGGCCATGGCGGAGCAGCATCGTTTGAGGCGCATCACATGGTCGTCGCTTTCGCAGCTTTTTTCGGGGAGGGAGCGCAGCATGCCGCTGAGCACCGCGTTGCGATATTTCCGGCTCTCGGCCAGCTTCTGGTGGTACATTTTTTCTTCGGCATTCTGCCGTGTGTGGCGGAAATCCTCGGTCGCGCGGGTCTTGGCGGCACTGCCCATGGAAATGCTCAGCGGCAGGTTGCCCACACGGCGCTGGGCACACCGGGCGTGGATGCGCCGGACAATTCCTTCCGCCGTAACCGCGTCGGTACGGGGCAGCAGCACCAGGAATTCGTCGCCGCCCCAGCGGCAGACGATATCCTCTTCCCGGCAGCTCTGTCGGATGGCCGCCGCGGCGGCCCGGAGAATGTCGTCGCCGGTCTCGTGGCCGAATACGTCGTTGGAAATTTTCAGCCCGTTCACATCCCCCATGATCACGGCCAGCGGATACTGCCGGGGTACGTCCAGCCGGCGGATTTCCTCATCCCCAAACCGCCGGTTATACAGGCCGGTCAGATGGTCGTGGTAACTCAGGTACACAATGGCATCCTGCTGCTCGCGTTCCCGTGCCGCATTGCGGAACACAATCGACACACCCGTCACGCGGCCGCCGATTTCCACCAGCGGCGACAGCACGCCCACCACCGGCACCGTCTCGCCCTGCCGGTCGGTCAGCTCGATGCGACCGTCCAGCGGCACCGACTGCCCCGTACGGATGGCCTCCGCCACCGGGTCGTCGGCTCCGCGCAGCGGCAGAGCCTGAGCGTAGGGCATGCCCTCCACCGGCTGGGCGCCCCAGCCGGTGAGTTCCCGTGCCGCCCGATTGAGGCCGATCACCGCGCCGTGGCCGTCAAGCAGGGCCACCGCGTCGCCAATGGAATTGAGCGCCCCCCACATCAGCCCATCCCGACTCTCCGCCCAGACCGGCTGCAGCACGACCAAAATCCGTTGCGCATCGACAGGCGCGGCCGCCATGTGACAGGTAAGCCCGGTCGATGGGTCGCTCCATTTCAGCACACCGCACTCCCCAGCCTGCGCCCGTGCGAAAAGCGCCCTCCATCCCACGCCGGAATCTTCCAGCCCCGGCAGAGCGGCGGCAATCCCCGTCTGAGAGGCCGCCGTTTTTTGCATACCGGTCAGCCTGATCCATTCGTCGCTGATTTCCAGAAAAACAAAGTCTGGTGCACCCCCCTGCCCGTCGCACGGCCGCACGACTGCATAGGCGACCGGCAGCAGCTGCAGCAGGGCCAGCACAGCTTTTTCCTTCATCCCGACTTACCTCTTTTCTCCACATCCCGCCCTGGCGAAGCAACCGCCGCGACGCGGCCCTTTCCGGCAGGGATTGACACCCCAGATGCACCCGCCTTATCAATATACTTGCATTATACTATTTTCCCTGTGAAATGTCATGGAAAAAGTTTGAAAATATACATTTTTTTCTAGCTGCTCGAATTTTACCTTTTTTACTGCATGAGCATATAAAAAAGTCCGCCGGGGAGGTTTTTCAGCCCCCGGCGGATAAACTGCAGCGGGAAAAGCGGTCTGTCAGGCAGCCGTATCCGGCCGGAACGCGGCCGGCACATGCAGCGCCCGGATAGCGTTGAGCACCGCGAGGAGCGTGACCCCCGCGTCGCCGAAGACGGCCGCCCACATGCTCGCCAGGCCCAGCGCGCCCAGCACCAGCAGCACGACCTTGACCCCCAGAGCAAAGACGATGTTTTCCCAGACAATGCGGTGGGTGCGGCGGGCGATGCCGATGCCCGCCGGCAGGCGGGAAAGCGAATCGGTCATGAGCACCACGTCGGCCGCTTCGATGGCCGCGTCGGAGCCCAGCCCCCCCATGGCCACGCCCACATCCGCCCGGGCCAGCACGGGGGCGTCGTTGATGCCGTCGCCAACGAAGGCGATGCCGCGGCCGGCGGGCAGTTCCCGGGCCAGCTGCTCGAGCTTTTCCACCTTCTGCTCAGGCAGCAGCTCAGCATAGGCGCCGTCGAGTCCCAGCTCGCCGGCGACCCGGTCGGCCGCGGCCCGGCTGTCGCCGGTGAGCATCACCATGCGGCTCACACCCGCCGCATGCAGCTGCTCCACCGCGCGGCGGCTGTCGGGGCGCAGCCGATCTGAAATGACGAGGGAACCGAGGTAGGCCCCGTTTCGGCACAGATGCACCACGGTGCCGGCCGCCGGGTCATCAGGGCAGACGACGCCCGCCTGTTCCATGAGGCGCCGGTTGCCCGCCAGCACCGATTCCCCGTCGACCGTCGCTTCCACGCCGTGGCCGGGGATTTCCCGGATGCCGCCGATGCGGGAGGCTTCCGCCACGCCGCCCCACGCCCGCCGGATGGACTGGGCGATGGGGTGATTGGAATAGCTCTCGGCCAAAGCCGCCGTCTCGAGCAGCCGCTCTTTGGTTTCGCCCTCGGCGGGCCGCACCTGGGTCACCTCAAAGACACCCTGGGTCAGCGTGCCCGTCTTGTCAAAGACCACCGTATCCACCCGCGCCAGCGCTTCCAGAAAATTGCCGCCCTTGACCAGCACCCCGCTGCGGGAAGCTCCGCCCAGCCCGGCGAAAAAGCTCAGCGGCACCGACACCACCAGCGCGCAGGGGCAGGAAACCACCAGGAACACCAGCGCGCGGTAGATCCATTTGGAAAACTCCATGCCCGGCAGCACCAGAGGCGGGATGACGGCCAGCGCCACGGCCAGCCCCACCACGACGGGAGTATACCAGTGGGCAAACCGCGTGATGAAATTTTCGGTCACGGTCTTGCGGCTGCCGGCCTCCTGCACCAGATCGAGGATGCGGGAAACAGCCGATTGGCCGAATTCCCGGGTGACCCGCACCACAAGCCGCCCGTCAAGGCTGACCGAGCCGGAAAGGATCTCATCCCCCGGTGCCACGTCCCGCGGGCGGGATTCGCCGGTCAGGGCGGAAGTATCCAGCGCCGCGGAGCCCTGCTCCACCACGCCGTCCAGCGGCACCCGCTCGCCCGGGCGCACGGCGATGCGCTGCCCCACGGCGATCTCCTGCGGCGTCACGCGGGTCTCTTTATCCCCATCGAGACGCACGGCAAAATCCGGCCGGATACTCATCAAAGCGGAAATTGAACGGCGGGAACGGTTGACGGCGAGATCCTGCACATATTCGCCGATCTGATAAAACAGCATGACCGCCACGCCCTCGGGGAACTGGCCGATTGCAAAGGCCCCGAGAGTGGCGACGCTCATCAGAAAATTCTCGTCGAAAATTTCTCCGCGCCGGATATTGCGCGCCGAGCGCAGCAGCACCTGCCCGCCGGCCAGCAGATAGGCGACGAGATAAAGCGCGATTTTCACAGCCTGAGGCCCCGGCATAGCCAGAGCCACGGCAAAAAAGAACATGCCGCCGATGACCGGCAGGCGCTCCAGCCGCTCGCGGATATCTCCGGCCGGCTCGGCTTCCGCCTCGGGGGCCTTCCCACTCACCGTCACGTCCGGTTCCAGCCGGCGGATGGTTTCCCGCGTCTGCCGCAGGATTTCGGGCAGCGCCTCCCCGTCGGCATCCACGGAAAGTCTGCCTGTGGCAAAATTGAGCGCCGCCGAGGAAACCCCCTCGATGCGGCTCACCTCCCGCTCGATCTTCGCAGCGCACTCGGCGCAGTCGAGCCCCTGGAGCCACAGCTCCCCGCGCTTCTGCGTCTTGCGCCGCGCCTCCCGGGGGCGGAAAGCCTCCGGATGCCGGCCGACCACCGAGCCGGTCCGGCGCATCACTTCGTCCACCCGGTCCGCACCGTCGATTTCCATCGAAAGCACGCCGGATTCAAAATCCACCCGTGCCCGGCACACCCCGTCGATGCCCGCCACGTCCCGTTCGATGCCCGCCGCACAGTCGGGGCAGTGCAGCCGGCCCAGCACGTATTCTTTTCGGACTGCCGCTTCCATCAATCTGACACAACCTTCCTGCGTCCGCCCGGCGGCGGGAATTCCCACCGCCGGGGCACGTTATTCGGTCACGTGGGAAAGCCCTTCCCCGAAAATATGCGTCACATGCGCGTCGCATAAGGAATAATACACAACCTTGCCGTCCCGGCGGTATTTGACCAGTCTCGCCTGCCGAAGCACCCGCAGCTGATGGGAAATGGAGGACTTGGTCATGTGAAGCAGCGCCGCAATGTCACACACGCACATTTCGGCGTCCGACAGCGCACAGAGGATCTTCACCCGCGTGGAATCGCCGAATATTTTAAAAAGATCCGCCAGGTCACAAAGCGTCTCATCCGGCGGCATCCGCCCCGCCACGGCATCCACCACCTGCCGGTGGATAATCGACACCGTGCAGCCGAGCTCCTCGTCCCGCTCCGTATCCGCCATTGCGCACACCCCTTCCTCGCCCAAACGGCGCTATGCAAATCGTTCCCATTCGCATATAGTTGAACAGTTGCTTAACTATTCAACTGTTCCGCTATCAGTATAGCCAATTTTGCGAAAATGTCAACATCCCGGCTGAAAAGTATGCCGTATCCATCCGGCGGCCGCAAGGGCCGGCTATCGGTCCGGCAAAACGATGGGCCGCGTACGAAACGGGTCTGCGCCCGGTTGCCGCCCGCCTCGGCGCATGCCAGACCCGCCGGGCGGCATACTAACAGACAGACGTCGGGAACAGCCAGAGTGAATTTATTGGAATATCCGAGATATTCCTATTGACAGACGTAGAGAAGGCGCGTATGCTGAAATTACACCCCACGGGGGTGTGGTGATAACCGAAGAGGTGAATCGTATGAATCAAAAATACGACGTGACCGGCATGTCGTGCGCGGCCTGCTCCGCGGCGGTGGACCGCAACGTGCGCAAGGTGCCGGGGGTCCACGACGTAAACGTGAACCTTTTGACCAACAGCATGACGGTGGAATACGACGAGGGCGCCACGGGCAGCGGCCCGATCATTGCGGCCGTGGCGCACGCCGGCTATGGCGCGGCGGTGCACGGGGAAACTCCGGCCGCCGCCGAGGTGCCCGCCTCCCCCATGGAGGAGGCCATTCGGAGCATGAAGCGGCGGCTGATCATTTCGGTCGTGCTGCTCGTGCCGATTTTGTATCTGGCCATGGGGCACATGCTGGGGCTCCCGCTGCCCGGGTGGCTCATGGGCAAGGCGGGCGCGCTCCCCTTCGCCTTTACCCAGCTGCTGCTGACGCTGCCGGTGATGTATGTCAACCGCCAGTATTACCGGTCGGGTTTCAGGACGCTGTTTCACGGCTCCCCCAACATGGACTCGCTCATCGCCATTGGCTCGTCGGCCGCCGTGCTCTACGGCGTGTTCGCCATTTACCGCATGGGCTACGCGCTGGGCGTGGGCGACGACGCCGTGGTGATGCATTATTCCATGGAGCTGTACTTTGAGTCCGCCGCCACCATCCTGACCCTCATCACGGTGGGCAAATTTATCGAGACCCGCTCGAAGGGCAAGACCTCCCAGGCGCTGCAGAAGCTGATGGCTCTGGCGCCCCAGACCGCCACGGTGGTACGCGACGGCAAGGAGGTAACGGTGCCGGCGGCCCAGGTGGCCGTGGGCGACATCGTGGCCGTGCGTCCGGGCGAAAGCATCCCGGTGGACGGGGTCATCGTGGAGGGCGGCTCGTCGGTCGACCAGTCGGCTCTGACGGGCGAGAGCATCCCGGTGGAAAAACAGCCGGGCGACGAGGTGGCCGCCGCCACCATCAACGGCACGGGGTATTTCCGTTTCCGTGCCACCAAGGTGGGCAAGGACACAACACTTTCCCAGGTCATCGCGCTGGTGGACGAGGCCAGCTCTTCCAAGGCTCCCATCGCCCGGCTGGCCGACAAGGTCAGCGGCGTATTCGTGCCGGTGGTCATCGGCATTGCGGTGCTGGCGGCAGTGGTCTGGCTGATCGCGGGCAAACCGTTTGAGTTTGCCCTTGCCATCGGCATCGCGGTACTGGTCATTTCCTGCCCCTGCGCGCTGGGGCTGGCGACGCCCGTGGCTATCATGGTGGGCACCGGCCGCGCGGCCGCGAACGGCATCCTCATCAAATCCGCTGAAGCGCTCGAAACCGCCCACACGGTGCGTACGGTCGTGCTCGACAAGACCGGCACCATCACCGAGGGCAAACCCCGCGTGACCGACATCCTGCCTGCGCCGGGCGTGGAAGCCCGCGCGCTGCTCGCCGCGGCCGCGGCGCTGGAAAAGCCGTCGGAGCATCCGCTGGCGGAAGCCATCCTCCGCCGGGCACGGGAGGACGGCGTCGAGCCCGAAAAAGCGGAGGATTTCGCCGCCGTGTCGGGCCGGGGCGTCACGGCCACGGTGGCCGGGCACCGCTGTGCAGCCGGCAACGCCGCCTTTATGGTCGAGCAGGGCGTCGACACCGCCCCGGTGCAGGATACAGCGCAGCGTCTTGCGCAGGACGGCAAGACGCCGCTCTATTTCGCCGCGCAGGGCCGTCTGCTGGGCATCATCGCGGCGGCCGACGTGGTCAAGCCCACCAGTCGCGAGACGGTGCGGCAATTTCAGGCCATGGGGATTGACGTGGTGATGCTGACGGGGGATAATGAGAATACGGCGGAAGCGATTCGCCGCCAGCTCGGCATCAACCGGGTGGTGGCCGAGGTCATGCCCCAGGATAAGGAGCGGGAGGTCCGCGCGCTGCAGCAGGGCGGCCGCCGGGTCGCCATGATCGGCGACGGCATCAACGATGCACCGGCTCTGGCCCGGGCAGACGTTGGTATCGCCATCGGCGCGGGCACCGACATCGCCATCGACTCGGCCGACATCGTGCTGATGAAAAGCGACCTGCTCGACGCGGTGACGGCCGTGCGTCTGAGCCATGCCACCATCCGCAACATCAAGGAAAATCTTTTCTGGGCGTTCTTCTATAACTCCATCGGCATACCGCTGGCCGCGGGGGTGTTTTATCCTCTGCTGGGCTGGCAGCTCAGCCCGATGTTCGGCGCGGCGGCCATGAGCCTGAGCTCGGTGTGCGTCGTGTCCAACGCCCTGCGGCTGCGGTTTTTTAAACCGGCTACCGGTATGCCGGCCGCGGCCGGCACGACCCCTGTTGGGGTGCCGGAAGCCGCACCCGCTGAAAATACGCCGCCCGTACCGATCGAATCCGCAGAGCCCGAAAAATTCGCAGAATCGCAAGAAGGAGCGAACAAAACCATGAAAAAAGTCATCGCAATCGAGGGCATGAGCTGCCAGCACTGCAAAATGCACGTCGAGCAGGCCCTCAACGCCATTGACGGCGTCAGCGCCAAAGTCGATCTGAAAAAGAACGAGGCCGTGGTCGACCTGTCGAAAGACGTCAGCGACCAAGCTCTCAAGGACGCGGTGGACGGCGCCGGCTACAAGGCCGTCTCGGTCACCGAGAAAAAGTGCCTTTTCCGCTGAACCGCCGCTGATATTACGGAAAGGGGTGTGGAAAATGAAAGCCGACAAAGCCAAAATCACCCGGCTGCTGAAAACCGCCCGGGGCCAGTTGGACGGTCTGATCAAGATGGTGGAGGACGACCGTTACTGCATCGACATTTCCAACCAGCTCATGGCGACCCAGGCCATCCTGCGCAACGTCAACCGGGAGGTGCTCCACGCCCACCTGGACTGCTGCGTGCAGGACGCCTTTGAAAAGGGCGACGCCGACGAGGCCGCTCAGAAGGTGGAGGAAATCACCGCCATCATCGACAAGCTGTCGAAATAAGCCATCCGGCACGAGTGTGTCACACGCTCTAAAAGAGGGATTTCGTGCGGTAAAACCGCAGGCGTCCCCCTTTTAAATACCCCCAAGCATTGTGCCCGGCTCACCGTCGGCCACAATATAGGTGTTGATCCGGCGGCACATGCCCGCCTGCGCAACTGAACCGTATCGCTTCGCGTCGATATTGACAGCTTTTTCGGCAAACAGAGAGCC
>JAEWAE010000049.1 GCA_023391835.1 Bacillota bacterium
ATATAATTCTCACTCTTTTTTCAGCCCCCCGTTTGCCATATCGGAGGGGCTCACGATCCCTCTTTTTTGCGCAGCCGGAGCTGCCGGATGTCGCTGCCGAAAAAGTGGAGCAGCATGAAATCCCCGATGAGGCGGGAAAAAATCTTTTCACCGTATTTCGCCAGCAGGCCGTTTTCGGTCAGATTGGTGCTGACGATCATCGGCTTGCGGCCGAGGGTGCGGGTGTTGATGATATTATAGAGCACGTTTATGGAAAAAGGCGAGGCGTAGTCGGGCAGATCGTCCAGTATCAGCAGGTCGCACTGATAGGCCGTGTCGGTAAAGCGGCGCTCGGCCCGGCCGAAATATTCGTCCTCCATGCGCATGAAAATATTCTGCGCCGTGTCATAAACGACCCCGTGGCCCTGGGCAAGCACGACGTTTGCCATGGCCAGCGCCAAATGGGTCTTGCCCAGCCCGGTGCTGCCCAGCAGCAGCAGGCTGTTGCCGGTGCCGCTGAAACGGAAGGCGTAATTTTTGCAATAGGCAAAGACACGGCTCATATACTCCCGCACTGTCACCGGCTGATCCTTGAGCGGTGTATCGGGGTAATAGCTCAGGTCGAAGGAGTCAAAGGTGGTCAGCGGCAGCGGGGAGCCGGAATTGGCCGCCTTGCACGCTTCTTCGCGCAGAAGAGTCCGCAGGCAGCCGCATATGCGGTCGCCCACAAAGCCCGTATCGTGGCAGTCGTGGCAGTAATAGTTGACCTCGAGGATTTCCGGCGGGTAGCCTGCCTGCCGCAGCAGCTCCGTGCGTTCGGCCTGCAGGGCCAGACTCTTTTCCTTCAGCCGCGCAAGCAGCCGGCCGGAGTCGGCCGCTCCCAGCACGCCGCGCACCGCCTCCAGCCCCGTGCGGGCAATTTCCCGTTCGATCTCTTCCAGCCGCGGCAGCTTCTGGTAAAGCTCCCGCCGAGTGAGCTTATTCTGCGCTTCGGCTTTCTGCCGACGGTCCTCCAGCCGCGCCATGGCGGCGGTGAAGACCTCTTTGCTGTATGCCATGGGAACCCCCTCACTCCTTGAGCAGCCGCTTCATCGACAGATCGACGTATTCACCCACGTCGAACGATACGCCCCGGTGCTCCGTCTGCCCGGCCTTGCCGCCCCGGCGGGCTTCTTCCCGAGCCTGCTGCGCCGTACGGATGCCCTTGTCGTGCCAAGCCGTCAGGATGGAATTCATATAGGAAAGCGACAGCTTGCCCGTGCGTGCCACACATATCTCATAGGCTTCGGCGATCAGCTCCTCAGGCAGCTCCCAGTCGGCCCAGCGGTCGATGGCGGTGCGTTCCTTGGGGGTCAGCGCCCGGCTGCCGGCGCCCGTGAGCGTGCGCACCTTGCCCTCGAAGCTGTGACGGGCCTCCAGCTGCCGGATACGGGCCTCGGCGGCCTCGTGAGTGGTGACGCCGTCCTCCGCCCAGCCAAGCGAAAGCTTCTCAATATAACGGAAATTGGTACGCCCGTTGGTCACACAGTATTCCACCGCCATGAGGATGACGTCGGCGGGCAGCCCGGCGTCTTCATAAAGATTGATGAGCGCGGAGCACTCCGCGGGCGAGAGCAGCCGGCCCAGCAGGGAGGGCACGGTCTCGAGCACAAACCGGATGCCCTCGTCCTCCTTGACCTTGCGGGCCACCTCGCCGGCCGAATAGGCCACGGGGGCGCTCACGACCCGCCCGGGAGCCGCCCGGGGCGCCTCCGGCTTCGGGGCTGCCGGAGCGGGGGAGGGGGTTCGCCCGGCGGCGTCTTCCTCTTTCGCCGCTTTTGCCGCAGCCGGAGCCTTCTCCGCATCCTCACAGCGGAAAAGTCCGCGCTCGGCCCAGAAATGCAGCGCCTGCCGCACCTGCTCATCGTGCAGGCCCAGTTCCCGGGCCATGAGGCCGCTTTCCACCGGGCTGCCGTGCCGATAGACAAAAAGCAGCACCTTCAGCTCCGGCCCGTCCGCCTCTTTTATGTATGAATCCGCCGCTTCGCAGGGCAGCGCGAAAATACGCTGTGACGGCTGAAAACCGATGGCAAACTCCAAAATGATGCACCTTCCCGCCCGGCGCCCGCCGGGTCCTTCTGACTTTTCCGGCCCTCTGGGCTTTGTCTCCGGGCTGGATATCGCTTTTATTATAGCATATCCGTCCCCGGGGATAAAGACCGTCGGGCGGCGGGGCATAAAATCCGCGGCGGAGCGGCCGGCCCCGTTGTAATTGGGCCCGGTTTATGGTAAAATAAACACAAGAAAGGTCAGGTGGCAGTCATGGCACAGGTGAACCATTCGGATGCGCAGACGCGGAGCGATACGCGCATCGGCGAGTGCGTACGGCTGCTCAAAAGCAAGGGCATCCGCACCACACGGCAGCGGATGTCGGTGCTCTCGCTCCTGCTCGCCAGCGACACGCCGCTGACGGCGGAGGATCTGTACGTGCGGGTGCGCGAGAGCTGCCCCAACGTGAGCCTTTCTACGGTCTACCGGGTGCTCGACGCGCTTTGCGAAAAAAATGTGCTCACGAAATCCGGCCTGATGGAAGGCGGGCGGGCCATGTTTGAGGTCACGCCGCTGACGCACCGGCACAATCTCATCTGCATCCGGTGCCACCGCATCACCCCCTTGCGGGATTGCCCGCTGGAAGATTACGAGACGGATGTGGAAAAGACGACCGGGTACACGGTTTCCGGCCACAAGCTTGAAATCTACGGCATCTGCCCGAAATGCAAGGGCAAACGGCCTTCTTCGGATTCGTTATAAAATAGGAGTGAAGAGCCGCCCGACCGGCGGCGGTCATCGGCGGTGCGGCCGGTTATTTGCGGCGCCGCTTCGACATGGGAGGAATTCGATGGAAAAGCGATTGTACCGTTCTGCCAGAGATCGCCGGATCGCCGGTGTCTGCGGCGGGCTGGGCGAGTATTTTCATGTGGACCCGACGTTTATCCGTCTGCTGTGGGTGGTGTTCGCCTGCATGGGCGGCAGCGGCCTGCTGGCATATCTCATCTGTATCCTGGTGATACCGGTGGCGCCGGACGAGCCGTAAGCTGAAACACTGTGCGTCCCGACGGGGCGGGTCATGTGCGGCGCCCGGTTTTCGCCCGGGCGCCGCTGCGTGGTTTATCAAGGAAATGGGAAAGGGCGGAATCCCCGGATGATTCTGACAATCGACGTGGGCAACACCAATATCGTGCTGGGTACCTGGACGGACGGCAAACTGAATTTTGTCTCCCGGGTGGAAACCGATCGGGAAAAGACCGGCGACAGCTATACGGTGGCCCTTAAAAGCATACTTGAGCTATACGATGTGTCGCCGCGTACCATACAGGGGGCCATCATCTCATCGGTGGTGCCCCAGATTACCGGCCCGATGGCCGGCGCGGTGGAACGTCTGACCGGCCGCCGGCCGCTTTTTGTGGGGCCGGGGGTCAAGACGGGGCTCAATATCCGCATCGACAACCCGGCCCAGTTGGGCAGCGACATCGTGGCCGACGCTGTGGCCGTACTCAACAAATATGACATGCCGGTCGTTTTCATCGACATGGGCACGGCCACCAAAATCTGCGCCGTCGACAAGGCGGGGAATTTTCTGGGCTGCGCCATCATGCCGGGCGTTTTCATCGGCATGGATGCCCTGACGTACCGCACCGCCTCGCTGCCCCAGATCGCTCTGGATGCGCCGCGCAGCGTCATCGGCGCCAACACCGTCGACAGCATGCAGTCGGGCGTCGTCTATGGTACGGCCAGCATGATCGACGGCATGATCGGCCGCTTTGAGGAACAGCTGGGCGAGCCGGCCACGGTGGTTGCCACCGGCGGCGTGTCGGGCGACATCGTGCCCCACTGCCGCCGCCGCATCATTCATGATCCCGACCTGCTGCTCGAGGGTCTTTACCGCATCTATTGCCGCAATCAGCCGTCGCGTCTCTGACGCCGGCCCCTCTGAGAGCATTTCCGGGGCGGCTCCGCGAAATGCGCCGGTCATTGCCGCTGAAGCGGCAGCGGGTCCAGATACGCAAACAGACGGCTATCTTCATTTTCATTCGTTGCGGCGAAGCCTGCGGTATGGCGTTCGCTGCATAACCCGGCTCCGGGCGGCAGACACTAAAGTCGCCGCATCGGCCGCCGGCCGCTTTGCCTGACGGCGCGGGCCGCTTCGGCCCGGTGCTTCAGAGATAATCCGTGCGGGCCCGCGCCCGCGATTGCCGCGCTCCGGCGCGGCCGATGCGCTGCATCCCTAATGGGAGCAGCAGCAGGGAGGTCTTTTGTATGAACCGCACGCCCGCGTCCCGCAGGGAACGCACGACCCGGCTGGTGCTGGATGCCATGCTGGTCGCTATTTTGCTGGTTTTGCAGCTCACCCCGCTGGGGTATATCCCCATTCCCGGCTTCAACCCCACAACCATGCATATCCCGGTTATAGTGGGTGCCATTCTGCTGGGACCGGCCGACGGGGCCTTTCTGGGGCTGGTATTCGGCATCACCAGCATCATCCAGGCGACCATCCAGGTGCCGCTGACTGGTTTTCTATTCAGCCCCTTCGTGCCCTTCGGCAGCTGGAAAAGTGCCGTCATCGCCATTGTGCCCCGGGTGCTGTTGGGGCTGGTGGCCGCGTGGGCCTACCGGGCGCTTTCCCGCGTGGATAAATCCGGTGTCGCGGCAACGGCTGTGGCGGCTGCCGCCGGCTCCTTAACCAACACTGTGCTGGTGCTTGGCGGCGTGTTTGTGCTCATGCGCGGGGCGTATATCCATCAGCTCAAGGTGCCCGCCGATGCGGTGGCGAAGGTGCTGGGCGGCGTGGTGCTCACCAGCGGCCTGGCCGAGGCGGCTATTGCCGCGATCATCTGCACCGCGGTGGTGCAGGCGCTGCTGGCCGCACGCAAAAGGCGTAGACATTGAGCCGGAAATGTGATACAATAGGCGCATACTTATTGGGTGGTTCCGTTAAAAGGGAGTAGCTGTTGCCGCAAAGTCAACAGAACCGGCGAAAGCCTGGCTTTGCGGGCCTTTTATGAGGCAGTCGAGACTTTTAACATAATTTCATTGCGAAATTATGTTAAAAGTCTTTTTTTATGGCCGGCTCCCCGCTGCACGTCCGCCTTTCGACCCACAGCCGCCGGAAGAAAAGGAGATCGACAGATGAAAACTTACGAAAACATGACGGCCCCCGCCGCCGCCGCCGACTTGGGAGCCGACCCGGCCTCCGGGCTTTCCGCCGCGGAAGTCAGCCGCCGGCGGGAACAGTACGGCCCCAACGCCCTGGCTGCGAAAAAAGGCGTCAGCCCGGTCGTGCGCTTCCTGCAGCAATTCAACGACCCGCTCATTTACATCCTCTTCGCTGCGGCGGTGGTGTCCATCCTGCTGCACGAGGTGACCGACAGCATCATCATTCTGGTGGTCGTGCTTCTCAACGCCGTCATCGGCTACATTCAGGAGGCCCGGGCCGAGAAGGCCATCGAGGCCCTCAAAAAGATGACCATCCCCCGGGCGCTGGTGCGCCGGGACGGTGAAGTGAAGGAAATCGAGACCTCCGCCATCGTGCCGGGCGACATCGTCGTGCTGGAGGCCGGGCGTCAGGTGCCCGCCGATCTGCGGCTGACCGATTCTTCCAACCTCAAAGTGGAAGAATCGGCCCTCACCGGCGAATCCCAGCCGGTGGATAAAGACTGCACGTTCGTCACACAGGGCAAGGTGCCGCTGGGCGATCGGGTCAACATGGCGTATATGTCCACCATCGTGACTTACGGCCGTGGCGAGGGCGTGGTGACCGCCACCGGCATGCAGACCGAAATCGGCCGCATCGCCAAGATCCTCGAGCAGTCGGATACCGAGAGCACCCCGCTGCAAAAGCGGCTGGCCGATCTGGGCCGGGTGCTCGGCATCCTGACCATCGTCATCTGCGTGCTGCTGTTTGTGGTGGCGCTGATCCAGCGCCGGCCGCTTTTCGATATGCTGCTGACCGCCATTTCCCTGAGCGTGGCCGCCATCCCGGAGGGCCTGCCCGCCGTAGTGACCATCGTGCTGGCGGCTGGCGTGTCGCGCATGGCGAAAAACCGTTCCATCGTCCGGCGCCTGCCTGCGGTGGAAACTCTCGGCGCCGTCAATATCATCTGCACCGATAAGACCGGCACCCTGACGCAAAACCGCATGACCGTCACCGAGTGCCGTGTCGGCGCGGAGCTGACCGAGCCGGGCCGGGCGCCGGAAGAGCTGGCCGCCCGCTTTTTCGAGGGCTTCGCACTCTGCAACGACGCTTCCGTCGAGGGCGAAAAGAAGGTGGGCGACCCCACCGAAACGGCCCTGCTCGACATATGCGCGGCGAATGGTTTCCACCGTCCGGAGCTGGAAAGGAGCCACCCCCGGGTGGATGAGCTGCCGTTTGATTCCAAGCGCAAGATGATGACGACGGTGCATACGTATGGCGCGGGCCGGGTCTCTTACACCAAGGGAGCCCTCGACAGCATACTCCGGCACATGACCGCTGTGGCCGGGCCCGACGGCGTGCGCCCGGCGACGGAAGAGGACGCGCGCCGCATCACTGCCTGCGCCTCCGACATGGCCCGGCAGGCCCTGCGGGTGCTGGCGCTGGCCTACCGCCCCGAGGCGGACGGCGCACGGGAAGAAGGATTGGTCTTTCTGGGCCTTGCGGGCATGATCGACCCGCCGCGGCCGGAGGCGAAACAGGCGGTGGATGACTGCCGCCGCGCGGGCATCACCACCGTGATGATCACCGGCGACCACCGCGACACCGCCCTTGCCATTGCGAAAGACCTTGGCATTGCGTCGGATGAAGCCGAAGCCGCTTCCGGCAGCGATGTGGACGCCATGAGCGAGGAAGAGCTGCGGCAGGCTGTCAAACGGCTGCGCGTCTTTGCCCGCGTGTCGCCTGAAAACAAAGTCGACATCGTCAAGGCCTTCCGCGCGGACGGGAACATCGTTTCCATGACCGGCGACGGCGTCAACGATGCCCCCTCCCTCAAGGCGGCGGATATCGGCGTGGCCATGGGCCGCACCGGCACCGACGTGGCCAAGGGCGCGGCGGATATGATATTGACCGACGATAACTTCGCCACCATCCGCCTCGCGGTGGAAAGCGGCCGTAATATCTATAACAATATCCGCAAATCGGTGATTTACCTGCTGTCGTCCAACTTTGGTGAAATCATCGCCATGTTCCTGGCGGTGCTGCTCGACTGGCCGGTGCCGCTGACGGCCGTGATGATCCTGTGGATCAACCTCGTCACCGACTCGCTGCCCGCCCTGGCGCTGGGCGTCGACCCCGGCAATCCCGCCGTGATGAAAGAGAAGCCGCGCGACCCGTCGGCCAGCCTTTTTGCAAACGGCGGCGTATTCAACATGCTCCTTTACGGCGCGGTCATCGGCGCCGTGACGCTTGTCGGCTTCGAATCCGGCCTGCGGCAGGGCGGCCTGGTGGAAGGCCGCACCATGGCCATGGCGGTGCTGGGCAGCGCGGAGCTTTTCCACGCCGTGGGCATGCGGGATGTGAACCGTTCCATTTTCCGTATGAACCATCTGGAAAACCGCTCCATGCTCGGGGCGCTGGCCTTCGGCTTCCTGCTCCAGGTGGGGATCGTGGAGCTGCCTGCGGCGAACCGTGTGTTTCAGACCTTTCATATGGATCTGGCCCAGTGGGCCTATGCGCTGCTGCTGGCGCTGGCGCCGCTGCTGGTGCACGAGCTGCGCCTGTTGGTGCTTGCGCTGTTGCGCCGTGCGCGGCGTTCGGCTCGGTAAATTTGTACAGTCGTACAAATCCAACCCCGCCCGTCTTGACTATCCCCCGGGATATGTTACAATGGAATCAGAGACAGGATATGGAATCTGAGACGGGATAAAGAGAAACGTCTGATTCAGACGGAATGAGTCGGCCCGATGGGTCGGATGGGGAATGACGAGCGGATGAAAATACTGCTGCTGACGACCAATACGGGGCAGGGGCACAATTCCGCGGCGGGAGCGCTGAGCGTCAGGCTGCGGGCCCTGGGCTGCGAAACGAGCACCGGCGATATTCTCAAAACGGGCAGACGCAACGTGTCTGCCGGTGTTTCGGGTACTTATGTCGCGCTGGTGCGGCACGCACCGCATTTTTTCGGCGGGCTTTATCATATCGGCGAGATGGTCAGCTCCAGCCGCACCCATTCGCCGATCTACTATCTCAACACCCTGTATGCCGACTCCTTCCGGCGCCGGCTTTCGGAAATCCGGCCGGATCTCATCGTGTGTACGCACATTTTCAGCGCCCAGGCGCTCACCTGCCTGCGCGAGCGAGGCTTCGACCACACCCCCGCGGTGGCGGTGATGACCGACTACTGTTGGTCGCCTTTTTGGGAGGAAACACGGCTGGATCGGTACTATATCCCGTCGCCCCTTTTGACCCAGCAGTTTACCTCCCGTGGCATTCCACCGGAAAAAATCGTGCCGATCGGCATCCCGGCGTCGGCTTCCCCGATAAGGGATACCGATCGGTCGGCAGCCCGGCACGGCCTGTCACTCCGTGAGGACCGTCCGGTCTTTCTGTGCATGGGCGGCAGCATGGGCGTGGGCGACATGGTGCGGGTGTGCCGGGAATTAGCCGGGCGCCTGCCCGGGGCGCAGATACTGGCCGTGTGCGGCAGCAACCGGCGGCTTTACGAGCGGGTCGCCCCGCTGCCGGGCGTGCGGGCCTATGCTTACTCCGACGAGGTGGAACGCATGATGCGGGCGGCGGATGTGCTCGTCACCAAACCCGGCGGGCTGACGATCACCGAAGCGGCCGTGTGCCGGTTGCCCATGGTGCTCACCAGCCCCATCCCCGGCGGCGAGCTGTATAACGCCCGCTTTTTTGCCGGTCTCGGGATGGCCGCATTTGTCCCCCGCCCGGGGGAAGCGGCCCGGGTTGCCTGTGCGCTGGCGGAGGATGCGCAGGCGGCGCAGGCCATGCGGCAGGCGCAGGCACGGCATGTGCCGGAGGACGCCGCGGAGCGCATGGCCAGGGATATGACGGCCCTTGTCCGCAGCCTTGCCTCCCGGGTGCAGGCCGAGGCGGCAACGGGTTCCTGATCGCATAAAAGGTGGACTTACATATGAGAGAGTGTGCGCTGATGACGCTGCTGGGGTTTGCCAGCGGCATGGTGATGTACTCCTACTTCATTCCTCTGTTTTTTTGCCACGTGGATGTGCGTCGCGGCTCGGCGGACGGCAATCCCGGGGCCTCCAATGCGATCCGCGCAGTGGGCGTGGCCCTTGGTGTCACCTGCATGGTGCTCGACGTGGGCAAGGCGTTTCTGCCGGTATTTGTGGCGGTGCATGTGCTGCGGCTTCGCGGGCTGTTTTTGCTGCCCGTGCTGGTGGCGCCGGTGGCGGGGCATGCATTCTCGCCGCTGATGCGTTTCCACGGGGGCAAGGCGGTCTCCACCACCTACGGTTCGCTGCTGGGGTTGATTCCGGTCACATATTTTGTGTTCGCGGTGGCCGTGACCATGGCAGTATTCCGCTTTGTGCTGGTCGTGCGGCCGGATTCTGCCGGCGTGGTCGCGGGTATGGTGGGGGCCGGCGTGCTGGCCGTTTTTTTCACGCCCGCGCTCTGGCTCAAAGGGGCCATGGTCTGCATGGGCCTCATTGTCAGCTACCGGGAGCTGCGCCGCCCCGACACGGGGCCGGTGTCGATTGGCATCGGTCATTACCGCATCCAGATGCAGGATAATCATTTGGTCGTAGTGAAATGCCAGTCGTGAGGCATCGGTAAAATTTGAAACCCGGCCTTGACATTTGCAGCCGCGGTTGGTATAATTGCAGCTATAATATCCAATGCGATGAAGGAGACGGGCAGGATTCCCGCTTTTCCAGAGAGCCGGCGGCTGGTGGGAGCCGGCAAAGCGATCCGATACCCAATCACTCCTGAGCAGGTGCCTGAAATCGCTTCGGCGACAGTAAACGCACCCGTCGGGCCGCGTTAAGGCAACGGGTTTATAGCCGGCGGTGCCGGAGCGAACCCTGTAAGTGCGTGAATCACGAATTTGGGTGGTACCGCGGGCATGAAATGGCTCGTCCCATAGGGGGCGGGCTTTATTTTATGCCCTTTTTTATATTTCATTACAAGGGGGTAATTGGAATGGAACCGATGCTTGCCGAAATCGCGGAAAGAATCCGGGGACTGCGGGAGCTGATGGATATCAGCGAGGAAGAGATGGCGTCCGTTACGGGCGTGTCTGTGGAAGAATATCGGAAATATGAGCGGGGTGAGACGGATTTTCCCTTCACATTCCTGCTGAAAAGCGCCGAGCGCTTCGGCGTCGACATTGTGGAACTGATGAGCGGGGAAGATCCCCATCTCTCTTTTTACACCGTGGTGCGGCGGGGCAAGGGCCTGCCGATGGAACGCCGCAAGGGGTTTGCCTACCGCCATCTGGCGTTCCTTTTCAAACACAAGCTTTCGGAGCCTTTTCTGGTGACGGCGCCCTATTCGGCTGAGGAGCAGGGGAAACCCATCCCGTATTCGGTGCACGACGGGCAGGAATTTGACTATATCCTTAAGGGAACGCTACGTGTGGAGCTGGAAGGCCACGTGGAGGTGCTCAATGAGGGCGACTCCATTTATTACGATTCCGGCCACCGGCACGGCATGATGGCGGTCAACGGGCAGGATTGCCAGTTTCTCGCCGTCGTGCTCAAGAAGCCGGAATTTCATGACCCGGCCACGCACGTGACCAAAACCAGGGAGGATCAGTGACATGCAGGACCTGCACCGGAAATATGTGAATGAAACCTACGATTCAAACGGCCTGTTGACGGCCCTCAGCCTCAATGTGCCGCCGGATTTCAATTTTGCTTATGACGTGGTCGACGAGCTGGCCCGCCGGGAACCCGACAAGCTGGCCATGGTCTGGTGCAACCCTCAGGGTGAGGAGCGGCGCTTCACCTTTGCCGATATGAAACGCTACAGCGACAAGACCGCCAATTTTCTGCGCGCCCACGGCGTGGGCAAGGGCGATATGGTCATGCTCATCCTGCGGCGGCACTACGAATTTTGGTTCAGCATCTTGGCGCTGCATAAACTCGGCGCCGTGACGGTGCCTGCCACCACGCTGCTGACCGAAAAAGACTTGGTGTATCGTTTCAACGCCGCCGGCATCAAAGCGGTCGTCTGCACCGCCACCGGCGAAGTGGCCGACGCCGTCGACCGCGCCCAATCCCAGTGCCCGTCGCTGCAGCTCAAAGTCGTGGCCCAGGGCGAGAGAGAAGGCTGGCTGAGTTTTTCCACAGCGCTGGAGGAAGCCTCCGATACGTTTGAGCGCCCCACCGGCGCCGGGGCCACCTGCGCGAGCGATCCCATGCTCATGTATTTCACTTCCGGCACCTCCGGCATGCCCAAAATGGTACTGCATAATTACACCTATCCTCTTGCCCACATCATCACCGCCAAACAGTGGCACAACGTGAAACCCGACGGTCTGCACCTGACGGTGGCGGAAACCGGCTGGGGCAAGGCGGTGTGGGGGAAGCTTTACGGCCAGTGGCTCATGGAAGCCGCCGTGTTTGTCTACGACTTCGATAAATTCGACCCGGCCGATCTGCTTTCCAAAATGGAGCATTACCGCATCACCACCTTCTGCGCGCCGCCCACCATCTACCGCTTTTTCATCAAGCAGGGCATGGATGGTTACGATCTGTCGTCGCTGACCTATGCCACTATCGCCGGCGAGGCCCTTAATCCCGAGGTTTTCAAACGCTTTTACGAAAAAACCGGCATCAAGCTCATGGAGGCCTACGGCCAGACCGAAACCACCGTGCTGGTGGGCAATCTGTTTGGCATGGAGCCGAAGCCGGGCTCCATGGGCAAGCCGTCGCCGCTTTTCCACGTGGATATCGTGGATGAGGACGACCAGCCCGTGCCGGCCGGAGAGGTAGGCGAGATCGTCGTGCGGGTCAAACCCGGCGAAACCCAGCCCGGTCTTTTCACCGGTTATTATCGCGACCCCGCACGCACCAAAGCCGCCTGGCACGACGGTCTCTACCACACCGGCGACACGGCATGGCGCGATGAGGACGGTTATTTCTGGTATGTGGGCCGCACCGACGATGTGATCAAATCCTCCGGCTATCGCATCGGGCCGTTTGAGATCGAGAGTGTGCTCATGGAGCACCCGGCGGTGCTGGAATGCGCCGTCACCGGTACGCCCCACCCGGTGCGCGGGCAGGTGGTCAAGGCCACCATCGTGCTGACCAAAGACTACACTCCCAGCGAGGAGCTGGCGCAGGAACTGAAGGATTACGTCAAGCACCAGACGGCTCCCTATAAATATCCCCGCGTCGTCGAGTTCGTCGACGAGCTGCCCAAAACCATCAGCGGTAAGATCCGCCGTGTGGCTATCCGCGAACGCGATTGGCGCAAGAGCCGTGAGCGGGCGGGGCATTCGCCCGCCGAAGCCTGACAGTTGCATGCAGAACGCCCCCGGCGGGAATTAACCCGCCGGGGGCGTTTCGCTTGGCCGCCTGCACTTTCAGCGGCTGCTCAGCACGGTGTTCGCCGCATCCAGTATGGCCTTTGTGTCGGGGTAGGTGAGCGTGCTTCGTGCCTGATCGTAGGGCAGCACGAGAATGCGCTTATTTTCAAATCCCGGGTTGTGGGCGGGCATCTGGCCGGTAAAATGCGCCAGAAAATAAATCACCTGTTTTTCGTTCCCATTCGGGAGGAGATAGCCGGTTTCCCGGCGGAAGCCCTCTTCGATTTCGGCGCGGATGGAGACTTCCTCCCACGTTTCCCGCAGCGCGGTTTCCCGCTCCGTCTCGCAGCCCTCCATATGCCCTTTGGGGAAACCGCAGTAGCCGTCCTCATAGGACTGAATCAGCACATATTCGACCAGGCCGTGCTCTTTGGTATAGAGCACCGTCCCGCAGGAAATTTCCCGCATAAGCAATCCCCCCTATGCGTCCGACCCGTCGGCTCCGCTTAAAAAAGCGACAGCACCAGCATGGCCAGCGACAACCCGATCAGTATGACGATGGTGGCCCAGCCTATGACATTCTGCACGCGGTTGTTCACATGACTGCCCATCACGTCCTTTTTGTTGACGATGAGCATCATGCAGATGAGCACCACGGGCAGCAGGATGCCGTTGATACGCTGGGACCAGAGCGAAATGGCGATCAGCGGCGCCTTGGGCAGCAGGATGATCGCCGCGCCGATAATGATGATGACCGTGTAAAGCCAGTAAAACTGGGGTGCGTCATCCCACTTTTTGTCGATGCCCGCTTCGAAGCCGAAGGCTTCGCACACATAAAACGCGGTGGCCACCGGTAAGATGGTGGCGGAAAATATTGCCGCCACAAACAGCCCGAAGGCAAAAACCTGCTCGGCCAGCGGCCCGGCCGCGGGCTTGAGGGCGAGAGCCGCATCCCGCGCGTCGTTAATCACCGTGCCGTGGCCGCCCGAATAGAGCGTGGCACCGCAGGCAATGACGATGAACATAGCCACGGCCACCGTGGCCACGCAGCCGGTGAGGATGTCGACCAGCGTGAATTTATAGTCGTCCATCCGCAGCCCTTTTTCGATCACGGAGGACTGCATGTAAAACTGCATCCACGGCGCGATGGTGGTGCCCGTCAGGGCGATGATCATCGAAATGCTGTCATAGTTGACGGGGAAGTGCGGCGCTACGATGGCCTTGCCGACTTCGCCCCAGTTGGGGTGGGCGAGCAGCGCCGCCACGATGTAAATCAGCAGTGCCGCGCTGAAAGCCAGGAACACTTTTTCGAGTATTTTATAATTGCCGCGTGTGACGATGAACCAGATGAAAACGGCCATGATCGGCACGGCCACATATTTGCTCAGACCGAATATTTCGGCGCTGCCGGCCACACCGGCGAATTCGGTGGTGGTGTTCATGATGTCGGCGAAGAGCAGAAAGATAAAAATGAAAAACGTGATCTTGACCCCGGCGTTTTCACGGATCAGATCGGCCAGCCCTTTGCCGGTGACGATGCCCATGCGGGCGTTCATTTCCTGCACCACAAAGAGTACCACGAAGGCGGGAATAAGAGTCCACAGCATGTTGTAGCCGTAGCTGGCACCCGCTACCGAGTAGGTGGTGATGCCGCCCACGTCGTTATCCACGCTGCCGGTAATGATGCCCGGCCCCAGGATGGCCAGGAACATCAGAATATTTTTGATGATCCGATGGGATTTGGCTTTTTCCATGGGAGTGACCTGTCCTTTCCGGGCGAAGCCGCCGTCCGGCTCCGCCCTGCGGGGTAGCCGCCCGGCCACACTCCGCCGCGCCGGGACCGAGAGGCGGCCAGCCGCTCTTTCGGTCTTGGGTGCGCGGGCGCTGCCCGCGGTTACGCAAAGCGTGCGTTATCCGACCAAACGCTTTCGCCGATGGGTCAGGTCATACACGATGTCGCTCACGACCACGATGCCTTCCATGACGCGCTGCCGGTTGACCACGGGCACGGCCAGCAGGCTGTATTTTTCAAAGATGCCGGCCAGCGATTCCACTGAATCGTCGTCATAGGCATAGAGAAAATCCCGGTTCATAATGCTCCGCACCGGCGTGTCGGGGTCGCAGATCAGCAGATCCCGCAGCGAAACGGTGGCGATGAGCCGCCCCCTGCCGTCGAGCACATAGCAGTAAAAGATCGTATCCATCTCGGGCTTCTCGCGGCGCAGGTTTTCCAGCACCGCGGAGGCCGACATATCGTCGGTCAGCGCGGTGTAGTCGGTGGACATCATGCTCCCGGCGGTGTTCTCCGGGAATTCCATCAGCTCACGCACCTCCCGGGAGGTGTCTTTATCCATTTCGGCAAAGAGCTGCTCGGCCACGTCCCGGTCGAGTACGCCCATGATGTCGGCCACCTCGTCGGAGGGCATTTTTTCGAGCACGTCGGCGGCCTTGGCAATGGTCAGACCGTCCAGGATATGCACCTGGGTCTCGGGTTCCATTTCCTCGAGCACGTCGGCGGCTTTTTCTTCATCCAGCGAATTGAATACCTTCGACTGCGAATTGGTGTCGAGATCCTCGATGATGTCGGCAATATCCGAGGGATGCAGCGTGGAAATGCGGGAGGATTCCTTCGAAAGCTGGATGCCCGAAGTGCCCGCATCCACCGCCTGCACGTCGTCCCACAGGATCAGTCGGCTGGGTAAGCTGTGGTGAAACGCACGCAGCAGGTGGCTGATGGGCCGGGCGACCCCCAGACGGCGCAGCAGGCCTTCCAGCCCCACATCCACGGCGATGAGATAGGTGCCGTCCGCCACTACGGCCAGCCGCAGATCGTTGACCCGCACCACCTTGCGGCCGTCCATGTCGACGATCTGCCGATCCTGGATATTGCGCCGCAGATAGATGAGGTTATCCGGCTTGGCCGTAAAGGGTTGCACTTCGTTGCAGTAAAAGGCGTACTGCCGCCCGTCCTTGACGATGTCGATGGTGGAAATATCGAGGGTTTCCCCGCTTCGCAATCGGATGGCCACGACTTTGGGCCGATGGAAGGTGAGATCGGCAATCAGGTCGGCTACATGGCCGATCGGCGAATTATCGCGGGTGGCAAACACCCGGCTCCCGATAATCCGGCTCAGATAGAAATTGGATACCAGGACCATTCCAAATCCCTCCCATGTGCCGGGGCCTTTGCGGCCTGCCGGCGGGTCCGCCTGCGGCGGTGCATGCCAGCGGAAGGCAGTGCGGCGGATTTTCTGTCAGAAACAAAAAATCCCCACACCAGCTGAAACAGGGTGAAGGGATATCGGTTCACTCGTTCAAGCTTCAGCTCAAAAAGGCAATGAAATTGCATTAGATAATACCTTGAGTCGGTAATATCTGCTAGCCAGTGGAAGCTGTCTCCAGCTTTTTACGGCAGCAATCCGTATCCTTTGAGTAGCCTCACCTACCGAGGCATATTTAATTTTCAGCTCAAACACTCAAAAAACCGCGAAAAACCATTATTGAGGATGCTAATTGACGGAATCAGGGTGAAGGAACCTTATGCAGGTATATAATAAGTTTTTTTGCCTTTTTTGTCAAGTTGATTTTCGGATAGGATTTTTCTGCAATTCTGTGCACTTTTTTACTTTTCCCCCGAACGGCCCGGTTATTCCAAACATGCCGATTGTGCCAAACATTCCGTTTATCACAAAAGCCTCAGCGTCGACAAGGCAATCAGGAAAATTCCCGGCAACACGGCGGCCACCCGGCCATGCCGGTTTCTGAGAGGCAGACACCTGCCCGCCGCCAGCCCGAAGCTCAGAAACAGCAGCTGACATGCCCCGACGGAAAGCGGTATGTAAAACCCGGTCAGCCCGGAAAGCGCGCTGCCTATACCGGCTCCCACCGCGTCAATGGAAAGCGCCGTACCCAGCAGCACGGCCTCCCGTATGTCGATGATGCCGGAACGGTCCATGTCGCCCGCATCCGGGTTGCGCAGGATCTGCACCGTGATGCCCAGACTTTTGATGATGAGTCGGAAAATGGTGGGGTCTTTCGGCGCCTCCCGGCAACGTGCGGGCGTGCCGGCTTTTCCGCGCAGGCCCCGCACGATCATCCCAATACCCAGAGCGGCCAAAATGGCGGCGCCGATGAGCCGGCCAGCCTCCGCCGGCAGAAAACGGGCCGCCATACCGCCGGCAAAGACCGCGATGCCGGCATACAGCACGGAAATCAGGCTGATGATCAGCCGCGAAACGGCCGGAATCCGCGTACCGGCCAGCGAATAGGCCAGCCCGGCAAAAAGCGCGTCCATACTCAGCGAAACGGAAAGCAGCAGGATGCTTGCAATCAAATTGTCTTCCCCCTTGGGACGCGTGAATCCCCGCGCCCGCTGTCTTATCCTATGCCCGCCGGGCGGCCCGGGTGCGCGCGGGCGGCCCGCCGCGTATAAAACCCCGCTCAGGCGAATAGATATTGATTGTCCGGAGACTGTGGACGAAAGGGTGGACGCGCGCAATGATAGCAGCAAAGAGCCGGGCCGGAACCGACCGGGCCCAGGGCCTGACCGGCCGGGAAGCGGAAAAGAGACTAGGTCAGTACGGGCCCAACGAATTTTCCCACGCCAAAAAAATCAGCCCGTGGAGCATTTTCGCTTCGCAGTTCAAGGATATTCTCATTGTAATTTTGATCGTTTCCACGCTGCTTTCGGTGCTCATGGGAGAATTCATCGAGGCGGTGGCGATCCTGCTGATTATCCTGCTCAACGCCGTAATGGGCTTCGTGCAGGAATACCGCACCGAGCGCACGCTGGATGCACTGAAAAATCTGGCGGCCCCCGTGGCCCATGTGGTGAGGGGCGGCTCGCCCGTTCAGGTTCCCGCGGCCCATGTGGTGCCGGGGGATGTGGTCGTGCTTGACGCGGGGGACCGGGTCCCCTCCGACGCCCACTTGTTCGATTCCGCCGACATGCAGTTGGATGAGTCGCTGCTGACCGGGGAGTCGGTGCCGGTGGAAAAACGCGACGGCGACACCGTTTTCATGGGCACGATCGTCACCAAGGGGCGCGGCCGCGCGGTGACGGCCGCCACCGGCATGCACACCGAGATGGGCAAGATCGCCGGCATGCTCACCGAGATCGAGGACGACCAGACTCCGCTGCAAAAGCGTCTGGCGGAGCTGGGCAAATATATCGCCATCGGCTGTCTGCTTATCTGCGCCGTGGTCACGGTCACAGGCATCCTGCGGGGCGAGCCGGTGTTCAACATGATCGTCACGGGCATATCCCTGGCCGTGGCCGCCGTGCCGGAAGGGCTGCCGGCCATCGTGACCATCTCACTGGCCCTGGGCGTCAGCCGCATGCTCAAGCGCAACGCCCTGATCCGCCGTCTGCCGGCGGTGGAAACGCTCGGCTGCGCGTCGGTGGTCTGCTCGGATAAAACCGGTACACTGACCGAAAACCGCATGACGGTGCGGGAGATCCGCACCCGCGATCACACCGTGCAGGTCACCGGCGGGGGCTACGAGCCGGTGGGCAAGTTCCTCGTCGGCGATCGGTCGGTGAATTCCCTGCCGGAGGATGTCTGCCGCACGCTGGAAATCGGCGCCGCCTGCAACAATGCCGAAATCATCATCCGTGCGCCGGGCGGGCTTTTTCACTCGGGGGAACGCCGGAGCGAGATCAGCGGCGACCCGACCGAAGCCGCGCTGCTGGTGTCGGCAGCCAAGGCCGGCATCACGCGGAAAAAGCTCGACCGCCAGATGCACCGGCTGCAGGAGCTGCCTTTTGATTCCGACCGCAAATGCATGTCGGTGGTCGTGCGCCTTGGCGACGGGCGCAAACGGCTGCTGGTCAAGGGCGCGCCGGATGTGATCCTCGAAAAATGCGTCACGGTGCATACGGCCCGGGGCGACTGCGTCCGCATGGATAGCCGCACCCGCACGGCCATCCAGCGCATGAATGACGAGATGGCCGACCGGGCCATGCGCGTACTGGCGATGGCCTACCGCGACCTGAACGGGGCGGAAACCGGCGGCGCCGACGGGCTGGAACGGGATCTCACCTTTGCGGGGCTGGAGGGCATGATCGACCCACCCCGGCCGGAAGCGGCGGCCGCGGTGCTGAAATGCGTGCGCGCCGGCATCCGTCCCGTGATGATCACCGGCGACCATAAAAAGACGGCGGCCGCCATCGCACGGGAAATCGGCATCCTCCACGACGGCGACCGGGTGCTGACCGGGTCGGAACTGGACCGCATGAGCGACTCGGAACTGGCCAGGACGGCGCCCCATGCGGCGGTATTCGCACGGGTCTCGCCCAACCACAAGCTGCGCATCGTCCGCAGCTATAAGCAGACCGGCAACGTTGTGGCCATGACCGGCGACGGCGTCAACGACGCCCCGGCGGTCAAGGAAGCGGATATCGGCGTCAGTATGGGCCGCACGGGCACCGATGTGACGAAAGAGGCTTCCTCCATCATCCTGCTGGATGATAACTTCGCTTCAATGGTTTCGGCCATAGAGGAGGGGCGGGTCATTTACCGCAACATCCGCAAATTCATCCGCTATCTGCTTTCCTGCAACATCGGGGAAGTGCTGACCATGTTTCTGGGCATGCTCATGGGCATGCCGGTGGTGCTGCTGCCCATTCAGATTCTGTGGGTCAACCTGGTGACCGACGGTCTGCCGGCCATCGCCCTGAGCCTGGAGCCGCCCGACGAAGATGTGATGGAAGATAAGCCCCGCGGCATCCATGAGAGCGTGTTTTCCAACGGACTTCTGGGGATGATGCTTTTCCGCGGCTGTATCATCGGGCTGAGCACTCTCGGCGCTTTCGTGAGCATCATGAAACTGACCGGCAGTCTGGAAGCCGCCCGTTCGGCCGCCTTTATGACGCTGGTACTCGTGCAGCTAGTGCATGTGTTTGAGTGCAAATCCGAGACGAAAAGCCTGCTGCATATCCGCTTTTTCAGCAATCCTTGGCTGATACTGGCCTGCCTGATTTCCACGGCCATGATTCTGGCAGCTCTCTATATGCCGCTGCTGCAGCCGATTTTCAATACGGTGGCGCTTAGGGCGCCTGCCCTGCTGCGGATACTTGGTTATGTGTCCATCGGGCCGGTGCTGTCGACGCTTTTGTTTCACCCGGGCCGCAGTCATTACCGCCGCCGCAGGAGCCGGCTCAAAAAGGCCTAAACGGCGGATGGAATTTCACTTGATTTTCTCTGCATCGCGGGTTATAATTAGAACGCTGCCGGCGGGCGAAGCCTGCCGGCAGGCGAAACTAAGCCGGTGTGATGGAATTGGCAGACGTGCGGGACTCAAAATCCTGTCCTGGCAACAGGGTGCGGGTTCGACCCCCGCCACCGGCACCACCAGACTGAGTCTGGACGCAATTCGCGTTCGGACTCTTTTCTTTTGGGTAGCTTGGCGCTCGCGTTTATAGCTTGCATCTTTTTTGACCATGCTTGCCATCAAAGCTCCATATGTCGGGCGTTGAACCCGCACATGGAGCTTTTGCTTCCTGCTGAGGTAATTTCGTGCTATACTTGATTCATATTATTTATGTTAGTGGAGGTAACGTTCAAATGGCCGATATATTACAGGCACGGGTAGACGAAATGGAGAGCCGCCATAAAAAAGGACATGAAAAATATGAATACTTGAGAAAAGAATTTCTGCCCAGAGGAACTGCAAATCAATGCACAGCATCCATTTACGAAATACCTCCACAAAAATCGGCTTATCCGTATCATTATCATACTCAAAATGAAGAGGTTTTTTATATTATTCGCGGAAGCGGAATTTTGAGAACGCCAGATGGTGAAAGGCGTGTATCAGCGGGGGAATTGCTGTATTTCCCCGCAAACAAAATGGGAGCACATAAATTGACGAATAACTCGTCTGACGAGACTCTTGTTTATTTGGACTTTGACACCTGCAATGCAATTGACGTTGCCTTTTATCCGGACTCGGGAAAAATCGGAATTTGGGGAAAGGATATTAACAAGCTTTATAAATCAGACGAAAATGTTGATTATTACGACGGTGAGTAGAATGAAATGAGCATAATGTTTAGCAGTGGCTTATATCTTTTATGACCATGCTTGCCATCAAAACTCCATGTGTCAGGAGTTGAACCCGCACATGGAGCTTTTGCTTTCTGCTATAAACGATATTTATGATCTAATTTATTTAGATTAAGTTTTTCTTATGTGGTTGACTTAAAACATAAGGTGATATATAATAAAATTAAATGAATTATGTTGTAAGCGTTCACGTAAGCCAACGCACTATCTAACCTACTTGGTTGGAAAGTGCGTTTTTTGTGTTTTTCCAACAGGTAAGAATTTAAGGAGAGATGTAAACTGTGAGCACAGACACATTGGAAAAATATCGGGCTTATATTGAAGACCTGTATAGCGTAAAGGGTTCTTTGAGAAAAAAAGAATTCGTAAACAAAACAGGTTGGAAAGATTTTGTGCCGGTTGTAGATGATGATGCTGCACGCTTTCTGCAATTGATATTGCAGATGAAAAATCCAAAAAATATTCTCGAAATCGGTACGAGCATCGGATTTTCTACCACATCTATGGCACTCACGGCACGGCAGTACGGTGGGAAAATCACAACAATCGAATTTGATAATACTGTGGCAGAACAGGCAAGGCGCAATTTCGAACACTCAGGCGTAGACGACACTGTCCAAATAAAGCTCGGTGACGCGCGTCAGATCGTTCCCGGTTTCCCGAACGGCTCTTTTGATCTAATTTTTCAGGACGCTGACAAAAGATTATATCCCGTTTTACTGAAAGATTGCATCCGAATATTAAAAGTAGGCGGCATTTTAATAGCCGACGATGCGTTGTTTCCGGCTATGGAACTTGACCCAAAGTGGAATGATCAGGTGGAACCGATAAGTGAATTCAACCGCCTTGTCGCTGCTGCAGCGGATTTGGAGAGCACATTATTGCCAATTGGGGATGGAATGATAGTTGCTATAAAAAAATAAAATTTGATTTTGGATATAACCATAGGAACTTTACATCGGGCTGACGGTTGCTTTCAGCAACATGCTGCAGCTTTTATTCACGGTCGCGGCGGTTGGTATGTTCCATCTGCAGATTCTGGAGGAAGAGCGATTTCTGCCGACCGTTTTCGGCGACGAGTACGTCCGGTATAAACGGGAAACCGGGCGATACCTTGCCTTTCCAATCGGGAAAAAGCCATGAACTATGAGGTCATCCGCATTCCGGAAATCTGGCGGGGCCGGATTTCGTGATCCGGAATTTTTGTGATCTGGAGAAGATTTTATGAAGCGTTTGATACTAATAAACGGAACCATGGGTTCGGGCAAGACTGCCACTTGCCGGGAACTGCTGAAAATGCTGGACCGCTGCGTCTTTCTGGACGGGGACTGGTGCTGGATGATGGACCCGTTTGTGGTGACGGAAGAAACCAAAACGATGGTGCAGGATAATATCGCCCATCTTCTGCGCAATTTCCTAAACTGTTCCGAATATGAGAATGTCCTTTTCTGCTGGGTCATGCAGGACGAAGAAATCATAGACGATCTTCTTTCGGCACTTGAAGGGTCGGAATTTGCACTGTACAAATTTACTCTGATGGTGTCCGTTCAGGCACTGACGGAAAGAATTCGAAAAGATGTGGAAAACCATGTCCGCACGCCCGATGTTTTGGAACGGAGTCTGCATAGGCTTCCCCTGTATGAGAAGATGCATACGGTCAAAATCGACGTGAGCGACATCACGGCGCGACAGGCGGCCGGGCAGATCGCAGATGCAGTCCAAAACGGAAACGGCCAATGAAAAGAGAATATCTGCCGAACCTGCTGACCTTATGCCGGGTCGCGTGTCCTTCTGGCTGCTGCTTCTGCCCTGCCCAAGTGCTCTGTTTATTTTTCTGTACCTGATTTGCGGCTGCACCGATTTGCTGGATGGAGTTGTCGCGCGTCGGTTCCAAGCGGAAACGCGGTTGGGTGCCAGACTTGACAGTCTGGCGGATTTCTGCCTGTGCGCCGTGATTATTCTGACGGTGATCCGACAGACGCACGCAGATGTTTTTGTAATCATCGGCATCTGCATCGTTTTTGTCATCCGGGCCGTCAACGCGGTGTTTTCCAAACGGAAATTCAGGCAGATTCTCAGCATTCACACCGTGGCCAATAAAACGGCGGGTCTGCTTTTCTTCCTTTGCCCGCTGGCCGGCGCATTTACGAATATCCCGCTCTATATCACCGGCATCGTGGCGCTTCTGGCTTCCATCGAAGAATTTTTGATTCTGCGCCAGTCAGACGTTCCGAAATTGAACCGCAAAAGTTTTGTCTCCAAAATCTGACTGAATGCATGGGGAAGTCGACCGTATGATAGAGCACGGTTGAAGAGATAAGACGTGTTCATTCGACGAAGATGCCGCGAACAGACAGTGTTGAAACCGTGCATGAATTCGGATATAATTGGAATATCGGCAGGAAAAGGAGGGCATTCAGCCATGCAGAAATGCGCGGCCTTTTTTGATATCGACGGTACGATTTCCCGCGAGGGAATGATCAGCGAGATGTTCAAAAAGATGATCAAGTACGAGCTGATCGACGCCAGCAAGTGGTACAATGATGTGGAACCCGCGTTCACCCGATGGGATAAGCGGGTCGGCAATTATGACGATTATCTGCAGAAAATGGTGGATATCTATACCGAGACGGTCCGGAATACCAACTCCTTTCATATCGCTTATATCGCGCGCAGGGTGATCGAGCAAAAGGGCGACAGGGTATATACCTATTCGCGCCAGCGGATTAAATGGCATAAGGCACAAGGGCATATCGTCATTGCCATTTCGGGTTCCCCCATCGAACTGGTGCGGGAAATGTCGAAAAAATACGGCATGGACGATTACAAGGGCACAGTCTATGAAGTGGGGCCGGACGGTATATATAACGGCAAAATCATTCCCATGTGGGATGCGAAAAGCAAGCGGCAGGCCGTGTTGGAAATTGCGCGGCAGCATGATATCGATCTGACCGCCAGCTATGCCTATGGCGACACAAACGGCGATCTGTCCATGCTGCAGCTGGTCGGTCATCCGTTTGCCATCAACCCGACCCGTGAACTGCTGAGCCACATCATGCAAGACGAAGCCCTGTCTGCCAAAACGCAGATTATTGTGGAGCGGAAGGATGTCACCTACCGGATGGACGGCAGACATCTGGAACTTATTTAGTTCGGGCCTGCCATTTGGGTTCACTGTTTCGCGGCATCGGATGGCTCGTTCCGCCAACGCAAAAGGGGAGATGTACCGTGCGGCTTTCCATATTCTACGACCATTTGCAGGAAATCGGCACACAAAAACGGCTCGGCATGCCGGAAATCCTTGCGCAGGCAAGACAGTGCGGGATTGATGGGGTCGAGCTTCATTTGGTGTCTTTGCTGGCGGAGGGGGACCGCATTCTTCCGGAGCTGGCCGCCGCCGGTCTGTGCGTCAGCAGTGTGTATGAAACTTACGCTTGGGGCGACGATGCCGAAACCGAACCGGGTAAAAACCAGATTGACGCGGCCTGTCAGGCTGGGGCGGACCGCATTCTGATCGTTCCCGGTTTTTTGCCGGAGGCCGAGGCGCAGTTCCTGACGGCCCGGCGCGGCTCGCCGTCGGAAACGGCCGCGGCGATGGAGGCCAGTGAAAAGATCCGGCATATCCGCACGGCTCTGCGGCAGGCGGTGAGCTATGGGAAAAGCCGCGACGTCACGGTCACGCTGGAAGATTACGACGGCAGGACCGCGCCGTATGCCGCCATGAATCAGTTGCTGTGGTGGGTGCGCCAGGTGGACGGTCTCCGGATCACGCTGGATACCGGCAACTTTGCATTTTCGGATGAGGATGCGTGGCAGGCATACCGGCTGCTTCGGCCGTATGTCGCGCATGTTCATGTCAAGGATCGGGCCAAAGAAGCATCTGCTTCGGCCGGTAACCGCTATAACCATGGTCTGGCCCCCAGCCCGGTGGGGAGCGGCTATATGCCCATTGCGGCTATCGTAAAGGATTTAAAAGCCACTGGCTATGACGGCTTTCTGGCTATCGAACATTTCGGCGCGGCCGATCAGTTGGATTTCATGCGCCGGTCCGCAAAGTATCTGAATACCATGCGGTAAAAAGCAGATCAAAGCCGCCGTACGGCTTAGGCGCCGTCTGAGAAAACGGGAGCAAAAGGGAGGAGATCATACCGATCCCGTCTCTTTTGTGCCCGCTGTTTTATTTTTCCTCGGCGGCCGGCTTCCGTTTGGCCAGCCGCCGGTCGACGCTTTCTTTCAGCAGAGTGCGGGCCACGGAAAATATCGGAATGCTCACCAGCATGCCCACGATGCCGAAAAGATTGCCGCCCAGCGCGATGGCCACCAGCACCCACAGAGTGGGGAGGCCGATTTTCGAGCCCACGACCTTGGGGTAAATGAGGTTGCCGTTTATCTGCTGCAGCACCAGCAGATAAATCGTGAACCACAGCGCCTGGATGGGGCTTACGGTCAAAATCAGCAGAGCCCCGATCAATACGCTGAAAATCTGCCCCAAAATCGGCAGCAGCGCGAAAAACGCCACCAGTACCGATATCAGCAGCGAAAACGGGAAACGGAACACCAGCATGCCCAAAAAGCACAATCCCCCCAGCACTGCGGCACCCAGACATTGCCCGGTGATGAAATCGGAAAAGGCCCGGTCGGTGATCCGAAGCAGCCGGATGGTTTTTTCGGGGTAGTCTTTTGGCAAAAACGCATAGAGCAGACGACGGAACTGCTCCTTGAGCTTCTCTTTGGAAAACAGAATGTTGACGGCGATGATAAAGCCGAGGATGAACGAAACAAAGCCGTTGAGCAGGCTGGTCGTGAAAGAAATGGTAAAGTTGACAAGGGCGGTGGAGGAATGCTTGGCCTGCTGGGCGAGTGAACGGGTGACGCTGTCCCAATCCACCTGCAGGCTTGCCATATGCGCGCCGATGAGCGGGTTTTTGCGCACAAACGCCGTATACTGCTTTTGCAGATTGTGAAACAGCGAGGGAATGTCGTTGGCAATATTCGTGACGGAGGTGATTAGATCCGGCACGATAATAAACGCAATCAGGGCGAAAAGGCCGAACACCAGCACCAAAGAGATCGAAATACTCAATGGACGCCGTATGCGGGGCCAGTGTTTGACAAACCGGCGGTCCATCCGGGCGAAGGCCCGCGTTTCGATTTCACGCATCAGAATATTGAAAATATAGGCCACCACGAATCCCAGCAGGATCGGCTGCAGGATGGCGGCTGTCGTCCCGACGAGCGCCCGGAATCGATACAGATTGAGCAGGCCCAGACAAAACGCGATGCCGAAGGCGATGAGTGCCATCAGCTTTTTCATGGTGCGGCGGTTCAAATCCATATCGTTTGACTTCCTTGCCGTTGAATTGACGCGGGAGCATAAAGCGGGAAGACCGGATGCTTTCCTCCCTGCGTTCTCATAGGATGCCGACCGGCGCCTGTGTCGATTAAATCCGGGCGTCTGAGTCTTCCGAACGGCCCGTCTGAAGGCGAGGGGATAACCGGTACTCTTGCTTTGCTCGGATGTCAGTCGGAGACTTCTTCCTATTTTATCACACAGCCAATCAAAAAAGCAGTGCCCGGCCGCATTTCATCGGCCGGGCACTGCTTTTTTCGCTTTTTAAGCGTTTTTATTCGATTCATACCGTACGATTTTCTGAGTTTCGCACCTCAGGCATTCTCGCTGCTGCTGACGATGCGGTAATAGGTACGCGATGTGACGAAATAGACAAGGGTATAAAACAGTGCGAACATCAAAAAGCAGCCGCCGCTGATCGTCGCCAGCAGTCGGATATTTGTCAGGTTGAAGAGCGCCAGCAGTTTGGAAATCATCGGGAAGGCAAAGGCCGTGTGGATTCCTGAAACCGCAAGAGGCAGGAAAAAGACGGTCAGCACCTGCGAATCGACGCTGCGGCGTATCTCGTGCCGGGTCATGCCGACCTTCCGCATGATCGCAAAGCGGCTCTGGTCCTCATACCCCTCGGTGATCTGCTTATAGTACATGATGAGCACGGCGCCGAGAATAAACACAAGGCCGAGCAGCACGCCGAGGAAAAACAGCCCCCCGAAGAGCCCATAGAAATCCGCCCGGTTGTGGGCGGCGCTTTCGACGGTGACTTTTGGGAAATTCCCGTCCGCTGCCTGCAGCGTTTTGACGGCGGATGAAATATCACCCGCCACGGCGGTCTGCGTCTTGCTGTCGCTTCGCAGATCGAATCCGTAATACGCGTGGACGCCGGGAAAATCCTCCCCCGCGCTTTGATATTGTTGCTCCACCAGCGTGCGGGTCCGGTCAAAATCCGGCACGATGATGAACATCGACGGGGATATATCCATGGCCTCCGTGCCGTTGTGTATAAATTTTGAGACCTGTTTTTTGATCCGCATGGTCGGCAGGCCCTGCATGTCGACGGTGCTGCCGGTATATTTCTTCCGGGTGCAGTAGAGTATCGCTTCATTGTCCGCCAGTTTCTCATGCGTACCCATCAGGCGGTTATAATCCTCCAGCGGGACGATGAAGCATTGCCGGATCTGAGCCGTTTCCGATGGATTCAGGCTGCTCTGATTGAGAATCACCCGGCTGCCCTTTACATAGCCGGTCATGTTCATGTAGCGGTAGCGCAGCGTATTTTCCGGCCGGACGGAGTTTTTCGCCAGCGCCTCGCCGACGGCATCGTCCACCGCCGCGGTGTAGCGGGCGGTGAGCGACTCGGTGTCCACCACGACGTTGCGCGGATAACGGCTGCGCAGGCTGCTTTCCGTGCCGGCATAAAGGCAGACCGTCGACGAAACCATCACCAGCACCATCGTGGAAAGGATGCAGATGGAAGCGAGCCCCGCCCCGTTGCGCTTCATCCGGTACACCATCGAGGATACCGACACAAAGTGGTTCGCGCGGTAATAATACCGCTTGTTTTTTTGCAGCAGCCGGCAGATCGTCACCGAGCCCGCGATAAACAGTAAATAAGTCGCCAGGATGACCAGAATGACCGCCGCGAAAAACCAGAGCAGAGCGCTCAGCGGCTGCTTGACGGTAAGCGCGATGTAGTACGCACAGCCGAGGATGACGGCCCCCAATATGGCCAGCAGCCAATTGGATTTGGGCGGCTTTTCCCCGACCGCATCGCTGTGCAGCAGCTCCACCGGCTTGGCCAGATGAATCTGCCGCAGCGCGTGGAGCAGAATCAGCAGGAATATGCCCGCAAACAGGACCGCCGTTTCCGTGAGGGAGGCGATGCCCACGGTAAAGCCGAACCCGGCCCGCCCCCCCAATATGCGGGCCATCAGCAGCTCGGCGGCCTTGGAAAACAGGATGCCGCAGAATATGCCGCCCACCAGTGAGACGACCGCGATAAACAGGGTTTCCCACAGCAGGATGCGCGCGATGTTCCGTTTGCCCATGCCGAGAATGTTATACAGCCCGAATTCCTTCTTGCGCTTGCGCATGAGAAAAGAATTGGTATAGAAAAGAAAGAGCAGCGAGAAAAAGCCGATGACGCCGCAGCCGAGCGAAAGAATCATCTGGATGGAGTTCCCGCCCGGCATGGCGGTCACACTTTTGCTCGCGGCCAGGAATGAGACGATGTAAAACATCATGACCATGCCGATGCATGTTAAAATATACGGCAGATAGATTCGGCGGTTTTTTGAAACGCCGGTCAGCGCGAGTTTGGGGTAAAATCCGAGTTTCATGCCCGTTCACCGCCCGTTGCCAGCATGGTCAGCGTATCCGAAATTTTCTGATACAGTTCCTCGTTCCGACAGTCGCCGCGATAGATCTGGTGGAATACCTCGCCGTCCTTGATAAACAGCACCCGGCCCGCATGGCTGGCGGCTTTGACCGAGTGGGTGACCATCAGGATGGTCTGCCCATTCCGGTTGATGTCGGAAAACAGGCGGAGCAGCTCGTCGGTCGATTTGGAATCCAGCGCCCCGGTTGGTTCGTCGGCCAGTATCAGCCGGGGGCCCGTGATCAGCGCCCGGGCGACAGCCGCCCGCTGCTTCTGCCCGCCCGAGACCTCATAAGGGAATTTTGGCAGCAGCTCCGTGATGCCGAGCATGGATGCGATGGGCGTCAGCCGTTCCTGCATTTCGCGGTATTGCTTCCCGGCCAGTACCAGCGGCAGGAAAATGTTATCCTGCAGGGAAAAGGTATCCAGCAGGTTGAAATCCTGAAAGACAAAGCCCAGATTATCCCGCCGGAAGGCCGCAATCGCCGACTCCCGGATTTTGCCGAGGTCGCGTCCCTCCAGCATGACGGACCCGCCGGTCGGCTTATCCAGCGCCGCGAGAATGTTTAATAGCGTCGTTTTGCCGCTTCCGGATTCGCCCATGATGGCGACATACTCGCCCTTTTCCACATGGAACGATACATCCGACAGCGCCTGGACTTTATTGCCGCCGAAACGGGTGGTATAGATTTTTTTGAGGTGGCTTACTTCAAGAATGGACACTTGCGCTTCCTCCTTTTTAATCGTGCAGGTCCATTGTAGCAAAACGGGGGAATGGGCTGCCATCGTTCCGCCTTACATTTCTCCGCCGAACCTTACAAAACGGTAAGGCTATTCGGTTTCCAACTCCGCGCTGGCGAGATCGATCCGGATGGCCGTGCCGACGCCGACTTTCGACTCGGCGGTGATCCGGTGCCCCAGATTGTCACAAATACGCCGGCAGAGATACAGACCGATGCCGCTGGCCTTTTTATCAGCCCGACCGTTATACCCGGTGAAGCCTTTTTCAAAAATGCGCGGCAGATCCTCCGGCGTGATGCCGATACCGGTGTCGCGTATGCAAAGCGTCTTGGGGTGCTCCAGCCGAATGGAGATCGCACCGGATTTCGTGTATTTGAGCGCGTTGGAAAGCACCTGCCCGATCACAAAAAGCAGCCATTTTTCGTCCGTCAGCACCCGGCAGACCGGCGGTTCATAGTCGAGCCGGATTTTTTTGCGGATAAACTGCGACGCGTACCCCCGCACCGCCTGCCGGATGATCGCATCCAGGTCGGATTCCCGGATGACATAATCGGTGGAACCCGCATCGAGCCGCAGGTAGCACAGCACCATTTCCGCATACTGCTCGATGCGCTGCAGCTCTTCGGTCAGTTCCTGCTGCTGCGGCAGACGGCTTTCTTCGCTCTGTAAAATCAGCCGCATGGCGGCAATCGGCGTCTTGACCTGATGGGCCCACAGCGTATAGTATTCCATCAGGTCGGCGATCCGGTCGTTCATCCGGTTTTCCAGCTGCGCCTTGTCGGCGTATAGCGTGCGGATCACCGCCTGATAATCCGCTTCCAGCCGCCCGGCGGGGAGCGGTATATGCGCGTCGGTCACCGTGATTTCCCGCTGCAGGAGTAGCAGCCGGCGATGCTTTCGGCTAAAGGCCAGGAAGTCGCAGATCACGGCCACCGCGCCGATAAACGCGCAGATGGCCGCCGCATAGCCCACCGCCGCGAGCGGCAGGCCGTATAGGGCAAAGATGCCGGCGAATACGGCGCAGAAGGCCAAAAACATCAGGATGGCCTTTATGTGCGCATGCAGGTAAGCAAAAAACAGACGCATCGGCAATTCCTTTCGGCAAAAAATACCGCGCGGTCATTCCACCAGATAGCCCAGGCCCTTTTTGGTGGCGATAAAGTCGTGAAGCCCGGCGGCTTCCAGCTTTTTGCGCAGCCGGGCGATGTTGACGGTCAGCGTGTTTTCGTCCACAAAGCTGTCGGTTTCCCAGAGCCGCTGCATCAGCATATCCCGGCCGACCACCTTGCCCTTGTTCTCAATCAGTGTCTGCAGGATGCGGTACTCGTTTTTGCTCAGGTCCGTACGCTCACCGCGGTAGGTCAGGCTCAGGTCGGCCGTGTTGAGCAGGGCGCCCCGGTGCGCCAACAGAGTCGTCTGCCCTGCGAAATCGTATGTCCTGCGCAGGATCGCCTGGATTTTGGCTGTCAGCACGTTCAGGTCGAAGGGCTTTGCAATAAAATCGTCGCCACCCATATTCATGGCCATGATGATATTCATATTATCCGAGGCTGACGACAAAAAGAGAATCGGCACCTTCGACACTTTACGGATTTCCTCGCACCAATGATAGCCGTTATAAAAAGGCAGCGAAATATCCAGCAGCACCAGCTGTGGGTCAAATTCCGAAAATTCCGCGAGGATATTCCGAAAATCCTCCGCGCATTTTGCCTCAAAGCCCCAGGTCTCGATCTGCTTTTTGATCACCGACGCGATGGCCGCGTCGTCTTCGACAATCCAGATTTTATACACCCGTTACCACCCCCGCCGTGACGGCGCCCCGGTCTTTTTCAAAAGATTGGCGGTGACCCACCCATGCGGACGGGTCACCGCTATTTTACCACACAAACGACAAGGAATCCAATTGGATACGCCGCGCTTTGACCCGTCTGTGGCGGCTAAGAGAGGATGCAGGACGCACCGTTTCATCCGGGTAGCTTGCCTTCACATCTTTGACACCGTCCAGCCGGTTTAATGCGCCTTCCGGCTTTGCTTCGGCGGTGCCGAGCATCATTCCTGTACCCAAAGTGTTTTCCGTATCCATTGTAAGGCCATTCCATCATTCCCCCGCGTAGATTTCCAAAATGGGATGATTCCATTGCGGGTATCATCGCGGAGCAATGTGGGGATTTAGTGAAGATTTGACACGGCCCGTGTCTGCTGGGCCGTGTTGCCCGGCGCCGAATTCGAGGGGCAAAATAAGCGCCGCCACCGGCTGGCTTTTGCCAGGGTGACGGCACATGGATGAATGCCGTGGGTAAAAAGGCTCTGTCGGAAGATTTCGAAATCCTCTACGGATGGCCTCCCGGCCGTTACTCGCCCCAGTATTGCTGCGCAATCCGCTGCCCCTGGTCGATTTTGGCCCACTGCTCCGCCTCGGTCAGCTCGTTGCCGCCGTCGCAGGATGCAAACCCGCATTGATGGGAAAGGAGCAGCCTGTCTTTGGGGAGGATGCGGCAGGCTTCATCCAGCAGGCGAATCGCGCGGGTTTCGTCGTCCGGCGTGCTTGTCTTGGATGAGAGAAGCCCCAGCACGACCTCGGTATCAGGCCTGTCGGCAAATACGCGAAGCGCCTCCAGCGAACCGGCACGCGCGTCGTCCCATTCCAGGAAAAAGCGGTCGTATTTCAGCTGCTTCAAAAACAGATTCGCAATTTTGACATAGGAACCGCCGCCCATGTTGCGGGAATCATAGTTGCCGCGACAGTTGTGCGTCCACATTTTAAGCCCCAGACCATGCCCGAAGTCGATCACTGCATTGTTGATCGCGATGAATTCAGCGGCAAGCGCCCGGACTTTTTCCTGATTGATGCTTTCGCCGGTGTAGGGGGAGTTGGGGTTGTCGTCGGCGAATATTTCCCACAGGCAATCGTCGAACTGCAGGATTCTGCCGCCCGCGGCGGCGTATTCCGCCATGAAATCCTCATAGGCGCGGGTGAGCCCGGCCTTCAGCTCCTGCGCATTCTGATAGACGGCGTCCTTGCCGCCGATATTGTCCGACCACAGCAGTTCCCCGAAAATATGGGAGGGCGACGGGACGCACAGCTTCGTCGCATGCCCGCCCGCGAAGGATTGCAGCCGCCGGAACACCCCGATAAAGTGATGATTTTTCCCACTGAGCTCGCCGGTAATCCTAAGGCCGATGTCCCGGCGCGTTTCGTACTGGGAATGCCCGTCCCGGTCGCGGAAAAAGTAGCCGTGCCCGGCAATATAGCGCCGGATTCCGCCCAGCCCCCAGACAAAATCCAGATGCCACATCGACTTGGAATATTCCCCGTCGGTGACGACCGTCAGGCCGTGCTCGATTTCCCGGGCGACCACCGCCCGTGTGGCCGAGGCCTCACACGCCTCATACCCGTCGAAATTGTCGTAAAACGGATAGGTGATGTCGTCGCGCCGCTCGATCTGTCGTTTATACTGCAGCAGATCCGCCGGGCGCAGCAGGCTGCCCACCGTTTGAAATCGGTTGCTCATTGCGAAACCCTCCCTGATGCAAATGGTAAAATTTTGTGCTTTTATTCTAGCACACAGGAGGGACTTATCGGTAGCACCAAAATAATATGGTCAGATATAGTCTGTAAATATATCTACTTTTTGAGCCGGACCCCGTACCGGGATACCACGGCTTTCAGTTCCTCCAGATACAGGGCGGCCTGCTGTGTCAGCCGGATATCCTTGTGGGATATCCAGCCGACTTCGATGGAATCCGCCACGCGCAGCGGCACGGCCGTGATGTTGTCGCCGTTGAGATCCGCACTGACGATCCCGGTGGAAATGGTGTAGCCGTTGAGCCCGATCATCAGGTTAAAGATGGTCGCCCGGTCGCCCACATGGATATCTTTTTTGGCATATTCCGTGCTGAGGATCTCTTCCGAAAAATAAAAGGAGTTGTAATCGCCCTGCTCGAAGGATAAACGCGGATACTCCGCCAGGTCGTCGAGAGTCACATATGGTTTCCCCGCGAGAGGATTGGTGGTGCTGATGAAAACATGCGGATTGGCGGTGAAAAGCGGGTGGAAGGTGAGCTGATTTTCTCGGAGCAGCTTTTCCATTACCTTCCGGTTAAAATTATTCATATAGAGGATGCCGAGCTCGCTGCGCAGATTTTTTACATCCTCCACGATCTCAAAGGTCCTGGCTTCTCGCAGGGTGTATTCATATTCTTCCGCGTCGGTCTTTTTGACCATATTCACAAACGCGTTCACCGCGAACGCATAGTGCTGCGTCGATATGGCGCACAGCCGCCGGGAGGGCTTTTTATGCATCCACCGCTGTTCCAGCAGGCTTTCCTGTTCCACCACCTGGCGGGCGTAACCCAAAAACTCCGCTCCGTCTGTGGTCAGCGAAACGCCCCGCGGCGTGCGGATCAAAAGCTCGTGGCGGATTTCGGCCTCCAGATCATGCAGCGAATTGGAAAGGCTCGGCTGAGCGATGAAAAGCCGCTCGGCTGCCTTATTGATGGAGCCGCAGTTTACAGTCTCGATAAAATATTTTAGCTGCTGTAATGTCATATGCTTTAACCCTGCCCATATGCGCGGGCTATGCCCGGATAATTGGCGTCCGTCTTCCGTTTGCCCCTGCAGGCCCCCTCGACCGCGCGCATCGACGGGGCCTGTGATGTATTGAGCATACCGCAAAACGACGGCAATATCAAGGCGGCTATGCCCGCCGTCTCGCTCCCGCAAAAAGGAGCGGGCATGGGCCCGCCTGGGGCATAAAGTTTCCTGCCGCATCGACTTGACATCCCGGCCGGATTTCGCTATAATGAGCGTAACCGCCGAATATGATTAAGCATATAGTTATAGTAGGTAATCGCTGCCGGCCGGAAAACCGACGGCCGGGTGTTTATGCGGGGTATGAATTTCCGGCGCTTTGGCAGCAATTGATCGGATGAAGGGAGCCATAGGTATGACGTACGACACGGTCAATCGGATCACGGTCCTTTGCATGTGTGAAATGTGCTGTATGCGGATGCCCATGCCGGGCTTTCGGAATCTGCGCATATGTCCCGGGTACGATTGACGGAAACTTCCATAGTTTGCCACGGCAGACGGATGGTTGCTCACAGGTCAATGGGCCTGTGAGCTTTTTTGTGGACTTGAACCGATGAAAAGGGCGGGGAAAATTCATGGCGGAAAAAGAGTCTTGCCACGAAGCGGAAATTTACAGACGACTGGCCCAGTACATCAAGGAAATTCAGTACGGCTCGGTGACCGCGATCATCCAGGACGGAAAAATCGTGCAGATCGAAAAAAGCGAAAAAGTCCGATTTAACTGAATTCAAAATTTTAACCAGCTGACCGGAAGACCGGAGGCTGGGCCCGGCGGGAACGCCGGACCCGGCCGTTTTTTGACGGTGCGGGGATATCAAAGGTTTAAGCGGAGGCCAATTCATGCAGACATCTCAGAATCTTTCCCAGGAAGAACGGGCCATCGATCAGGCAAGGCGGTGGGCGGCGGAGCTGACGGAGCTGCGCCGCTGGTTTCACCGGCACCCGGAGACTAGCTTTCACGAGACGGGTACGGCCGCAAAAATCCGGGCCGAGCTGACGGCGGCCGGCATCCCGTTTCAGACGGTCGGCGAGACGGGGACCGTCGGAGTCATTATGGGCTCCCGGCCGGGCCCGACGGTCGGTCTGCGGGCCGACATCGACGCGCTGGAAGTGCAGGAGCTCAATGATTTCCCTTACCGCTCCGAAACGCCCGGCCTGATGCACGCCTGCGGCCATGACAGCCATATGGCGGCACTGCTTATGGCCGCGCGGATCTTGCAGCAGGGCAGAGACCGGCTTGCCGGCACGGTCAAGCTCGTGTTCCAGCCGGGGGAGGAGGTCGGCTCCGGAGCGGCCGGCATCCTCCAAAGCGGGCTCGTCGACGACGTTTCCGCCTTTTTCGGGCTCCATGCGACCCCCTCGCTGCGCACAGGGCAGGTTTCAATTCGGGAGGGTGCCGTGATGGCCGGCTCCAATTTTATCCGCATCACGCTCCGGGGTAAAGGCGGCCACGCCGCCACGCCCCATCGGGCGCGGGATGCGGTGGTGGCGGGCAGCGCGGTCGTGATGGCCTTACAGTCGATCGTGTCGCGCGAGACCGCCCCCGTGGTGCCGGCCGTGGTGACCATCGGCATGTTCCGGGCAGGCACGCGGGGCAATATCATCGCCGATCGGGCGGAGCTGACCGGCACGGCCCGCGTCACGTCGGAAACAGAGCGTGCACGCGTCGCCGATGCCGTCCGCCGCGTTGTGGCGGGTACGGCGTCGGCCTATGGCGTGGAAGCGGAAATTAAATGTGAGCGCGCCACCGGCATTGTGAGTAACAGCGCGGAGCTTGTGCCGGTTGTGCGCCGCGCGGCCCGGGCGGTCGTGTCGGAAACAGGTCTGGTGACGCTGCCGGTCTGCCTGACCACCGACGATTTTTATCAGTACCGTAAAATCGCCCCGGCGTTTTATGCGCTGGTCGGGGTCAGCGGCGGCACGGCCGAAACGGAGCCCGCCCCGCTGCACAGCGGCGCTTTCTGCCTGGATGAGGAGGCGCTCCCGATCGAAGCGGCGCTGCATGTGGAATTTGTGCGGCAGTTTTTGGCAGGTGCCGACGGCTGATTTTTCCCGGAAAAATCGGGGAAAAGGGTTGACAATCGGAAAAACGGATATTACAATGTTAAACATAATATTGCATATATGATTACTTTGTATTGAAATGAGGCGGGTCTTATGAAAACAGCCAGATGGTTTGCGTGTCGCATGTGTGAAGGGATGTGCTGTCGCATGCTCCCGCGGCCCGACCTGCCTTGTCACGCGCATTGAATGATTACGTGCGGGCCGGCGGGGTGAACCGCCGGCTTTCATTTTGCCGTTTTGTCCGGCTCACAATATTCCGATAGGCTGACCAGACAACTGGAGGCCGCATTTCCGCTTCACGGCGGGATGCGGCCTCTTTTTGTTTGGCCCCGGCAAAACGGCATCGGCAGGGAGGGCAGCGCCGCGCGCGTATGTCCGTGTTGATACATATTGCAGATATTGGGAGGAAAAATGATGAATCGAATCGGTTTGCGAATCGCCGGCCTGGCGGTGGGAGCGGCGCTCCTGCTTTCCGGCTGCTCCGGCACGGCGCAGAAAACCGTGCCGGCCAAGCAGGCGAACGTTACGCTGCAGAATATCCAGCTCACAAAGGCCGCCAATACCTCGGCTAACCCTCAGACGGCCGTCGGCCGCAAAGATACGCTCGTGGCCGGCATATCGGCCCCCGGCGGGGTGTTCCTGCCCTATTTTTACACCAACGGCTGGGATGACAACGCCACTTCGCCGATTTTTGCCCGGTTGTTTGAGTATGATACCAGCGGCAGCCTGGTGCCTTCCCTGGCGGAAAAGTATACCGTTTCCCAGGATCAGCTGACCTACACCATCACGCTGAAAAAAGATCTGAAGTTCAGCGACGGTTCCCCGCTCACGGCGGACGACGTGGCTTTCACGCTGACGCTCCTGCTCGACCCCGCCTACAGCGGCAACACCGACCTGACGCTCGCATCCATCCAGGACGACACCGATTATCAGAAGGGGAGCGCCTCTTCCGTCGCCGGCATCAAGGTGGTGGACGCGCAGACCCTTCAGGTGACGACTTCAAAGGTCAACGCCCAGACGCTGAGCCTCATCAACGTACGCGTGCTGTCCAAGGCGTATTACGGCAAGGAATATAAAAAAGGCAGCCTTGCCTATCTCAAAGACCTGTATTCCAAACCGGTGGGCGCCGGCCCCTATAAATTTGCCTCCTATGTGCCGGGGCAGGAGGTCCGCTATGTGGCGAACCCCAACTATTATGCGGGCAAGCCGAAAATCGAGAATTTCATCTACAAAGTGACCGCCGACGCCACCAAACTTCAGCTGCTGCAGACAGGGGATACGGATTACGACCGGCTCAGCGCCACGCCCGAAGTGGTCACCGCCCTCAAGGGCCTCGGCTTCCTCAACGTGCGCACCGCCACGGCGAATTCCTACGGCTATGCGGAATTCAACCTCAAAAAGTCGTATCTCAAAGACCCCAAGGTGCGGCAGGCCCTCATCCTCGGGCTCGACCGGCAGAAATATATCGACGCCCGCTATCGGGGCCTGGGCAAAGTCGCCACCGTGCCCAGCTCGCCGTTTTTGTGGTCCTACACGACCGACGGGGTCGACCCCATGAATTATGACGCCGCCAAGGCAAAGCAGCTGCTGGATGACGCCGGGTGGAAAGTCGGCTCGGACGGCTACCGCGAAAAAGACGGCCAGAAGCTCAAAATCACCTATCTGACGCGGTGGGCCAACGACGAGATCATCTCGATCGCGCAGGAAAATTACAAGGCCATCGGCGTGGAATTCGCGGCGCAGGTGATGGATGTCAACTCCATTACCTCGCAGGTCAAGCAGGGCAATTACGACCTGGCCTCCTTCTACACGTCCCAGCAGCTCGACCCGAACGACGGCGTCAAGGGCTTCAAGACAAACGATCCCTCCAACCTGACCGGGTATTCCGATGCCAAGGTCGACGAGCTGATCACGCAGGGCAACTCCACCCTCGACAAGAGCAAACGCAAGGATATTTACAAGCAGCTCTACCAGACGCTCACGACCGACCCGCCGGTCATCCTGCTTTACTATTCGACCAACGTCTGGGCCTACAACAGCCGGATTCAGAATTTCACCATCAGCGATTTCACCGGCATCGAGCCCTCCTATGACACCTGGTCGGTTCAGTAACTGAAAAAAGTCGCGCGGCTTTTGGGCCCGGCGTGCGAAGCTGCAAGCTTGCATGCCGGCCCATTTGCGGCATCGGTGGACTTGTATGGGAGGTGCAAACCTGTGGGCCGCTATATTCTGCGTCGGTTTTGGCAGATGCTCGTGCTCCTGCTGATTGTTTCGCTGATCGTGTTCTTTCTCTTTTCGCTGCTCCCCGGCAATTTTCTGGACGGGGACCCTTACCTGACGGCCACGCGGCGCGCGGCGCTGGAAAAGCTCTACGGCTTCGACCAGCCGACCATCAAACGCTATTTCATCTGGATGGCCGGCGTGCTGCGGGGCGATTTCGGCGATTCGCTCCAATACCGCATGCCGGTGATGCAGCTGCTCGGCCAGTACATATGGAATTCGTTTTTCCTTGCGCTTACGGCGTCGCTCCTTGCCTGGTCGGTTGCCATCCTGGTCGGCATCTATTCCGCCGTGCGGCAGTATTCGCTGTTTGACCGCACCGTCACCCTGCTGGTCTTCGCCGCCATGTCGCTGCCCTCCTTTTTCATCGGGCTGCTGCTGGTCAAGGTTTTCGCGGTGGATCTCAAGGTGCTGCCGGTGGGCGGCATGATCAGCTCCGGCGGCAAAGTCGGCGGGCTTGTCTGGCTGGGCGACGTGCTGCGCCACATGGTGCTGCCGGTGGCGGTGCTTACGCTCATCAGCGTCGGCTCGCTGACCCGTTATTTCCGCACCGGCATGCTCGACGTCATTCGTCAGGATTATATCCGCACCGCCCGGGCCAAGGGCCTGCGGGAGCGGACGGTGATTTTCCGCCACGCGCTGAAAAATGCGCTGCTGCCAGCCATCACGCTGCTGGGCTTCAAGCTGCCGGGGCTGTTTTCGGGCGCCATCATCACCGAGCAGATCTTCAGCTGGCCCGGCGTGGGCCGTATCCAGTTGGAATCGCTCGGTCAGCGGGATTACCCCGTGCTCATGGCTTTTACGATGATTTTGTCGGCTCTGACCATTCTGGGCAATTTTCTGGCGGATGTCACCTACTCGCTGGTGGACCCGCGCATCCGTATCCGATGAGGGGGAGTTTCGCGTGACTGTTTCCATATGGCGGCGCCGCAGACCGGCGTCGGAGGATTCGCCGCAACTGCTGCGCAGCCGTCTGCGCTGGATGCTGGGGCACAACCGGCTGGCGGCGGTCAGCCTGTTCGTGCTGCTTTTTATCGTGCTGGCCAGCATCATCGGGCCGTTTTTCTCGCCCTATGCCGATAACGCGGTGAATGTGGGCGTCATGTATCAGCCGCCGACGCCGGCGCATCCGCTGGGCACCGACAATCTGGGGCGGGATGTGCTGACCCGCCTGCTGCTGGCGGGGCGGATTTCCCTGTCGGTCGGGTTCTTTTCCATGGTGACGTCGATTTTGCTCGGCACGGTCATCGGGGCGCTCTCGAGCTTTTACGGCGGCGTGGTCGACAGCGTCGTCATGCGCATTTCCGACGCTATCATGTCCATCCCGGAGCTGCCGATCCTGATGGTGGTGGGCGCGGTGCTGTATGCCTGGAAAGTGACGGGCAATCTCCGCATTTACATCATCATGCTGATGATCAGCTTCGTGGGCTGGCCCAAGCTGGCCCGCATGATCCGCAGCCAGATGCTTTCGCTCAAGGAGCAGCCCTACATGCAGGCGGCGGAGGTGCTGGGCCTCAACGACCGGCATAAGATATTCCGCCATCTGCTGCCCAACACCGTGCCGCTGCTCATCGTGGTGGCGACGCTCAACGTGGCGGACGCCATCCTCAGCGAGTCGGTGCTCAGCTACCTTGGCATCGGCGTCATGCCGCCCACTCCGTCGTGGGGCAATATGATCAGCGCGGCCAATGACATCATCGACTTCCAGATGCGGCCGTGGCTGTGGATCTCGCCCGGCATGATCATTTTCCTCACCGTGACGGCAATCAATATACTCGGCGACGGCCTGCGGGATGCGCTCGACCCGAAATTTCAGGGGAGGTGACGACCGTGGCGAAAAATCTGCTGGAAGTGCGCCGCCTGACCACCTGTTTCCACACCGGGGGCGGCGTCGTGCGGGCGGTAAACGACGTGAGCTTCACCGTGCCCGAGGGGCGGACGGTGTGTCTGGTGGGGGAATCCGGCTGCGGCAAAAGCGTCACGTCTCTTTCGGTGATGCGGCTGATCGATTCCCCCGGGCGCATCGAGTCCGGCGAGATCTTTTTCGAGGGCCGCGACCTGCTTCGCCTGAGCGAGGGGGATATGTGCGACCTGCGGGGCAACCGCCTCTCGATGATCTTTCAGGAACCGATGACGGCGCTCAACCCGGTGATCCCCATCGGCCGCCAGATTGCGGAGCCGCTGACCCGGCACAAGGGCTTGAGCTACCGGCAGGCGCTGGCGCGCGCGGTGGAGTTGATCCGCCAGGTGGGCATTCCCCGGGCGGAGCAGATCGCGGAATGTTACCCCCATCAGCTCAGCGGCGGCATGCTGCAGCGGGTCATGATCGCCATCGCGCTGAGCTGCCGCCCGGCGCTGCTCATCGCGGACGAACCTACTACGGCGCTGGATGTGACCATCCAGGCGCAGATACTCGATCTGCTGCGGGAACTCCGCAGCCAAATCCATATGTCGATGCTTTTCATCACCCATGACCTGGGCGTCGTGGCGGAAATTGCCGACGAGGTGGTGGTCATGTATGCCGGGCGCGTGGTGGAACGCGCGCCGGTGCGTGAGCTTTTCGCCCACCCCCGCCACCCGTACACCCGGGGGCTGCTGCAATGCAAGCCGCGCATCGGCGACCGGCGCCGGCGGCTTTACACCATTCCCGGCCAGGTGCCGGAGCTCACCGGCGACACGGGGTACTGTCTTTTCAGCGGCCGCTGCCCGGAGTGCCTGGAGGAGTGCCGACACAAGGTGCCGCCGCTGCGGCAGATATCGCCGGAGCATGCGGTCGCCTGCTGGTGCGGCGACGGGGAGGCCGAAATATGAGCGAATGGAACCCGGACGAGGTGCTGCTTCGGGTGGAGCATCTGAAAAAATATTTTCCCGCGGCGAACGACCGGCTCGGCAGCCGGGCCGGAGCCGTGCGCGCCGTGGACGACGTGAGCCTGACTCTGCGGCGGGGCGAAACACTGGGGCTGGTGGGGGAATCCGGCAGCGGCAAATCGACCCTCGCCAAGACTATCCTGCGCCTTTACCCCAAAACCGACGGCAACGTGTATTTTGAAGGGCGGGAGGTTTTCGGCCTGAGCCGCCGGGAGCTTCAGGCCGCGCGCACGCGCATCCAGTATATTTTTCAGGACCCGTACAGCTCGCTCAACCCCCGCATGCGCGTGGGGGAGGCCATCGCCGAGCCGCTGGCCCAGCATTTTCCGGAGCAGAAGGCCGGTGTGTCCGCCCGGGTGGAAACGGCGCTGCAGACCTGCGGCCTTTCGCCCCGGTATGGGGAGCGGTTCCCCCACCAGTTTTCCGGGGGGCAGCGGCAGCGGGCGGTCATCGCCCGGGCGTTTGCCCTCCGGCCGGAGCTTGTGGTGGCGGATGAACCGGTCTCGGCGCTGGATGTGTCCATCCAGGCGCAGATCATCAATCTTTTCAGCGACCTTCAGGAAAAACTCGGTGTCGCGTATCTTTTTATCTCCCACGACCTGAGCATCGTGTCGCATCTGTGCAGCCGCACGGCCATCATGTATCTGGGGCAGATCGTGGAAAGCGCCCCCACCGACGAAGTGTTTACCCATCCGCTGCACCCGTACACCCGGGCGCTCATCTCGGCCATCCCCGTGCCGGACCCGACGCGCCGGCCCCATCGGATCGTGCTCAAAGGCGACATACCCAACCCGGCCGACCCGCCGAAGGGCTGCCGGTTCCATACCCGGTGCCCGTTTGCCACGCCGCGCTGCCGCGAAGAAGTGCCGGCGCTGCGCGACATGGGCGGCGGCCATATGGCTGCCTGCCACCTGGCCGGATGAATCCGCAGACGTGCCTGTACAGGAAATACCCGAAAGGAAGATGTATCATGCCGATTTCACCGGAACTCACATCGCGTCTGACAAGGGAATTCGAGTGGTTTCACCGTCATCCGGAAACCGCCCTTCAGGAAGTCGGAACCACCGCCCACATCCGCGCGCTTTTGCAGGAAAACGGGATCGAGCTGCTGGATTTCCCGCTCAAAACAGGGGTCGTCGCCATCGTCCGGGGGGCCGGGGAGGGGCCGGTAGTGGCGCTGCGGGCCGACATTGACGCCCTCCCCATCGACGAAAAGACCGCTTTGCCCTACTGCTCGGAAAACGCGGGCAGAATGCACGCATGCGGTCACGATTTCCACACCACGGCGCTGCTGGGAGCGGCCGTGCTGCTTGCGCAGCGGCGGGCACGGCTGGACGGCACCGTGAAGCTGCTTTTCCAGCCGGCGGAAGAGGCGGCGCACGGCGCGGAAAAGGTCGCGGCCACCGGTATCCTGCACGACGTGTCACGGATTTTCGGCCTTCATGTGGCCGCGATGGCGGAGCCGGGGCACATCTACATCGTGAAAGGGCCCGACAGCGCGGCGGTGGATCGTTTCACCGTGACCCTCACCGGCAAAGGCTGCCACGCCGCCCACCCGAATATGGGCGCCGACCCCATTGTGGCCGCGGCGGGGCTGATCCAGCTTTTCCAGACGGTGGTGAGCCGGAATGTCAACCCCTTTGACCCGGCCGTGGTGAGCGTCACCCATGTGCAGGCCGGCGATACCTGGAACGTCATCCCCGCGGTCGCCCGGATGGAGGGCACCGTGCGCACGCTCAAACCCGATACCCGCCGCTTTATCCGTGACCGTCTGGCGGAGATATGCGCGGGTGCCCGCCAGAGCCTGGGGGTGGAGGCGGCGTTTGAGTGGGCCCCGGGCGCGCCTTCCACCAACAACGACCCGGCACTGATCGATTTCGTGCGTCATACCGCCGAATCGCTCGGCTTTGCGGTCTCGGAAGGTGAACGTTCCATGGGCGGGGAGGATTTTTCGGTATATCAGCAGACGATACCGGGCGCCTTCTTTCACATCGGCGTCGGCGGGGCATACCCCGGCCATAATCCGAAATTTCAGGTGGACGAAACCGTGCTGCCCCGGGCGGCGGAGCTGATGGCCGCCGTGGGCGAACGGGCCCTGGGCCTGGGGGAGTGAAATGCATGCCGCGGTGCGCGCGGGCATGACCCGCCGCATGCGATGCCGACCGATTTGAAAAGAGGGAAACAGCGGTGTCAAAATTATTTTATCCGGATTTTTTCAACGACGTATTCGGCCCGGTCATGCAGCCGGGCTCCAGCGGGAGCTTTGCGGGCACCAGCCGGGTGGGCCGGGTGGCCCGCCATACGCTCAAAAGCGAGCCGGCGCGGGTGCGGATTCTTTTCAACCCGGGTGAGCACCGTCTGGTCAAGCTGGGCAACATGATGGATGACCGCGGCTTTTTGGGCGGCGTCCAGGATTTTGCAACCGACGACGTCCGTCTGTTCCGCGCCCACGAGCTGGCACGGGAAAAGCGGATTTCCTATGAATTCGCGGAAGCGGAGACCGCCAACCCGTGGCGGGGCAGTGTGCGATTCGAGCTGACCGGCCGGGCGGGCGACCGCGCCACCCTGACGGCCGCCTCCGTGGGCGGCGGGATGATCGAGACCTACGAGATACACGGTTTTCCCATCCGGTGGCAGGCCGACACCTGGGGCGCGCTGCTGATTTCCCCGTCGGGGGAGCTGCCGCCCTCCGCTCCGTGGGAAGATTCGCCCGCTTTCGTATGCGCCGGGGAATATGCGAGAGCAGACGGCGCCCGGGCGCTTTTCCTCAAATTTTCCGACCGGCCCGATGCCGGGATGCTGCGGGCCGTCTGCGGGAATGAGGCCGAGATACGGGTGCTGCCCGCGCTGCTGCCGGTGGTGACCACCCGCGGGCGTCAGCCGCAGCTTTTTCGCACGGTGGCGCAGTGGCGGCAGGTCGCCTCCGATCGGGGCATATCCTTCGCCCAGGCGGCCGTCGCCTACGAGCAGGCGTTTTCCGGCTGGAGCCGCGAAAAAATATGGGAACGGTTTGAAACGATTGCATCCATTCTCGACCATCAGATTCATTCGCTGGAAGAAGTCGGCTACGATCGGGCGGAAGAAACGCCGATGCTGCCGATCTACGGCCGGCAGTGGGATGCGTATGCCCGCCGGCAGGAGCCGCTTTCCGACCCAATCACCCGGCATATTCTGGTGCATGCCTTTTCCACCAACGCCAAGTTGCCCGGCGTGCGCATCGTGCCCGGCCCCATGGGCACGGGGGGAGGCTATCTTTTCTCGGCGCTGGATGCGGTGCGTCAGGCCCGCGGCTTTTCCCACGATAAAATGATCGAGGGGCTCATCGTGGCGGCGGGGCTGGGGGCGCTGGCGTATACGCACACCAACGCCACCGGTGAAGTCGGTTGCGTCGGCGAGTCCGGCGTCTGCTGCGCCATGGGGGCCGGGGCCGTCACATGGATGGCGGGCGGCGACGGCCTGCAGGTCGAGCATGCCGCGTCCATGGCGCTCCAGGCCAATCTGGGCATCCCCTGCGACCCCATCCCCGGCGGGCTGGAGTTCCCCTGCATCACGCGTACGCTGCGCGCCGCCGTGACGGCGCCGCTGTACGCCGATCTGGCCCTGAGCGGCATCGACCCGCTGGTGCCCTATCACGAGGTGCTCGGGGCCATTGAGCGGAATTTCCGTAAAACTCCTCCGGAAATGCTCTGCGGCACCGAGTGCGGCATCAACTGCACCCCTGCGGCCGCCTGCCGCAAGCGATTTTTGAAAGACGAGATCATGAAAGACCGGATGCGCTTCGAGGCGGACCCGGCGTGACACTTCGACCGGGCCGTGCGGGGGGCAGACGCTTTTAGGCGCCTGCTCCCCGCTTTTTTTGACGGGACCCCGCCGTAAAACGTAAAATCGGATACGCAGAGCCATAAAATCCGCCGGCTAATCAAAAAGCCGGCGGATTTTATCATGTTACCCGGACGCGGGCACGACCGATACATGCGGATAAAAACCGGGCGGGCCGGCGCGAAAAGAAGCGAAATTGGCACGAATCGGCGGATATGTATGGTATTGATGATCAAAAGTATGGTATTAAAGATTTACTGCATCGTGCAAAACCACTAAAATGAAAACAAATTCAGCAAAGCGAGTGTGAGAAATGAATATTTCGGATACCCGAATAGCTGCGCCACCCTCGGCCGGAATCGGGAAGCTTCACAGGATGCTCCGGGATCTGCGGCTCAACAAATACCTGTATATTATGATTCTTCCCGTCATCGCGTTCTACCTGGTGTTCTGCTATGCGCCGATGTACGGCGTCATCATCGCATTCAAAGATTTCGCACCGATGAAAGGCATCATGGGCAGCCGCTGGGTGGGGCTGTTGTATTTCCGACAGTTTTTCACCAGCATCTATGCCTGGCGTACGATTCGGAATACGCTTTTGCTCAGCATCTACAGCCTGCTGTGGGGATTCCCCGCGCCCATCCTGCTGGCTCTGCTGCTAAACGAGGTCAAACATATCGCGTTTAAAAAAGTCGTGCAGACGGTCACCTATCTGCCGCATTTTATCTCTTTGATCGTGGCCTGCGGCCTGATCGTGAATTTTACACAACAGCAGGGGCTGATCAACAACCTGATCGCCATGCTCGGCGGGCAGCGCGTATTGTTCCTGCAAAAGCCCGAATGGTTCCGGACAATTTATATCGGCAGCGGCATATGGCAGGAAATTGGCTGGGGTTCCATCATCTATCTGGCCGCGCTGGGCGGCATCGATACGGAGCTCTATGAGGCGGCCGCCATGGACGGAGCCGGTCGGTGGAAGCAGACGATCCATGTCACCCTGCCCGGCATCATGCCGACGATTGTGATCCTGCTGATTATGAATATCGGTCATCTGATGAGCGTTGGGTATGAAAAGGTCATCCTCCTCTATAATCCGCTGACTTATACGACCGCCGATATCATTTCATCGTTTGTCTATCGCATGGGGCTGCAGAATTTCAATTACGGCTATGCCACGGCGGTCGGGCTTTTCAACTCGGTGGTCAATCTGGTGCTGCTGGTAGCCGCCAATTTTATCAGCCGGAAAGTCAACGAGACAAGCCTTTGGTGACGGCGGAGCCACGGCCGGTTTTGCCCGCCGCGGCCGGGGAAACCACGGCGGCGGTCGGAAGGCCGAGGCGGTCCGCTCCATTGGTCATGGCCTGGAGTCGTCCGGAAATGGAGGAATATTTCGATGGTGACCAAAAAGTCGGCCGGTGATCGCGCGTTTGATTCGTTCAATGCGCTGCTGCTGACACTGCTGATGTGTGTGACGCTCTATCCGTTTCTGTATGTGGTATTCGCGTCGTTCAGCCAGGCTTCCCGGATGCAAGTGTTTTCCGGTGCGCTGTGGCGGCCGCTCGGCTTTTCCACAGACGCGTATGAGGCGGTCTTTAAAAACCGGTCGATCTGGACAGGGTACGCCAACACACTCTTTCTGGTGGTCGTGGGGACGTCGCTGAATCTCCTTCTGACTTCGCTGGCCGCCTTTGTGCTTTCCAGAAAAAGTTTCGTGCCTCGGCGGCCGATTACGCTTATAATCGTATTCACGATGTTTTTCAGCGGCGGCCTGATTCCGACCTATCTGCTGGTGAAGGGGCTCGGCCTGATCAACTCGCTTTGGGCCTGCATCCTTCCGGGGCTGATTTCCACATGGAATTTTATGATCATGCGCACGTATTTTGAAGGGATTCCGGATAGTCTGGAGGAATCCGCCAAACTGGATGGGGCCAATGACATCGTCATCCTGTTCCGCATTATCCTGCCGCTTTCCGGCCCGATCATCGCCGTGATGGTGCTTTTTTACGGCGTCGGTCAGTGGAACCAGTGGTTTTCCGCCATGATCTATCTGCAGGAGCATCAGAAATTTCCCCTGCAGCTCATCCTGCGGGAAATCCTGCTGGCCAACAGCACGGATAATATGCTGGGCAGCACGTCCGACGCCGACAAGGCCTCCGTCGGTGAGACCATCAAATACGCTTCCATCGTGGTGGCGACCGTTCCGATCCTGTGCGTGTATCCCTTTTTGCAGAAATACTTCGTCAAAGGCGTCATGATCGGAGCCATTAAGGGCTGATTCTGCCGCACGTCCCGCCGCGGCGAAAAAGAGAATCCACACCGGCGGGCGGTAAATTCCCTGCCAGGCCGCGGCGTTATGTGATATTTTATCAGGGAGGAAACACAATGAAAAGAACACGAAGAGTTCTCAGTTTCACACTGGCGATTCTCATGACTGCCGCCGTCTCGGCCGGGTGCGGGAAGCACCGGGCCGTGCAGACGGGTAAAACGGCAAAATCCGTAACTTTTCCGCTGTCCGCCCCGGTGACTCTGAAAATATGGAAGCCGGCTATTTCCGTCCTCATCGGTCAGTATCCGGATCAGTCCCAGCTTCCGATCTATCAGGAGCTTACCAAGAAAACGGGCATCAATTTTAAAATTCTCTGCCCGGCCGTGGGGGAGGAAAAAGATCAGTTCAACCTCATGGTTTCTTCGGGCGACCTGCCGGATATTCTGGATGAGAATTCCGTCAACAACTATTACCCCGGTGGATTGGTGAAGGCCTATACCGACGGCATCATCACCAAACTCAATGATCTGCAAAGCAAATACGCGCCCGATCTTCTCAAAATATACAGTACATATAAGGGCGTGGATGCCTATGCCAAAGATGAAAACGGAAATTATCTGGGCGTGCCTTTCATCCGCGGCGCACAGATTACCACCACCACCGGAGGCATGATCATGCGGAAGGACTGGCTTGATATCCAGCCGGCGCGCAGCCGCTATCCCTTCGGGTTTGATACACAGCGTAAGCTGATCAATTTCATTCGGGCGGGCGACTATCCGAACGCTCTCAGCACGGTGAATACGGTATTCGACGTCCAGCACCTGCAGGACGGTGTCTCGGTGGAAATGACCCAGTATACGCTGTACGGGCTTGTCAACGCCATGGCGCAGGCGATGGAGGGGATGGCGGATGACGGCGGTATGGATGTAATGGAGGCCCTGAAGCCCCTTGCCCGCACATCCCCCACAAGGACCGTCCCGGATATAAAAGATGAGATCCAGCGCGTCTTGCAGGAGCTGTGCCAATGCCGGAATACCGATAAGAAGAAATGCCGGAATACCGACCTGCAGGAAAGGGTCACGCAGTATGTCGACCGGCATTATGCGGACAGCAACATGGGTGTGTCGGGGGTTGCGGAGTATTTCCACATGAATTCTCTGTATCTTTCCCGCATTTTCCGGGAACAGACGGGCAAATCTCTGCCGGATTATATTACGGAGTGCCGGATTCAAAAGGCGAAAGAGCTGATCCGGCAGGGGCACAATGTCCAGAATGTTTCGAATGAGGTGGGGTACGCCAACGCCAACTCGTTTATCCGGATATTTAAAAAAGTGGAGGGTATCACGCCGGGCAAATACTCCGAGGAGTATTCCATGCCGGTGTAAATGCGGCGGGCAACCGACCCGGGGCCGGTTTTGTGGGCGGAACGTACGGTCGTGAGTGCGCCGCGATTTTTCGGGGAGCATAGGCCCTTGAGCGGCTGCGGCAGTGCCGTTTTTAAATAAGCACACAGGTCCTGCGCGAAATCCGTCGATTCGGGCTTGAAAATGCGTGAAAAAGGCTTATACTTATAAATACACAACTGAATACTGCCAGGGGGGCCGGACGCATCCGGCTGAGATTTCAACACAATCGGTTGATGACCCTTTGAACCTGTTGGGTAATGCCATCGTAGGGAATGTGTATATAAGGTCGCCCGACTTTGGTCGGGCGGCCTTTATTTTTGCAAAGGAGTGTCTGTATCCATGAAAAAATCCCGTTGGAAACTGCAAGACGTCATCATGATGGCGGTGCTGGGGGTCGTGTTTGCCGCCGTCTATCTCGGCATTTACTATGCGGGCATCGCGCTGACCACCGCGCTGACGCCCATCGGCCTTTCCCAATTCGGCTTTGACATCGTCTATGGCGTGTGGTTTATGGGCGCAACCATCGCGGCCTATATCATCCGCCGGCCCGGCGTCGCGCTCGTCACGGAAGTTTTCGCCTCCTTCGTCGAGCTGCTCATGGGCAATTCAGGCGGGGCGGTGCTTCTGCTCACCGGCCTGATCCAGGGCCTCGGCGGCGAGCTGGGCTTCGCCGTTTTCCGCTATCGGCGGTACGATCTGGTCTCAATGTCCGTTTCCGGCATGTTCTCGGCGCTGTGCATTTTTCTGTTTGAACTGTATTACCTGCAATACTACACGCTGCAGCTCTGGCTGCTGGCGCTGCTGCTGATCGTGCGGTTTGCCAGCGCCATCCTGTTCGCCGGGCTGATTTCCAAAGCGGCCTGCGACCAGGTGGCCAAAACCGGCGTGCTCAAAAGCTACCCTCTGGGCGCGCTTCAGAAAGAGATCCGGATTCGCAACGACTGAGAATGACTGAGGAGGAATTGACATGCGTAAAATCAAAGTGGTTCTGGATTGGTTCCCCAACACCATCCACACCGGGTTTCTGCTGGCACAGCGGCGGGGCTATTTCGCCCGGCACGGGCTGGAAGTCGAAATGACCGGCCAGGTGCACAGCGTGATGGAACTGCATGAGGCGGATATCGTGATGGGGCCGGAAATGTCCATGCTTGAGCAGATGGCCCACGGGATGGAAATCACCGCCGTGGCCACCGTCACCCAGCGATGCGACTCGGGCATCGTGGCCCTCAAAAGCAGCGGCATCGCATCGATGAAAGATCTGGAGGGCAAGCGGCTGAGCCATTTTGAGCCGCGCTGGTTCCACGGCGTCATCGGCGAGGCCATGCGGCTCAGCGGCGGCGATTACCGCAAGGTGAGGCTGGTGCAGCTGGATGTGGGGGATATCGTCACGGCGCTGGATACCCGGGTCGACGCCACCTGGGTGTATGCAAGCTGGGAAAACGAAGTCCTGCGGGATGCGGGCCGGGAAATCGCCTATATCGATCTTGCGGAAATCGACCCGCTTTTTGATTTCTGCGCGCCGAGCCTTGCCGCCACGCGCCGGATGATCGAGACCAGGCCGGACGACCTGGCCGCCTTCCTGGAGGCGCTGGACAGCGGATACGCCGATGCCGCCCGCGACCCCGAATCGGTGCTTTCCGTCAGGGACGGACTGCCGGCGGTGTCGGATGCCGTGCTGCTGCGCGGGCAGAGGCACCTGGCGGGCCTGCTGCTGGATGAGACCGGCCACTGGGGCGCCATGAAGCCCGCGCGCTGGAACCGGATGGCGGACTGGATGGTGCAGAACGGCTATTCCGACAAGCGGCGCAGCACCGAATTCACCAACGATTTTCTGCCCGGCCATCGTTCCAAATGAGCGAAATCCGCTTTGAGGACGTGACCTTTTCCTATTTCAAAACCGGGGACCCGGCTACTCTGAATCATCTGACCGCCTCGTTCGACTCCTCGCGCGTCACGCTGTTGACCGGCTCCTCCGGCTGCGGCAAAAGCACCTTTCTGAGCCTGGCCGCAGGCATTTACCCGCAGTATGCCGGCTTCCTGCGGGGCGGGCGGGTCACGGTCGACGGCACCGACCCGGCGGAGCCGGCACCCAACCGGCGCTGCCGTCTGGTCGGCGTGATGTTCCAAAACCCCGACATGCAGTTTTGCATGGATACGGTACGCAACGAGCTGATATTCTGCCTGGAAAACATCGGTACGCCCGCCGGCGAGGTGGAGGGCCGTTTGCGGCAGGCGCTGGATTTCTGCGGCATCGCTTCGCTGAAGGACCGTCGGCTGCTCACCCTTTCCGGCGGGGAAAAGCAGAAGGTAGCCCTGGCCTGCCTGATCGCCCTGCGGCCCGCGTGGATATTGCTGGATGAGCCGTTTGCCGGTATCGACGACCGGGCGGCCCGCTCGATTGTGCGGCAGCTTTGCCGGCTCCGCCGCCAGTACGGCACCGGCATCTTGGCGGTCGACCACCGGCCGGAGCTGTGGCAGGGCGCGGCCGACGACATCCGGGAGCTCACGCCGGACGGGAGCATCCGTTCGCTCGCGGGCTTCCCGCCCGTGCGTCGGTATCAGTCGGTCAGGCCCGAAAAGCCCGGACGTCACGACGTGCTCCTGCAGCTGCGCGGCGTGTGTATGGAGTATGGGGGCAGACCCGTGCTGCAGAATGTGCGGGCCGATTTCCGCCGGGGCCTGATCTATGCCATCCTCGGAGCAAGCGGCGCGGGCAAAAGCTCGCTTTTCGGCGCGCTGAGCGGGCTGAAACGGTATGCCGGCGACATCCGGCTCGACGGAGCCGACATCCGTTCCCGCCGGGCGCTCCGGCGCAAAATCGGCTTCGTGTTCCAATCCCCGCAGGATCAGTTCGTCAGCGACACGGTGTACGGCGAAATTTCCGTCAGCCTGAAGCACTGCGGCACAGCCGACGGGGCGGTGGCGGAGCAGGCCGAAAAAATCCTGCGCGGCATCCGGCTCTGGCCGTACCGGGATTTTTCCCCGTATATGCTCAGCCAGGGCCAGCAGCGGCGGCTCGGTGTGGCGGCGCTGCTGGCTTATCGCTGTGAGATCCTTATCTGCGACGAGCCGACCTATGCGCAGGATTGGGAAAACACGCGCCGGATCATGGAGGCCCTGCAGAAGCTGGTGGTGGAGCGGGGGCTGACGCTGATTTTTTCCACTCACGACGGCCGCATGGCCCGTGATTATGCCGACTGCGTGGAGGTGCTTGAAAACGGTGCGCTATATGAACGCGATGAACCCCAGCTGTAAGCTGATCGGGCTGGGCCTGCTGACGGTGCTGCTGCCGTTTTTGCACAGCGGGGCGGTCAATCTGGCAGTCTTCCTGCTGTGTGTGCTCCTTCTGCTGCTTGCGCGGCAAAGCCCCAAAAAGCTGGCCGCCTGTCTGCTGCCGGTGCTGCTCGTTGCGGCGGGCATGTTTTTCACCGGCTATTATTTTCACGCGGGGGACGGGGCGCCTGTGCGCGCCGGGTCGCTTGGCATCGGCGGCGCGGCCGCCCGCAACGGCCTGATGCTCTCGAGCCGTGTGCTGGTCATCGCGGGTCTCGGGCTGCTGCTGGCGCTGACGACCGACCCCGTCCGGCTGATTCAGTCGATGCGCCAGCAATTGCGTCTGCCCGCCGTGTTCGCCTACGGCCTGCTGGCGGCGTGGGGGATATTTCCCCACGTCGTGCGGGAATACCGCCAGGCCCGGCTGGCTTTCCGCGTACGGGGTGTCCGCGTCTCGCCGGTGTCGCCGGCCCTGCTCCGACCGCTCCTTGTCAAAACGGTGCGCTGGTCCGAGGCCCTGTCGGTCGCCATGGAATCCAAAGGCTTCGACGGCTCGGCGCCGCGCACGACTTTTGAGCCGGTCGCGCTGCGTCGGACGGATATTCTTTTCCCGGTCTCGGTGATCGGGCTGCTGGCGGCGGCCGTTCTGGTCAAATCCCGTATATAAAAGCGAAGCGGGAAAATTGCCCCCCCCCCCGCCGGGGGGGGT
>JAEWAE010000020.1 GCA_023391835.1 Bacillota bacterium
TATGGGCCCGGCGGCATGGCCGGAAAAAATGTGCACAAAAACCCGCCGGGCGGCGAAAAAACGCAGCCCGGCGGCTTTTATCGGCGGTGCCGGTCAGGCCCGGCTGTTGGCCGCCTTCAGATGCGCACTGGCGTACGCATATTTCCAGTTCTCGCCGTCCATTTCCTCGGCACGGCAGGTTTCTTTCTGCCGGCTGAGATATACGGCATAGGAAACACCCGCGCAGGGATATTCCATTTCCAGCGTTTCGGGCTCCTTGGCAAACACCACGCCCGTGAACTGGCACATGCCGCATTTGCCTGCGCAGTCGAGCTTCTTATAGTAATCACAGAGTTCGCAGTTGAGCATACCCATCATCCTTTTCCGGTCACTCGTGAGGCCATTTCTTTTGTTCATTTGCATTGTACTGCCTTTGTACCGGAAGAGCAACAAAACATTTTGGCCGTAAAACGGGATAATGGACGCTTCTATTGTTAATATGGTTTATTTGCAAAGCCACGCCGGGTCAGCCGCTGCCGGCAGCCAGATAGCGGCAAATGCCGTCGGCCAGCCCCTGCGCCATTTTCTGCCGGTACGCATCGGTCTGCATGAGCGCGTCCTCGTCGGGGTTTGAGAGGAAGCCCATTTCCACCAGCACCATCGGCCGGGTGCACCAGTTGAAGCCGGTCATGTCGCTGCGCTCGGAAAAGCCACGGTTTTTCGCGCCGGTGGCGGCGATATAGCTGTCGAGCAGATAGCCGCCCGCCCGGCGGCTTTCGCGCAGCAGCGCCGCGTCGCGGATGAACTGCCCGCCCGGGATGAGCATGGTCGCCCCGTGGACGGAGGCGGAATCCGTGCTGTCGGCATGCAGCCGCACGAAAAGGTCGGCATGGCAGTCGTTGGCCATCTGGGCCCGCTGGATATTGCCGATATTGCCGCCGTTGTCGGTGCGGGTCATCACCACGGTCACGCCCCGGGCCTGCAGCAGCCCGCGCAGCTTCAGGGCGACCGCCAGATTCAGCCCATACTCCGGTACGCCGGTCTTCACGCCCGTGGCGCCGCCGGGATTTTTGATCTTCATCACGTCCGACCCCGGCGCCTCGGCCTCGCGGGTCAGATCCACCTTCTGCTGGTGGCCGGGGTCGACGCATATCACCTTGCCGGCCAGCGTGCCCGACGGGACGGAGGAATCGGTCGCCGGGGCCGGCGAAGCAGCCGCCGCGGAAGCAGCCTGGGACGCGGCGGAAACGGACGCCGGTGCGGAAGACAACACAGATGCTGCGGATGTTTCCGAGGAGACGGCGGAAGCGGCGCCGGCAGATGAAGAAGCACCGGGCGCATGGCCCGCCCCCGTGCCGCAGGCGCCGAGTATAAGCGCCAGCGTCAGCCCGGTCAGCAACGCCCGCAGGCACAGACGGTTTGAATGATCCAACGGGCAGCCCTCCTTGCGGCGGCGGCAGCCGCCTGTTTGCATTACAAGGGAATAGCCGGCGGATTTTCCGCTTTGGCGGAAACACCCTTGCATCCGGCCGCATTTCCCGCCATAATAAAGAAAAACGGTATGCAAACGGAAACGGGATGTTTCAAAAAGAATCAAGATTCATTTGCGACAGCCCTATGAGGAGGTTCTTAAAATGCACGATGTCAAAACCGGTGCGGATATCCGCTATCTTTTCCACAGCGGGTTTGCGGTGGAAACGCCGCGCCACCTGCTTATTTTCGATTACTGGCGCGACGAGCCCGACTCCGGCGGCCGGGGGCTCGCCGCCGGGGTCGTGGAACCGGCGGAGATTGCGGACCGGGACGTTGTGGTGTGTGTCTCCCACCGCCACTCCGACCACTATAACCCGGTGATCTTCACCTGGCGTAGCAGGGTGCCGAAGATCCGCTATGTGCTGCCGCCGGACGTGCGCCCGCCCGAGGGCGTGCCGGGTGTGCTCGCCACCCGGGCCGGGGAATCGTACGACGGCGGCGATTTCACGGTGCGCACGCTGCGTTCCACCGACGAAGGGGTCGCCTACGCGATGGAAATCGACGGGCTGCGCATTTTCTACGCGGGCGACCTCAACTGGTGGCACTGGGAAGGCGAGCCCGACGCGGACAACCGCCGCATGGGCGAAGATTTCCGGCGGGAAATCGACCGGCTGGAGGGGCAATCTTTCGACCTGGCGTTTTTCCCCCTCGACCCCCGGCTGGAAACCCAATACGCCTGGGGGTTCGACTATTTCATGCGCCACACCCGCACGGCCATGGTTTTCCCCATGCATTTATGGGAAAAATACGACACCTGCGGCCGGCTGCTTCGGGATGAAATCTCCGCCCCCTACCGCAGCCGGGTGCAGACCGTGACCCACAGGGGTCAGCTTTTCCACTACGAGCCGGCAAACGGTGGAAACGGAGTGCCGCAAAAGGACTGACGCCTTTGCAGACACTCGCAAAAAGCCCTCTCGGGCATTTCCCGAACGGCTCTCAGTCGAGGATTTCGAGCCAGTAGCCGTCCGGATCCTCGATAAAGTAAAGATCCATGGCGCGGTTCTCAAAGCAGATGCAGCCCATGCGTGCGTGCAGCTCGTGGGCTGCTTTTTTATCCGGCACGCGAAAGGCGATATGCGACTCGTTTTCGCCCAGGTCGTAGGGGCCTTTATGGTCGCGCAGCCAAGTCAGCTCCAGGCGGAAATCCGTCTGCCCGTCACCGAGATAGACCAGCTCGAAGCTGCCGTCCGGCGCCTTTTTACGGCTCACTTGTGTAAGACCCAGCGCCTCTTTGTAAAACGCGATACTGCGGCCGGGGTCGGCGACGTTGATATTGCAGTGTAAAAAGCGGGATTGCATACAGGTTCCTCCTTGTCATAGGCGCCGGTTTATTTCACCAGCCCCACATAGCGGCCGTAGCCGGCCCTCTCCATTTCTTCCAGCGGGATAAATCGCAGGGCGGCGCTGTTGATGCAGTAGCGCAGTCCGCCCCGGTCGGCGGGGCCGTCGGGGAACACATGGCCCAGATGGGCGCCGCTGCCCGCGCCGCGCACCTCGGTGCGGCACATGCCGTGGCTGTCGTCCGCGTGCTCGGTGACGGCAGCGGGGTCGATGGGCCGGGTGAAGCTGGGCCAGCCGCATCCGGAGTCGAACTGGTCGCCCGACACGAAAAGCGGCTCGCCGCTGATGCCGTCCACATAGATGCCCTTTTGCCGATTATCCCAATAGGCGTTGCGAAACGGCGGCTCCGTGCCACTTTGCTGCGTGACGGCAAACTGCTCGTCGGTGAGCAGCCGGCGCAGCTCCTCTTCCGTGGGCCGGGCGGGGGGCGGGGCCTCCCGCAGGCGGGCGAGATTCACATGGCAGTAGCCGCCGGGGTTTTTGTCGAGGTATTCCTGGTGATAGTCCTCCGCCGGCCAGTAGCCCGCCAGCGGACACACTTCCACGGCGATGGGGCGGCTGTAATCCGTCTGACGGGCCCGGATATACCGCCGGGCGGTTTCGCCGTCCCGCGGGTCGCGGTAATAGATGCCGGTGCGGTACTGGGTGCCGCTGTCACCGCCCTGATGGTTGACGGCGGTGGGGTCGATGACGCGGAAAAGATGCCCGCAAAGCGCCCACAGGGTCAGCACCCCGGGGTCATACACGATGTGCACCGTCTCGGCGTGACCGGTCCGTTTGAGTTCCTCATAGGCAGGCGCCTCAGTGTGCCCGTTGGCATACCCCACGTCGGTGGCCGTCACGCCGTTCACGCGGGAAAAATAGGCCTGGGTCCCCCAGAAACAGCCACCTGCCAGCCAGATTTCCGCGCCGGGGCCGGTTTGTTTTTCCGTCATTGGTCTGCCGCCTTTCTGCGCCCCCGCTCCGCGGCGGGGGAAACTTCCGTTTTCATTGTATCACCTCCGGCGCGGGGGCACAATACGGCACCTGGAGGCTTCTCTTATATTGCCGCGTTTGCGCGTGCGTATGACATTTTTCACCTTGCCATTTGCCCCCGGGCGTGCTACACTCGTAGAGCCTATCCATCATAAGGGGGCGCGGAAACAACGGGCCGATTTCCCGCCGGGCAAGGCGGATATTCCGGCCCTTGACCGCGCTGGAATGCGAAAAATCAGCCGCCGGGTCGGCAACTCTTTATTTTGCGGGCAGGCTCTGAGTCTGCGCCCCCAAGGGTGGCACATATGCCCGCGTGTCGGGCAGCGGAAAGGAACGGACGACATATGGAAACGGAAGAACAAAAGCCGGTATCGTGGGAAGCCTTCGTGCAGGGCGATGTGGTCAACTTTTTTAACGATCACCAGATCGAAAAGCTGACCGTCGACGACGGCAACGGCAACAAGGCCAAGCTCAGCCGTCTGAAAGACTGCGGCATCAAAATCGAAAGCTCTTCCACCACCACCATCTGACGCTTCGCCAAAAGGCGGCCGCTCCCGAGGGGACGGCCGCCTTTTGCAAACCCCGGGCCCGATATTGCACACCGGGCCGGGGCATGCTATGATAGAGTAAATACGAACGACGTTCGCACTTTGAGCATCCGGCCGCGTGCCCGCGGCGGGAAGGAGGGACCGGTATGGGCGAGCGCACCATCCTGCACGCCGATCTCAACGCCTTTTATGCCAGCGTGGAGTGCCTGGACCGGCCGGAGCTGCGCCGGGTGCCCATGGCCGTGGCGGGCGACGAGGCGCAGCGCCACGGTATCATCCTCGCCAAAAACGATCTGGCCCGGGCCTGCGGGGTGCAGACCGCCGAGCCCATCTGGCGCGCCCGGGAAAAATGCCCCGCCCTCGTCACCGTGCCACCCCGGCACGGGGTCTATCAGCGCTATTCGCTGCTGGTGCGGGGCATCTATCAGCGCTATACCGACCGGGTGGAAAGTTTCGGCCCCGACGAGGCGTGGCTCGACGTCACCGGCCAGCCGGAGGAGGGGCGGGCCTTCGCCGATTTCCTGCGCGGGACGGTAAAAGCCGAAACGGGTCTGACCGTTTCGGTGGGCGTGTCGTGGAATAAAATATTCGCCAAGCTCGCCTCCGACCTTAAAAAGCCCGACGCCACCACCGTCATCGACCGGGGCAATTACCGCGCCGTCGTCTGGCCGCTGCCGGCCCAGGCGCTGCTCTTTGTGGGCCGGGCCACCGCCCGCACGTTGCTGCGCTACGGCATCCGCACCATCGGGGATATTGCGGCGGCCGACCCGGAAAAACTCCGCCGCGTCCTAGGCCGTCACGGGCGGGAGCTGTGGGTCTATGCCACGGGGCGGGAGGATTCCCCCGTCGCCCGGTACGCCGACCCGGAGCAGATCAAGTCGGTGGGCAACAGCGTCACCCTGCCCCGGGATGTGGAAAGTCTGGCCGAAGCCGGCCGGATCGTGCTGGAGCTGGCCGAAACGGTGGCCGCCCGACTGCGGGCCCGGGGGCTGCGGTGCCGCACGGTGCAGGTCACGATGAAAGACTGCCGTTTCCACACCGAGGAGCGGCAGGCCCCCGTGGAGCCGGCCGCCTGCACCACCGACGCCATTGCCGCCAAGGCCATGGAGCTGCTGGCCAAAAACTGCGACTTCCGGCCCCCGCTGCGGCTCATCGGCGTGCGGGCCTGCGACCTGACCGACGCCGCCGAGGGGGAGCAGTTGACTTTCCGCGACCTGGACGGCCGCCGCGAGCGCATGGAGCAGCTTGAGCGCAGCATCGACACGCTGCGCAGCCGCTTCGGGCCGGACGCGGTCAGGCGGGCCGTCTTTCTGCCCGACTCCCGGCGGGGAAAACCGGGGGAGCCCGCCCCGGGCGAAGCGAAAAAGCCGGACGCTTAATCCGGCTCACCGAAGGCCATGGAGCCGATGAAATTTTCTTCAAAATCCGGCCGGTCGGCCATCTCGATATAGCGCATGCGCCGGGCGGTTTCGTCGGCCAGCGCCGCGGCCCCGCGGGAAACAAGGCACAGCCGGGCGCCCTCGCCGGCCGCGTTGCCCACCGACTCCGTACGATCCCGCAGCGCCGGAGGCAGCAGCCCCACCGCGAAGGCGGAATCCAGTCGCATATAGCTGCCGAAACCGCCCGCCACCAGCACCCGCGACACCTCGCCCGGCCCGATGCCGGAGTGTTGCAGCAACAGGCTCACACCGGCGCGGATGGCGGCTTTGGCCAGCTGCACCTGCCGCACGTCCCGCTGGGTGAACACGACGGCTGCCCGCCCCGGGGATGCCGGCACGAGGGTGAAAGCCCGCTCGTCCCCTATGCGGGTCAGGCGGGCGGCCAGGTCGGGCCGCAGACCGGCGGTTTCTTCGGGCGCACGCATCCGGCCCGAAGCCTCCACCACCCCATGACGGAAAAGCTGCGCCGCCGTATCCAGCACACCGGAGCCGCAGATGCCCGCGGCCGGGCCCCCGCCGATGACCTCGCATACCGGGTCGGCGTCGAAATTCACCCGACTGACGGCGCCGGGCACCCCGGCCATGCCGCAGCGGATGCCGCCGCCCTCGAAGGCCGGCCCGGCCGCCGCCGCGCAGCAGTTGAGCGTTTCCCGTCCGCCCAGGACGATTTCACCGTTGGTGCCAAGGTCCAGGAACAGCACCGGCTTCGGTGCCTGCGGCACGTCGCAGGCCACCAGCCCCGCCGTGATATCCGCCCCCACAAAAGCCGACACTCCGGGCAGGATATCCACCGGGCCGCCGACGGGCAGCCCCGTTTCCGCCGCGGTCAGCTCCATCCCCCCGGTGAAAGCAGGGGTGTAGGGGGCTTCCGCCATGGCTCCGGCGGGCGCCCCCAGCAGCAGGTGGAGCATGACCGTGTTGCCCGCCGCCGTCAGGCGGCCGATTCCCGCCGGGTCAAGCCCCCGGCGGGCGCAAAGTGCCCGAAGCATGTCGCCGAGCTGCCCGACGATGAGCGTGCGCAGTCGCTCGCCGCCGTCGGGGTGTTCCCGTACATACTGCAGGCGGGTAATCACGTCCGCCCCGTAGGGCCGCTGGCGGTTGAGGCCGCCCAGACGTTCCACCGCCGCACCGGTGCGCAGGTCGACAAGCGCACAGGCCACCGTGGTGGTGCCGATATCCACCGCCGCGCCGAAAGGCCGCCCGGCGGCAGTTACCGGGTCGGGGACAAAATCCGCCGCCCGGCCGGCCAGCGCCACCGGGCCCGAGGAAGCGGGGGCGTCGGGCACGCGCAGGCGCAGCGGTTTTTTCACTGTCACCCGGCAGGCCAGCCGCACCCCGTCTTCCAGTTCCCGGGCGGTCAGCAGCCGCCGGTCCTCCGGCGAGGGAGCGGGCGCGCCGCAGGGAAAAATCACCCGACACTTGCCGCATACGCCCCGGCCGCCGCAGGGGCTCTCGCCCAGAAGGCCCCGGGCACGCAGCATTTCCAGCAGGTTTTCCCCCCGCCGGGCGGCGATACGGATTTCGCCCGCGGCCGTTTCGGCCGTCACCGTCACGGTTTCCTCCGCACCGGCGCGATAGGGGCAGCCCGCGCAGGGGCAGGCCCCGCAGCCCGCCGGCCCGGCACAGACACCCCGGCCGATGCCGTAGACCGCCGTCGCCGTTTTGAGCGGCGACAGTGCGCCGGAGGGGCCGAGGCGCACCCCGAGTTTTTCCGCCCGGGGCAGGCAGGCGAGCACGGCGGCCTGCTCCTCCAGCGCCCAAGGGCCGTCGCCGGGGGCGAAGCGCCCGGTGAGCGCAAGGCCCCGCGCGGCGGCATCATCGGCCAGACGGCGCGCCACAGCCGCGCCGAGCTTTTGCAGCGTGCACACGGCGAAACCGTCCGCCGCCATGGCGGCGGGGTAATCCCCGGCGGCAAAGGCGTCGCGGATATGGCCGTCGATTGCTTCCCCCACCGTACAGAGGGTGACGGCCGTCTCGCCGCACCCGGCAAACGCGCCGACTGGGAAGCCCCGGGCGAACACCGCGCCGTTTGCAAGCTCCAGCCGGTCCTCACTCCGCCCGGTGACGCGCAGGATGCGTACCGCCGCCGCGGGGTGCAGCAGCGGTCGGCAGCGGGCCATTTCCCGCTCCGCCAGCCGGCACAGCTCCGCGCCCGGCTCGGGGCCGGCCTGCATGGTACACAGCACTGCCTGCACATCCACCTCACCCGGTATATCCTGCCACTGCCGCATACGCACACCTCCCGCGGGTTTCCCGCCGCGTGTTCCAAATTCATGAATTTGCTGCCATTATACCATGAAAGACGCTCCGCGGCACGTCGGGCGCATATTTTCTGCCGTGCCTTCGGGCCCGGTTTATGATACAATAAGGACAAAGCGCCGGGTGGGCATTGGCCCGGCGACGAAAAAAGGAGTCTTTCAGATGAGCAAGATCGATCAGGTGCGCGCGGATATGATGAAGGCCCTCAAGGCCCGTGACACGGTACGCAAGGACGCGCTTTCCATGCTGCTGTCGGCACTGAAGGCCAAGGCCATCGACAAGCGGGCCGACCTTACCGAGGCGGAGGAAAACGAGATCGTCCTGCACGAGATCAAGCAGCTCAAAGAGACGATGGAGCAGATCCCGGCCGACCGGGCCGAAATGATGGAAGATTGCAAAAAGAAGCTGGCGGTCTATTCCGAATTTGTGCCGCAGCAGATGAGCGCGGAAGAGATCGAGGTCGTTATCACCCAGGTGCTCGGCGAGCTCGCAATCGCGGCGCCCACCCCCCGCGACAAGGGACGCATCATGAAATCCCTGATGCCCCGCGTGAAGGGCCGGGCGGACGGCAAGCTGGTGAACGAATTGCTGGGCAGGCACTTCGCGTAAAGAGAAAGGCGGCGCGGCATGGCGGATTCCCTGCGGTTTCGCACCCTTCTCTACGGCCCGGACGGCGTGGATATTTCCGACTTCGTCACGCCTGAAATGCTCCGGCAGCCCGGCCGGATATGCTGGGTGGATGTGACCGACCTGAGCCGGAAGGATGAGATCGGCGCGCTTTGCCGAATGGGCGGGCTTCACCGGCTGATTGCGGAGGATATCCTCGACACCGGGCAGATGGTCAAGCTGGACAATTACGACGACTGCCTGTTCCTGGTGCTCAAGATGCTCGATTACAACCGCGGCTCGTCGGATATCACGACCGGGCACGTGGGCATCGTGCTCAAGGGTCGGTGCGTCTTTTCTTTTCAGGAAAACGACGGCGATATTTTCGCCCGGGTGCGGGATCACATCCTCACCGGGCGGGAGGGCGTGCGCGCCCAGGGGCCGGATTTCCTCTGTTACGAGCTGATCGACACGGTGGTGGACAACTGCTTCACCGTGCTCGACGACCTGGGCGACGTGGCCGACGAGTTGGAAGAGGAGCTCATCGCCCGCCCCGACCGGCTCACGCTGTCGCGCATCTATTTTGTCAAGCGCAAGCTGATGTTCCTGCGCAAGTCGGTTTTCCCCCTGCGCACCCTCATCGGCAATCTCATCCGCACCGGCTCGCCGCTCATCGGCGACGGAGTGCGCATCTATTTTCACGACATTTACGACCATCTGGTGCAGATTGCCGACTCCATCGAGACCTATCAGGATATTCTGTCAAACATGCTCGACACCTTCCTGTCGAGCATCAGCAACCGCACCAACGACACAATGAAGATCCTGACCATCTTTTCCACCATCTTCATCCCGCTGACTTTCCTGGCGGGCATCTACGGCATGAATTTTAAAAACATCCCCGAGCTGTCGATGCCTTACGGATACGTGCTTTTCTGGGTCATTTCGCTGATCATCGCCGTGGTGATGCTGCTGTTTTTCCACCATAAAAAGTGGCTGTGAGCGCACTCAATTAAACTCCACCGGCACCGGGCCGGCCAGCGTGAGGCTCCCCGGCGTCACCGCGCACTCCCGGGCCAGCAGGTGCACGCCCGCCGCCCGGGCCTGACGCAGTGCGGCGCCGAATTCCGGCTGGGTGCTCCAATTGGGCTCAAAGCGCCGCACGCCCTGCATCTGGATGACAAAGACCAGGTAGGCAAGGTAGCCCTGTGCCGCGGCGAGGCAGGCTTCCCGCACATGTTTGAGCCCCCGCTCGGTGGGCGCGTCGGGGAAACGCGCCGTGCCGTCCGCCTCAAGGGTCACGCCCTTGATCTCGGCGAAAGCCCGGCGGGGGCCGCTTTCCAGATAAAAGTCGAAGCGGGAGCGGTCGAAAACCGTCTCGGGCCGCACAAGCGTCACCGGGCGCAACCCCGGCAGACGCAGCCGGCCCGCCGCCACCGCTTCGCCGAAAACCCGGTTGGGCGCCCGGGAGTCGAGGTTGATGAGCTTCCCCAGCCGGTCGACGCACACCAGTGTGAAGTGTGTGCGCCGGGCAGGGCCGGAAGCCGGCGCGAGCCACACGGGGTAACCCGGCACCAGCAGTTCCCGGCAGCGGCCGGTGTTGGGCACATGGGCGGTCACTTCCGTTCCGTCCAGCTGGCACCGGGCCACGAACCGATTGGGCCGCGCGATAAATTCGGCCCGCCGCACCTCGCCGTATTCCATACCGTATCCCGCCTTTTCGCGGCGGCTCCGGCCCGAGTCTTTCTTGGGACCGCCGTCGATTTCTCTTCCCATTATAAAGGCGGCGGCCGCCCGGCGCAACCGGCAGCGGCCGCCGCCTTATGTCAGAAGGAGACTGCCATGCTCTGCGATTCCCCCTGTACCCTCTGCCCCCGCATGTGCCGCGCCGACCGGCGCACACAGACCGGTTTCTGCAACTGCGGCCTGAAACCGAAGGTCGCCCGGGCCGCGCTCCATTTCTGGGAAGAACCCTGCCTGAGCGGCACCCGGGGCAGCGGCGCCGTCTTTTTCAGCGGTTGCACGCTGCGCTGCGGCTACTGCCAGAACGCTCGCATCAGCGCCGGCGGCTTCGGGGCGGAAATTTCCGAGGCCCGGCTCGCGGAAACATTCCTTGAGCTGCAGGAGCAGGGCGCCCACAACCTCAACCTCGTGACGGCCACGCAGTATCTGCCCGCGGTGCTGCGGGCGCTGGGCATGGCCCGCCCCCGGCTGCACATCCCGGTGGTCTATAACTGCGGCGGCTACGAGCGGGTGGAAACCATCCGCGCCCTGAAAGGCTGCGTGGATATATTTCTGCCCGATTTCAAATATATGAGCCCGGCTCTGGCGGGGCGGTATTCCCACGCGCCGGATTACCCCGCCGTCGCCGCGGCCGCCGTCAAAGAGATGGCCGCCCAGACGGGGGCGCCCGTTTTCGGCCCCGACGGGCTGATGCGTAGCGGGGTCATCGTACGCCATCTGGTGCTGCCCGGCGCCCGGCGGGATTCCATGGCCGTGCTGGGGTGGCTGCACGACAATCTGCCCGCCGGTTCGTTCCTGCTCAGCCTGATGAGCCAGTATACGCCCTATCAGGCGGTCGACGGCTGCCCGGAGCTGAGCCGACGGGTCACGACTTTTGAATATGAGTCGGTGGTGCGGGAAGCGCTGCGCCTCGGGCTGACCGACGGTTACCGGCAGGAAAAGACCAGCGCCCGGGAAGAATACACCCCTCCCTTCGACTTGGAGGGCGTGGTGCAGAGTGCGCCGTCGGAAGCGGACAAAAAAAGGCCCCTTCGGAGAAGGGGCGGGAATCAGAATATAAATAAAATGAAAGAGGAGGAGAAGTGATGAAAAAGATCACGCTTATAGGATACCGGTCAGATATGAAATGCCTGTGAACATCCCGTAAACGAAGGGAAAATTCGATGTGAAATCTGTGTAAAGCCCGCGGTGAAATAGGACGCGCGGATGCCGGTGGCAATCTGGGCGGGCGTGGCCTGCGCCAGCACCCGTGTACCCGCGAAGCGGTAAAAGACCGCTCCCATGGCGGCGGTGCCAGTGACCTGCCCGACCGTACGGGAAAGATTGAGCAGACCCGAGGCCACGCCTCGCTGCTCAGGGCGGGCCGAAGCGATCACTTCGGCATTATTGGGCGTCTGGAAAAACGCGAGGCTGCCGTTGAAGCAGAAAAGCGTCACGGCAAAGCGCGCCACTCCGGTGTGCAGCGACAGGGTGGCCATGGCGAACGTGCCGGCCGTAAAGGCAAGCACCCCCAGATTCATCACGCGAAACGAGCCGAAGCGGGCGGCCAGGCGGCTGGCCACGGGGGTGAAAATCGTGCAGCCCACCGGCCCCACGGTCATCAGCAGCCCGCACGTCAGTGTGGAATAGCCCAGCCCCTGCTGCAGGTAAAACGGCACGATCAGCCAGTTGCCGGTGATGACCGTATACACCAGCACGCTCACCGCGAGGCTCGCACTGAACGTGCGGCCGCGGAACATCGACAGGCGCACCAGCGGCTCGGCGGCCCGGTGCTCCCGCACTAAAAAGCCGCCCAACAGCAGGGCGGCGCCTGCAAACAGCGCGGCCACCGACCCGGTGAAGCCCGTGTCCTCCGCCCGGGTGATGCCCAGCACGTAAAGCGACAGCGCCACGGTCAGCAACAGCATGCCCGCAAGGTCAAACCGTTCCCCCGCGGCGACAGGCGGCAGGGGCGGGAAAAGCAGGGCCAGCGCAAAGGCCGCGACCCCCAGCGGGATGTTGAAAAAGAAAAGTGCCCGCCAGCTGAAAAAGTGCAGCAGCACGCCGCCCACCGTCGGCCCCAGCGCAAACCCCACGGGCAGCATGGCGGTGACCATGGCCATGCTGCCGAGAATTTTTTCCCTGGGCATCAGGTCGCCCACCAGCGCGAAGGAAAGAGCCATCAGTACCGCGCCGCCCACCCCCTGCAGCGCACGCATGGCAATGAGCATGCCGATGGAGCGCGACAGCCCGCAGCCCAGGGCCGCGGCCGTGAAAACAGCCACCCCGATGAGAAAGATGCCTTTTTTGCCCAGAATGTCGGCGATGCGCCCCACCCCGACGATCAGCGCCGTGACAGCCAGCATATAGCTGAGCATCACCCACTGCACGGACGAAAAGCCCGTGTGCAGCGTCTGAGAAATCGTCGGCAGGCCGATGTTGACGATATTGGTATCCACCGCCGCCATCAGCGTGCTCAGTGAGAGCACCAAAATGGTCCGCACCGGATGTTCCCGGCTGGCGGTCCCCGAAAAGGCCGTCCGTGTCACATGGCATAACCCCTTTCATCCGGCGCGGCATGCGTCTTTGTTATTGTATACTCTTCCCGCCCCCAAGGCAACGTCCGGCGGAAAAATCGGCTTCCGGCGGAATTTGTGGTATAATGGGCGAAAGAATATAGTCAGAAGGACGGACCGGGCGGCGCGCGGCACCCCCCGAAAGGAGTATGCTCTATGGCTGACACACCTTTAAGACCCTCTGTGGGATTCATCGGCACCGGCGTGATGGGCGGCGGCATGGCGATGAATCTGCTGCGGGTGGGGTATCCGCTCACAGTCTATAACCGCACCCGGCAAAAGGCCGAGCCGCTGCTCAAAGCCGGCGCCGTGTGGGCCGAGACTCCCGGCCGGCTCGCGGCGCAGGTCGATGTCGTCATTACCATGGTCGGCTACCCCCGCGACGTCCAAGAGCTCTATCTCGGCACGGACGGCATCCTCGCAAATGCCCGGCCAGGCACGCTTGCGATCGACATGACCACTTCCAAGCCCTCGCTCGCCGTCCGCATCGCGGCCGAGGCCGCACAGCGGGGCATCGACGCGCTGGACGCCCCGGTCTCCGGCGGGGACGTGGGCGCCCGGGACGGCACCCTTTCCGTCATGGCGGGCGGTAAAAAAGAAGCCTACGACCGGGCGCTGCCGCTTTTCGAGGCCATGGGCAAGACCCAGGTCTATCAGGGCGGGCCGGGGGCCGGCCAGCACGCCAAGATGTGCAACCAGATCGCTATCGCCGCCAACATCATGGGCGTGTGCGAGGCGCTGGGCTACGCCGAGCACGCCGGGCTCGACCCCGAGACCATGCTGCGTTCGGTGGGCGGCGGGGCCGCGGCGAGCTGGCAGCTGGCGGCCTACGCGCCCCGTATTCTCAAAGGCGACTACAAGCCCGGCTTCTATGTCAAGCACTTTATCAAGGATATGCGCATCGCACTGGAAGAGGCCCACGCCATGGGGATGGAAACCCCGGCGCTTGCGCTCGCCGAGTCGCTTTACGAGAAGCTGTCGGCGCAGGGCATGGACAACGACGGCACCCAGGCGCTTTTCCGCCTTTATGAGCCCTGACGGGCATGCCGTTTAGCCTTCTCACATTGCCCGGGATACTGCGCGGGGTACGGGGTACAATGATACTCTGTTTCACCAAAAGAGTGAATTGGCGCTGTAAACGCCGCCTGTCGTTTTACGGCAGGTATAAAAGTGTGGATTTTATCCGCATTCTTGCAATAATTTGATCGCATGAAGGCGAGTTTCCGTGTTATGTCAACCAATTTCAGATAACTGGGGCGGCCGTGACGGGCCGTTTCCGGACGGGGATATCGTATGACGTGGGAATCTGTCCTGCAGGCGGTGAACCGCCTTTTTCAGCAGACGGGCACGCTTTTCCGTTCCGCCCCCTCCTCCTGGCAGGGAGCGCTGGGGAATTCGGCCGTCTATTATACCATGGCCGTGCGCTGGATACTGCCGGTGCTGGCGCTGCTGATCGTGCTGCGCTGCGTGCTGCCGCTGGCAGGCGGGCGGCGCGCGCGGCGGGAATGGGGCAGCCTGATCATGCCCGGCGGGCAGCCGCTGCCTCTGACCCATTGGGAAAATTCCGTCGGCCGCAGCCGCCTGAGCGACGTGGTCATCCGGCTGCCCTTTATTTCGCGCAGCCACGCGGTGGTCACCTTCCGCGACGGGGAATGGTCGGTGGCCGACCTGGGCTCCAAGGGCGGCGTGAAGGTCAACGGTCGGCCCGCCGAGGCGTGCACGCCGCTTCATTCGGGCGACACGCTGTCGCTGGCCGGGCTGGATCTGATTTTCCGTGACCGGCAGACCGAGGCCCCGGCGGAGCCGGCGGGGCACGCGGCATGGGGCCGGCCATACCCGGCCGCTACGCTGCTGATGCTGACGGTCTTCCAGCTGCTGGGTGCCTTCCAGCTGTGCTTTGCCAAGGGCGGCACGGTCGCGGGGCAGACGCTGCCGGTTTTCGCCATATTCATCGGCACCGAGTGGCTCTATCTGGCTCTGGCCCGGTGGCGGCGGGTCTTTTCGGAGCTGGAGCTGCTGGCATTTTTCCTGTGCGGCGTGGGGCTGTGGGGGGTGGCGGCCGCCGCGCCAGCCCAGCTCGGCCGGCAGGCGGCGGCTATCCTGCTGGGGCTTGCGGCTTTTTCGGCGCTTGGCTGGCTCATCCGGGATCTTGACCGGGCGCGCACGCTACGCCTAGTGCTGCTCGCGGCCGCGGTGCTGCTGATGATCGCCAACCTGCTGCTGGCGCACACAGTCAACGGCGCGCGCAACTGGATCATCCTGGGGCCGGTGCGGTTCCAGCCCATGGAGTTTGTCAAGATCGCCTTTGTCTTTTCAGGCGCGGCGACGCTCGACCATCTGCTCACCACCCGCAGCCTGACCTCTTTCCTGATTTTCACCGGGGCGTGCATCGGCACGCTGGCCTTCATCAAGGATTTCGGCACGGCGCTGATCTTTTTCTGCGCGTTTCTGGTCATCGCTTTCATGCGTTCCGGCGACTGGCGGACTCTTGCGCTGATACTCGCGGGCGCGGGGCTGGGCGGCGGCGCCGTCGTCACCTTCATCCCCTATGTATCCTCCCGGTTTTCGACGTGGGGCCATGTCTGGCAGCACGCGGATTCCACCGGGTTCCAGCAGACCCGCACGATGATCGCGCTGGCAAGCGGCGGGCTGCTGGGTGTGGGCGGCGGCAAGGGGTATCTAGTCAAAGTCGCGGCCGCCGACACCGACCTGGTTTTCGGCGTCATCGGGGAAGAGTGGGGGCTTGTCATCGCGGGGCTTGCGGTGCTGGTGGTCGCCTTCTGGGCGTTTTACGCCTTCTCGCGGGTGGAGGGCTGCCGCTCCTCCTTTTACGCCATCGCCTCCTGCGGAGCCGCCGCCATTCTGCTGATGCAGACGGCTCTCAATATGTTCGGCTCGGTGGATATCCTGCCGCTGACGGGCGTGACGCTGCCCTTTGTGTCAAACGGCGGCTCGTCGATGGTGGTGTGCTGGTGCCTGCTGGCGCTTATCAAATCCGCCGACCGGCGTTTCGGCACCGAAAAACCGCCCCGGCGGGGCTATGCCGCCGCACGGGACGGGGGAGACGCGGACGGCAGGGACGAAACCGATGACACCCTGGATGAAACGAGGCCGATTCCATGAAGATACTTTCCCGGCGCGGGGCCATTCTGCTGGCGTTTCTGCTGGCCTTTTTGGTCGGTTTCGGCGTATTCGCACGCGATTACACGGCCAAGGCCGCCACTTGGGTGAAATACCCCGCCAACAAGCATTATTATGTCAACGGCCAGCCCATCGTGGGCACGGTTTATGACCGCAACGGCCAGGTGCTGGCCCAGACAGTGGGCGGCGTGCGCAAATATAACGCGAACGCCGTCATCCGCACCGCGCTGATGCAAGATATCGGCGACTCGGCGGGCAATGTTTCCACCGGCGTGCAGGTGGTTTTCGCCAACCGGCTCAGCGGCTGGAACCTGGTGAACGGGGCCTTCCGGCTGAACACCGCAGGCAAGGATATCCGCCTGACCCTCGACGCCGACCTGTGCGCCACGGCCTATCAGGCGCTGGCGGGGCGCAGCGGCACGGTGGGGGTCTATAATTACCGCACGGGCGAAATCCTGTGCATGGCCAGTTCTCCCTCTTTCGACCCCGAAAATCCGCCGGACGTGAAGGCAAACGCCGCGGTCTACGAGGGGGTCTATCGCAATCGCTTCCTGTCGGGCACCTATACACCGGGGTCGGTGTTCAAACTGGTCACCTCTGCGGCGGCCATCGACACCATCTCGGATATCAACCAGAAGACTTATACCTGCACCGGCGTGCTCACGATCGGGCCGGATAAGGTCACCTGCCCCGAGGTGCACGGCACGGTGAATTTTAAGGAGGCGCTGGCCGACTCCTGCAACGTGGCCTTCGGCCAGATTGCCTTGCAGTTGGGCAGCTCGACGCTGCAAAGCTACGCCGAAAAAGCCGGATTCAATTCCGCTCTGAAGGTGGACGGCATCCCCACCGTGGCGGGGAAAGTGGATCTTTCCAAGGCCAAGGGAGCCAATCTCGCCTGGGCGGGCATCGGGCAATACACCGACACGGCCAATCCGCTCAATTTCATGGCCTATGTGGGGGCCATCGCCAACGGCGGCGTGCGGGTCGATCCGCGTATCCTCACCGACTCCACAAGCCCCACCGCGCAGGTGCTTTCCGCCCCCACGGCCAAGCAGTTGGGCGACATGATGCGCAACGACGTGGTGAGCAATTACGGCGACAGCCGATTCAAAGGGCTGCAGCTATGTGCCAAAACCGGCACCGCCCAGCTGGCGCCGGGGCAGAAATCCGACTCGTGGTTTGCGGGCTACATGGCCCGCAGCGACTGCCCGCTGGCCTTCGTGGTGGTGGTGGAACACGGCGGCTGGGGCATTTCGGCCGCGTCGCCCATCGCAGGCACGGTGCTGCAGGCCGCCGTAAAAAAATATGCCGGGAAATGACCGGTCAGAATATTTCGCGCCCCGCGAGCTTATAGTCGGCCAGCGCGAGCTTGTGCGGGATGTCGAGCCCATAGGGGCACGCGGGCAGGCATTTGCCGCAGCCGGTGCAGGCGTCGACCCGTACCGTCAGGCGGGCATAGCGGTCACGGGCGAGCTGCCGGTTGCCGAACCAGTATTTGAGCCGCTCGGCCAGCGCGTATTCGGCGGTGTTTTCCACCTCGCCCCGGGCCATCTGACGGTCGTAATACCCCTCGCAGGCAAAAACTTCCGGGATGTCGATGCCCTCGGGGCATGTGCAGCGGCCGCACTGACGGCAGACGTAATGGCCGAGCTCCGGCGCCGACCGGAAAAGCGCCTGCTCTTCCTCCGGGGTCATGGGCCGGTACTGCTCCGCCCAGGCGAGATCCTGCGTGAGCATCCGTTCGCTGTTGACGCCCGTGACCACCACCGACACCGGGCGGCTGAAAGCATAACGGAACGCCTGCTCCGGCGAGCGATAGAGAAACCCGTCGGCCAGCGGCTTCATCAGGATGACGCCCGCCTGCTTCTGACGGGCAAGCGGCAGCAGATCGTTCTCGATTTCGGGGTAATTGAAGCGGTCGTAATAGTTGACCGTCGTCATCACCGCGTCGAAACGGTCCCGCCGCAGGGCCTCGGTCAGCGGGCCCGGCCACCCGTGCATGGATATGCCCACGAAACGGATTTTTCCGGCCTTTTTGGCCTCCATCGCCGCCTCGTAAGCGCCGCCCGGGGCGAGGATCGTGTCAAGCTCGCCGACAGAGGCCACGGCGTGCATCAGCAGCCCGTCGAGCCAGTCGGCGCCCAGATCCCGCAGGATGGTATCGATTTCCTTTGCCGCCCCGGCCTTGTCGCGGGCGTTGATTTTGGAAACCAGAATGAACTCGTCGCGCCGCCGCATGACCGCGCGGCCGATTTTCCGTTCGGATTCCCCGTCGCCGTAGCTGTGGGCTGTCTCGATGTAATTGCCCCCCGCGTCCAGATAGCGGTTGAGCAGTTTTTCCGCCTCCCGGGCCGGGATTTCCAGCAAATGGTACCCTCCGAAACCCAGAATCGACGTCCGCAGGCCGGTTTTGCCAAATTCTCGGTATTCCATGGAATACTTTCCTCCGCTTCCGGGCCGGATGAGCTGCTTCACGGCCCTTTTGGCCTCATTATAACACAATCGGCCCCGCCGGCATACTGCAAAATTGCGTATCCGCAAAGTCCAGAAAGTTGCCGGCGGGGAGCCGGGATGCTGTACTGAAAAGGTACGGCTGATTCATGCGATTTCTGTCGAGGGGACTTCTATGCATGCAAGATAAAAAGACGCCGCTTTACCACTTTTTGACCGACCGGGGCGATTTTAAATGGAAAATGGCGGTCAAGTCGGTGCTGGCGGGTGCGCTGGCAGGCCTGCTGGCCGTGCTTTACCGTCTGGCCACCGAGAAGGGCACCGACCTGGCAGTCGCCGCCTACGGCTATATGAAGCTGCACCCCCTGTTGCTGCTCGGCTGGGGGGCGGGGGCATGTTTGGTCGGGCTGCTCATCGCGTGGCTGATTCGCTGGGAACCCATGGCCGCGGGCGGCGGCGTCCCCCAGGTGGAGGGGGTCGTGCTGTACGGGCTTAAAATGCGCTGGTACGCCGTCATCGCCGTGCGCTACATAGCCGGCATCCTGGGGTCGCTTTTCGGCCTTTCCTTCGGGCCGGAAGGGCCCTCCATCCAGATGGGCGCGGCCGTCAATCAGGGCGTCTCGCAAAAGCTGTGCAAGACCAGACTCGAGAAGAATTATCTCGTGACCGCGGGCGCGGCCGCCGGGCTGACGGCCGCCTTCAGCGCGCCGCTGACGGGCATGATTTTCGCGCTGGAGGAAATCCACCGCAGCTTTTCTCCCATCATTCTGCTGTCGGCCACCACGGCGTCGCTGATGTCCGATTTCATATCGAAATATTTTTTCGGCCTGCAGCCGATCCTCTATTTTCAGAATGTGCCGCAGCTGCCGCTGCATTTGTATATCTGGCTGCTGCCGCTGGGCATTTTTGTGGGGCTTATGGGCGTGGTCACCAATTACGGCATGCTGCTGTTCCAGAGCCTTTACAATAAAATTCCCCTGTGGCTGCGCCCGCCCGTCGCGCTGCTGCTGGCCATCCCCTGCGGGCTTCTGCTGCCCGAAGTACTGGGCGGCGGGCGCAATCTCATCCCCATCGTCGAGCAGGCCCGCTACTCCCTCGCCGTCGTGGCGCTGCTGCTGGCGGTGAAAATCCTGTTTTCCTGCACCAGCTTCGGCAGCGGCACACCCGGGGGTATTTTCATGCCCATCATCGCCATCGGCGCCCTGTCGGGCAGCGCTTTCGGGCTGGCGGCGGTGCCGATGGGGCTGCCGGCACGGTTTCTGCCGGTATTCGTCGTGTGCGCCATGGCGGGCGGACTCTCTTCCTCGGTGAAGGCGCCGGTGACGAGCATCGTGCTCACCGCCGAGCTCACCGGCTCCTTCGTGCATATCCTGCCGGTGGCCATCTGCACCTTCACGGGGCTGCTCATATCCGACCTGTGCCGCACCCAGCCGCTCTATGAGGCGCTGCTGCGCCGTTTCATCGTCAAGAATGGCTATGAGCGCACCGACGACCGCCGCGGCGAGCTGCTGGAATTCCCCGTGGAATTCGGCAGCGCCGTCAGCGGCAAACCGCTCAAGGCGGTGGCCTGGCCGGCCGGTTCCCTCATCGTCGCCGTGCGCCGCGGGTCGGAAGAGCTCATTCCCCGGGGCGACACCCGTCTGATGCCGGGCGATTACCTGCTCATGCTCGCGCCCCGCAACAAGGACTATCTGGTCAAGCGGAAAGTCAAGCGCCTGTGCCGCGCCGTGGGCAAATAGCTGCCCCACGGCAATTTCAGTCATACTTATCGGTTGCAGACAGACGCAAAGCCGCCGTCATCCGGTCAAACCGGACAACGGCGGTTTTTTATGGCAACGGCGGCACCCGCCGCCCGGATGCCGGGGAGCGGGTGCCGACCGGGAGGGTGGAGGGTCAGCCGGTCAGACCGTAATTGGAGCTGTTATCCGAGCTGCCCGAGCCGTAGCCGTAGCTGCCGCTCTGACGGGAGGATGAAGACGAAGAGGACGACGTGGTGGTGCCCTTATCCTCCGCAAGCTTGACGGTGACCGTCAGGGTCTTGCCGGTGGAGGTACGGTAAACGGTCAGCTGCATGGTCTCGCCGGACTTGTGCTTGCTCTCGATCTGATAGAGACCGTCGAAGGTGGTGACGGCCGTGCCGTCGGCCTTGGTGATAATGTCGCCGGCCTGGATGCCCTGCGCGGCCGCGCTGCTGCCGCTTTCCACCGAGCGGACGAGCAGGCCCGCCGGGTAGCCGAAGGCGCTGGCACGATCGGAGTCAATGGCGGTGACGGAAACGCCCAGCTTCACCCGGCCGGTGACATAGCCGTACTGGATGATATCGTTGACTACGGGCTGGGCGGTGTTGATGGGGATGGCGAAGCCCATGCCCTCATAACCGGTGGCGGAAATTTTGGAGGATGTGATGCCGATGACCTGCCCCTCCATATTGACCAGCGCGCCGCCGGAGTTGCCGGGGTTGATGGCCGCGTCGGTCTGGATGAAGGTCTCGGTGTAACCGCTCTCGGTGGTGAGGGTGCGGTTGGCGGCCGACACGATGCCCGAAGTCACCGAGCCGGAAAACTCAATGCCGCCCGGGTTGCCGATGGCGAGCACCGACTCGGCGGCGGTCACCTGGTCGGAATTGCCGAAGGTGGCGGCGGTCAGGCCCGTGGCGCCGATTTTGAGCACGGCCAGATCGGTGCGGGTGTCGGAGCCGACGACCTTGGCGGTGTATTTTTTATTGTTCGCCAGCACCACTTGGACACTGGAAGCCCCATCGATGACGTGCTCGTTGGTGATGATGTAGCCGTCGGCGCTCATGACGATGCCGGAGCCCTCCGAACTGGGCGACACCGAGTTGGACGTGTAGCTTTCGATGGTGACGATGGAGTCTTTGACTTTATTATAGACCTGCTGAGCGGTGGAGGTGGAAGTCACGGCGGTATTCTGCACCTGGAGCGCCGCCGTGGAGGTGCTGCTCGAAGCGGCGGACGACGCGGAGTAAAGGCTGCCGCCCCGGCCGAGGCTCACGGCGCCGAAGCCCGCCAGCCCGATGACCGCCACCGCCAGCAGGGAGCCGACCCCCGCCAGCACCAGCTTGCGCACCCCGACCCGGGCACGCAGCGCTGGCAGCCAGTTTTTCCGGCGGGGGCCCGGCCCCTCGCCCACGGGCGCGCCGCCCATGCCGGAGGCATCCTCTGCGGAAGAGGCGGAAAAGTTGTAGGGCTCATCCGGCACCGCGCCGCCGGTGTCGGAAGCCGCCCGGGCACCGCCGTCAGCCTGCTCATTGGAGCCGCCGGCCGACTCGTCAAAAATTTCCCGGTAAGACACATCCCCGTCGCCGGGCTGTGCGTTACGGCCGCTGTGAGAGAAGTCTTTGTATTCCATAAGGATAACCTCCTGTCGGGTCTTGTTTTCTTTTGGTGCCTTTAGTATACCGGGCAAATTTGACAGGCGTTTGAACGGAATGCGTCCGGTTTGCAAATGTATTTTTGCCGAATTGTGAACGGCCGCGGGGAAAAAACGTTACGTTACCGTAACGTTATATTAACGATATTATCTATAAATATATCGGTTATTATTGCGTTATGCTGTCGTACTGTGGTATACTGTCCGTGTGATTTATATCGGGACGGAGGGATGCGGATGCGCACGGAAAAGCCGCGCATGGCGGATATTGCACGGGAGCTGGGGATTTCCACCATTTCGGTCAGCCGGGCGCTGGCCGGCCAGGAGGGCGTGAGCGACGAGCTGCGCCGCCGGATTGTGCAGAAGGCTGCCGACATGGGTTATTTCCGCGCCGCTCACACCCTCGACGGCAGCCGGGTGCTGGTGCTCCACCAGAAACCCCTGGTGCAGGACAACGGCAATTTCAGCCGTATCCTGCAGGGTGTGGAGCAGGAACTGCAGCAGGCCGGCTGCGAGTATGACCTGGCTTTTGTGGATAAGGAAAAACAGCTGAGCGGCATACTCCCGTGCAAGGTGCGCAAGGGGGTGCCCTACGCCGCCGTGCTGTATATCGGCGGCTTTGACGCCGCCTATGTGCGCCGGCTGAGCACGCTCATCGGCAGCGCCGTGTGCTGCACCGGCTATTCGCCCGCCGCGGAATGCGACGGGGTGTGGTATCATTTCAACCGCGCCGCGTGGCGGCAGTGCGACTATCTGCTCGCCCGGGGGCACCGGCGCATCGGCTATGTGGGCAATAGCCTGGGCTATGTCAGCCGGGAAAAAATCGCGGGCATCACCATGGCGCTGGGTGCCGCGGGCCTTGCGGCGGACGAGCGCTTTTTCTGCCCGTCGATGGAGGATTTTTCCGCCCGTCTGTGCGGGCTGATCGAAAAGGGCGAAGGCCCCACGGCGCTGATATGCCAATGGGATTACACCGCCGTGCAGGTCGTCAAGGCGCTCCACGACCGGGGCCTGCGTGTGCCGGAGGATGTGTCGGTGATGGGCTTCGGCGACACGGAAATGGCCGCGCTGAGCATCCCCGCTCTCACCACCTGCGACCCGCATATCGACTGCGTCTGCCGCACCGCCGTGGAGCTGCTCCGCCGGCGGCTGCGCGAGCCGGAGCGGCCGGTGGAAACCGTGCTGATCGACAGCACGCTGGTGGAGCGCGACTCCGTCCGCCCGCTGTAAGCCGGGTCATCCGTGACAGGAAAGGGGTTTTCCAATGGGGGAAAACATCGTCTTTCGATTTATTCGGCAGCATAAGTTCTCGTATATTGCCGGCATCCTGTTTATGCTGCTTGCGTCCTATGTGCAGACGCTTTTTCCGAAAGTGCTGGGCGACACGGTGGATATTCTCAAAGACCGGCATTTCGCCGCGGCCGCCGTCTATCGCAACATCGGCTTCATCCTGCTCATCGCCGCGGGCACCTTTGTGTTTACCTACCTGTGGCGCAATCTGGTCGTCGGCAACGCCCGCCGGCTGGAATGTGACCTGCGGGAGGAGCTTTTCGGCCATTTCCAGGTCCTTTCGCCCGAGTTTTACAGCACCCGCAAGACCGGCGACCTCATCGCCTATGCCATCAACGACATAAACGCCGTGCGCATGACCTTCGGCCCGGCGCTTGCCATGTCTGTCAACGGCGTCGTCGTGTGCTGCATATCGGTGTGGTCGATGGCCCACGCGGTCAACTGGGGGCTAACGCTGCTGGCGCTGGTGCCGGTGCCGCTGATGGTGGCCATCATGATCCGCATCGGGCAGCTGGTCAAGCAGCGTTTCCGCCGCGTGCAGGAAACCTTCGCCTCCATTTCCGACCGTGTCAACGAAAACATCAACGGCAGCCGGGTCATCAAGGCCTATGCCCAGGAGGATGCCGAGGTGATGCGTTTTGAGACGCTCAACGCCCGCATGCGCGACTCGAATCTGGGCATGGTGCGGGTTTCCTCGGTGCTGTCGCCGCTCATCGAGCTGTGCTTCACGCTCAGCTTCGTGCTCAACCTTATCCTCGGCGGCAATCTGGTGCTCCGGGGACGCATCTCGCTGGGCGATTTCGTGGCCTTCAACGGTTATCTGACGATGATTCTGGCACCCATCCTTTCCATCGGGCGGGTCATCACCATCTTCCAGCGCGGCATGGCATCGCTTGGGCGGCTCAACGACATCCTGAAGGTGCCGCCCAAGCTGCGCGACACCGGCCGCGTGACGCGGCTGCCGGCGGATTACGCCATCCGCATCCACGACCTTTCCTTCACCTACCCCGGCGCGTCGGAAGAGTCGCTGCGCCACATTTCCCTGGATGTGCCCAAGGGCCACACGCTGGGCATCGTGGGCCGCACCGGCTCGGGCAAAAGCACCCTGTGCAGCCTGCTGCTCAAGCTCTATAACGTGGAGGACGGCAGGATCTTTTTCGGCGACACCGACATCAATTCCCTGCGGATAGAGACGCTGCGCGGCTCCTTCGGCTTCGTGCCGCAGGACACTTTCCTTTTCCGGGCCTCCATCGCCGATAACATCCGCTTTTTCAGCCCCGACTATTCCGACGAGGCCGTGCGCCGGGCCGCCCGCGACAGCTGCATCGAAAAAAGCATCCGCACGCTGCCCGGCGGCTTTGCCACCGTGTTGGGCGAGCGGGGCGTCAATCTTTCCGGCGGGCAGAAGCAGCGCATCGCCATCGCCCGGGCGCTGATCCGCGACCCGAAAATTCTTATGCTCGACGATTCCCTCTCGGCGGTGGACACCGTCACCGAAACCGCCATTCTTGAAAACCTGCGCCGGCTGCGGCAGGGCAAAACCACCCTCATCGTCGCCAGCCGCATTTCGGCGGTGATGCAGGCCGACGAAATTCTCGTGCTCGACGGGGGCGAAATCAAAGAACGCGGCACCCATGAGCAGCTGCTGCGGGAAGGGGGGCTTTACCGTGAAATCTACGACTACCAGTTCCGCGCCGAAAGCGCCGACGACGCCTCATAAGCGCCAGACCTTCCGCCGTCTGCTGGCGCTCAACCGCCCGGAGCTGCGGCGCATCATTCTGGCGGCGCTGTGCGTGCTGCTGGTCAACGGCGCGCTGCTCATCAAGCCCTATATTCTCAAGGTCGTCATCGACGATTTTCTCACCCGGCGCGCCGCCCAGCATGGGCTGTATTCCCTCACCGCCATGGGTGTGCTCTATTTTGCGGTGGTGCTGCTCAGCGGCTTTTTTGGCGTCGCGCAGGTCAACCTCATCAACACGGCGGGGCAGAATATCATGCGCACTCTGCGGGGGAGGGTCTTCCGCACCATCCAGTTCCTGCCGCTGCGGTTTCTTGACAAGACCTCCTCCGGCAGCCTCATCACCCGGGCCACCAACGACGTGGAGGCTTTGAGCGAGTTTTACACCGACGTGCTCATCAGCCTGTTTCAGGATGTCTTCCTCATTCTGGGCATCATCGGCGCCATGCTGGCGATGGATGTGCGGCTGACGCTGGTGTCTTTCTGCGTCATCCCGGTGATGCTCACCATCATTTTCCTCATGCGCACCAAGGTCAAACGGAATTTTCAGAAAATGAAAGCCCTCATCGGGCACATCAACGGCTTCATGGCGGAAAATCTCGCGGGCATGAAGACCGTGCAGATTTTCCACGGCGAAGCGGAAAAGCACCGGGAATTCCACGCTCTCAACGGCGAGTATTATGCGGTGACAAAATTCCAGGTCTGGCTCAACAGCATCCTTAAGCCGGCAACCACCGTCTTTCAGAATCTGGCCATTTCGCTGCTCATCTGGTACGGCATGGGCAAAATCGCCGCCGGCACTCTTGAGATCGGCGTGCTCTACGCCTTCACCACGTATATCCGCCAGTTTTTCGACCCCATTTCAGATCTGGCCGACAATTACACCAACATCCAGTCGGCCTTTGTGTCGGCCGACCGCATTTTGGAGCTGCTGGATCAGCAGAACTCGCTGGAGGACCTCGACCGGGGGCAGAGCGCCGGGCGCATCGCAGGCGAAATCGAGTTCCGGCATGTCTGGTTTGCCTACAGCGGGGAAAACTGGGTGCTCAAAGACGTGAGCTTCACGGTGCCCAAAGGTCGCACCGCCGCCTTCGTGGGTGAGACCGGCGCCGGCAAAACCACCATCATCAGCCTTATCAGCGGCTTTTACCGCGTCCAGCGCGGAGAAATCCTTATCGACGGGGTGAATATCGACTCCATCAAAAAGCGTGACCTGCGGCGCAACATCGCCGTGGTGCTGCAGGATGTATTCCTCTTTTCCGACACCATCGCGAGCAACATCACCCTCAACGACCCCATACCGGAAGAGACTGTCCAGCGGGCGGTGGACGCCGCCTGCGCCCGCGAGTTTGTCGACGGCCTGCCCGGGGGCATCCGTGAGCCGGTGATGGAGCGGGGCAACACCCTGTCGGCCGGCCAGCGCCAGCTGATTTCCTTCGCGCGGGCCATTGCCCACGACCCGGCCGTCATCGTGCTCGACGAGGCCACCGCCAATATCGACTCCCACACCGAGCAGCTTATCCAGCGGGCCATCGACCACATGGCGAAGGACCGTACCGCCCTGATCATCGCCCATCGGCTTTCCACCATCCGGGGTGCCGACCGCATCATCGTGCTCCAGAATGGCCGCATCGTCGAGACGGGCACCCACGCGGAGCTGATGGCCGCCGACGGCTATTACCGCCATATGGAGGAAGAGGGGCTCAGCGGCGAGGCGTCCCTGTCGGCCGCCGGGGCCTGAGCGCGTCCGGCCCCAAACCTCAATCCGACCGAAAAAGCGAGGCTGTATCATGGAACTGCAAACCACACGCACCATCCTGCGCCCATGGGAAGAATCGGACGCACCGACTCTCTATGAATACGCCCGCGACCCGCGGGTGGGCCCGGCGGCGGGCTGGCCGCCCCACACAGACGTGGAAAACAGCCGGCAGATCATTCGGGACATACTGTCGGCGCCCGAAACCTACGCCCTCATGCTCCGGGAAGGCGGCGGCCCCGTCGGGTGCGTGGGCCTCAACGGCTATACACCGGGCAAAATGAGCGCCGAGGTCGGCTACTGGCTCGGCGTACCCTACTGGGGCCGGGGTCTGATACCGGAGGCCGTGGGGGAGCTCATCCGCCACGCCTTTACGGATCTGGGGCTGGAAACGCTCTGGTGCGGCTATTATGAAGGCAATGAAAAATCCCACCGCGTCCAGCAAAAATGCGGCTTCCGCTATCACCATACGAATGCCGAAACGCCCTGCCCCCTGCTGCATGAGACCCGCACGGAGCATTTCAGCCGCCTCACCAAAGAGCAGTGGGCGGCAGGCGCTAAATAAAGCCGGCATGAGCGGCCTTTCCCGCCGTGCCGGCTTTAAGCGACGCGGCCGCCGCGTCTACAGCGTGGGCAGCACCTGCGACAGCCAGCGGGCCACACCGTCCCGGTCGTGGGCGTCGGTCATGTAAGCGGCCGCCTGCCGGCAGAGGGGCGTAGCGTTGGCCACCGCCACCCCGGCGCCCACGAAGGCGAGCATGGGGGCGTCGTTATCCCCGTCGCCGAAAGCGGCGGTCTCTTCCGGCGAAATACCCAGCCGCTGCAGCAGCGCCGCCAGCGCGCGGTGCTTGCCGCCCCGGCTGTCGGATATTTCGATAAAGCACGCCCGCGACGCGGTGAGATAAATGCCGGGCACGCGCCGTTCCAACTCGGCCCATATGCGGCGGCGGAATTCCTCGTCGGTGAAAGACAGGTCAATGGTGTCAAGGGTGCTCCGCCGGGCACGGATAAAGGCAAGGATATCCGCCACCGGACGGCGGGTATCCCGGATATAGCCCACGCCCCATGCGGAAACGCCGAAGGCCGCCGGGTCGGCATAATAGGCGGCCGAGCAGTAGGGCACGCCGTCCTGCAGCGCCTCGCAGGCCACCGTGCCGGACTCCACCGCTTCCCCCGCCACCGCCAGGATGCCGTCCACCGCCTCGGGACGCAGCCGGTGACGGAAAAGGCACCGTCCCTCCGGCAGCGCATACGCAGCGGCGCCGTTGGAGGTGATGGCGAAACGGATGCCCGGCAGGTCGGTCACTTCCCTGGGCAGGGAGGTGAAGGGCCGGCCGCTGGCGATGATCACTTCCCGCCCGCTGCGGATCATCTCGCCGATGGCCGCGCGGTTGCGGGGGGAAAGCCGGCCCTCCCCGTCGAGAGTGGTACGGTCGAGATCCAGCGCAATGCAGCGAATGGCCATGGCAGGCACTTCCTTTCCGATGGATACGGGCGGCGCCGGTTGAAAAAGCCGCCGGGGCGGGCTATACTGGGAGCAGGAGCGGCAGGCGCCGCCCCGCTTTTTTTATAATTTTAAGGAGAAATGGGACATGCTCGACTGCTATCGTCTGCAGACCGACCGGGAGGGGTTTATCGATATCACCGGCCCGGTGGAAGAATCCCTGCGCAAAAGCGGCGTGCACGAGGGGATCTGCGTGGTCTACTGCCCCCACACGACCGCGGGAGTCACCATCAACGAGAATGCCGACCCCGACGTGCGCCGCGACCTGCTGCTGGGGCTAAGCCGGGCGCTGCCCGACCGGCCGGATTTCCGCCACGCCGAGGGCAACTCCGCCGCACACCTCAAGGCCTGCTGCGTAGGCTCCAGCGTGACCATCCCCATCGCCGACGGCGGGCTGGTGCTGGGCACCTGGCAGGGCGTCTATTTTGCCGAATTCGACGGGCCGCGCCGGCGCGGCTTTTACGTTAAAATTCTGGCCGGATGAGTGGCAGCGCCGAAAAAACGGCCGCGTGAAGCACCCGGCGCAGCCGCAGCAGCGGGTTTTGCTCCCGGGTGGGATGCACCCGGTTGGTGAGCAACAGCACATACAGCCCCGTCTCGGGCGAAACCAGCAGGTGAGTGCCGGTGAAACCGGTGTGGCCAAAGGCACGGGGGTCGGCAAACGCCCCGGCGCAGCTGGTGTAGCCGCCCGCCAGCTGAAAGACCAGCCCCCGGTTTTCGGCCATGCCGGGCGTATAATTGCGGATGGCCGCCCGCAGCGTGGAGGGTGCAAGGTAGCGGCCCCGTGGCGTTTCGCCGCCGCAGGCGAGCATCTGCGCCAGACGGATGCCGTCCGTCAGGTCGGAAAAGACCCCCGCGTTGCCGCTCACCCCATTCAGGAACCGGGCGTTTTCGTCGTGGACGACCCCGCGCAGCCATTCGCCGGTGGCCGGGTCCCTCTCGGTGAAGGCGGCATGGGTCGCCTGGGATGGGTCGACCAGCCGCCCCCCGTGCAGCGGGTGGTAACCGGTGGCGGTCATCCCCAGCGGGCCGAAAACCGCCTCCCTGGCGATACGGTCCAGCGGTGCCGAAAAGATGCGCTCGAGGATCTTGCCCAGCAAAATGAAGCCCATGCAGCTGTAAATCACCGCCGACCCCACGGGAGCCGCCAGTGGCGCGCGCAAAATGGCCGCCGCCGCGTCCTCCGGCGAAGCGGCGGTCTGCTCAAGCGGCAGCGCGGCGGGCAGCCCCGCCGTGTGCGTCAGCAGGTGAAACAGCGTGATGCTCCGTTTATCCGCCGGCACCGGGCCGAGATAGCGGCCGATGGTGTCCGCCAGGTCGAGGGTGCCGTCTTCCAGCAGCCGCAGCGCGGTCAGTCCGGCGGCATACACCTTGGTCAGCGAGGCCAGGTCATATGGGGTGTGCACCGTCACCGGCTCGGCCTCGGGCGTGTAGGAAGTAACCCCCCAGGCCTCGCACACATAGACATGGTCGCGCACGCCGATTACCAACGCCGCCGACGGCACGGCCCGGGTGTGCACGGCCTCACTGACCAGAGATGCCGCCTTTTGAAATCGTGGGTCCGTCATATAACCCGCCCTCTTTTCTTTCGCTACCTCTATGATACCGCACAAGGAACGCGAAAACAAGCACAGGGGGCACACTCCCCCCACGGGTTGTGCGGGGCTGACGGCCCGGAGCCTGTTTGACGGAATGCCTGCATTTTTTGCCCCGACATGAAAAAAAGCCTTGACATCCGGTTCCGGAATGGGATACAATACCATTGTTGCGGCGGATTGCGCCGCCTGAATTTATGACAAAAGGAGGTGGGCAGTATGATTCTTCTCAATCGCTTGGGTGGGAAATACCGTGTCGTGCTGGCGGGCGTCGAGCGCATCGGCGGCGTTGTGACGGCATTCTCGGCTTTTTCGCGTGTGGGTACGGATGATTGCTGCCCGCCCGTTTCCGATACCGGTCCGGTCTGACCCGGCCTATGCGGATGCGTGCAGCCCTTCTCCGTTCCCGGAGAAGGGCTTTTTTGCGTCCTTTTTCGTCACTTTAGAAAGGGGGATACCCTATGTCCGGAAAATCCCGCCGCACCGCCGGCTTTATCGGGACGATGATCCGACCCGTGCTGCCCCTGTTTTTCGCGGCGGGCGTGTGCCTGCTGCTCAGCACCGCCCTCAACACGCTGATTCCCCAGGCGGTCAGCGTCGCCATGGATACCCTCGCCGCCGGCCGGCCGGCGGATATTTCCCCGGCCGTGCTCGGCCGGCTGGGCCTTGCGCATGCTTCGCCCGGCACCGTACTGTGGCTGTGCGCCGGTGCCGTGCTGCTCTCTTCGCTGCTGGCGGGGGTGTGCAGCTACGGCAGCCAGCTCAGCGCCGCCAAGGGCTCCGAGACGGCCGTGCGCGGCCTGCGGGACCGGCTGTTCGCCCATATCCAGCGGCTGCCCTATCTGTGGCACACCGGCAATCAGACGGGTGACATCATCCAGCGCTGTACGTCGGATGTGGACGTCGTGCGCAGTTTCGTGGGTTCCCAACTGCTGGAGGTGGTGCGCACCGGCATCCTCGTCACCCTCACGACCATCGTGATGGCCCTGATGAACTGGCGGATCACGCTGGTGGCCGTGTCTTTTCTCGTCGTTATCTTTTTCTACTCGGTGCTGTTTTACGGCCGCATCGCCGGGCGGTTCCTTGAAGCCGACGAGTCGGAGGGGCGTCTTTCCTCCATCACGCAGGAAAATCTCACCGGCGTGCGGGTGGTGCGCGCCTTCGGGCGGGAGCGGTATGAGACCGCGCGCTTTAAGCGGGCCAACGACGAATTCGCCGACCTCTGGCTGCGGCTCGGGCAGCTGCTCAGCGCTTACTGGAGTCTGGGCGACCTCATCACCGGGCTGCAGATCCTGACGGTCTCGGCCGTGGGCATCTGGCAGACGGTGCAGGGTGCCATCACACTGGGCCAGTTTCTGGCCTTTGTTTCCTACGACACCATGCTGATCTGGCCGGTGCGCTCGATGGGGCATGTGCTTTCCGAAATGAGCAAGACGGGCGTGTCGCTGCGCCGGATTCAGTACATCCTCGATTCCCCGGCGGAAGAGGAGCCGCCCGACGCGCTGGAACCGCCCATGACCGGCGACATCGAGTTTTCCCACGTGAGCTTTGCCTTCGGGGAGGGCCAGCCGGTGCTGCGGGACGTGAGCCTGCGCATCCCGGCGGGGAGCACCTTCGCCATCCTCGGCGGCACGGGCAGCGGCAAATCCACCCTCATGCACCTGCTCGACCGGCTGTATGATCTGCCGCCCGGCAGCGGCACCATCACTGTCGGCGGGGTGGATATCCGCCGCATCCGCCGCGCCCACCTGCGCCGGAATATCGGCATGGTGCTGCAGGAGCCCTTCCTTTTTTCCCGCACCATTGAGGAAAACATCCGGGCGTCCCGGCCGGATGCCGGACGCGAGCCGGTGCGCCGCGCCGCGCAAATCGCCGCCGTCGACGGCGCGGTGATGGAATTTCCCGACGGCTACGACACCATGGTGGGCGAGCGGGGCGTCACCCTTTCCGGCGGACAGAAGCAGCGGGTGGCCATCGCCCGCATGCTGATGCAGCGGGCGCCTATCCGGGTATTCGACGATTCCCTGTCGGCCGTGGACACCGAGACCGACGAAAAGATCCGCGCCGCCCTGCGCCGGCAGGGCGGGCCAGCCACCACCATCCTGATTTCCCACCGCGTCACGACGCTGATGCAGGCCGACCGCATCCTCGTGCTGGAAAACGGCCGCGTGGCGGAAAGCGGCACCCACCGCGAGCTGCTGGCCCGGGGCGGCATTTACCGCAAAATTTACGACGTGCAGGCGGGGCGGGATGAGACCGACGCGACAAAGGAGGCACCCGGCGATGGGATATGACGAGACCGAATACACCCGATCATTCGACATCCGCATTTGGCGCGGCCTGATGCGCTACATCCGCCCCTACCGGGGCATGCTGCTGACCGTCGTGGCGCTCAACTTCGCGGGGGCGGCTTTCGACATCACGCAGCCGCTTTTCCAGCGCTATGCCGTCGACCATTTCATCACCGGCAAAAGCACGGCCGGGCTCGCGGGCTTCTGCGCGCTTTACGCCGCGGTCGTGATCCTCATGGCCGCCGTGGTGCTCATCTTTACCCGGCTTTCCATGCGCATCGACACCCACATGGGGCGGGATCTCAAGCAGGCCTGCTTCGAGCACCTGCAGACCCTGTCGCTGTCATATTATAACGTCACGCCCGTGGGCTATATCCTGGCCCGGGTGATGAATGACACCGGGCGCATCTCGGGGCTGCTGGCCTGGAACCTGCCGGATATCCTGTGGTCAACGGTCTATGTGCTGGGCACCTTCGCCGCCATGCTGGCCCTCAACCCCAGGCTGGCGCTGCCGGTGATGCTGCTCATCCCCGCGCTGGCGCTGCTCACCGCCTATTTTCAGGACCGCATCCTGCACTGGAACCGCCGGGTGCGCAAGCTCAATTCCAAAATCACCGGCGCCTACAACGAGGGCATCACGGGGGCCCGCACCTCCAAGACGCTGGTCATCGAGGACGCAAACTTCGCGGATTTTTCCCGTCTGACGGGGGAAATGCGTGAATCCTCCATCCACGCCGCGCGGCTCAACGCCATTTTCATGCCCGTGGTGCTGTCGCTGAGCGCGGTGGCCACGGCGGTGGTGCTCATCCGCGGCGGCTACCTGACAATGCAGCACCGCATGCTCATCGGCACCCTGTCGGCCTTCGCCACCTATTCGGTGAGCATTTTCCAGCCCATCCAGCAGATCGCCCGCAACCTTTCCGAATTCATTTCGGTGCAAACCAACATCGAGCGGGTCACCGGGCTGCTGGATGAGAAGCCCCGGATCGTCGACACCCCCGCCGTGGTGGCGAAATACGGCGACGCCTTCCACCCCAAGCCGGAAAATTGGGAGCCTATCCGCGGCGACATCGAATTCGACGACGTGAGCTTCCGCTACCCCGACGGCGGGGAGGACGTGCTGACCCATTTCTGCCTGAAGATCCCCGCCGGCTCCACCGTGGCCATCGTGGGCGAGACCGGCGCCGGCAAAAGCACGCTGGTCAACCTGGCCTGCCGGTTTTTCGAGCCCACCGGCGGGCGGGTGCTCATCGATGGGCGGGATATAAGGCAGCGCAGCCAGCTGTGGCTGCACAGCGCTATCGGCTACGTGCTGCAGAGCCCGCATCTTTTTTCGGGCACGGTGATGGAAAATATTCGTTACGGCCGGCTCGACGCCACCGACGACGAAGTGATCGCCGCCGCCCGGGCCGTGAGCGCCGACACGGTGGCGGCCCGGCTGCCCCACGGCTACGACACCGACGTGGGCGAGGGGGGCGACCTGCTTTCCACCGGGGAAAAGCAGCTGATATCCTTCGCCCGGGCGGTGCTGGCCGACCCGCGTGTCTTTGTGCTCGACGAGGCCACCTCTTCCATCGACACCCGCACCGAGCAGCTTATCCAGCAGGCCATTGCGAAAATCCTGCGGGGGCGCACCTCCTTCCTCATCGCCCACCGGCTGTCCACCATCCGCCACGCGGATAAGATCCTCGTGGTGCACGCGGGGCACATCGTCGAGCAGGGCACTCACGAGGAGCTGCTGGCCCGGCGCGGCGCCTACCATTCACTCTATACCCGGCAGTTTGCCGACGAAGCCACCGATCGGGCGCTGGGGGGAGAAGCCTGATCCCATCGGCCGGATGCCATTGAACCGGACTCGCTGTCCCGCCGGGTGACCGGCGGGATTTTTTTATCCCCGGGGTTGACAGCGTCGAACGGCCGGTATAAGATAAAATAAGTAGTTATACTATTCATACTAATCATACAATTGAGAAGGCGATCGGATGAAACATCCCAAGGGCAAATACGCCTGGACGGTCAAAGTCGGGGAAAAAGGGCAGTTTGTCATCCCCAAAGAGGCGCGGGATCTATTCGACATCCACCCCGGCGATACGCTCATCGTGCTGGCCGACGAAAAACGAGGCATTGCCATTCCGCCCAAATCCACATTTGCCATGTTCTTTGAACGCATTTTTGCCGAGAATGGGCCGAAAGCCGGGGAGAAGTCAAAATGATTCCACTGGAAGTACACAATCTGTGTAAAACCTACCCCTCCTTTCAGCTGCATGACCTGTCGTTCACCCTCGCGGCGGGCAAAATCACCGGCTTTGTGGGACGCAACGGCGCCGGCAAGAGCACCACGCTCAAGAGTCTTTTCCACATGGTGCACCCGGAAAGTGGAGAAATCCGATTTTTCGGGCAGGATTTTGCCGCCCACGAGCTGGAAATCAAGCGCCGGGTCGGTTTTGTCACCGGCGGCGTGGATTTTTACCCCCGCAGCCGGCTGCGCGCCATCACCCGCGTCACACGGACGTTTTACCCGAACTGGGATGAGGCGGGCTATGAACGGTGCCTGGCCCGCTTCGGGCTGGATGAGCGAAAGACCCCGGCCCAGCTTTCCACAGGTATGCAGATCAAGTACGCGCTGACGCTGGCCCTTTCCCACCGGGCGGAGCTGCTCATCCTCGACGAGCCCACCAGCGGCCTCGACCCGGTCTCGCGGGACGAGCTGCTCGACCTTTTCCTGAGCCTGTGCGGCGAGGGTGTGACCATCCTTTTTTCCACCCACATCATTTCCGATCTCGACAAGTGCGCGGACCGCATCCTGTATATTCAAAACGGTTCGCTGCTGGCCGACAGCGATCTGCCCGCATTTGTGGGGAGCTACCGGCTGGCGGATGACACCGCCTCCGACCCGCTCCCCGAGTCGGTGCGGCGGCAGGCGCTGGGAACGCGCCGCACCAAAACGGGCCGCTCGCTGCTGCTCCCCGCCGCCGCGGCCGAAAGAATCCCCTCCCGCCCCGCCGGGCTGGAGGAGATCATGGTGCATCTGGAACGGAGGGAGGACACATGAAACACCTGCTTTATAAAGAGCTGACGCTGTCGCTGCACCCCACCGCGCCGCTTTTTCTGCTGCTGTCGGCGATGCTGATTATCCCAAATTACCCCTATTACGTCGTTTTCTTTTACACGGGGCTCGCGGTATTTTTCACCTGCCTGAACGGCCGGGAAAATCACGACGTGGCCTACTCGGTGCGGCTGCCCGTGGCCAAGCGGGATATCGTGCGGGCGCGGTTTGCCTTCGTCGTGCTGCTGGAGGCCGCCCAGCTGCTGTGCGCCGTGCCCTTCGCCCTGCTGCGCCAATCCATGCCCGTGCCCCGCAATCAGGTAGGCATGGGCGCCAACCTGACCCTTTTCGGGCTGTCGCTGGTGCTGCTGGGCCTATTCAACCTCATTTTTTTCACCATCTATTACCACCGGGATGTCAACCAGGTGGGCAAAGCCTTCGGCTGGGCCACCGTGGGCGTGAGCCTTTATATGGTCGTGGCCGAAACCGCCGACCATGCCGTCCCCTACATCCGCAATACGCTCGACACCAACGAGCCGCTCTTTTTAGCCCCCAAACTGGCCGTGCTGGCCGGCGGGCTGCTGATTTACGCCCTGTGCACGGCCGTCGCCTATCGCCGGTCGGTGCGCAGCTTCGAAGCGCTTGACTTGTAGATGCAAAGGCGGGCCCGCCTGCAAAAGGAGGGCCCGCCTTTATGACTGTGCGTCGGTCAGAAAGGCCGGGATGGCCGCTGCGTCCCCGCGGCCCTTGCGATACATGGCGTCCATGCGCCGGCGGCTGCGGGTGAGGGTTTTCATGCCGCAGATGTTGTCGGGCGCGATAAGGAGCACCCGCCCCTGGCGGGCGTATTCCTGCGCCAGAGCAACCTCCTGGTTATACAGGTCGGCACGGGCCAGCAGCCGCCGAGCCGCCTGCGGGTAGCTTTTTTCCAGCCGGCGGGCCAGACGGGCATCTCTTTCCGGCGAGCGCTGGAAATCGGCCGGCCGGGTCAGCACGACCACCACCCGGTCGCACCCGTCGTCAAAAGCCTTCCGCACCGGCACCGGGTCGGCCAGCCCACCGTCGAAATAGGGCACGCCGCCGATCTCATAGGGCCGGCAGACCAGCGGCAGGCTGGAGGACGCTTTTAGAATATGGTAGCTGTCGGGGCCCATATCCCGTTTGTCGAAATACTGCACCGCACCGGTGAGAGCGTTGAGCGCCACCACCTTCATCACGGCAGGGGAGGCGCGGAAGGCGTCGTAATCCAGTGGATTTTCGCCGTCGTGATTGGAAAGCCCGCTGTATACATAGTCGAGATCGATATAGGAGCCCGTGTACAGCAGATTGTGCAGGCTCATATAGCGGCGGCGGAAGGAATATTCCATATAAAAGTGATAATTCCGCCCCGGCTGCCCGGCCAGATAGGAGGCAATGTTGGCGCTGCCCGCCGACACGCCGATGCAGTAGTCAAATCGGATATGCCGCTCCATGCAGCAGTCGAAAACCCCGGCGCCATAGATGCCCCGCATCCCGCCGCCCACATCCACGATCCCCACCATGGGCACCGCCCCTTTCCCGTACGGACGTTCGAACGAGCCGCCCTTATTGTATCACAAACCCCGGCCGGGCGTCAAAAAGAGGGGCGGCGGGAAAATTCCGCCGCCCCTCTTATACCATGGCGTCGCGTCACGCCAGCTCTTCGGTATATTTTTTGATGTTGGAAGCGTTGGCAAACCGGGCGATCTCTCCGCCGCGGATGACGATAAGAGTCGGGGCCTGCCGCACGCCGAAATTCTGCACAAGCTCCGCGTTTTCTTCCGCGTCCACCGTCTGGTACCTGACCCCGGCCTTGTCGAGTATGGACTTGGCCATGCGGCAGTTGGGGCAGGTCTTGGTGGTGAAAAGATAGACCGCTTCCGCCTCGGCCGGCTTTTCCTCCGTCTTCTCGGCCGCGGGCTGCTCGGCCACGGGCTGCTCGGGCAGCGGGCCGGTGTGGGTCAGATTCGAATGCAGCGGGTCGAAAAGCTTGCGCTCGCGGTATTCTTCGGCCTTGCCGTCGTTCCAGTTCTGCACCGGGCGGTAATAGCCGGTAATGCGGCTGTAGACCTCGGCCGGCTTGCCGCATTTCGGGCAGGTGAACTGCTCGCCCGCCAGATAGCCGTGATCTTTGCAGATGGAGTAGGTCGGCGACAGGGTGTAATAGGGCAAACGGTAATTTTCGGCGATTTTGCGCACCAGATTGGCGGCCGATTTCCAATCCGGCAGCTTTTCGCCGAGGAAGGCGTGGAACACCGTGCCCGAGGTGTAAAGGGTCTGCAGATCGTCCTGCATATCCAGCGCTTCGAAAATGTCGGCGGTGTAGCCCACCGGCAGCTGCGAGGAGTTGGTGTAATAGGGTGTGTGACCTTTTTCGGAAGCCGTAATGATGTCGGGGTAGCGTTCCACATCGTGCTTGGCCAGACGATAAGATGTGGACTCCGCCGGGGTGGCTTCGAGGTTATACAGGTCGCCGTACTGTTCCTGATAGTCGGAAAGCCGCTCCCGCATGTGGTTGAGCACATCCTGGGTGAACTGCCTGGCCTTTTCGTGGGTCAAATCCTCGCGAATCCAGTTGGCGTTGAGGCAGGCCTCGTTCATACCAATCAGCCCGATGGTGGAAAAATGATTCTCAAAGGTGCCGAGATAGCGCCTGGTGTAGGGGTACAGACCCTCCTTGAGCAGGCGGGTGATGATGGTGCGCTTGATTTTGAGGGAACGGGCCGCCACATCCATCATGTGATCCAGCCGCTCGTAAAAGTCCGCTTCGTTCTCGGCCAGATAGCCGATGCGGGGCATATTGATGGTCACAACGCCCACCGAGCCGGTGCTTTCGCCGCTGCCGAAAAAGCCGCCCGACTTCTTGCGCAGCTCCCGCAGATCCAGCCGCAGACGGCAGCACATGCTGCGCACGTCGTTGGGCTCCATGTCGCTGTTGATATAGTTGGAAAAATACGGTGTGCCGTATTTGGAGGCCATTTCAAACAGAAGCCGGTTGTTTTCGGTCTCGGACCAGTCGAAATCCTTGGTGATGGAGTAGGTGGGAATGGGGTATTGGAAGCCGCGGCCGTTGGCGTCGCCCTCGATCATGGTCTCGATGAAGGCCTTGTTGACCATATCCATCTCGGGCTTGCAGTCTTTATATTTGAAATCCATTTCCTTGCCGCCGACGATGGCCGGCAGCTCCGCCAGATCGTTCGGGACCGTCCAATCCAGCGTAATGTTGGAAAACGGAGCCTGCGTGCCCCAGCGGCTGGGGGTATTCACGCCGTAGATGAAAGACTGGATGCAGTTTTTTACGTCGTAATACGAAAGATGATCTGCCTTGACAAACGGGGCGAGGTAGGTGTCGAAGGAAGAAAATGCCTGGGCGCCCGCCCACTCATTCTGCATGATGCCCAGGAAGTTGACCATCTGGTTGCACAGCGACACCAGATGCTTGGCGGGGGCGGAGGTGATCTTGCCGGGTACGCCGCCCAGACCCTCCTGGATCAGCTGTTTAAGGCTCCAGCCCGCGCAGTAGCCGGTGAGCATCGACAGGTCATGGATGTGCATATCCGCGTTGCGGTGGGCGTCCGCGATCTCTTCGTCATAAATTTCCGACAGCCAGTAATTGGCGGTGATGGCGCCCGAGTTGCTCAGGATCAGGCCGCCCACCGAATAGGTGACGGTGGAATTTTCCTTCACCCGCCAGTCGGTAAGTTTGACATAGCTGTCGACCACCTGCTTGTAATCGAGAATGGTCGATTTCATGTTGCGGATCTTTTCCCGCTGTTTGCGGTAAAGGATATAGCATTTTGCCACGTCGCTGTAGCCCGCCTGGCTGAGCACCGACTCGACGCTGTCCTGGATGGCTTCGACGCCGATGCGGCCTTCCTGGATCTTCGACTCGTAATCCGATGTCACTTTCAGCGCCAGCAGGTCGATAATGTCGGGGTTATACTGTTTTTCCATCGCGTCGAACGCTTTGCGAATGGCGGTACTGATTTTGGAAAGATTAAAATCCACCACAGCCCCGTCGCGCTTCACTACCTGATACATCTGTCGACCCTTCCTCTTCATTGTCGTTTTACATTCCGTCAAGCCCCTCGGGATGCCGCTGCAAAAGCCGTACCCCCCAGGTTATCGGCGCCGGCGCGGCCTTTTCCACCCCGCGGCCGAAAACACCGGAGAACCGCACCGTTGCGCCGCTCCCCGGGTCATGCCCCCGTCATGGGGGATGTTATTGAATTGAAGCGCTATATATTGTGCTTTATTGCTGCTATATTATAACACGGCCAGGCGGCCCGCACAAGACATAACGCCAGTTTATTTTCTTCCTTCTCTTCAAAAAAACGGAGCACCCCAATGGAGCGCTCCCCAAAATTGGTTGCGGCTTCCACTCACGACAGCGGCGTGCCGCAGTATTCACAGGGGACGGTCCGGCCTGCCGGGATGACATTGCGGGCACCGCAGCCGGGGCAGACCGTTGCTTTCATCGCGGCCGTTTCCTGCACAACCGCTTCGGGTGTTTCCTCCGCCGGGGCCGGCCGGGGCTTCACAATCTCCCGGTCGGTGTCGTGGATATAGGCGCCGGCGAAATACCCGATGTCGATCATCTTCTGCAGATCCCGCCGTACGATTTCATAGGGCAGCGCCATAGCGGCCGCGATATTGTCCAGCGATGTCTGTTCCTGATTGATCACCAAGTCAATATATTTTCTATATTTTCGGGCGTTCGCTTTCATCCGGCGGGAAACAAACAGCAGGCACACTCCGCCGCCGCCGAAAAGGACCGTCGCCGCGATCATACCAAATACGGGGTCGCCGCCGCTCGACGTATCCAGATTGCCTGTCAAGCCGCCCAGAAGATAAAAAGCAGCCATGGCGATGAGGACCCAGCCGACGATGCCTACGGTTTTACTGCTTTGGAAGGTGACGGACTTATCCTGCCCCATTTTCATACACAGCAGCACGAGCCCTACCGGCCAGAAGAGGACCAGAAGAATGACGACCGCTTTCCAGGATATACTTTTACTCTGAGACAGATGGGCGGACTTCATGTCGTTGCCCCCTTCACTGCAGCTGAGTGCCGCAGTAATCGCATGTTCCCTGGATCCCCTTCGGGCGGGAATTGGCCGCGCCGCAGCCGGGGCAGGTCACCGTCTCCATCTCGGCCTCGGCGGTCTTTACCTGCACCCGCACCGGGTCGGCAGCCTCAGGCTGCGGCTGACCGATCACAATCAGGTCGTTGCCCCGGTCGATCTGCGCATTTGCAAAAAAGCGGGAATCGATCATCTTCTGCAGATCACGGGTGACAAAATCCACAGACTGCGAGGAGGCGGTGGCAAGCTGGGTGATTGCAAAGATATGTTCCACCGAAATGAGATTGACATACTGTTTAAAACGGCGAAGCCTGCGCTTGGTCCGCCAACCGTACGCTGCTAGCAGAACTCCTGCCGCCGCGAAAGCGGCAAAAATCACCGCCAGCATCACCTGCGACCCGGGCGTCGCGCTCCCCGGGTCGGCCAGCACCACGATAAAACAGATCAGGAAAAAACCGCCGATCAGGTACCCGAAGATACTGGCCATCTTGCCCGCCACTTTGGCGGCCCCTACCGCCACTTTAGACGTATCCATCTCAAAATCCCCCTCTTCTGCCCGCATCCGGCCGCGTCAGCAGCTTCTGAAGCTGCTCCATGCTCCGCTCGATATCCGACGGGGGCGTGTCGGCACGCCCCAATGCCTGTTCCAGCTCAGCCATCCGTGTCCGTATTTCATCCGCCGGCCGATGCACGCCGGGCTGGCCGGCCAGACGGGCCGCTTCACTGAGCGCCCGCAGCCGGCCGCCATAAGGCGTTCCGCCGAAATCGGCCGTCAATCGGTTCAGCGCTGTCCCAATCGGCTCCATGGTTGAATCGGAGCCGGCATGGCGGTCAACGGCGGCAACCCGGATGGAAAAATACAGCAGCAGCACCGCCGCCAGCGCCGCCGCGGCAAACAGCAGCACACTGACCAGCACAAAGCGGTTCACATGGCGGCCGAACATGCCGGACAGACACGCGCACACCACCGTCGCAATGAAATAGAGCCCCAGCACCGTCGAAATCCCGGCGCGCGCCAGCAGTGGATGGAACGCCCCGGGCAAACGCCGAAGCGCCGCCACTCCCCCCAAAAGCATCGCTTCGGCAAAGAGCACCGTGCCCAGTGCCCAGCCCGTCACAGCGGTCTTTGAAAAATCCGCCAGAAAATACACGCACAGGGTGGCCCCAATCAGGATGACTCCCGCGCACCACCCCAGCAGACTCCGGAGCTTATCCATTCCATTCACTCTCCCTGCAGTCTTTCTCCGCATTCGGGGCAGAATTTTGGAGTGCCCGCGATCGTAGCGCCGCACTTGGGGCAGGCCTTGACCAGCGGCGCGCCGCACTCGGGGCAGAATTTTGCCGCGGGCTCAACGTCCGCACCACACTTGGGGCACTTTTTCGGCAGCGGCTTGCCGCACGCCGGGCACTTATCGGCGTCATCCGGCATATCGGCCCCGCAGGCCGGGCAGGGATGGTACGGTTTGCCGCATGCCGGGCAAAATTTTACCGTGCGGGCAAACAACGCACCGCATCGGCTGCAGGTCGCCCGGTCCGTATCCTTCGCTCCACCGGCCCCGGGCCCGGGCTGATCGGTGTCAAACCCGCAGTGGGGGCAAAAACGCGCATTCGGGTCCATCACCGTCTGGCAGCGGGGGCACTGCCTGCTCTCGGCGGTGTGGATATTCCCGGCGATGCTGCCGGCCTGACTGCCGAACGCTCCGCCGATACCCACGCCCATCCCCAGCCCGATACCGGCGCCCATCAGGCCCGACTGCCCGCTGCCCGGATTCGTGGCGGCGCCTTCCAGTGTATCGAATGAACGCTCCTGCACATAATTGTAGCCGACGATATTCATTTCCGCCCGCTTGGCCAGAGCATCCTTGAGCTTTTTGACGGCGGAGTCGTCCTCCGGTACATTGATGTCGTTGACAAAAAAGTTGATCAGGTGGATGCCGTATTCGTCCAGAACCGGGACCATCCGTTGCTGGAGAAAATCGGAAATTTCCTCCAGATAGGCGTTTATTTCCAAAACGCTGATTCCCTTTTGCACCAGATAGGACGAGATGGCGTCTTTCGCCTTGGTCAAATACAGCCCCCGGAAATATTGCACAATGTTGGTTTTGTCAAAGGTGGGCAGAGTACCCACCAGTCTGGTCAGGAAACGGCGGGAATCGCCGATCTGAACGCCGAACTGGCCATAGGACCGCACCGGCACAAACACCTGATATTTCGGGTCCTGCAGTTGGATGGGTGTGGGCGTGCCCCACTTGATATCAAGCGAAACGGCCTTGTTTATGTACCAGACCTCCGCCGTGAAAGGGGATCGTCCGCCAAAGGGCAGATTGACGAGCTTGCTGAGCAGCGGAATGTTGGCCGTTTCCAGCGTGTGCCGGCCGGGGCCGAGCACATCCATCGCCTGCCCGCCCTTAAACAGGATCGCCTCCTGCGATTCGTTGACAATCAGCTGGGTCCAGGTGCCCAATTCCTCACTGGGGTATTTCCATGCAAACACATCGGGGTTGCCGTTGTATTTGAGCACTTCCACAATCGCCATAAAATCCCCGCCTTATTGTAATGAGCTTTCACGGCCATTTCCTATTATAAGGAAGTCGGGATGGCATTACAATAGGAAATACGCGTGCCCGGCACATTTCGGCCCCGATGCTCCGCCGGCCCTTTCTTGCTTTTTGGACGAAAACGGTTTATTCTGAAATTATATATCCGTCATCCGCAGGGAGGGTCTGTCGTGTACGAATTGCAAAGCCGGGTGTATGTGAGCCGTGCCGACGCCGGGGGGCGCATGAAATTTGCGGGTGCCGTCGAGATCATGCAGGATTGCTCCCAGATGTGGCTGGAGTCCGAGCCGGCGTTCCGGCAGTTTTTGGCCGAGCGGGGGTTGGGGATGTTTCTGACGTCCCGTCAGGCCGACGTCGTCCGCCTGCCGCGCTATGGCGAGCCCTTCACCGTGCGCACCTCCATCTATGACGCCAACGCGTTTTTCGGCTACCGCAACACCGTGCTGTACGGCGGCGACGGGCAGCCTTGCGTGCGCAGCTGGTGCATAGGCGCCTTTGTGTCGCTGCAGACGGGGCGGCTTGCCCGTCTGCCCGCGGAACAGCGGGCGCGCATCACAATCGACCCCCGGGTGGATATGGAGTATCTGGATAAAAAAATCCCCGTGCCGGAGCTGCCCGGCCGGGAGACAGACCCGATCCCCGTCCGGCGCTCCGACATTGACCTCAACCGCCACATGAACAACGCCCGCTATGTGGAAGCCGCCCTGGAGTGCCTGCCGGAGGATTTCTCCATCCGCCGCATGCGGGTGGAATACAAAAAGCCCGCGCGGTACGGCGACCGGCTTCACCCCCTGTGCATCGACACGGCGGACGGGACGCATCTGGTGCTGCTGCGCGACGACGCGGGCTCGCCGTATGCCGTGCTCGAATTTTCGTGACGCGGCGGATGTCCCGCCGGCTTCGGGCCGCAGAAAGGATGAATTCATCATGGGAACCAGTTCTTCCCGCCGTTATACCATCGCGGTGGCCGGCACCGGCTACGTGGGGCTCTCGATCGCCGTGCTGCTGGCACAGCACCACAAGGTGTACGCCGTCGACATCCTGCCGGAAAAAGTCCGGCAGATCAACGCCGGGAAATCCCCCATTCTCGACCGGGAAATTCAGGATTTTCTGACCAACCGCAAGCTCGACCTGACCGCCACGCTGGATGGCGTCACCGCCTACCGGCAGGCGGATTTCGTAGTGATTTCCACCCCCACCAACTACGACCCGGATAAAGACTTTTTCGACACCAGCTCCGTGGAGTCGGTCATCGGACTTGTGACCAAGATAAACCCCCGGGCCGTGCTGGTGGTCAAATCCACCGTCCCGGTGGGCTTCTGCCGGGCGGCCCGGCGTAAATACGGCGCCGACCGGCTGCTGTTTTCGCCCGAGTTCCTGCGCGAGGGGCGGGCGCTTTACGACAACCTGCACCCCAGCCGCATCATCGTGGGCAGCCCCAAGGAGCAGCCGGAGCTCAAGGAGGCGGCCCGTGTGTTTGCCGGGCTGCTCGCCGAGGGCGCGGTGAAGGAGGACATACCCACGCTTTTCCCCGACCTGACGGAGGCGGAGGCCATCAAGCTGTTTGCCAACACCTATCTGGCGCTGCGGGTGAGCTTTTTTAACGAACTGGACACTTACGCCGAGGTGCGGGGGCTCAGCACCCGGCAGATCATCGAGGGCGTGGGGCTGGACCCGCGCATCGGCAATTTTTACAATAACCCGTCCTTCGGCTACGGCGGCTACTGCCTGCCCAAAGACACCAAGCAGCTGCTGGCCAACTATAACGACGTGCCCCAGAATATCATCGGCGCCATCGTGGAGGCCAACCGTACCCGCAAGGATTTCATCGCCCATCAGGTGCTGGAAAAGGCCGGCTACTCGCCCTCCAGCGACTACGACACCGCCCGCGAGAAGCACGTGGTCGTCGGCGTATACCGGCTGACGATGAAGGCGGGCAGTGATAATTTCCGCCAGTCCTCCATCCAGGGGGTCATGCGGCGCATCAAGGCCAAGGGTGCCGAGGTGATCGTCTATGAGCCCACGCTCAAAGACGGCACGACCTTTTTCGGCAGCCGCATCGTCAACGATCTTGGGCGCTTCAAGGCGCTTTCCCAGGTCATCCTGGCCAACCGGTATCACGATGATCTGAAGGACGTGCGGGACAGGGTCTACACGCGGGATATTTACGCCAGGGATTGAGCGGGAGGAGACGCGGATGTACGATTATCTGATCGTGGGGGCGGGGCTTTTCGGCTCCGTTTTCGCCCATGAGGCACGGCAGAGCGGCAAGCGCTGCCTGGTCATCGACCGGCGAGCCCATGTGGGCGGCAATATTTACACCGAGGAAGTTGCGGGCATCCAGGTGCACCGCTACGGTGCGCATATTTTCCACACGAGCAACCGGGAAGTGTGGGACTATGTCCGCCGGTTCGCCGACTTCAACCACTATATCAACAGCCCCGTCGCCGTCTATGGGGACGAGCTGTACAACCTGCCCTTCAATATGAATACCTTCCACGCCATGTGGGGGGTCGTCACCCCCGCCCAGGCAAAGGAAAAGATCCGGGAGCAGGTGGAGGCGGCCGGCATCGGGCAGCCGCGCAATCTGGAAGAGCAGGCCCTGTCGCTGGTGGGGCGGGATATTTATGAGAAGCTCGTCCGCGGCTACACCGAAAAACAGTGGGGCCGCCCGGCGGATGAGCTGCCCGCATTTATCATCCGGCGGCTGCCGGTGCGCTTCACCTATGACAACAACTATTTCAACGACCGCTACCAGGGCATCCCCGTGGGCGGCTACACGCAGATTGCCGAGAAGCTGCTCGCGGGCACCGAGGTGCGCCTGGGGGTGGACTTTTTTGCCGACCGGGCCAAATGGGAATCCGCCGCCCGCAAAATTGTGTTCACCGGCATGATCGACGCATATTACGGCTACCGCTACGGGGCGCTGGAATACCGCAGCCTGCGTTTCGACACCCGGGTGCTCGACGAGGAAAACCACCAGGGCAACGCGGTGGTCAACTACACCGCCCGCGACGTGCCCTACACCCGCATCATCGAGCACAAACATTTCGAGCTGGGCTGTCAGGGCGGCTACCCGGAGCCCAACCCACGCACAGTGGTCACCTGGGAATACCCCGCCCCCTGGGAGCGCGGCGCGGAGCCTTATTACCCCGTCAACGACGAAAAAAACACCCGGCTCTATGCCCGATACCGGGAGCTTGCGGACAAAGAGCCCCGCGTGATATTCGGCGGCCGGCTCGGCATGTACCGCTACTTCGACATGCACCACGTCATCGCCGCGGCGCTCCACTGCGTGCGGCAGGAGCTGGCCGGTTCCTGAGGCTTCGCGCGGTGCGCAAAACGGTCCGAATGCAGGCTGTGAAAAGCAGTTTGTCATTTTGGGCCGTATTTTTATGAATTTTGGGGGTGGCGATTGTAGGCGGACCCGAAGTATTGTATAATACAGGGGTTATGGATGCAGCCCCTGTGCGGGAATATTTCAAATACAACTGAAGGGGATTTCAACATGGAAAACGGGTTGAAGGAAAAGTACGGCCTGCTCACCGCGGTGGCCATGGTGGTGGGCATCGTCATCGGCAGCGGCGTCTTTTTCAAGGCGGAGGCCGTGCTCAAGGCCACGGGAGGCGACATGCCCCTGGGCATCGCGGCGTGGATCATCGTCGGGCTGATCATGATCATCTGCTCCTGCACCTTCGCCATACTGGCCACCCGGTATGAAAAGATCAACGGCATCGTCGATTATGCCGAAACCATGGTCGGCCGGCATTACGGCTATTATGTCGGCTGGTTCATCACGACGATTTACACACCCGCGCTCACCGGCATTCTGGCGTGGGTCTCGGCCCGTTTCACCTGTGTGCTGCTGGGGTGGGATATCACCGGCGGTTCCTGCATGGCCATTGCCTGCTTCTATCTGGTGGCCAGCTATGCGGTCAACGCACTTTCCCCCATTCTGGCAGGCAAATTTCAGGTCTCCACCACGGTGATCAAGCTGGTGCCCCTTGTGCTGATGGGCGTTGTCGGCACGGCCGTGGGTCTTTACAACGGCCTGACGGTGCAGAATTTCACCCACGCGGTCAGCGGCAGCGTCCGCACGGGCGGCGGGCTTTTCGCCTCGGTGGTGGCCGTCGCCTTTGCCTATGAGGGCTGGATCATCGCCACTTCCATCAACGCGGAGCTTAAAAATGCCAAGCGGAATCTGCCTCTGGCGCTGATCATCGGCTCGCTGATCGTGGTGGTCGTCTACATACTTTATTATATCGGGCTCGCGGGCGCCGTGCCCACCGCCGAGCTGATGAAAAACGGCCAGACGGGCGCCAGGCTCGCGTTTGAGAATCTTTTCGGCACCGTGGGCGGGTCGCTGCTTTTCATCTTCATCATCATTTCCTGCCTGGGCACCCTGAACGGACTGATGCTGGGCTGCACCCGCGGCATGTATTCGCTCGCCATCCGCGGCGAAGGGCCGGCCTGCCGGGCTTTCAGTCAGGTGGACCCGGCGACGAACATGCCCGGCAATTCCGCCATCGTCGGGCTGCTGCTGGCGGCCTTCTGGATGCTGTATTTTTACGGGGCGAATCTGGCGCCGCATCCATGGTTCGGGCCGTTCTGCTTCGACATGTCGGAACTGCCCATCATCACGCTGTACGCCGGGTATATTCCCATTTTTCTGCGCATGATGATGCGGGAAAAGGACCTGGGCGTTTTCAAGCGCTTCGTGCTGCCCGTGCTCGCCCTGCTGAGCTGCCTTTTTATGATGGTGGCAGCCTGCATCGCTCACGGCATCTCGGTTGTCTTTTATCTCATCATCTTCGCCGTCATCATGTGCGTCGGCGCTCTGCTGCGGCATTCCTCCCGGGCGGCCGAGCCGACTGCATAAAGAGCCGGGAAGGAGCGCCTCTTGCTCTCGAGCGACGGGCTTGACCGGTGGGCGCCGGCATACGACCAAAGCGTTCGCCAATGCGAAGAGGCTGGTGAATACCCCTTTGCCGGGTATGGGGATACGCTGCGCGCGATTTACCGCGCCGTGCGCTCCGGGGCCGGCGTGGCCCGGAATGAGCCGATGTCGCCGGCATACCCGTCGGCAGTTGAAAGGAAGGCTGCATCTTGAAGCTGCACTGGATCAATCAAACCGGAAATACCATCGACGGGGACCTGCAGGCGATCCGTGAGGTGATGCGGGATCTGCCCGTCACGGAGACGGATGGCGGCGTGCCGGTCCGGCTGACACACTGCGACAAGGGGCTGCAACTGACCCGCACTCCCGACGGCTGGGCGCTTGCCTATGCCGACCGCACGGCGCTGATGCGGGCGGTCGGCCTGCTCGGCGGGGGTGAAAAGCTGCCCGACACGGTGGAAGAGACGCCCGCTTTCACCACGCTGGGGACGATGGTGGACTGTTCCCGCAATTCCGTGCCCACGGTGGACACCGTCAAGCGTCTGTGCCGCATTCTCGCCCGCATGGGCTTCAACACGCTGATGCTCTACACCGAGGATACTTACGAGCTGCCCGGGCACCCCTATTTCGGCTACATGCGCGGGCGCTATTCGGCCGAGGAACTTCAGGAATGTGATGCCTACGCCGCGGAGCTGGGCATCGAGCTTATCCCCTGCATCCAGACGCTGGCCCATCTCAACGCCGCGCTGCGCTGGCCGGAATTTTCTCCGCTTGTCGACTGCAACGACATCCTGCTGGCCGACGACGAGCGCACCTATGTGCTCATCGACGAGATGGTGGGTGCCATGGCCTCCCATCTGCGCAGCCGCCGCATCCACATCGGCATGGATGAGGCGCATATGCTGGGGCTGGGCGAGCATCTGCGCCGCCACGGCTATCAGAGCCCCACCGAAATCATGCTCCGCCATCTGCGCCGGGTGGTGGAAATCTGCAAGAAGCACGGCTACGAGCCCATCATGTGGAGCGACATGTTTTTCCGTCTGGGCGGCCACGGCTACTACGACCGGGATAATCGCATCGGCGACGCAGTCATCCGCACGGTGCCCAAAGAGGTCACGCTCACCTACTGGGATTATTACCAACTGGACGAGTCGGTCTACGATTACATGATCGAGCAGCACCAAAGGTTTCCCAATCCGCTGCTTTTCGCGGGCGGCGCGTGGGCCTGGCTGGGGCTGCTGCCCATCCAGCGCTTCAGTCTCGCTTCTTCCCGCAAGGCGCTGAGCAGCCTGCGCCGGCACGGCGTCACCCAGGCGATTGTCACGGTCTGGGGCGACAACGGCGGCGTCTGCCCGCCCTTTTCCGTGATGCCGACCGTCCAGCTGTATGCCGAGGCCTGCTGGCGGAGCGATTTGTCGGATGAAAATCTGGCTCCGCGGCTGCACGCCTGTGCGGATATGGATTTTGAGGCATTTATGGATCTGGAAACGCCCCAATTCCTGCCCGGGCGCGACCCGGAGGATGTTTCCGCCGTGAACCCGGCCCGGTATCTTTTCTATCAGGACGTATTGTGCGGGCTTTTTGACCGGCATGTGCAGCCCGGCACGGCGGAGCATTTCGCCCGGTGCGCCCGGCAACTGACGGCCAACCGGAAAAAGTGCCCCCGCTGGGGCTATCTTTTTGACACCGCCGCGGCTTTTTGCCGGGTGCTGGAGCTCAAAGCCGACATGGGCGTGCGGCTCAAGGCAGCTTATGACGCAAAAGACCGACAGACGCTCGACACCATCGCCAACCGGGATATTCCCCGTCTGCTGAAACGGCTGGAAAATTTCCAGCGTCTGCTTTTCACCCAGTGGACGACCGATTTCAAGGTCTTCGGCATGGATGTGCAGGATATCCGCATCGGCGGGGTGCGCGCCCGCGTCGAGCGGGCGGCCGCGCGGGTCAACGACTATCTGGCGGGGCGCATCGACGCCATCGACGAGCTCACGCAGGAACGTCTGTATTACGACGGCCGCGGTGAAGGGGAAGACCGGCCGCTGTTTTTCCGCCAGCAGAGCTGGCACGACGCCGTCACGCCGGGCGTGCTGTAAAGCGTGGCTTCGTCGCCGAGCAAAAAACCGCCCTTCGCCCGATCGGGGAGCGAAGGGCGGTTTTTTATGCCTCCGGTGCCGGGCCGACAGGGGCGCCTCCCGCCTCCGGCGACCGCCCGGCGTTTTGAAAAAGTGTCACCGGGATGATCCCCCGGGTAGGCCGCCCGCGGGAAGCGATCGACAGCATCAGGTCATACCGGCTGTCGGGGAGCGTCTCGGGCGGCTGCAGGGCAAAGACCGCCGTGGCCGTGCCGATCATGCGGTGGCAAAGGCTCATGGCGCTGCGGGGGCCCGGCAGCACCCGCCACCCATCGGGCAGGTGCCAGCTCAATTCCAGCCACTGTTGCTGGGGGACGCTGTTTTCCACCGTCAGCGTCAGGCGCATTTCCCGCCCCGGGCGGACAAAAGGCTCGCCGCCGTAATCCAGACGCGCCCGGAAAATCACGAAATCATAATCGAGCACGAAAGGCCGCTCCCACCGCTCGCGATAATTTTCCTGTTCCCAGTAAGAAATCAGCTCCGGCCGGTAAAAAAGCGCGGCCGGTTCCCGCATGTCGATGGTATAGCCCTGCGGGCCGAGGATGTCGCACCACCGGCCGAGAAATTGCGGCGCCAGCCGCAGGATGCGCCCGGTCAACTCGGTCACGGTGTCGGGCACCGACAGACCCACACGGCTGCCGTGCTCGGTGCGGTCGATGCACAGCGTGGCGATGCGGTCGCCCACGGGGCCGGCCCACTTGGGGTCGATGCCGCCGGCGCCCAGCAGAATGCCGAGGGTGGCCCCCAGTGTGCCGGCGGTGCAGTCGGCGTCCTCCCCGCATCCGGCGGCGATGCACAGGCTTTGGCCGAAATCCCCGCCGCCGTAAAGCCACGCCATCACGGTCAGCCCGATGTTGGCGGGGGCATCCCACCCCACAGGCCCCACCGGGATATCGGGGTCCATTTCCTCCCGCGGGGTACCGGCGCCGAAGCTGCTGGGGTATTGCCGCAGGATCTTTTTGCGGGCCGCCCGCCAGTCGAGCCCTTCACGGCGGCACGCCTGCGCCGTGCGCACCGCGCCCGCCACGCCGCAGTCGGCAGGCAGATACGACAGCCCGATGTGCAGCAGCTCCTCCGGGTCGGCCGATGCAAACGCGGCGATCTGCACCGCGGCGAAAAATATCTCGCCGTAAAGCCCCTCGCCGCTGTGGTCGACACAGCCGTCCTCGCGGGCAAGCCGCGCCGCGATTTCCGGGTGCCCCGGGGCCAGGCAGGCCCACAGCTCGGAGCGGATAAAGCAGCCGCAGCTGTCACGGTTAGGGTTTCCCACCTCCCCCGAAAAAGGCGGCACCAGCCCCATGCGCAGATTGTTTTTGCCCGCGCCGTATTCCGACCAGTTGGGCACCACGAACGACAGCCAGTATTCCGCCAGGATGGCCGCATTGAGCTGCCGGCCGTACCGTTCGGCCGCGTTGAGCCACACCAGCTGCAGATCCAGGTCGTCGTTGGGCACCGGCCCGCGGGAAAGATCCTGCGTGTAAAACGTCACGTCAAACACGCCTCGTTTACCCTCAAACGGGGCCCCCAGTGTGCCTCCGATGCATTTGCCCAGCCAGCAGCCGGCCACCTTGTCGCGGTATTGTGCCAGTGAAAGACGCATAAAAAAGCCCCCCGTCTTAATTTTCCCCCTCAGTATAGCGGGAAAAAGCCGGGGGTACCATGGACGCTTTTCAGAGGTTTGTGGGCTTTTTTCGGAAACTGCAGCGCAGCTGCCCCGGCGTAGCGCCGGTGTATTCCCGGAAGGCCTGATAAAAACGTTTCCGATCCCGGCACCCGACCCGCAGGGCGATCTCTTCCACACTCTCGTCGGTGGTCTTTAGCAGCCGCACGGCTTCCTGCATCCGTTTTTCGTGGATATACTCCGTCAGCGTACGGCCGCAGGCCTCACGGGACACGGTGCTGAAATACGACGGGGTATAAAAGCTTTTCCGGGCAAGCTCGGTGAGCGTGAGAGGCTCGGCGTAATTTGCCTCGATATACCGCAGAATTTCCGGCGGCAGCCGGGGGATATGGCGCAGAAAACCCGGCTCTTCCACCGCCTGCATGCGGCGGAAAATGCGGGTCAGAAGCACCTCCATATAGCCCTTGAGGGCCGCCCGGTAGCCCGTCTGGCGCAGGGCCGATTCCCGCGCCATCGCCGTGAGCAGCGCCTCCGTGTCGTGCGTTTCCCCGCCGGCAAAGGAAATATGGGGCACAGTGTGATCGAGTGCGCCCGCGAATTCCTCAAAAAGCGAGAGATTGAGGAAATCCGCGGCGTTTTCGGCGTGGAGCAGCTCGTCGCCGAGGAACTGCGGCTGCAGCAGCACATTGACCAGCCGCATCTCCGGCCGGGTCGAAAACGCATGGGACTGCCCGATGCCGATGAAGAAAAGATCCCCCCGGCTCATGGGCGCCCGCAGGCCCACCATGGTGTGCACGCCCGAGCCGGAAATCACATACGCCATTTCCATAAAATCGTGGGTGTGCTCCGCCTCGGTGCCCTGGGACGTGTAACCGTATATACGGATTTTCTCATCCGGCTGGATGGACTCGGCCGCCCGATAGGTCTGCATGCCGCCGCCTCCCACAGGCCGTCATTTGCCGTACGGTTCAGATTCCAGCCCGGCTTGGTTTTTGGCAGGATAATCCGCCGCACGTTGGCGACGCTGCCGGTAAAGGGCCTCGCCTTGATCTGGCCGCCGGCATGGTTCCGGTACGAAAACCGCGGCTTTCGTCGAGGCCGCCGCTTTTGTTATAGAGTATACAGCCCCGCTTTCCGCCTGTCAATTTATGCCGCCGTCGGGTATAAATGGCTGCATATGCCGAAAAGGACCGCCGCCAACCGCATACGGATGCGATTTGCGGCAGCCCCTCTGTTGTAAAGCCGTTCGGGAGGGTCAAACGCACGATTTTACACCGGCAACTGATTTTTTTTCGCGATATCGTAAATGATGTGCCGCATCTCATCCTGGCCGGCTTCCATATCGCGCACCAGCTTGAACTGGTTGCGTGCCCGGTCGAGGTTGTGACGTTCCCGCTGGATTTTGAAATACACGTCGCCGTCGAGATAATCGGCCAGAAACCGCATGCCGCATTCAAAGGTCATCAAAACGGCGGCAAACGGCATCTGCCGCAGTTCCGCGACCGTGAGGGATGCGCCCGCGGCGTCGATAAAGCCCTCGGCAAAGCAGCGGAAAAGCTCCTTGTCGAACCGGACCTTCGACAGGTCGGGCTCATCCTCTTCCGCCGTGGTGGCGCCGGAGCGGATGGCGTCGCCGAAATCGTAAAGGGCCGTCCCCGGCATGACGGTGTCGAGGTCGATGACGCAGATGCCCTCGCCGGTGCGGTCGTCGATCATCACGTTGTTGAATTTGGTGTCGTTGTGGGTCACCTTGCAGGGGATCTCCCCACGTTCGAGCATCCGCACCAGACGGCCGCACTCGCCGGCGCGCCGCCGCACAAAGTCGATTTCCTCGCCCACCTCGCCGGCCCGGCCGGCCGTGTCTTTCCGAACGGACTGGTTAAAATTCCACAGCCGTACCTGCGTGTTGTGGAAATCCGGTATGACTTCATAGAGGCTGGAGGCGTCGAAGTCGCTGAGGTAATTCTGGAACTTGCCGAAGGCAAATCCGGAGGAATAAAAGTGGCGGCTGTTTTCGACGATCTGATAGGTCCTGGCGCCCTCGATGAACACATAGGCACGCCAGTACTCGCCGGATTCCGTGCGGTAAAAGGCGCACCCGTCGGCCGTGGGCACGAGGATGAGCGTTTCCCGCTCCGGCGAGCCGCCCCGCGCCAGTATTTTGCGGTGGATATGGCCCGTGACCAGCTCGATGTTGCGCATGAGCTTCTCGGGCTCGTGAAAAATATAGGTGTTGATGCGCTGCAGGATATAGCGGCGGGCCGTATGGTCCGGCTGCTCGAAAGAGACCGCATAGGTGTCGTTGATGTGCCCGCAGCCATAGGGCCGCGCCCCCGTAAACCGGCCCGGCATGGCGAAATGCCCGACGATCTGCGCAAAATCCACCGTTTCATCCGTGTCACTCATGGAATATTCTCTCCTCCCGGCAGGGCGCGGCGTCAGCCGTTGGGCCCCCAAAGTTTCTGCGGATACACGCCCGTGTCGATCAGGTGGCGGATGGCCTCCACCACCCGCGGCTTATCCGCGCGGTAGGTGACGCCGTACCATTTTTCGCCGGAGGGCAGCACCTGCACCGTGGCGTCCCCCCGGTCGATGGCCTCGCTCACGACGCTGGGCAGAAAATACTCCGCTTTTTCGATGCAGTCCCGGCTCTGCGTGAGGAATCGGCCGAACCCCGCTTCCATGGCATCGAATATGCCGGTGTCGAGCCCCCACAGATTCATCGACACGATGCTGCCGTGGGGGAGGGCGACCCAGTTTTCCCCGTCGAGGGTATACTCGGCGCCGCCGCCGGCTTTGCGGATCTTGGTGCGTTCCTGCACGCGGGTCAGGGTGCCGTCCGGTGCCACGTCGCATACGCCGCGGGCGACGGTGCCGTGCTCGGTCAGGGTGTTTTCCAGCACGAAACCGACCATGGCGTAACGGCGGGGCCGGGGCTGCTTTTCGGGCAGAGCGGAAAGAAACCGGCTGATTTTTTCAAACGAGGCTGGGCCGTAAAAATCATCCGCATTGATGACCGCGAAAGGCGTTTTGACCACATCCCGGCAGCAGAGCACGGCGTGGGCCGTCCCCCAGGGCTTTAGGCGCCCCGCCGGCACCGCAAATCCGGCCGGCAGGCAGGCATCCAGTTCCTGATAGGCGTAGGCCGTTTCCACATACCGGCCGATGCGGTCGCCGATGACCTTGCGGAACGGGGCCTCGATATCCTTTTTTATGATAAAAACGACTTTACCGAAACCGGATTTTATGGCATCATATAAGGAGTAATCAATGATGATTTCCCCGTTCGGCCCCACGGGGTCGATCTGCTTAAGGCCGCCGTAACGGCTGCCCATGCCGGCTGCCATGACGACGAGTGTGGGTTTCATGATACATGCCGCCTCCTGATTTTTGAAATAAGCCCTCTGAATGCTGCGGGAGCGATCGAATTGGAATACATCCGGACTGTGCTGAAAAGCGACTTTGCCATCGAGTCGATTGTGAGTCTACACTATTTTGAATTCGCCCGGGATTATATCTTCGAGGGCGAAAGCCACGACTTCTGGGAATTTGTCTATGCCGACACGGGCGAGGTGGAGGTCATGGCGGACACCGACGGCTACCGGCTCAAACAGGGGGACGTCATTTTCCACCGCCCCAACGAGTTCCACAACCTGTGGGCCAACGGCCGTATCGCGCCGAATCTGATCGTCATCTCCTTCTGCTGCCATTCGCCCGCCATGGCCTTTTTTGAAAAAAAAATATTTCATGTGGCGGATGCCGAAAGGCAGCTGCTGACCCGCATTGTGCAGGAAGCGAAGCAGACCTTTGCGTCGCCGCTGAACGTTTCTTCCCTGCGCAAGCTCGAGCCGCGGGAAAAAGCTCCCCTGGGCGGCGAGCAGCTTATCCGCATGATGCTGGAAGCGTTCCTCATCCTGCTGATGCGGCGCAACACCCAGGTCAAAAGCGTCGCCCGCCTGTCGTCGGCCGTACGGGAACGGTCGGACGGAAACATCGCCCGGAAGGTGGCACGGTATCTTTCCGCCCGCGTCTGCGGCAGTCTCACTTTTGAGGAGGTCTGCGATGCCCTGCACATGAGCCGGACCAATCTCAAGACCATTTTCAAATCCGCCACCGGCCAGTCGGTGATGGAATATTACCGGGGACTCAAGATTGAGGAGGCCAAGCGGCTGATCCGGGAAACGGACCTCAATTTCACCCAGATTGCCGATAAGCTGGGCTACTCGTCGATCCACTATTTTTCCCGGCAATTCAAAAACGTGACCGGCACGACCCCTTCGCAATACAGCTGCTCCGCCAAGCTGTTCCTCTGACCCGGTCCGCTGTCATTATACCGCAGGGGGCCGGCAAATGCTTTGCCTTCCCAGCCGCATATTTTGTCAAATCGGCCGGTCCCCTGTCGGCGTCATTTCGGGCCGCCGTTATTTCAAATTCAGGAGGGTGTTCGGATGAATCAGACGTTTCTTTCCCAGTTTCCGCCTGCGCTGTCGCAGAAAATGGTCGAAATCCGGCGTCAGCTTCATCGTCGGCCGGAGCTGGCGCTCCACGAAACCGCGACGGCGGAGTACATCGAGACCCGGCTGCAGGAGCTGGGCATACCCTGCGCCCGCTGCGCCGGCACCGGCGTGGTGGGGCTGATCGACGGGGGCGGCGACACGACGATCGGCATCCGGGCCGACATCGACGCGCTGCCCGTCAGTGAGCAAAACGACATTTCCTACCGTTCGGAGCACCCGGGCGTCATGCACGCCTGCGGGCACGACGGGCACGTCGCCATGGCCCTGGGTGCGGCGGAGCTGCTTGGCCGGATGAAGCGGGAGGGGCGGCTGCCGGGCCGGGTCAAGCTGCTTTTTCAGCCCGCCGAGGAACAATTCGGCGGCGCCCAGCGGATGATCGACGCGGGGGCGCTGCATCATCCGGACGTGCAGGCCGTCGTCGCGCTGCACATCTGGCCCGCGTTGGAAAAAGGCCGCGTCTTTTGCCGGGAGGGCTGCGTGATGGCCTCCAACGACCGGGTCAGGATTACCATCCGCGGCAGCGGCGGCCACGGGGCCATGCCCCAGCTTTGCCGCGACGCGCTGACGGCGGGCTGCCAGGTCATCGGCGGGGTCCAGACCTTCCTGACGCGGGAGCTGGACCCTCAGGAGCCTCAGGTCGTGACGTTCGGCACCTTCCATTCCGGCACCACCTACAACATCGTGTCCGACCGGACGGTCATCGAGGGCACCGTGCGCACGGTCAGCGAGACCACCCGCACCAAGATTGAAAACCGGATGGGCGAAATTGCAAAGGGCATCTGTGCGGCTATGCATGTGGAATGCGATTTTGAATATATCCGCCAGTTCCCGCCCACCTTCAATCACCCGGCGCTGACCCTCCTGTGCCGGCAGGCAACTGCGGACGCGCTGGGGGAATCCCGCACCGGGAGCTTCGACAGACCCTTTATGACGGCGGAGGATTTCGCCTGTTTCGGCAATTGCGTCCCCGCATTTTTGGGCTTCCTCGGCGCAAGGGAGCCGGAGCGCGACTATCCGCTGCACCACGCCCGGTTTAATTTTGACGAAAATCTTCTGACCGTGGGCGCCGCCTTCGAGGCGGCCGCCGCGCTGCGCTTTTTGCAGAGCGGCGGACTGCCGGCCGTGGAGTGACC
>JAEWAE010000030.1 GCA_023391835.1 Bacillota bacterium
TGTTCACAAATTCTACTGCATCTCTGCGTAGCTTTTCCCGTTCCAACATCTTTCATCACCTATTTCTATTTTACTATTTTACAACGAAAAAGCCCAGCTTTCGCTAGACCTTTTTCGACAGACTGGCAGGGGAGTTTTTCGCTCCCCTGCTTTTTTATAAAAAACTTATTGCCAAAATGGTCAAAAGTGAGTATACTGGAGATATACCGGCGGAGCAATCCGCCCGGAAACGCGAAAGGAGACAGTCATGGCCGGTGTCTTGGATAGTCTTTCCGACCGGGAACTGGGCATACTGAATCGTATCCGGCGCCGCGGCCCGGCGACCAAGGCGGAGCTGATGCAGACGGAAAACCTGACCCTGAGCACACTGAGCCGTTCCATGCGCCGGCTGGAGGAGCGGGGCCTTTTGCGGGAAAAAGGGGTTTCCGATTCCAGCGGCGGCCGACGGCCTGTGGAATACGATGTGGCACCGGACGGCGGCTTCTGTGTGGGGGTGGATATATCCCGTACCTGTGTGCGTCTGGTACTGCTGGATCTGGCCGTGCGGGTGCGGGGGCGCGCTGAGTTTTCCATGGAATCCCAGATCGGCCCGCGGGAATGCGTCGAGCGCGTCGCCGAGCTTGTCGGGCGTATGACGCAGGCTCTCCCAGCCGGCGGCGGGCGCATCTGGGGCATCGGAGTCGGCACCGTCGGCCCCATGGACCGTGCTTCGGGCCGCTTGCTGAGTCCCCAGGGGTTTCCCGCTCCCGGGTGGGATGAGACGCTGCCCCTGGGCGAGTGGCTCCGAGCCCGCACCGGTCTGCCCTGCGAAGTCGATAACGGCGCCAACACCGCAGCTCTGGCGGAATTCCGCTTCGGCTCGGGCCGCGGCGGCCGCAGCCTCGCTTACATCCACTGCGGGGTGGGCATCCGTTCGGCCGTCATCCGTGACGACCGCATCATCCGCACCATGAATAACCGTGAGGATGCGCTGGGGCATATGACGGTGGATATCCACGGTGCGCCGTGCGCCTGCGGCGGACGCGGGTGCCTGGAGGGCTATGCCTCGCTCGAAGCCGTGCGGGCCGATTACGCCGCGCGCACCGGGCAAAGCGATGATTTCGCCGGCATACTCCGCCGTGCGGGGGCGGGGGAAGCACCCGCACGGGGAGCCTTGCGCGCGGCGGGGGAGGCTCTGGGGGTCGGCGTTTCCAACCTGGTGCGGCTGCTCGGGCCGGAACGCATTATCCTCAGCGGCCCGCTGCCCGCCCGGTATCCGCCATTTTTCGAAGCGTGCGTCGAAGCGTTCCGTCGACAAAACCGGCCGCAGTCCGGCCCGGAATTTCTCCGCGGCGGAGCCTTCGGCGAGGATGCGGCTGCGGTGGGTGCCGGTCTGCTGCCGGCCGAAACGCTGCTCGGCCGCCGGGGAATGCGATTGTGAAACAGGGTAAAGAAGGGAAGGAATCCATTGGTTTCTGCTGTGATCATGGCGCTTCAGATATTCGCCATTGCCATCGTGGCCGGGTTTATCGGCTCGCTGCTCGGGCTGGGCGGCGGTATTATCATCACGCCGGTGCTTACGCTGCTGTTCGGGCTTGACATCCGCTATGCCATCGGCGCGAGCATCGTGTCGGTCATCGCCACTTCCAGCGGCGCGGCCGTTGCCTATATCAAGGACCGCATCACCAATATCCGCATCGGCATGTTCCTTGAGATCGGCACCACACTGGGAGCCATCACCGGCGCCTTTTTGGGCGGGATTATTAACGCGAAATATCTTTACATCGTGTTCGGCGTGCTGTTGCTTTACTCGGCGGTGATGATGCTCAAGAAGGTCGGTTCCGAGCTGCCCGAGAATACGCACACCCACCCGATGGCCCAGAAGCTTGCCCTTAACGGCAGCTACTACGACAAGGTACTGGATCGTCAGGTCGACTATCAGGTGGACGGTGTTTACGGCGGGCTGGGGATGATGTACGGCGCGGGCGTCATTTCCGGTCTGCTGGGCATCGGCAGTGGCATTTTCAAAGTCATGGCCATGGATCTGGTCATGAAGCTGCCCATGAAGGTTTCCAGTGCCACCAGCAACTTTATGATCGGCGTGACGGCGGCCGCCAGCGCCGGCGTCTATTTTTTGCGCGGCGACATCGACCCCAAGATCGCGGCCCCGGTTGCCCTTGGCGTATTGATGGGCGCCACCGTGGGCACACGGGTCATGGAGCACCTGCACAGCAAAACGCTGCGTATCATATTCGTCCCGGTGCTGGCTATTGTCTCCATCCAGATGATCATGAAAGGGGTGAAGCTGTGATGAAAAAGCGTGGCATCGAAGAAGTCGAGGTCGTCATCAGTCGTTCGCTGCAGGTCGGCGTATTGCTCAGCGCCATGGTCATGCTTGCGGGGATGCTGATGTTTTTCATCACCGGCTCCAGCGGCTACCCGGCCGACACCTTTCCCACCGGAGTCGGCGCCATCCTGCAGGGCATTGTCGCGCTCAAGCCTTACGCCATCATATTGGCCGGATTGATGCTGCTGATTATCACGCCGGTTTTCCGTGTGGGTGTGTCGATCATCGAATTTGCCAAGGAAAAAGACTTCCGCTACGTGTGGATCACCACACTGGTGTTCGTCATCCTGATCATTAGTTTTCTGATGGGCAAGGTGGAGTAAGCCGGTTGCCCGGCCGAAAAAGTCCGCCACGAACAAAGTGCCGCCACACATTTGTGGCGCCCTTTTGACTTTTCCCATATGTGTCCGGAGCAAGGGTAGTCCCGCGTCACGGCTCCGGTTTCCCTACGTACGAATTCCCGGCCGGTGCGTCCAGCGACCCCACCGGGAAAATAATGTGCAGCCGCGTGCCTTCCCCGGGGCGGGATTCGGCAGTGATGCCGAGCCCCATGCGGCGGCACAGCCGCCGGCAGAGATACAGCCCGATGCCGGTGGAACGGGGGAACCGGCGGCCGTTTTCGCCCGTAAAGCCTTTGTCGAATATCCGGCCGATGTCTTCGGGCGGGATGCCTGCACCGTTGTCGGCGACGGTGAGGATCACCCGCTCGGGCATTTCCCGCCCCTCAAAACGCAACACGGGCGCCTCTCCGCAGTATTGGATGCTGTTGCGTATGATCTGGCTCAGGATAAAGCGCATCCACTTGGGGTCGGCCGGCACCCGGGCCGACAGATCGCCCTGCTGCACCGAAAAACCGGCCTCGATGAGCGGGCGTGCGTTCTGACGCAGGGCGTCGTCCGCCAGTTCTTTGAGCCGGCACGGCCGCAGGATATAATCCCGCTCTACCTCAAAGCTGCGGGCATAATAGAGCACCTGCTCCACCAGCCCTTCCACACGGGTCAGCTCCCGGGCCATCCCGCGGGCGAGGGGGGAGCGGCTGTTATCGCACTGCAGATGCATGGCAGCGATAGGTGTCTTGATTTCATGCACCCAGCCTTCGATATATTCCCGATATTCCTGCTCGTCCCGGCGCACTGCGGCCACATGGTCGTTCATAGATTTGCACACGGCCGTGAGCGTGTCACACAGCGCGTCGCCCTCGGCAAATCCGGGAGGGGTGAGCATTTCGCTGAGCAGATATTTGCGGTCGAGCCGCTCGAGGCTCTGCTCCATCCGGCGGTAAAATGCGCGCCGCCGCAGCCAGTCCGCCGCCGCGCCGCCCGTCGCGGCCAGCAGCAGGATGCTGCTGAGAAAAACGGCAAGCTCCCACCCGTCGATGGCCCATATGGCGCCGCAGACGGCTATGTCGGCCCCGAGAAGCAGCGCCAGCCCCACGGCATGGTCGCGCAGATACCGCCCCGGCGTCATACCCGATACCCCTGGCCCCGGCAGGTCGTCAGGCGGCCTGCCCAGCCGATGGATTCGAGCTTGCGCCGCAGGCGGTTGACGTTGACGGTCAGCGTGTTGTCGTCGATGAAAGCATCCGACTGCCAGAGCTCGTCCATCATGTCTTCCCGCGAAACGACTTCCCCTGCGCGATGCAGCAGCAGCTCCAGCAGTTTCTTTTCGTTGCGGGTCAGCTCGGCGGAGTTTTCACCGCAGACGGCCACGCCCCGGTCGGTATCCAGCGTCAGCCCGCGGTAGGTGAAAAGGGAACTTTCGCCCCGCCGGGTTACCCGCTTGAGCACCGACGCGATATGTGCCAGCAGGATCTGAGTATTATAGGGCTTTGTAATGAAATCGTCCGCCCCCAGACTGAGGCTGATGAGCTCGTCGGCTTCGGTGTCGCGGCTGGTGACCACGATGACAGGCACGCTCGACCGGCGGCGCAGCTCGCGGCAGACGGCGAAACCGTCAAAGCGGGGCAGGTTGAGATCCAGCAGCACCAGTTGTGCGCCCGACGCGGCAATTTCCTCCGCCACCCGGTCGAAACGCTCCGTCGTCTCACATCGGTAGCCGTACCGTTCCAGCAGCCGACATAGTTCCCGCCGGATGCCTGGGTCATCCTCCACAATGAATATGGTTTCCGCCACGGAAAAGTCCTCCCCCCTAAGCCGGCCGCCCGGCCGCCTTTTTCCCTCATAGTATCATGCGGCGAGGAAAAAGGCAACCGGGCGGGGATTTTTATGGGTGCTTTGAAAGAATGCCGATTTATATTTATTTGAAGCGTTTCGTTCAGCGCTGAGCGGGTTCCCGCAGCATGGCCCGGCAGCCCATGCAGGTGGCCCAGAAATATAGGCCGTAGATGAGAACGATGACACCGGCCGCCGCTAGGATATACTGCATCAGACCGCTGCGCCCGATGATGGAAACGAAATCCGCTACGACTTTCAGCCCGAATATGCTGTGCACTGCGGCAAGCCCCAGCGGCAGCAGGAAATACACGCCCACCTGGCTGTCCATCGCGTGCACGATCATTTTGGGCTCTGCACCCAGCTTTTTGAGCAGGCCATAGCGCTCTACGTTGTCGCTCGCTTCCGACAGCTGCTGCAGTGCCAACAGCGCGGCCGCCGCTATGAGCAGCACCAGCCCCAGATAGAGCGTCACATAGGTGGCGGTGGCCGACAGACCCGAAGCCTCGCCATATACTCCGGCGCGGGTCTGCACGGCATACTGATATTGCCCGTCCGGGTAACGGGCCGCACCGGCGTCCCGTCCATCACCGTCGGCAAGCTTCACCTGATCGTTTTTCATGGCCACATCGGCCGCTTTGGTGTCGGTGCCGCTGCGGTACTGGATATTCAGTGACGTCTCCATGCGGTCGAGGCCGGTCGCCGCACTGTCGGGCACCACGATGAGGGCGGACGGAACGGAACCGTCGGTGCGCAGACAGTTGGAGCGGGTGGTTTGGCTCGCGGCGCGTAGGGCCTGGCCATTCAAGGTGATCATCCCCTTGTGACGCAGGAAGTAATTGTCCGTCACGGCGGTGCTGTCCGACCCCAACAGCAGGAAATGCCCCGCCTCCAATCGCACCGCCGGCTTGCCGGCCAGTTCCAGCGCCCGGTTGTAATCGGCAAGCGGCACGGCTTCCAGCGTGTCCTGCCCGATAGACGGGTCCTTGAGGGCCATCTCATAATACCGCTTTTCATATTTGGTCTGGGTGGTGAGCGGCGCATGAGGCAGTATGAGACTGCCGTAGGCGACATCGGTGCTATAATAGGTGATCTGCCCGTAGCTTGCCGCATAGGTGTCGAGCGGGAAACCTTGCCCCCGCAGTGTCGAGGCAATGTCCATCGGGAACTTTGAGCCGTCGGAGCGTGCTCCGTGCAGATTATCCGGGTCGTTGACCGTCAGTGTGGCGCTGTAAGCCGAGCGTTCCCGAGCCTGGGCGCTCAGGGCGTTGCCCGTGCCCACACCGGCCGACAGGGTGCCGATGGCGACAAAGAGCATCAGGCAGATGACGCTGAGCGACACGAACGCGGTGTTGATTTTGCTGTTGACCTGACGCAGCACAAACATATGAAGCCCACGGAAGTAAAACCGGCGGTTTTTCTGCAGCAACCGCAGCAGGAAACCCGAAAGTGAAAAGAAAAACAGTACCGTGCCCGCGATACCAAGCAGAATGGCAATGCCAATCCGCTCGCCGAGGAAACCTTCCCGTACGGCGAGCACATAGGCGGCGACGAGGGTACCCGCCGCCAGCAGGAAGGAAACCGCCGTCACGGCCGGGCTGCGGAATTTCGGCGATTCATTCTGCCTGGCCCCGGTGAGCAGCCGGATCAACCGGATGCGCGAGACGGTGAAAAAGTTGAGCACCATCACCACCAGAAAGATCAGGCCGAAATCCACTACTGTGCGCCACAGAGCGGAGGCGGAAAATGTGAAGCGGAAGTGCACGATCCGCACGTCGAAAAGTTTCGCCGTAATCAGCCCCATGCCCTGGGAGGCAAAAACGCCGGTCAGCAGCCCGGCCCCCAACGCAAAAATCCCGATGAGCAGTGTTTCCGCCAGCAGGATGCAGGCGATGGCGCCCTTGCTCATGCCCAGGGTCATATAGAGCCCCAACTCTTTTTTGCGCCGGCGCACCAGAAAGTTATTGGCATAGACGACCAGAAAACCCAGCACCACCGCCACAAAGGTGGAAAAATACCCGATCATTTGCGTCAGGCGTTCAAAAACCGGGTGGGTCGATTTATCCAGTGCGAGCATGCTCTGCTGACTGCCGATGGAATTGAACATGTAAAACAGACATACACCGCACAGCAGCGTCAAAAAATACACCAGATAATCCCGCACGCTGCGCCGGACATTCCGGGTGACCAGTTTATAAAACATCGGAATTGTCGCCTCCCAGCAGCGTGACCACTTCGATGATGCGGTTGAAAAAGGTCCGCCGGTCGTTGTCGCCGCGCACCAGCTCGTGGAAGATACGCCCGTCCTTGATGAAAAGGATGCGGTGGCAGTAACTCGCCGCGAACGCATCGTGGGTGACCATCAGAATGGTGGCCTGCATGTTCCGGTGCAGCGTCTCGAAAATTTCCAGCAGCATGCGGGCTGACTGGGAATCCAGCGCCCCGGTGGGCTCGTCGGCCAGCACGAGGGCGGGGGAAGTCACCACCGCCCGGGCTGAAGCGACCCGCTGCTTCTGCCCGCCCGAAAGCTGATAGGGGTATTTGCCGAGAATATCGGCAATATTCAGCCCCTTCGCCACCTCGTCGACCCGACGGCTCAGCTCCTTGACCGGGGTCTTGCGGATGCTCAGCGACAGCGCAATATTCTCATAGGCTGTCAGCGTGTCGAGCAGGTTGAAGTCCTGAAAGATAAAACCCAGCTCGTCGCGGCGGAAACGGGCAAGTTCCCGGCTCTTGAGCCCGGTGATATCCTGCCCCCGCACACGGATGCTGCCCGCCGTGGCCCGGTCGATGGTGGAGACACAATTGAGCAGCGTGGTCTTGCCGCTGCCCGACGCCCCCATGATGCCGATGAATTCTCCCTGCCCAACCTGAAAACTGATGCCCTGCAGCGCACGGGTGACATTTCCCCGGCTGCCGTAGTACTTTTCGAGATTTTCCACCTCGAGTATTGTGTCCATAAACGGACCGCCTCCTGCCTTTTCTGATCTCAGGGTACGCTTCTATCCTACCACGCGCTGCGCGGGCAAACCATCGAATGAACCTGGCCATTCTTACGCCATTCTTACAATGTTGTCACACGGCGCCGCCGCAGAAGACTGTGCCCGTATGCGCGGGCCCAGAAACTGCAAAACGGTGCACCCCGGGTCTTTCTGGATTCTCTAAAGCGGGGGGGGGGGGGGCCCACCGC
>JAEWAE010000072.1 GCA_023391835.1 Bacillota bacterium
CTGTGAGGGCCCGCCCTGCCGTCCTTACTTTTTTCCGCCGGAGCAGGCGGTTATCTGAGACCGGTCATTTGGAGGAGGATGAACCGGAGCTGGTCATGCTGTTGTAAACTTTGAGCTTTTCGTCGAGTATCTCCTGATAGCCGCTTGCCAGGTAATCTTTCACCGCCGCGTTATAGGCGGTGTCGAAATCGCTTTCCTTCGCGGTGACGAGCTTGACCTGGTCGGCCTGCCATTTGGTGAGAAGCGTGGGTGCGTATTTGGTCTGGGAGGCGATGGCCGTGTTGAACAGATAGTCGTGGATGGCATATTTCTCGTTTGATTTGGTGAGCTTGGCGGCGTTTTCGATCAGATACTCATAGCCGGTGGGCGCATAGGTGTTTTCCATGACTTTGAGATTCTTGTCATCGCTGCCGAAATCCTTGCCTTCCGTCACCAGGCACCAGTAATCCTTGTTGCTGTTATAGTTGAGCTTCTCGTCGCCGGTGTTATTCTGCGCCACAGGCAGCCCCGAGGAATCAAGCGTGTAATTCTTGCCTTCGATGCCGTTCTGCATCGTAAAGAGATTTTTATCCTGGGAAAGCCAGTTGAAATACATCATCACCGCTTCGGGATGCGCGCATTTCTTGTTGATGCCGCTGAGCATGCCGAAAGCGTTGTCGGCGCGGGTGATGGGGTTGTTGCCGGCGGGCTGCACGTTGGTGAGGATGGCGACCTTGGCGGTGGGCACATTCTGCAAAAGCGTCTGGATGATGGGCGGGTTATCCTTGGTGAGATAGCAGCCGTAGACACCGGCCTTGCCGCTGGTGAAATCGGCCTGGGCCTTTTTGCCGTCCTTGTCGAGGGACCATTCGGGGCTGATCAGCCCCTCGTTGTAAAGCTTGTTGTCAAATTTCAGCTGGGCCTTGACCGCGCTGTAGCTGAGGGCGCAGACCGCCGTGTCGGAATAAAGGGCGATGTCCTTTTCCGACATGGTCTTGCCCACCTGGCCGTAAGCGGGGTAGTAGGCTTTGCTCAGCGAATAGGTCAGCGGGATGGTGCTGTTGCCGCCGAGCTGCTGGGCTTTGAACTGCTTGAGCACATTTTCATACTCGTCCTGATTGGCGGGAATTTTGGCGCCGATTTTGTCCAGCCAATCCTGCCGGATGAGCGTCACCCAGTTGTAAGTCGCCGGCCGGGTGGCAGGCAGGAAAATCTGCTGGTTCTTGACCTGACCGTATTTCATCACGCTGGAGTTGCGTTTGTAATAATCCGGCGCGTAGGTCTTGATCGTGGAAGTGTTCAGCGTCTGGTAGGCGCCGCGGTTATAAAACGACATCGCTGTGGAATAGTCGTAGCTGAAAATGACGTCCGGCGCCGTGCCGGAGGCCAGCAAAAGGTTGAATTTGTCGATGTCCGACGTGCGCGGGATGGGCACAAAGGTGACTTTGATGTTGTATTTGTCGCCGAAATTCGTCTGTACGTACTTGGTCCAGTAGTTGTTGTCCACCGGCGCGGCGCCCTGGGTGCCGCGGTCGTAGACCGGGATCTTGATTTCCACCTGCTGGGAGTATTTTTTTGGCCCGCCGGTGGCCACGGTGGTCTTGGTGCCGGTGCTTCCTTTGCAGCCGACGGCCATGGCCGCGACCATAAGAGTCGTCATCGTGAAAGAGAGCACCCTGATTGCCTTTTTCATATGCATTTCCTCCTGTTGCAGTCCGTTTTTTGACGCATATAAAGACCGGGTACCTGTCTGAGCGGTCGGAGCGTTATCCCTTGACGGCGCCGATCATCACCCCCTTGACGAAATACTTCTGGACGAATGGGTAGACAATGATGATCGGAATAGTGGCGAACATCGTGCAGGCCGCCTGCACGATCTGAGAAGACTGCATCGCCAGCCCGCCGCCGGCCTCGTTGGAAATGCTCGAGGTGTCCTGCGAGGCGCTGATGAGGTTGTTGAGCTTGAGCTGCAGCGGGAACAGGTTCTGGCTGCTGATGTAAAACAGGGCATCCTGGAAGGAATTCCACCGGCCGACGGCAAAGAAAAGGCATAGCGTGGCGATGACCGGCTTGGAAAGAGGCAGGATCACGCGCAGCAGGATGCCGATATCCGAACAGCCGTCCAGCTTGGCGGCTTCTTCCAGACTGATGGGGATGTTGTTTTCTATATAGCTTTTCATGATGATCATATTGAATGGGCTGAATGCGAGCGGCAGCAGCAGCGACCAAAATGTGTTGATCATGTGCAGGCTGTTGATCAGCAGATAATTGGGGATGATGCCGGCGCCGAAATAAAGCGTAATGAGGAAAAAGGTCGAAATCGCGTTGTGCCCGACCAGCCGGTTCCGGCTGAGCGGATAGGCCGCGCAGATAATCAGCGCCATGCCGAGGATGGTGAAGGTCGCCGTCAGCCATACGGTGAAAACCAGCGACCGGATCATCGACGCGTCCTGCAGGATGGACGCATACGCGACGAGCTGGAATCCCCTGGGGATCAGAAACACCTGGTTTGAAATAACGGCCGAGTTGGAACTGATCGAAATGGCGAACACCTGCCAGAAAGGCAGAATGCAGGTGAGCGACACCAGCGTGATGAAAAAATAGATCAGCGCGTCGGCCACGGTGAAACGGTGGACCCGGCGCAGCTTCCGCGGCTGTTCCAAAGGCACTGCCTGTGTCATAGGGTAACTTCTCCTTTCCGCAGGGTCAGATCAGACCCGAATCGCCGAGCCGCTTGGCCGCCCGGTCCGAAATCAGCACCAGCACGAAACCGACCACCGACTGGAAAAGGCCTACAGCCGTGGCCACGTTATACCGCAGCGCCTTGAGGCCCACGTCGTACACATAGGTGCTGATGACGTTCGAGATGCTGTAGACCATGGGGTTGCCGAGGGTGTACGGCTGCTCGAAGGAAATGCTCATGATGCGCCCCAGATTTAGGATCAGCAGCATCACGATGGTGGGGCGCAGGCTCGGCAGTGTGACGTAGCGCATCTTCTGCCACCGGCCCGCCCCGTCGACGGTGGCCGCCTCATAAAGCTCCTCCGAAATGCCGGCGATGGAAGATAGATAGAGGATGGTGCCCCATCCCATGCTTTGCCAGACGCTGATGGCCACATAGGTGGCCAGCCAGTGCCCCGGCTCGGTCAGGAAGGGGATCGTGTGCAGGCCCATGCCTTTGAGCAGGATGTTGACGGTGCCGCTGGTGGGCGAAAGCAGCTGATAAAAGACCGATGCGATCACGACCCACGACAGGAAGTGCGGCAGATACATCACGGTCTGCGATACTTTTTTAAACCACATGGCGCGCAGCTCGTTGAGCATCAAGGCCAGTATGATCGGCGCCGGGAAACTGAACACCAAATTCAGGAACTGCAGGATCATGGTGTTGCGGAACACCAGATAGAAATCCTTCGAGGTAAAAACCTGCCGGAAGACGCTGAGCCCGATGAATTTCGCATTGGCGAACCCGCCGATGGGGTCGTAATCCAGGAAGGCGATGGACAGCCCAAGCAGAGGCAGATAGCAGAAAATAATGACGGCCAGCACCGGGAAACAGAGCAGCAGATACATCTGCCAGTTTTTTTTCAGTGAGGCACGCAGGCTTTCCCGCCCGTCACGCGGCCGCCCGGGAGCGGACGGAGAACGCGCGGCGCGGTGCTTTTCGGTTCCGCTCAGGTTCACGGTCATGCAGAGGCCCCCTTTCTGAAATGTGGGATGTATGAAATGTGGAATGTATGGATGATACACAGTGTCTCCGCCGTGGAGCTCGGAATGTCATCGGCCATTGCCAACATTCACATAAAAAGACTATAAAAATCATAAAACATGTACGGATTGCTGTCAATTATCAAAAATGGCAAAGAAGGGAAATCGCATACGTCGGGAAAATGTCCGTACATCCTCGGTACGGGTGAACCCCATTCGCGGCACCCTTTTTGTATCATTTTTGATAGGCTGTGTTAAAAGCAATAAATGGCACACAAAGATTTTGCTAGCAGCTTGAGATAATATGTGTATGTTTTATGCAAGGCTGAAGGGGCAAAAGACTGCTTGGCCGGGGCCGCGGCTGTCAAAAATGACAGTGATTGCCGTTTCACAAATTGTATGATATAATTACACATAATGTACAGCAATATTCCCTGTAAGCTCCAACATGCTCGTTTTGGAAAGTACGGAAGCATGCCGAAGCGTTCGCCGTTGCGCCAAGGCGAGCCGGCGGGTGACGTTCTCCGATTTTGGGGAAATTGCGGTCATGCGGCCATTCGGTTGTCTGTGGGCCAGCTTTGCTGAAACCGCGCGGGCGTGCAAAGCCGCCCCGCGCTTCCGGGTGCACAGGGCGACGGCGGCCGTGAATATTTCAGCCGATGCGGGGGGAGGACGGCCATGAAGCGGTTTTCCGGGCTGTGGCGAATCATTCTTGCCGTCGTGATCTTTATCGGGGTGCCGTTCTTTACGCTTTCACAGGTACAGAGCAACCATATTCTGCATTCCTTTGAGGACGAAGAGCACGGCCTTTCCGTGGAAAACCTGGAAATGGTCAAATCCAATAATGAGAGCCTGCTGCGTTCCATCACTTCTAAAACCATCACCATTTCGGAAGACGGCCTCATCGCCGCCATCGGTGGCATCGGCAGCTACGGCACGCTCATTTCCACCGCCGACAATCAGATTGCCGCGCTGCAGGCGCAGAATTTCCTGACGATCAGCATGTATGACACGCCGGAGATCGCTTCGATCTATCTTTATAAGGACGACGCGGATTATCTGGTGACGGCGCCGGCCGGCGTCTGGCGCATGGACGGATTTTTCGACACCGACTGGCAGGGCGACTATCAGCAGTTTCAAAACAGCCGCGTCGTCTGCTACCCCCGCAAGTGCCGCACCGACAGCGGCTCGAAAGCCACCACCGACGTCATCACCTTTTTTTACAAGCTTTCGCCCCTTTCCAATCAGGTCGACGGCGTGCTGATGGTCAACATCTATCAAAGCGCCATCGACTCGGCCATCAACCGTTACGGCGGCGGCCAAAGCGGCAGAGTATCCATCGTGGATGAAAACGGCACCGTCGTTTCCTCCCCGCAAAGCCGTGACTTCCAGACCGACATCAGCAAAACGGACGTATTCCGCCGCATCAAGGCCGGGCCGGCCAGCGGTTATATCACCGAGAAGCTCAAAGGCGGCAGCCATATTTATACATACGTTAAATCCGACTATAACAACTGGGTCTATGTCAAGGATCAGCCTCTTGACTCGCTGATTGCGCGTTCCAAGTCGCTGGCGGGTTTTTGGGTCATGATCTCCAATGCCGTGCTGCTGGCGGGGCTGCTGCTGACGGTGCTGGTCATTTACAAGACCTATGCGCCGATCCGCCGCTTTGTCCGCGAGCTGATCCGGAGCGCGGGAAAATCCGATACGGAGGATGAGTACACGCTCCTCACCCGCACATTTCAGACCATGCGGGAGCAGCAGGCGCTGCTGCATGATCAGCTCAGCTCCCAGAGCAAGGCAAGGGAAGAGATGTTTCTGGCCGACGTGCTGCGGGGCAATATCGACCAGTATAAAAACGACATCCCGGCAAGCCTGCGCATCGACGGTCACATGTTTCAGGTGACGCTGCTTTCCATCGACGGCGATGTGCAGGCATTTACATCCGAAGAATGGAGCTACCTGCGCCTGTCGCTTCGGAAACTGGTCGAAAAAGAAATCGAGCGGTGCGCCCCCGACGGAGTGGCCGCCTACGCCCTGCTGTATGAAAAAGCCGAGGTGGCCGTGCTCGTCAATCTGCATGACCGGAGCGGTGCCGCGCAGCAGACCCTGGTCGAGATCGTCGGCGGCCTGTGCCGCACCATCGCCCGGAAACTCGACGTGTCGGTTTCCGCGGGGATTGGCGGCATCCATGAGGGCATCGAGAAGGTGTCCGTTTCCGTGGCGGAAGCACAGAAGGCGCTAGGACGCCGCATGTTCGAGGGCGATGGCCATGTGCACCTCTGGCAGCCGGGCGCAGACAGCCCGCAGCGTTTCTTTTTCCCCTACGACACGGCGGAACGCATCCGCCTGCTTTTGCCGGAGGGAAATATCGGGGCGGTGAATGGGGAAATCGACCGGCTGGTGGCGCGCATGCGGGGTATGCCGTGGCTCCAGGCGGAAAACGTCTACAGCGTGTTTAATCAGCTTGCGGGCGCCGCCATTAAGCGGATGATCGACAACCGGACGAATCTCAGCGACCTGCCGCCCGAGGTCGGCGGTATCTACGCCGACCTGGCCGCGGCCGCCACCATCGACCGGGCGGGCGAAGTGCTCAAAGCGTTCTATCGGAATATCTGCGCCTACGACCAGAATGAGCGCAATAAGCAGACTTATTTTAACCGCATCGTGCAGTATTTCAAGGCGAACTATCAGCACGACATCAATTTCGAAGCGGTGGCGGAGGAAGTGGGCATCAGCTACTCCTATCTGCGCAAGCTGATCAAGGATACGACGGACAAAACCGCTCTGGAATATCTCACGGAGATCCGCATCGACGAAGCCCGCCGTCTGCTGCTCACCACCGACCTGACGCTGCGTGAAATTGCCGAGCGCGTCGGATTCAGCAACATCCAAAGCTTCCATCGCTTTTTCAAAAAACAACTGGGCGTCACGGCCGGCGAATTCCGCAAAACGGGCGCTCAAAATTGACCGGCACCCGTCAGACGCGGCGGCGGTATTCACCCGGCGACATGCCGAAATGCTTTTTAAACTGCCGATAAAAATTCTGAGGCGTGCGCATACCCGTACGCCGGGCGATGGCCTCCACGGGGGCGGCGCTTTCCGCCAACAGCGCCCGGGCGCGCTCCAACCGCAGCGCGGTCACATACTCCCAGAGGGTGCGGCGCTGAGCGGCTTTAAAAATGCGCTCGGCGTAGACGGGGTTGAGCCCCACATGCGCCGCGATGTCGGCGACGCTTTCGATTTCATCAAAATGCCCCTCGACATAGCGGCAGATTTCCGCGACGGAGTCTTTTCGCTCGGCGGGCGGGCCGGCCAGCGTGGCGAGCTCCAGCAGCAGCTCCGCCGTGTACACCGAGGCGCGCCACAGTTCCGCCTCGGTTTCCCGTTTATCCGATATTTTTTCCAGCGCGGGCCGGATAGCCTGGGCGCGGGGAAAAATGCGCGCGCGGTCCAGCTGCGCCACCAGCTCCGCCAGCGGCGGGCAGAGCTGGAGCAGCTGCACGGCCGGCGTGGCCATAAAGGGCACTTCGCTCAGCTCCAACGCGCAGCCGAGTATCGAGCAGGGGACGCTGTGGTTGAAAATCTTGCGGTGCAGGCGCGACGAATCGATCACGACCAGATCGTGCCGGTGCGCGGGGAAAAGCGCACCTTCCACAATATAATCGCACGAGCCGTAAAGGATAAAATTCAGCTCCAGCACGCCGTGCCGATGAGGGACCATCTGATGCCGGCGCCAGTCCGAATTGAGATATGCCTGGTCGGGGAGCAGGATCTGCCCCGGCTTCGCATGCAGCTCCATCTGCGGGCACGCCCTTTCTTTTTGATAAACTCCACTATCCAAACCATGTGTTTTGATCAGTTAGTATTATACATTGAATCCTCCCCCGATAACAAGTACACTGGAGGCGAAAAATACTTTTGATGTGCCGGCCATCCCGGCAAAAAGGAGATGTTATCCGATGCAATACATGGCTCCCGGACACAGCGCCTGTGAAGCGTACGGCGCGGATATCGAGGCTGTGCTGCGTACCGTAGCCGACCGGTATGTGGGTGCCAATCCCCGCGTGCCGTTTGTGTTCCGACTCAGCAGCAGGCAGGACTTTTTGCGCAATGAACGGTTTGGCTATGTGTTCGACTGCGGGGCGCGCTTCCCGGATGCCCGGCGCGAGCAGTCCGTCTATGCCTGGGGCAGACTGTGGAGCGAGGGGGAAAACGAATTTCGCACCGAAGTCCGTCCCTACGGCCCGACAGAAATTTTTGTGAACGGGGAATCCATCTACCGCACCGACTGTTATGAGGAAAAGGTCAAAGAAGCCCAACCCATACACGCCCGTTTGCAGAAGGGCTGGAACAGCTTCGTGCTACGTTTTATCAAGACGCCTTTCGGTTTCGGCGGGGAAATCGGGCGCAATAAGTACGCGCCCCTCGTGTTCTTCTCGCCGCTGCCGTCATGTGAGGGGATGGAGGGTTTTGTCTATACCCGGCCTATGGATGGCGCCCTCGACCCGCTGCCCACTTGGGAACAGCCCGGGCTGCCGGACGGTGCGGACTGGCTGCCCGTCTGCGAATGGGATGAGACTCAGCGTGCCCAAAAGCCAATGCGGCGTATTTTCGGCCTGAAGCCGGGCCGCTTCGCCTATGGCTGGGCCCGGCTGGAGCCCGCGGCCGCTGGCCGCTGCCATGTGGTCGGCACGGCGGCCGGCCCGCTGACGCTTTACGCGCAGGGCCGCCCCGTGCTGCACGCGGAGGGCGGTGCCTTCGCGGGGGACTTTGACACGGGTGCGGCCGTCTGTGACCTGGTCGCCGAGTGCTGCTGCGGGCGGGAGGACTGGGGCTTTACGCTGGCCGTCTCGCGGGCGGCGGCGCCTGTGCATCTGTCGAATCCCTGTCGCCCGCGGGGCATGGACGACCCCTGGCTTTATGCCGGCCCGTTTGCCGAAAAACAGGATGTCGGCACGCTGGCGGCTCTGCCCCGCACCTTTGTCACCGATGAAGGGGAGGATTACTGGCGCGTCGATCGGCCCGCCATGTATGTGCGCCCCTTTGTGGAAACGCCGCAGTACGGGCAGTGGAACTATCCGGTGGGGGTTACGCTTTTCGGTCTGGCGCGTGCCGGGGAATGGCTGCGCCGCCCGGATCTGAACGATTACGTCACCGCCCATCTGCGTCTGTGTGCGGCCTATTACGGGTATTCGCTCTGGGACAGACGGAAATTCGGTGCCCCGGGCGTGAATGCGCAGGCGGCGACCATCGAAAGCCTGGATGACTGCGGCTCCTTCGCCTTCACCCTGCTGGATGGCGCCCGGCGGGCGGAGATGCCCGACATCCGCCGCATTGCCGACACGGTGTACGACCACATGGCGCATCGCCAGAGCCGTCTGCCGGACGGCGCGTTCTGGCGGGTCCATTCCTGCCTGCCGGATATGGTGAATACGATGTGGCTGGACGATCTCTATATGAGCGTGCCGTTCCTCTGCCGCTACTACGAGCTGACGGGCAATACCGACAGCCTGGATGATGCGGCCCGGCAGTTCCTGCTTTTCCGTGACCGGATGCGCATCGCCGACAACGGGCTGCTTTCCCACGTCTATTATCCAGTGGAAAAACTCGCCACCAGTGTGCCGTGGGGCCGTGGCAACGGCTGGGTGATGCTGTCGCTCACCGAGCTGCTCGCCCTGCTGCCGGCGGCGCATCCGCTGCGCCCGCAACTACTCGACTTTTTTGAAACGATGTGCGGCGTCTATGCGGGCGTGCAGGATAAAGAGGGCCTCTGGCATCAGGTGCTGAATGACCCCGGCTCTTATGCCGAGGCCTCGTGCACGGCCATGTTCGTCTGCGCGTTTGCGCGCGGCGTGCGCCGCGGCTGGCTGGCCGACCGCCGGCGCTTTACGGATGCGGCCGTGCGGGGATGGGAAGGGCTGACCCGCGCCTGTATCGACAGGGAAGGCAACCTTTACGGCATCTGCCGCGGCTCAGGGCATTCATTCATGCCGCGCTATTACAAGTACGACCTGGGATGGATTCTCAACGACTCCCACGGCACCGGCGTCGTGCTGACGGCGGGATGCGAAGTGGCACAAATGCTGCGGGAACTGAGCGCGGGCACTTCCGCGGCGCAGGCGGAAGCATGACGGGCAATATCGCCGCATGAGTGTATCGTAGAATACGCCGAAACGCCGTTGGAGGGCTTGCCTCTCTCCAACGGCGTTTCGGCGTATTTATAACGGTGTCACGTCCTGGGTATGCGAAGCCAGGCTTTCATGCAGGCTCACCCGGTTGTGTATAAACCGATGCCTCCACCGGTGCCACTGGTGCCACAGGAGCCACTGGTGCCACAGGCGCCACGGGAGCCACCGGTGCCACGGGAGCCACAGGCGCCACGGGAGCCACAGGCGCCACTGGTGCCACAGGCGCCACAGGCGCCACAGGCGCCACAGGCGCCACGGGAACCACAGGCACCACGGGAGCCACTGGTGCCACAGGCGCCACGGGAGCCACAGGCGCCACGGGAACTACAGGCGCCACGGGAGCCACAGGCACCACGGGAGCCACAGGGGCTACAGGCGCCACAGGCGCCACTGGTGCCACTGGTGCCACTGGTGCCATAGGCGCCACGGGAGCCACGGGGGCTACAGGGGCCACGGGGCCGCAGGGTCCCCAGGGCGTGGTCGGCCCGCAGGGCATCCAAGGTGCGACGGGCGGCACGGGAGCCACGGGCACTGCCGGCGCCACAGGCTCCACAGGTGCTACCGGCCCCCAGGGTGTGCAGGGTGTAGCCGGGCCGCAGGGCCCCGCCGGTGCGCAAGGGCCTGCTGGTCCCCAGGGTGCACAAGGCGTCGCCGGCCCGCAGGGAGTGCAGGGTCCGGCGGGTGCACAGGGCCCGGTCGGGCCGCAGGGTGCACAGGGCCCGGCAGGTCCCCAGGGTGCGCAAGGCCCCGTCGGCCCGGCCGGTGCAACTGGCGGCACAGGCGCCACGGGAGCGACGGGAGCCACGGGAGCGACGGGAGCAACAGGAGCCACCGGAGCGACAGGAGCCACGGGAGCAACAGGAGCAACGGGAGCCACCGGCACGGCTGTGGCCGCCTCTTTCGGCTACTACTATTCCGAAACCGCCGGCGTCGTGTCTGCGGGCGGGGATATTGAATTTGACGAATTCACCGAGCAGGTCAACCTGACGCCGGAAAGTAACGGTACGGTGATCCGGGTGCTGGCGGCCGGCGTCTATCGGGTCAGCTACGGTGTCACGGCCACTCTGTCGGCGGATGCCGCTGTGGCACTTTACCGCAACGGCGTTCAGGCCGAAGGCTCCTTGATTGCGCTGACAACGTCGGGTGACAGCGCCGCCGGCGAAGTGCTGCTGGCTCTTGCGGTCAACGACACGCTGGAACTGCGGGTGACTTCCGGCTCGATCACGCTGATTTCCGGTGTGAATGCCTATCTGAGCGTGACCCAGATCGCCTGAGGCGGTCGCTATCCCGCCGATGAGGGGCGTCCCCCCATCCGGTAAAAAAGCAGGTGGCTTTTATGATCACTACGAGTCTTTGCCTGACCTTGCGGGGCGATGCGCCGACACTGGAAGAGTGCCTGCGCTCCTGTTGCCGCTGCTTTGATGAGATCGTTGTGGCCGAGGTCGGCGCGTCCGGCCCGGCGCAGGCCGTGGCCCGCCGCTTCGCCGACCGGTATTTCCACTATCAGTGGCAGGGCGACGCCTCCGACGCCTCCAATTTCGCGTTTTCCAAAGCCACCTGCGATTACATTATGTGGCTGGAACCGGAGGATATCCTGTTGCCGGCGGATGCCCGTCGGCTCTGGCGTCTGCACCGCAGCCTGCCGCCCGACACCGACGCGGTGGTGATGTGCCACAACCTGAGCTTTGATGCGCAGGGTCTGCCCAATGTGCGCGCGTGGCCGGTGCGGATGGTACGCCGGGCCGCCGGAATTCTATGGCAGGGTCGGGTCCACCCGCTGCTGCCGGAAAGCGGCACCGTGCGCCGGGCGGATGTGGCGGTCACCCGCCGGGACGCCGCCGCGGATGGGTCTGCGGCCCTTGCCGCCTATGACGCATTGCGCCGCGGGGAAGAAACGCTGTCGCTCCCCGAACGGCTGGATTATGCGCGCTGCCTGCGCGATGCCGGGCGCTTTGCCGAGGCTGCGGAAGAATTCGAGGCGGTTCTCGCGCAAGAGGATGCGCCGGATCGCGTCGAGGTGTGCTTCGAGCTTTCCTTCTGCTATGAAAAACTGGGCGCGCAAGGCCGCATGCAGGAAGCGCTCCTGCGCAGTCTGCTTTATGCACCGCCCCAGGCGACGGTATGTTGCCGCATCGGCGAGCAGTTTTTTGCCCGGGGGGAGTGGCGAAGCGCCGCCTACTGGTATGAGCAGGCCCTCAAAAGCGAGACTCTGCCCGACAGCGGCGTGCAGTATACCGACTATCTGGGGTATATCCCCGCGCTCCAGCTCTGCCTGTGCTATTACCGGCTGGGCGACGTAACCCGGGCGGTGGAAATGAACCGCATGGCCGCCCGTTTCAAACCCGGGGATGCCAGCGTACTTGCTAACGAGCGGTTTTTTGCCGACCCTAAGCACCGCGCAGAATAAAATCCGCAACCGCAAAAGTGTACTTTGGGGCGTACCATACGCCCCTTTGGTATCATGAGGCTGCCGCCAAACGCATATCAATGCGGTTTGGCGGCAGCCTCATTTTTGCGCCCGCACCGGCGGCCTGACCGGGGAATACACTGGTAATGCGCATCTTCCGTTAAGAAAGCAAGTTTTTTGCTTTCTTTCCTTCGCTTTCAGCGGCGGGCAAAACAGGGGATGCTTTTGCAGACGAATATCGGGCGGTTTTCCCGGCGGCTGCTAAAATACACATTTTGGGGCGTCCCGATAGAAAAATCGGATCAAGCAAGGGGGTGGCGCCATGCGCTGGAACTGCCGGGCGACGGTGTTGACCGGCCAGACGGCATACCGACGCTGTGTCACGCGCCAGATTGCGCTGCTCCCGCACAGCCCGTTGGAGCCTCCCGCCGTCGTATTCGAGGGTGCCGGAGGGTTCCGGCTGGAAAATTGCAGCCTTATTCCGGGCCGGCCGCCGTGGCTGCGGGTGACGGTGGCCTACCGGCTGCGATATGCCGACGGCCCGGCAAGGCTGTGCCAGAGCGACCGGGCGGTGTTTGATCTGCCGCTGCCGACCCCGGCGTGGGAGCCGGGGCGTGTCAGACGGTTTGAATCGGGCGGCTCCGGCCGTCCCGGCGGGGCGCGTATCCGAGTGGAGGGCCTTGCCTGTGCCTTCGCCCCGCTGCTCTGCCCACAGACCGGGGCGCTGATTCTCACAATCGGCGCTTTTTTCGTCGTCCGGCGGGAAGAGCCGCACACGCTGGGGCTGGCTGGTGAGCCGCTCGCGCCGAAAGGGGGAACCGTCGATGAGACCGGGTGATCGTGCCGTGCCGGATTCGGGCTTTTCATGGGCCGTAGCTGCGAAACTCGCTGCCGCACAGGCTGCGTGGATACAGGTGCAGGTGCGCCGGCTGGCCGCGGCCCAGCGCTCGGCGGAGCCGGCCTGCCGGGCCGCGGCGGTGGATGCCCTGTGCCGGACGCTCGAGCAGGCGGCCCGGCTGCATATGGCGCAGTTGCTGCGGCTGGATGCCGGCCTCCGCCTCTCATCGCCGACATGGTCGGGTGTGGCTTTGGCCGATCTGTCCGACGCTTCGGCGGAGCCGCCCTGCCGGATGCGGGGCCGGGGGCAGGGCTTTCTCCCGGCCGGGGAAGACCCATTCGCGGGCGGCCTGGCTGTTTTGCAGGCCGCTGTGGAGGAGGGAGCCGGGCGGAATTATCTCTGCTACAGCGCCATGCGGGCCACCCGGATGCTCATCCTCATCGGGCGGCCGGGTACGCTGCACGCCGTGACTCTGCCCGGGCCGGAGGCGGCCGCCCGGCTCACGGGCCGGGGCACGCTCATTTTGCGCCGGCAGGGCGGCGCCGATGACCGGTGCACCGGCTGGTTTGAGGCGGTCATCCGTCACGGCGGCGGAGTGAACTGCTTTTCCGTAACCATCCGCCGGGCACCGGACAGCCCGCCCGTGCATGCAAGCGGCCGGGTGCCCGTGGGGCCGGGGGACCTGCCCCTGACGGGGTGAAAATTTGTCCACTCTGCCCCGTGACGGCTCACTCCGCCGAAAAGGCACGCATAGTATGGATTGATGCGGCGGCGGGGAAAGACCCCGCCGAAAAAAACCGCATGCCATGAATCGATGCGGCGGCGGAGTAAGACTTCGCCCGGGCCGCTGGGAGGAATCCGATATGGCAGACGAAACCCGCGCCTCCGACCCGGTGGTTGAATCCGTACTGGCCGGTCTTTATGAAGAGCTGCGCCTGGCGGATCATATTTACGGCCTGGCGCGTGATATGAAACGGGAGCTGGACGGTGTCACCGGCGAGCCGGATGGCGATTCCGTCGCGGCCGCCCGCCTGATGCGCATGGAATACGAAGCCGCCCAGTCTCTGCGCCGGGCGGTGGAAACCGAAACGCGGCTGATGGCCGCGCTGTCGGGGGAGGATGTGGAAAATCCGCCGGCCGGGCCGGAAGCGCCCGCCTCTGAGTCGCAGACACCTGCCGGCGATCCGCCCCGGCAGACGGCGGAATAATCACCGCCCCGCGGGCCGCCGGGCCCAACGGGCGCTGCGGGGAGATGCAAGCGATTGCCAACCGACGCGCTGAGACCGATCCGGCTGGGCGACTGGGAGCTTCACCCGGTCGGGCTGGAGGATCGGCCGCTTTTTGAAAAATATATCCGGCGTACGGAGTATCACGCCGATCTCTGGTCATCCAATTTCGCCTATATCTGGTCCACCTCCCGGCCGTCGAGCCGGAAAATGTGGGCTATGGTCGACGGCATGCTGGTGCCGTTCCTTTATTCTTCCAAAGGGTCGCTTTATCTGTTTTGCCTGCCCTTCGGGCCGGGCGGCCCGGCCCGGGTCACGGAAGTGACCCGCCGTTGTCTGCATCGCTGCCGGGCTTTTAACGGGGGCGACCCCGACCGCACGCTGGTGCGCATGGTGAACGCCGGGCAGCTCAAGTTCCTGCGCCGCTGCCCGGAATTCGACCGGTATTTCCGCATCGTGCCCTGGGAGGGCATCGAGCAGCATTACGACGTGCCGAAGCTTTCCGCCCTGGTCGGCCGGGAGTTTGCAAACATCCGCAACCGAGTGAACAAATTTGCCCGGGAAAACCCCGGCTTTACGCTTGACCCATACCGGGATTCGGATTTCGACGAGCTGCTGCGCCTGAGCCAGCGATGGAAAGCCACCTCCGGCGTCAAATACGCCACCGTTTTCGACGGCCACTATTTCCGGGAACTTTTGATCCACGGAACCCAGCTCGGCCAGACTACGCTGGTGCTGCGCACCAACGGCCGCGTGGCGGGCATGGTGGCCGGCAGCCCCCTTCCCACCGGGCAGTCATGGGGGAGCGTTGTCAAATTCGACACGGGATACCCCGGCCTGTCGGAAACGCTCATTGTGGAATTCGCCCGGTATCTCCACCGGCTTGACCCCGCCATCCGGCTGATGAATGTGGGCAGCGATCTGGGCTCGGGCGGTCTGCGCGGGTATAAGCTCAAATTTCAGCCGGCTCTCAGCTATAAGCGGTATCAGATCTATTTCCGCCGCGGGGCCGCGGCGGAGAGAAGTTGAGTCGGCGAATAAAATTCATGCGAAAGGAAGTCCCGCGATGAAGCCTTTGCCGATTGGCACGATACTGGGCTGGGTGCAGGGGCGGGTCGAGTCGGGCGGCACCGATCTGACGATCACCGGCTGCACGACCCGACTGGGACGCATCCGCCCCCGCACGCTTCTTTTCAATCTGAGCCGTCAGCCGGGCCGGCCGGGAAATGCCGGCGTCGGCTGGGCGGTGGTGACCGACGTGGATTTTACCATCGGCCCGCCGGACGGGGTTACGGTCATCCGCGTGGCGGATGTGGAAACGGCCTACTGGCAGCTGGTGGAGCATTACCGGGCGCTGTTCAACATACCGGTCATCGGGGTGACAGGCACATGCGGCAAGACCACCACCAAGGAAATGATCCGCCATATTCTGGCCAAAGACCGCCGCGTGGTCGCCACCTATAAAAGCCGCAACGCCCTGCACCGGCATCTGGGCTACCTGCTGCGGTTGGATGACCGCACCCGGGCCGCCGTATTTGAGATGGGCGTGGCCGCCCCCGGTGATATGCAGACGGCCTGCCGCTATTTCCGACCCCGGGTGGGGGTCATCACCAACATCGGCGTCGACCATCTGGGCGCCTTCCGCAGCCTTGCCGAATATGCCGCGGCCAAAGCCTCCATGATGGATGGCATAGAGCCGGGGGGCACTCTGGTGCTCAACCGTGACGACCGCCGCATCCGCACGATCGACTTCGGCCGGTTCCAGGGCGGCATCGTCACATTCGGGCGGGCTGCGGATGCGGATTACCGCATCCTCTCGATCCGCCAGGAGCCGGAGCGGCTGCGGATGCGCCTGACCTGCAAAGGGGAGACGGCGGAAATCCCGGTGCCTGGCCACGGGCTCTTTACCGCCTATAACGCGGCGGCGGCGATTGCGGCGGCCGCCGCCGTGGGGGTGCCGTGGCACACAGCCGCCGCAAGGCTTGCCTCGTTTCATCCCACCGAGCGGCATTTTGAGTATAAACGGGGGCTGGGCGGCAGCACCGTCATCGACGATTCCTGGTCCACCAACCCCACATCCGCCCGCGCGGCGCTGCGGCTTTTCCGCGCGCTTTCCCACGGCAAGACCGCCGTCGCGGTGCTCGGGCACATGGCGCTGCTGGGCCGTGCGGGCGGCACCTATCATTATGGCCTCGGCCAGCAGGCAGCCCGTCTCGGTATCGACCGGCTGGTGCTGGTGGGAGAAGGCACCGACGAAATCCGCCGCGGTGCGCTGGAAGCCGGTATGCCGCCCGATCAGGTGGTTCTCTGCCGCAGCGGCGCTGAAGCCGCCGAAGCCATCCTGCCCTGGCTGAACCCGAATACGATGTGCCTGGTCAAGACCTCCATGTTGGAATCCTTTTCCGATCTGGTCGAACGTATCACCCTCCCGGCACCCGGCCGGGGGGAGCGGTAAAGGAGGATGCCCGATGTATCACAGTCAGGCATTGCAGCCCGAAGAGGACCCCCGGCAGGCCATCACCGCTCTCATCGCCGCCCTTGCCACGGAAAGTGCCGCCCTCGCCGACCTGGTGGAGACCCGCCGCCAGCTCCCGGCCGGAGATGCGGACAGCCGGCAGGGGACGGAAAACCTGCTGGGGAGTGCCGCCCGTCTGCAGATGGTGATGGAGCTGCTGCTGGCTCAGGCCGGGCAGTTGCTGGCTCAGACGGAAGACGGCGCCGAATAGCCGCGGGCCGAATTAGAAAAAAGAAGGCGTGTGACGGATTTGGATACGATCGGAATATTGTGCGCCCAGGGCGCCAAAACACCGTTTCTGAGGGCGCTGCCGCGGCAGCTGCGCGCCCTCCCGGCGGATGAGCCGCTGTCCGTGCTGGTATTTTCCCTGTCGGAGCTGCATATGGAAGAGCGCATGATCGGTGGTGTACTGGTCACCGGCGAGGGGGTGCGCGCCGCATGGTCCCCGCTGCCGGCCGTGATCTTCAACGCCGCAGTGCAGCATAGGCGGTCCTCCATCCGTACCTTGCGCGCACTCCTCGAGTTGCCGGATTGCCGGGTGCTCAACCCGTCGAACCGGTTTGACCAGCGGCAGGTGCGGGAAATGCTCGTCGGCGACCCGGCACTCGCACAGGCCGTGCCCCCCGAGGCAGGGGATACGCCGTTGGAGTCGCTGCCCGCCTTTGTGCGCCGCCCGATATTCGGGTCGCGCGTCGACCGCGTCGTCTGCGGACGTGTCGTCTGCAGCAGCCATGCCGGGAAGGAGTGGGAACTTTTCAATTGGGGGGACGCCCCCGTCAGCCGGATATCGGTCGATGCCCTGTCGTCTGCGGCCTTATCGTCCGCGAATGATAAGACTGATGCCGCCGCACCCGGCTCCGCCGAGGAGGAGATGACCCTTCGCCTGCCGCCGCCCAGAGCGCGTGCCGGCAGACCCTTCGCCACCCGCGCCCTTTTGCAGAAAGCCCCCCGGGGCGAGTGGGAAATTCTGCGGCATGGCGGGCTGTTCCCGCCCGGGCGCTCCGACTGCCCGGTGGGCTCGGCGGGCAAAAAGCTGCTGTTGGCCGCCGCCGGGCGGGTCGGCTGTTTCCTGCCGGATATGGCGCTTTGCACCGCCGATCTCTTTTGGGGGGAAGACGGCGCGCCTTTTCTGATCGGCATGGGCGGCTGGCCGGGCGAGGCAGCGGATGTGCGCGCCGCTATAAAAACGCGCCGGTTCGGCGACTTGCTGGGCTATGCCCGGCGAATTTCACACAATTGAAGGGTGCCGTTATGTGGGTAAAAATCGAAGCGACCCGGGATGAAACCGAAACTCTCCGGCTGCCGGATCTGCTGCGCCGCATGGTGGGCGAGGATGCGTTTGTGGAATTCGGCGGCCGGCGGGTTTCGTCGCGGGCTACCTATGAAGAGGCCCCGCAGATCCTGCACGGCGAAAACGCACAGGCGGCGCCCGATGCCCCCGCCCCGTCGGACGGCAGCTTTGCGCGGCCGTTTGTCATGCGCATGAGCCAGGCGCTCTGCGACCGGCTGCTGCTGCCGGTGTCTCAGCTGTACCGCCTGCGGGCGATGCCCGGCGGCGTGAAGCTCGGCCCGGTGATCGGGCTGCTGCTCGGCATGCACACCAATCGCTACGATCCCCGGCATATGGCAAAATACAGCGACCGCATGGGCGTTTACAGCCGGGTGGGCGGGCTGATCCTCGCCTTTTCACCCCGGGCGGTGGATTGGGACGATCGGTCCGTCTGGGGGCTTTACTACAATATCTGCACGCGGACGTGGGAATACGGCCGGTTCCCGCTGCCCGAAGTCATCTACCGCCGGGATTTCCACGCCGACCATGAGTTGGTGCGGCGGCTGGAAGCTTACACCGGCGGCCGGCTTTTTAATTCCCACCGCTTTACCAAATACGATCTGTATGAATATCTCCGTCACGACCCGCAGCTGCGCATGTTCCTGCCTGAGACCGAGCTGGTTACCGGCACGGATCAGGTGATGCGCTTCACCGACCGGTTCCGCCGGGTGATCTTAAAGCCGGTGGATCTGTCGCGCGGGCGTGGCATCTGCGTGGTGGAATCGCTGGGTAAGGGCTACCGGATCACCGATTACCGTGCCCGCCTGCCGGCCACCGTCATACTGCCGGATCGCCGGGCATACCGCCTGTTTCTCAGCCGGAATCCGGATTTTTTCCATCGGTATCTGATCCAGCGATATCTGCGGCTGGCCCGCGTGGGCGATTCCTGCTTCGATATCCGCGTGGTCATGCAGAAAGACATCCGCCGGCAATGGGTGTGCAGCGGCGTCGAGTGCCGGGTGTCGGGCCACGGCTTCCATCTGACGAATATATCCCGGGGCGGGGAGGCGCTGACTCTCCCCACGGCGCTGGAACGGTCTTTCGGCCGCAGCGCGGGCATGCTTTCGGAAAATATACTCGATCTGTGCCGCCGTTTCTGTGCCTATATGGATCAGGCCGAGGAACATTTCGCCGAATTCGGAATCGACGTGGCGGTGGATGCCTTTAAAAATCTGTGGCTGATCGAGGCAAATGTCTTCCCCAGCTTCAAAGGTTTCCGGCACATCGACCGGGCGACCTATCTGGCCATCCGGTATACGCCGCTGCTCTATGCCCTCGCCCTGTCGGGCTTTGCGGATGACGACGCACCGGGCGCCCTGCCGGACGGCAAGGTGCCTGACGGGTCGAACGCCGACACCGGAAAGGAGGATGGCCCCACGCCATGACACAGACTGTGACACTCTGCGCTGACGACCGCAGCGACGCGCTGCGGCTGCCGCCTTCCGTGTGGGAGACTCTGGGTGCTACCCCGGGGCAGCATGCGTTGCTTTCCTTCGGGGGCATGTGCCGGTTTACCCTGCTGGAAAGAGACGCCCGTTTGCCGATGGGGGAGATATGTTTGCCCCGTCGGGCTATACGGCAAATGCACATGCCCGACTACCCCGTATATGAGCTGGCCGTCGTACACGGTGAGCTGCGCGTCGGCCCGGTGATTGGGCTGCTGGTGAGCCATCGGGCGCAGCAACTGACCCCTGGCCGGCTCGAGCGGCTTCGGCGTAATATGTGGGCCTATCCCCGCCTGCACGGGGCGATCATCGCGTTTTCGCTCGACGGGGTCGACCGTGCCGGCCGTCTGATCGCAGGCTATTGCTATAACCCCAGTGAGGGACGATTTGTACCGGGCGTGTTCCCATACCCGTCGGTCATTTACCGTACCGTCGGCCTGAGTCGCCAGTGGAAGGACCATTTTCTCGCGGCGGTGGAGGGAGGATTTTTCAATTACCCCTATTTCAACAAATGGGAAATGTATCGCTGGTTTGCCGACGACCCGGCGGTGGGGCCGTATCTGCCCTTCACCGCGCGGTATGAGTCGCCGCAGCAGGCCGAGGCGGTGCTGCGCCGCTGCGGCGCGCTCTATATCAAGCCGGTCTTCGGTCTGGGGGGCCACGGTGTGGTGCGCGCCAGGCTTGAGGGCACGCTGGTGCGTTTCGATTACCGGGAAGAAAACGTCAACCGGCGGGATGCCATCCCTCTGGGGGAGCCGGCGCAGGCCTGGATGACGGCCCGGTTTTCCGGGCGCCAGCTTCTGCTCCAGCAGGCGCTGGATCTTTTGCAGATCGGTGGGCGGATGGCGGATTTCCGCTGCGTCATGCAGAAAGATCAGGCCGGCCGCTGGGTATGCCCGGCCGTCATTGGCCGCCGTGGCCGGCGGGGCAGCGTGGTGAGCAATATTTCCAGCGGAGGAAGCGCCTTCCTGGCCGAGGAGCTCCCCCGGCTGCCGGTGCCCCTGCCGCCGGACGAGACCCGGCGGCTGCCAAACCGGCTGCGGAATTTCGCCTTTGAGGTGTGCCGCGCGGTCGACCGGGCGGGGCTGCGCTGCGGTACACTGGGGCTGGATGTGGGGGTGGATGCTACCGGTGCCCTGTGGCTCATCGAGATCAACAACCGGGATCCGGCCTCTTCCATCGCGCTGGATGTCGGTGACCGGGAACTTTTCCGCCGTATTAAGGCCGGACCGCTTTTTTACGCCAAAGGTCTGGCCGGATTTCCAACCCCCACGAGACCGGAAGGGTTGGAGAGGGTTGAAAAATAGTGTATAATGGGGAAAATGGCTCCGCTCCGTGCGGGAGCGGGCCGTTTCCCACAGCGGAGAGCGGACAGGCCCCCGGGCATATCGCCCCGCGGCTACGCATATGCTGAAAACGGGAACGGATGCCCGGAAAAAGCGAAAGGATGGCTGCTTTATGAAACATGCGCTGTCGGTCCCGCTGGCGGTTGCGCTGGCGGTCACGGTGGTTGCCTGCGTCGTCGTGCAGCAGATCGTCCTCACCACCGTCCGGGCCGAAACGTCGAGCGCTTCCGCCGCCCGCTCGACACCGGCGAGCGTGATGAAAAGCGACGGTGCCGCCAGTTACCGGCTCATCGACATTTCCCATCACGACACCGTTAGCGATTGGAGCGCCGTCAAGAAAAATGTGGATGGGGTTTACATAAAAGCAACCGAGAGCACCAATTTTGTCGATCCCCAGTTGGCTGCCTATGCGTCCGCAGCCATCGGAGCCGACATTCCGGTGGGTTTTTACCATTATTTCCAGCCCACGGCCGACACGGCCAACGCCCGCGCCCAGGCGCAGGCCTTTTATGCGGCTGTCAAGGGGTATGCCTACCGGCTTGTACCTGTGCTGGATGTGGAGGAAAGCAACTCCCTGACCGCCGCCCAGGTCTGCGCCGACGTCAAGGCCTTTGCCGACGAGTTCCAGAAGCTGGCGGGCCAGTCGCTCATGATTTACGCCTCGCCCCAGTTTGCCGACACCTATCTCAGCGACAAGAGTCTGGAAAGTTATCCTCTCTGGGTGGCCCATTATAACGTGCTCACTCCGCGCGGCACCAGCACGTGGAGCACCTACAGCATGTGGCAGTACGACGACTCGGTCACGGTCTCGGGCATCGGCAACCCGGTGGATGGCGACGTGGCCACGTCGCGGGTGTTCCTGCCGTCGTCCTCGGCTTCGTCGGGAGCGGCGGGTGCCCGCGCACAGGAACTTATGGTGCGCTGACTGCGTGAAATAAACGGAGGACGTATGAATTGGCGGGGAATCGAAATTGAGCTTTGCCGTAAACGGGTGCGCAATCTCAACCTCACGGTCTACCAGGATGGCAGGGTGCGCCTGTCGGTGCCCCAGCGGCTGCCCCGGGAGGAGATCGACCGGTTCCTCGCCGGGCGGGAAGAATGGCTGCACCGCCAGATACAAAAATTCGGTTCCCGGCCATCGCGCCGGGAACCGAATTTTGTGACGGGGGAAAGGTTCCCCGTCTGGGGGGAGCCGCGCCCTCTGCGGGTGGAAACCCGCCCGGGGGCGGGCGGCGTGGTGGAGCGGGACGGCTGCCTTGTGATGAGCGCCCCACCCGATGCGGGGCCGCAGGAGCGGCGCCGCCTGCTCACCGAATGGTACCGTCGACAGCTCCAGAGCCGCGTGCCCGCGGTACTGGCCCGATGGGAACCCGTGGTCGGCGCCCAGGCAACCGAGTGGCATGCCCGGGATATGCGCACCCGGTGGGGCAGCTGCAACGTACGCGCCCGGCGGGTGTGGCTGAGCGTGCGCCTGGCCGCCTGGCCGCCTGAGTGCCTGGATATGGTGACGGTGCACGAGTTGACCCATTTGCTGGTGCCCAACCATTCGCCGCGGTTTTACGAAAATCTCGACCGATTTTTCCCCGAATGGCGGCGGGTGAAGCAGAGACTGGGCGCGCCGCCGGCCGGATGATCAGAGCGGCGTTTTGAGACCCAAAGCCCGGAAGAGCTGCTCGCAGGTTTCGACGCGGATTCCCAGCTCCTTGAGGTGGAGCGCCTTGGAATACAGCGCCGACTTGTCGATAGCGCTGCCGCTTTTGGCAACGATACTCTGCGTGCTGGAAATATCCTCGCTCAGCGCGCGGTATTTCCGCAGATAGTCGCGGTATTTTTCCATCACTCGATCCACATCCGCCCCGTCGATGCGGATTTCCCGGCGCTGGCGGTTCAGTTCCCGCTCCACGCGGTCCCGTTCTTCCGACGGCACCCAGCGAATCCACCGCCGGCAGCTTTTGCAGTAAAGGCCGGTTTTCCCTTCGGTTTCCTGCAGATAAAGCCATTCGCTCTGGCAAAAGGGGCAAACCATGAACATCCTCTTTTCGTGTTTTCGTGTCAATTCTTTTAGTGTATCGACACTCTGTCTCGAAATTTGAGCGCCTGCATCGCCCAAATTGTAAAAAGTGCCCGTCCGGAGGATTTTTCCGAGCGGGCGCTATTTGCAAGGGCAGCGGTCAGTGCAGTCCGATCAGGGCCGCGCCCGCCACGATCAGCATGATGCCGCCCAGCTTGCGCATCGTGAATTTCTCTTTGAGAAAGAGGCAGGAAAGGATCAGCGTCCAGATATAGGTGATGCCGAGCATGGGCATCAGCGTCGAATACGCCATGTAATGCAGCACCCAGATGTTGACCAGCGCGCTGAGCACATAGAAAAACCCACCGATATAAAGGAACGGACTGAGCAGCGTACGCAGCCCCAGACTGCCGCCGGAGGAGCACTTTTTAAAGAAAAAACCGCCCAGAGAGCCCATCATGGTCATCACCGCGATGACAGGGAACAATATAGCCTTACTCATCGCCCACTCCTATCATCACCACGCCGAGCATCACCAGCGCAAGCCCGATGACCTTGGTCGGGCCGATGCTTTCCCCCAGCAGGAAAAAGCCGATCAACAGGGCAAAGATATAGCTCAGGCTCTGCACCGGGTGCAGCACGGAAAAGCTGCCGAATTTGAAAGCGATGATCATCAGCACCGCCCCCAATCCGTACAGCACAAAACCGACCAGCACCGGCAGCAGGCTGTGGGCGTCGGAAAGTTTCCAGAAATATTGCCCGAATGCGGAAAGAGCGGCGGAAAAAACCATGATCAGAATACCGATCCGATTTTTCTGCAGCGACCGTTTCAGAACGCGCAGCGTGTTTTCCAAATGGGGCTCACCAGGTTTCCTGTAAATTTAAATTCCGAATTCCGGCCGTCAAACCGGAAAGCTACCGTCTATTATAGCGGCCCGTCCTGCAATTTGCAATTCCTTTTTCGTCTGGAAACGCCCCCGGGCAAAAAAACGCGGCGTTTCCTGTCGTTTCCTGTTGAAAAGACCGGCCGTAGTATGGTAAACTAAACATTTGGATTAATCCGAGGTCGCCGTCGGCTCACGGCCGGAAAATCCGGGAAGTTTCGGTAAAGAGGAAAGGATGGGGTGTCTTCCGTGCAGAGAAAAATCATACAGGTCCAGGAAAGGGTCCCCCTGGGGGAAAGTATCCCGCTCAGTCTGCAGCACATGTTCGCCATGTTCGGCGCGTCGGTGGTGGTGCCCATCACCTTCGGCATCAACCCGGCCATCGTGCTGCTGATGAACGGCATCGGCACGCTGCTGTTTATCCTGATCACGCGGGGCAAGGCGCCGGCCTATCTGGGTTCGAGCTTTGCGTTCATCGCGCCGGTGCTGCTGATTCTGCAGAATAAGGCGATGAATTACCGGTATGCCTTGGGCGGATTCATCGCGGTGGGCGCGGTGTTTTGCCTGGTGGCGCTTATCATCCGCTTTTTCGGTACAAAATGGATCGACGTGCTGCTGCCGCCGGCGGCCATGGGCTCGGTGGTGGCGCTCATCGGTCTGGAGTTGGCCGGCTCGGCGGCGCAGAGCGGCGGGCTGATCCTGACGCAGACGTATACTCATATCAACCCGAAGTATGTCGCCGTGTTTCTCGTCACGCTGCTGGTCGCGGTGTTCGGCTCGGTACTTTTCCGCGGCTTTCTCGGTGTCATCCCCATCCTGGTCGCCATCATCGCGGGGTATGTGCTTTCGTTCGCGCTGGGCATCGTCAACATGAAGCCGGTGGAAGCGGCGCCGTGGTTTTCGCTGCCGAATTTCCAGACGCCGGTCTTTAACTGGAACGCCATCCTCATCATACTCCCCGCGGCACTTGTGGTCATCTCGGAACACATCGGCCACCAGCTGGTCACCAGCAAAATCGTCGGGCACGATCTGCTCAAAGACCCCGGCCTGCACCGTACGCTGCTGGCAGACGGTCTTTCCACCATACTTTCCGGCTTCTGCGGCTCGGTGCCGACCACGACCTATGGGGAAAATATCGGCGTCATGGCCATCACGCGAGTTTACAGCGTGCAGGTCATCGGCGGTGCGGCCATCATCTCGGCCGTGATTTCCTTCATCGGCAAGGTGTCGGCGCTCATTCAGAATATACCCGCGCCGGTCATCGGCGGGGTGAGCTTTTTGCTTTACGGCATGATTGCCGCTTCGGGCATCCGCCTTCTGGTGGAATCCCGCGTGGATTACAGCCGTTCCCGCAATCTGGCGATGACGTCGGTGGTGCTGGTCACCGGTCTGAGCGGGGCCTCCATTCCCATCGGCTCGGTGCAGCTCAAGGGCATGGCGCTGGCCACTATCGTGGGCATGCTGCTGGGCCTGGCCTTTTATGCCATCGATCGGCTTCATCTTGCCAACGATTCGGCCGAGCCGTCGCAGAACGATTCCGCCGAATAATTCGGAGCTCTCATGATAAGACAGCCGCCGGCGCCCAATGGACGGCGGGCGTCTTTCACCCCCA
>JAEWAE010000065.1 GCA_023391835.1 Bacillota bacterium
ATCGTGCGCCGTCAACGGGTTTCATAACCCGTTTCGGGGCGCACTAGCAATTTTACGGGAATAGAACGGCTTGCCGCGGCCGACCGCTTAACCGCCTGCAACGCGTTTGCACCGCACGACCACCCGATTTTCACCCCCGTAGGTGCAGGTGAAAAGCGTCAGATCCCAATCGCCGCTCAGAATTTCCGACAGCTCATATTTGCCGCGGATTTCCGTACCCGTCACCTGGTAGCGATAGACTCTGCCGTCAGTGGAGGTGAATTGCACCGAGTCACCCGGCTTGAGCTCATGAATCCGACCGAAATGCCGATCATAATCGTGCGCGAGGAGCACCATCTTCCCATCCGGAGTGCCGCTGTAACGGCAGGCCGAGACGTTAAGGTTGGGGTAGCTCCACGTTGAAAGCACCGCTAAAGTGATGTCGATCGTCGGCAGCGAGATGATGCCGATCGTCTCATGGCCGTTCACATTGAGCGAAGAGGCCGTCGCGGACGAGCCGGTGGAATCGGGGTTTCCCAACAGCGGGTCCACACCGTCTGCCGACCCAGCCCGGCCGGCATCCTGCAAGAGTGAGGAAAGCTTCCCGGTCAGTTTATCTGACGCTTTGGCGGCACGAGCCGACACCCAGCCGTTATACCCGTAAAGGGCCGCCGCCGCGACGAGGCAGCCGCAGCCCAGCAGGATCGGAAGCGTGCCGAATCTGTGTTTACTTTTCATACTTTTTTCTATGGCGGTTCATCCAGACACCGAGCAGCACCAGCAGCGCGCCCGTCACGCACAGCACCGGGATCGGCCACTGGAGCAGGCCGGTCTGCGGAGCCTTCCCTGTGGGGACTTCGTTGTCGGAAATGGTCGTGACAAAGGTGTTTGTGACGACAAAGCCGTCGCTGACCGTCTTGACCGAGGACTGATAGCCGTCGGGGACATTCGGCTCGGTGACCGACCAGGAATGCGCGGGGTCGATGCCGGCCCAGGTGTGTTTCCAGCCGTCGGAGGCCGTCAGCGTGGTACTGTCGTACAGCTTGCCGTCGCACATCAGGTCGATGACGATGCTGGCGGGCCGTGTCTGCTGGCTGTCGCCTTCCCAGTTTTTCGTGACGTTCAGCGTCGTACCCAGCGGCACACTGTTATCGCGTACGTTAGTCAGCGTCCACTTGGAGCCGTCCTGAGCGATCAGGCAGAAATACGTGTCCGAGACATCCAGTTCCCCGACCGTCCAGGTGTAATCGGCAGACAACCCGCTCCAGGTATACTGCCAGCCGGTATCGGCGCTCAGCGTCTGGGTCTGATACAGCGCGCCGTTGCGATACAGGGCGGCGAGCACAGTTGCCGGCCGTACGCTCTCGAAGCCGGCGTCATCCCATTCCTTGACGACCTGCACTTGCACGAGCGGCTTGACCGGCGGCACATAGGTGACCTTCGGCGCGGCGGTGGAGTCATAGAGCCAGCCGGTGCCATCGGAATTGACCGTTGGGAAATACACCAGAAAAGGGGCCGCCAGACTGTAGTCAGCGGGTGTTCCGCTCTGCACCACAAGGTAGATGCCAAGCGGCAAACCGGCGGCGGTGGCTTCGCCGTCTTGGGTCACGATGGAAGCCGCCTTTTGAGCGGAACCGACATACTTTTTCATAATCGACGCGGTCTTTTCCACGTCGGCAGCGGTCTTGACGGCGTTGATGTCGACCCCGTCACGGGTGCCGGCCTGCTGGAAGGCCCCGGTGAGCGAAAAACTCAGGGCCGCGGTATCATCCAGATCGGCCACCCGATACAGGTCGAATCGGCCTCCGGAAAGTTTCTGCCCATTATATTGCAAATCAATAGTCAGCGTGCCGGACTTATGCGGATCGATGACCGGGTCGGCGAGAGCCGTCCACGGCAGCATCGTCATCATAAGGATGACCGACATCGCTGTGGCGAGCAGTCCTTTCCATATTTTTGAAGACTTGCCCATATACTCCCTCCGCAGTCTCATGTGGAAATCAGTACGGGATGCCCAACAGTTTCAGGCATCTTTCCGTGGCAATCACAAGCCCTGTGACGATGTGTTCATACGCTGTTTCTCCCGCGGCCACAAATATGGAACCGATCCTGCCGAACCAGGCGGCTACTGCCCGTAGACCGCTTAGTTTGGCGCGTTGCGCCGGAGAAACGGCCGAGCCGGTGTCGGAAGCGGGAGTGGCGATTCGTTTGCCCCGCACCAGCAGCCGATGGGAATTGATGCCGTAGGGCGTACACGTGACCAGCGTCACATAATCACCGCCCGGAATAATCGAAAGGGCATCCACCTGGTAGGGCAGCACGGTCAAAATCTGGTCGACCTGATAGGTCAGTGTCTGCCCGAGTACGTGTAGCTGGAAGGTATCCCCCATTTTCATCTGGTCAAGGTTGGTGAAATATTCCGCCGACGGCAGACCCGTGTGAGCCGACAGCACCGCGTGAGTATTCTCGCCCCCCACGGGGAGAGATGACCCCTGGATATGCCCGGCACCTTTTTGCAGCACCAGCGAGTCGGTGCCGTGATAGATCGGCAGGCGGACATGGATTTTGTCGATGATGAGATAGCCCATAATGCCGGTGCCGTCGACGTTGAGCAGTTTCCAGTATTCGCCGCTCCGGTCGCTTTCATCCGCGCCGTTTTCAAACGCATCGTGTACGGCAAGGCCGCTTTGCGCCAATCGTGTGTTATATGCTTTCGCCAGCTTGATGAGCTGGGAATAATCAGCGGTCGACATCGCCGACACCTTTGTATTATAGTGGTTGATGACACGGGACTGGTTTTTTTCGTTGATATAGTTGCTCATGGAAGGATAGAGCATCACGCACAAGCCGGCGAGGAGAAGCAGGGCAAACACGCCCAGCGCCACCACCCGTGTGAGTATCCGCCGGACCCGGCGATGGGCGGCCATACGTTTGTTGTCTTGCGGCGTTTCCCGGTCCGGGCCCGGCTGGGCCGGCTGATCCGGTAACGGGAAAACCCCGTCGGTTGGAATATCCGTGGTATGCTCCTTCCAAGGCTTTCCCCCGGGGTAGTTCCCCAGGGATCAGCCTTATTGACCTGTATGCCGGATTATTTGCCGAAAATCTTCTTGCGGTTGAGCACCAGGAATGCCGCAGCCCCGAGGAGAATCACAGAACCGCCGATGAAGAAGACTTTAGTGCCCATACCGCCGGTGGAAGGAAGCGTCACAGCCGCCGAGTTTTTGACCTGAGCGGAGGAATAGACCGTCGGACTGCGGCTTGTATTTTTGGTGACGGTAACGGTCGCCGGTTTCGTGAGAATGTTATAACCGGTCGGAGCCTGCGTTTCAGTGAGGGTATATGTGCCCGCATCCAAGCCCTTGACGGTGATCAACCCGTTGTCATTGGAAACGACGGTATACTGAGCGGCATCCCCAGGCTTAGCCGAAGAAGACCCGGCCACCTCATATACGCCGTTGCCCTGGTCGGTAAGTGTCACATAATCGCCGGCGCTTCCGTCGTTTTTCTGATACTGCAGCATGAATTTGGCGCCGGGCAACGGTTTACCATCGGTGTCCGTCTTGGTGATCTGCAGACCGTAGGTGTAAACCGTCGCGGTCGTCTGTATCGGAGTCGTATGCCCGTCACGGTCGACGGTCAGCGTATAGGTGTTATCCAGCCCCGTATTGATGACGGCCTCGGCCGTGACGGTGGCGGAATATTTGACAGTGATCACAATCTTTTTGCCGTTAATCAGGTTAAGACGCGAATCTTTATTATAAAAATTGAAATTAAGGGCAAAAGAGCTGCCGGAGGCAATGCCGGTATACGGCAGCGCGCCGGTGAAATTCGTATCTTTGCTGCCGCCAACGGAAAGGCTGGCATTATTCAGATACTCATTGAAATTCGTGACATTCGTGCCGTCGGCCGTGATCGTGATCGAGTCGATCTGCTTGTACGCAAGACCCGCCTTCAACTGATCCGCCAGATTGATGCTGTAGGTGGAAAGCCCGGCGGCCGCATCGGCCGGAATGGTGGCGGTGAGCTGATAAGGAACTGTCTGGCCGACGGAAAAATCGCCGACGTTGGTATAGGTGGAATTGCTGTTTTCTTCGACCTGCTTGCCGCCGGTGGTGGAATCCTCTTTCGCCGTAATCGTCACTGACTGGTCAACTGTGTTGAGCATGACAAGCGAAGGGGTAAAGCCGTTGGAAGTCTGATCGGCCGCGTTTTCGACCACCACGTAATAGCCAAGATTGACGGAGGTCGCCTGACCCGCCGTCAGAGAATAGGAATGCGTCCAGGTCGTGCCTCCGGCTCCTTGAATAAAGCCGGCCAGCGCGTCGGTCAGGTCACGGGCACCCGCCGCATTGAGGCCGCTGACATAGCTGACAATCTCGCTGTCTTTGTAGCTGGCTTCAGTGGATGGATTTTTGGTCACATTTTTAGTAGTCAGATACTGCTGAAAAAAGGCGTTGAATTCCGCATTAACCGAGTAAGAATTTCCGGAGCCGGCATCTGACGACGCGACCTCCTTAAAAACCTGATACGCCGTGTAGGTCCGGTCGGTAACCTGGGAATTGACCGTGATTGAGCCGTCGGTGTTATTATCCGTTACCGGAGCCGCGCTAACAAAAATGCAGAAGCTGCACAAGACCATGGCCGCCAGGAAAACTGACAAGAAACGTTTGATTTTCATACTCGATTTCCTTTCTCCTCAATAGCCTCTAACCGATCTGTCAAAATGAAAAATGACTTTCGGCACACGGGTATGCTGTGTATCGTGTATCGGCGAAGCACGCCCACTATCAGCTGCCCGGACGGGAGCCACTGCCTCCTCCATTGGGCGTTTGAAGGTTTCTCCGCCGTTTGACGCAGATTTGGAAAAGCAGGAATATTCCGGCCAGAGCGGAAAGCATCATGCCCACGCCGATGAGTCGGAACCCGCCCGTGCCGACGCCGCCGGTCAAGGGCAGCGTGTAACCCATATGGTTCGTCACCGTGAGAATATTGCCACTTTGGACAGCCGTGTCCCCCGGCCAGCCCGCAGTCGTCTGGCCGACCGTGTCCGTCGGCTGGATCTGACCATTTAACATGGTGAAATAGACATCGCTCGCTTTCAGGCAACCGCTCGGGACCGTGGTTTCCACCAGCTTATAGAGGCCCCCGTTAATCAATCCGGAAACGGCGGCGCCGGCATCCGGAACCGTGTAGACGCCGTTGGCGACACCCGTCACGGGCACCCAGCTATTCGTCTGATTTTTTCTGTAAAGCGTAAATGCCGAACCAGCCAAAAAGGCACCGTTGTCATCCGCTTTTTTCAATGTCAAGCCAGTCGACTGCACCTGGATGACCGGCATCGGGTAAGACTCGTAAAGGGTTTGGCTCGCGCTGCCGTCGGTAGAAATTTTCTGATACGTCACATACGTGCCGCTTGGATTGGGATGTTCGCCCGTCAGGCCGGCGGCCTGCACATTGGTAAAGAAACCGGCCTGCCCCGCATAAGTGCCGGTGTCGGCATCCGCCGTATTGATATAAGCGGCTGCGCCCTGCGCGGCAAAGGCGTCTTTCGCACTCTCAGATGCCACAACCGGGTACGTCACTTTGTACGTATCGCTCGGGTCGGCGGAATATCCCTGGCCAAGCGACACCGTCAGCACACGATTTGTACGGTCGTATGTGACGCTGGGGGAAAATCCGGTCGGGGTGACTTCCGTTGCGCCCTGCCATACGGAAACTTTCACCAGTTGTTTCAAAATTCCGTCATTGGTATCCTGAGTCGGGTCATAGATTCCGTTCGGGCTGCTGACCGTATCGTATATGTCGACATTGCCGCTCAAGGCATCTACGATCGAGATGTTCTGGCTGGTGACCCTGCTGGTGCTGTTGATAATAGCCGCAAACGCGTTATTCAGCGAAGTCTCATCGCCGGCAAGCAGGACGTTATTCCCCGCAGTATCCCCAAACGGCTGGGTCAATCCATGCAGGATGTCCCTGCCTGTGATGGGAGGATTATAGGACACATTACCGGTTAAATCCCCACAGCCGACCGCAAAGAAATAGTCGGCTCCGTCGGCCTTGATCTTCGTCGCCTGCGTAACGGCGTTGGTCAAATTAGCGGGGGAATAGCTGTCTCCGTAGCCCACAGTCTTGCCGTCGCTGCCATAGCGGAAGGTCGGCTCGCCGTCGGAGAGAAAAACGACAAGTTTTTTGGCGGAAGAGCGGTCGTTTGCAATCAGGCTGTCCGCCAGCAGGAGGCCGGCCTCGTAATTTGTTCCCCTCCCCGTCTGATCATTATTGCCAACCGAAATATTGTTTGTATCGACGGCAGTCGACCAGCCCTGCCGGATCATCGCGTCGTTATAGGCCGAACCATCATCATCTCCGGAAAAGCACACCAGTGCATAGCGCGCGTTCAAGTCTTTGCCGCTCGGTCCGGCCAGATTTTGCAGATAGGTGATCGCATTCTTTGCCGCCTGAAGACGTGACGTACCGCCGTATCCCCCAATCGAGTAATTCATGCTGCCGGAAACGTCCACCACGAACACAACGTCCACGTCCTGTTTCTTGGCAAAATTCTGCGTGGTGCCGGAAAAATTAAGCGAAAGATCGTACACAGGGTCGCCTATCGAGGTGATTGCGGCGGCACCCCCGCTTCGCTTCACAACCGTCTTGCCGTGCGTGGTTTGGCCGACACTGCTGCCGGTCGGCGCCGAGGGCTTCTCGACGGTCACATGAATTACCGCGCTTTCGTGTCTGGTATGACTACCGCTCTTATATGTGAAGGTCACCGTCACGTCGGCCGAAGCGCTCGCGCCCGCCGCAAGGCTGCCGCCTTGAGCTGTGAGAGTCGCCGGGTAATAGCCGCCTGACACGGACCCGGAGGCCACCGTCACGACAGACGTATCGCTTGATGCCCACGAAACGCTTTGGATGTTTCCACTGCCCCTGTTTGCCTTTACGACGGTCGTGCTCCCCGTATCCATTTTGATATAGCATGGGTTCGTGCTGTCGTTTACGGCGATCTGATTGGCGTCGGGGCTGGTGCTGTCCTGATTTGAGCTTTTCGTCACCACATAAATTGAAAAACTGGCCGCCTGAAACTGTACCTTGGAATCGGAAGCCGCGATATTCTCCGCCACGAGCTGCGGCTGAGCGCTTTCATCCTGCAGATGATAGACCGAGGCGCCGCTCACGCCGGCCAGACTCTGTGATTGAATACTCACGGCGACGGCGTCGCCCTCCGGCTCAAATTTCTCGCCGGCCCCGTCGTAAATAGTGATGTCATAGGCTCCCAGAATGGTCTGACCTGTCACCGACACATTCACCGGGTAAGCCTTTGCGGTAGCTCCCGCCGGCAGTCTGCCGCTGAGCGTGATGGCCACGTCGGCCAGCGTGTCCCCCACAGCCGAGCTTTGCCCCGACACGGCGCGGGCACACGCTTCGGCAGATGAAAACACTGTCGCGGTGATTTCCTGCGCTGTCTGTTTCGAAACTTCTCCGGCCGCCGACACGCCCGGCCCGACGCCCAGCGACACGAACAGAACCAGCAGTAAAGCCATTATTCTTTTGAGCGCCTTTTTCTGACTCAAAACAATGATGTCCTTTCGTTGGGATTTTTTGTTCCGGGTGAGCCCGACTCCGGCTCTCCGGCTGCCTGCCATCCGTGCGGGGCGATACCCGCCGCCCGCCCGGGCAGCCACGCGGAACCGCCTGTCTCACCGGCCGTCCCGCATCCGGTTTTCGCCTGGGTACCGCTTTTTACTTTCTTATCATAATCTAGGGAGATTTCATTTCCCTTTCAAAACGGCATTTTCTTCCTATGATTTTTCGGAACACCGCCGACATTTTCAGACTATTTTCAATTGCGAAGCCCCCGTTATCCAAAAAAACGCCATCGCGCGCCGATCCAGCTAAAATTTCATGGACAGGTGGCGTAACTCATGGTACAATAATAGCATGTAAAATATTAGTAATTTACTTATGCTTTGGTAAGGAGGTGGGACTTTTGCGTAACGAAAAGCCCTCACTTTTTATCACTTCTTTTGGGAATTTTTCCATAGACGTGCGGGATACCGTGCGGGCCGGGCGGGGCCTGCCGCTCATCACCGACAGTCACGGCCATTCGAAAAAAATGTGGACGCTACTCGAATACTTGCTTTTTTCGGGCAAGGAAAAAATCATGACCGACGAGCTCATCGAGCTGCTGTGGCCGGAGGATGATTTTTCAGCCGACCCGCTGAATTCGCTGCGGCTGCTGGTGCACCGATCGCGTGCCGAGCTCGACCGGCTGGGGTGTTACAGAGGCTCCGAGCTTGTCTTGAGCGGGAACGGGACTTACGGCTGGAACCATGAAATTCCACTGGTGATGGACACCGAGCACTTTGAAACGCTGTACCAGAGCTCCCTCAAAGGGAATCCGTCCAAGCGGCTGAATGACATGCTCTCGGCCATTGCCATTTATCGCGGGCATTTTCTGCCGCGGACTTCCTATCAGCAGTGGGCCATGACACTCAACACCTATTACCACTCCAAATACACAGCCCTCTGCCTGCAGACCATCGACCTGCTGCAGCGGATGGGGCAGCACCGGCAGGTACTCGATGTCTGCACCAAAGCACTCTCGCTGGACCCGTATAACGAGCAGTTTCACATTGCGCTCATTCGTTCCCTGGCCGCCGGCGGCCACCGCACCGAGGCGATGGCCCATTACCGCCGTGTGACGGAGCTTTTTCTGAAAGAACTGGGCACGCGGCCGTCGGAAAAAATGGCGGAGGTTTATAAGGGAATCTCCCGCAGCATCCAGGCGGAGGAGCTGGATATCGGTGCCATCCGCGACTCGCTGTCGGAAAACGACGCACACGGCGCGTTTTACTGCGAATATGAAATGTTCCGGCAGATCTATATGCTCAAGCAACGCGAGTGTCAGCGCAGCGGGCAAATGGTGCAGCTGTCACTTATCACCGCCCTGCCCTGCAAGGGGCGCAGCCCGGGCGAGCGGGCCCGCCGCACGATGATGGACCGTCTGGGCACCGTGATACGGAATTCGCTGCGGCAGGGCGACACTTACACGCAATACAGCCCCACGCAGTACCTGCTGCTGCTGCAATCCGCCAGCTTTGAAAACGGCAAGACGGTGCTCGCACGCATCCAGCACAATTACCGGCAGTCGTTTTACTGGTCGGATTTTCTGCTCCAATACAGCCTGCTGCCCATGCTGCCAAAAGCATCGCCCGCGGACGTCATCCCGACATGAAAGAGGCCCCCGCCAGACTCTCGGAAGGGTTTGACGGCGGTCTGAATCCCGGCAGATCTTTTTTTATGTCTGGAATACCAAAACCGGCGGGGTGCCGCAAAGGAGGATATCCCCCCTGCGGCACCCCGCCGGTTTATCGGAAATTATATGTATATTTTTAAAGAGAAATGGCCGCGCCGGTCATTTGAACCACGCGGCAATCGCACGGCGTTTCCAGAACACGATGGGGGCTATCAGCACCAGCGTCGACAGCCCGCAGAACACAAACCCGGAATCGCCGCCGATGCTTTCCATGACCGTGCCCGCTAGGAAATTGCCCAGCGGCGTGGAGCCTTGGTTGAGCAGCGAATAGACGCTGAGCACCCGCCCGCGGTACTCATTGCTCGAGTAGATCTGATAAGTGGAGTTGACCGTCGGGATGATAATGAGGTTGATAAATCCCACGCCGGTCAGCAGAACCAGGCTGACCGCATAGCTGTGGGTCAGCACGGTCGCGATCTGCAAAAGGCTGGTGGCCACCGTGCCGATCACCAGCAACTGCCGGTGCACACCGCTCTTGCTCAAAAAGGCGATGGTCAGCGCACCCAGGAACGCACCCAGGCCCGCCGCCGTCATCAGGCCGGTATAGCCCCCGGCCCCCCGGTGGAGCACGGCGCTCGCGAATATCGGGATGACGACCTCGTTATTCATGGCAAACGTGCTGACCACGCCGAAAATCAGCGTATTGAGCAGCAGCGTTTCGCTGGAGGCAATATATCGCAGCCCGGCGCCCACGTTGGCTATAATGTGAAGCTTCTGTCCGGAATTGCGGATCACCTGGTATTGGGGGCCGACATGGATGAACAGGATGCTCACGATTACGGCCAGGAAACTCACCGTGTTGGCAAAGAAGCAAAACACGGTGCCCAGCGTGGCAAGGACCAGCCCCGATATGGCGGGCCCCGTCATTTTGGCCAGGTTGGTGATGGCGGAATTGAGCGACACGGCGTTGGCGATTTCATCCTGCCCCACCAGTTCGTAGAAAAAAGCCTGACGGGTGGGCAGATTGATCGTCTGGGCGATGCCGAAGATGACGGCCAAAATCAGCAGTTGCCAGTACCGGATAAGGTGGGTATAGGTCAGGATGGTCATGGCCGCCGCCTGCGCCATGAATAAAAACTCCGTCGCGAGAAGCAGTTCCCGCTTGGGGAAACGGTCGATCAGCACCCCCACGAAAAGCGACAGCACAAGCATCGGTAAAAACTGGCATACGCCGAAAAGCCCCACCAGAAACGGCGACTTAGTCAGCGTGTATACCAGCCATATTTCCGCCGTACGCTGCATCCATGTGCCCGTCAGCGACACACACTGCCCGATGAAAAACGTGCGAAAATTCTTGACCTTCAGGGAATGAAACGTACTGTCGAAAAAACCGGCTAATGTTTGTAGCATCAAAAAAACGGCCGCCTTGCTCCGATGAAATTTGAAGCCGAATGGACATGAAAAAGACGCATGGCCGTATCGGCAACGCGGTTTCTATTTTAACAGGGTATGCCCGCTGTGTAAAGGCCGTATAAAGATGCGGAACAGATTTCCGGTGAGATCTTCCCGGATTATGCCGGGAGCGTGCCGGATGCCGACGGATCGGCCGCCCACGCGGTGCATAACAGGTCTGGTGAAACGCTCCGACGGCGTCCCACCCGCGTAATGCGCGCGGCGGGGAAGCGCGTCAGGCACAGACCGTCCGCTCCGCCAGGCAGCCAATCCCCCACAGAGGGGTAGCGACCGGAAACGGCAGGTTAGGGTCTCGCCGCGGGCCACAAGGCGACGTTCGCTTTCGGGCGTCATATACGGTTTGGGCCGGAGCGAAAACAGCCGGGACTGCTTTTGCTCCGGCCGGCAGCGGCCTCCCCACGCTAGACGTCCCTTCCATCCGGTGGGGCGCCTTTTGCCTGGTCCGGCGCAGACGTATCCAAAATGCATGGTGGGATAAAATAATCTGCATTCTGCATTTTTACAGGCAAAGGGGTATTTTATTGAAATTTACGGCCCGGAAGCGGTGCGTATCGACCTTCACAGGGCTTTTATTATGCATGTCGCAAACTAAAATCATTCAAAACCATTTGACAAAATCGGCAAAATGCGGTATTGTAAGAATGAAAATGATGAGCGATGACCGGCTTCAGGCATATTGTATAAAACATTAGCTATAATTCCCTGTGGTACGGCAATCTGCCATAATCCTGCGCAGGCATCGGATCGGAACTCACAAAGGAGTGAGAATGATTGAAAACATTTTTCATAAGTCATATTGTAAAAGTTCACCACTTATCCGTATCCCCTGCCGCTTATATGGCTGTACGAAATACAGGCCAATGCCGTTGATCGATTCCGTCGATTGACGACATTGGTCTTTGGTTTGTTTTCCACACGGGCGGGGCCACCGCCCGATCCGCCGCAGATCCCACAATTCATTTTCTAGGAGCTAACATATGCAGAATTCAATTAACCACATCGTATTGCCGGCGTCCCTGCAGAAGATTCTCGACACCAACACGGAATGCATCATTCCGGAAAGCCGCGAGCAGCTTTTCACCCTGGCTATGGGCGGAAAAGACGACTGCATGCGCTACGAAGTGCAATACGACGTGCCCGGGCATGGGAAAGTGCTCGAAGCCACCGTCGTCAAGTGCAAAAACGGTCTGGCCGTGAATTATCCGGAAACCTACATGCGCCGCCGCGACCCGAACTGCATGGCCATCGCCGACAATCTCCCCACCGACAAGCCGCGTTACCGGGATCTGTACGGAGAAGACTTCGCCGCGACCCGTGAGCAGACCTTCGAGTGGCTGGCACGGCAAAAGCTGATCGTCATGCCCTTCATGGCGGGCGGCACGGAGCTGGGGTACCCGGCGCTGCTCGTTGCGCCGGCCAACGCCGGATTTTTCGCGGCGGCTCTGGCCGACCTGCAGGGCTTTATCCCGCTGGATGAGATTCCGGAGGATTTCACGCCCCAGGCCGTCGTCTATGTGGTGCCGACTTTCCGCCACACGCATTTTCACGGCAAGCAGGTCGTGGTGCATAACCGGCTGGATTCGGTGCACGAGCTGTTTTCGTATAACCTTTACCCCGGCCCGAGCGCCAAAAAGGGCATCTACGGCGTGCTGCTGAATATCGGCGAAAAAGAGGGCTGGCTCACCGCGCACGCATCGGTGGTGCGGGTCATCACGCCGTATGAGAACATCATCACCATCATGCACGAGGCGGCCAGCGGCGGCGGCAAGAGCGAAATGCTCGAGCAGATACACAAAGAGATGGACGGCCGGATCGTGCTGGCCCACAACACCGTCACACAGGAAAACACCTATCTGGAACTGAAGGAAGAGTGCGAGCTGCAGCCGGTGACGGACGACATGGCCCTGTGCCACCCCAAGCTGCAGACTCACCGCGGCAAGCTGGTGGTGCAGGACGCGGAAAACAGCTGGTTTTTGCGCATCAACCACATCACCCATTACGGCACCGACCCGATGTATGAGCGGCTGTGCATTCATCCGCCAAAGCCGCTGATTTTCCTCAACCTGCAGGGCGTGCCCGGGTCGACCTGCCTGATATGGGAACATTCGCTGGACGCGCCGGGCAAGCCCTGCCCCAACCCGCGGGTCATCATGCCCCGCCGCTTCGTGCCCAACGTGGTCAGCGAACCGGTCGCCATCGACGTGCGCAGCTTCGGCGTGCGTGTGCCGCCCTGCACCCGTGAAAAGCCGACCTATGGCATCATGGGCATGTTTCACATCCTGCCCCCGAGTCTGGCCTGGCTGTGGCGTCTGGTGGCGCCCCGGGGCTATGACAACCCCAGCGTGATCGACACCGACGGGATGGGCAGCGAAGGCGTCGGCTCCTATTGGCCCTTTGCCACCGGCCGCATGGTGGATCAGGCCAATCTGCTGCTGCGGCAGATATGCGCCGCCAACTCCACCCGCTACATTCTCATCCCCAACCAGCATGTGGGCGCCTATAGGACCGGCTTCATGCCCGAATGGGTGACGCGGGAATATCTGGCCCGCCGCGGCACCGCCAAATTCCGCCCGGAGCAGATTCGGGAATCCCGCTGCAGCATCCTGGGCTATGCGCTGGAGACCCTCAAGGTGGACGGCACCTTCCTGCCCAAGGGGCTGCTGCAGACCAACCTCCAGCCCGAGGTGGGCAACGACGGCTACGACGCGGGCGCGAAAATACTCGAGTCCTTCTTCAAGCGGGAGCTTGCCAAATACCGGTCGGCCGACCTCGACCCGCTGGGCAAACAGATCATCGACTGCTGTCTGGACGGCGGCAGTCTGAAAGATTATTCCGACCTGATTCCGGCGCGGATATCCTGACCGGGCCGTGCAAAGCGCGGGGAGGCA
>JAEWAE010000079.1 GCA_023391835.1 Bacillota bacterium
TGTTCACAAATTCTACTGCATCTCTGCGTAGCTTTTCCCGTTCCAACATCTTTCATCACCTATTTCTATTTTACTATTTTACAACGAAAAAGCCCAGCTTTCGCTAGACCTTTTTCGACAGACTGGCGGCCCCGGGGAGTACTCCCCGGGGCCGTTTTGCGTGCCCGCCGCATGTGGAATCTTGCCACGACGGGCGGGCCGTGGTACAATAAAACAGTCGGGCGGTTTCCGGCCGGGGGGGCCGGTCAGTTCGCCCTATGCGCCGTATACGGCGCATCATGCAGCGCGTAAAAGGCGGGAAGATATGCTTAAACGATGGCTGGCCGCGGTGTGCGCGGCGCTGATGCTCCTGACAACGGCAGGATGCAGAAAGGGGAATACCCAGTTGCTGAATTTTGCGGCACGCAAGACGGGCGACAAGATCGTCACCATCGAGACCTCCATGGGCACCATCCAGGCGGTGCTTTTTCCCCAGGTGGCACCCAAGGCAGTGGAAAATTTCACCACTTTGGCTTCGCGGGGCTATTATGACAATCTGATCTTTCATCGGGTCATCGAGGGCTTCATGGTCCAGAGCGGCGACCCCACGGGCACCGGCCGGGGCGGCCAGAGCATCTGGAAAAAGTCGTTTGCCAACGAGATTTCACCCAAGGCGCGGAATTTCCGCGGCGCGCTGGCCATGGCGAATTCCGGCACGTCCACTTCCAACGGCAGCCAGTTTTATATCGTGCAGGCCGGTACGGAAAATATCGATTCCGCGCTTTCCCAGGGCTCATCCATGGCCATGACCGATCAGGCGCGCGACGAGTATAAAAAAGCGGGCGGCGCACCCTGGCTGGACGGGGGCTACACGGTTTTTGGCCAGGTGTATGAGGGCATGGATGTGGTCGACCAGATCGCATCGGTGGCCGTTGACAGCAGCGACAAGCCGCTGACGCCCGTCACGATCACCAAAATAACGGTGGGCACCTATCGCTGAGGTTTTGTCTCCGCCGGCCGGGGTGCTGCAAAATGGATCGAATTCCGTTTTGCGACGCGACGGTTTCGGAAAAGCAGGGACTGCTGCAAAACGTATCAATATATGTACGTTTTGCAGCAGTCTCATTATTTTGTGTGCCTGGGCGCTGCATTTGATTGTTTGCCACGATAGGTCTATACTAAAAGAAAGGGTTGTCCGCGTTCGTGGCTCCGCGCCGGGATACGGGCACAAATCCAGCAGGATTCGGGTGTGATTCTTGGAGTTTTTTGATTTTCTCAGCCAACGCGCAGGCATTGCGCTCAACGACGCGCAGAAGGCGGCCGTCACCTGTGTAAACGGGCCGGAATTGGTGCTGGCCGGCCCAGGTTCCGGCAAAACGGCGGTCATCACCGCCCGGGCGGCCTATCTTTGCATGAAAACGGGGGTGCCCCCCGCCCAGGTGCTCACGCTGGCCTTCAATCGTGCCGCGACCCGGGAAATGGAGGAGCGCTTTGAGCGCTTTTTTGGCGAAGCGGTGGGCGACCGGGTGCATTTTTCCACCATCCACAGCTTCTGCAACCGGGTGATCCATGCCTACGAGCGCCGGCAGGGCCAGACTTTCCGCCGCATCGAGACCGAGGAGCAGGAAAGCGGCAAAAACTGCATCCTGCGTGAAATATACCAGACCTACAACCACTCCCACGCCGGTGACGACGAGCTGGAAACCCTGAGCGCGGAAATCAGCACGGTCAAAAACGGCATGATCCGCAACACGACGGCCTTCCGGTCCCAGACGCGCAATTTCAGCCTGATTTTCAAGGCGTATGAGGATTTTAAGCGGGAACATCGCCTGATCGATTTCGACGACATGCTCTGCGACGCGTACACCGTGCTGCGCAAATGCCCGGATATTCTCGAAACATACCGCCGCCGCTGCCGGTATATTCAGGTGGACGAGGGACAGGATCTGTCGAAGATCCAGTTTGAGATCCTCAGTCTGCTGGTGGGGGAGGATTCCCCCAACCTCTGCATCGTGGCGGACGACGACCAGAGCATTTACGGCTTCCGAGGCGCCGCGCCCCAGTATATTCTCAATTTTGCCGACCGCTATACCGGCTGCCATACGTTCCGGCTGGAAACAAACTACCGCTCCTCCCGGGAAATCGTCGATCTGAGCAGCCGTTTCATCGCGCGCAACCGCAACCGTATGGAGAAAAAATACCGGGCGGCCCGTGGGACGAGCGCCAAACCGCGGATCGAAGGTGTGACCGACGAGTCGGCCCAGACGGAGTTTATCCTGCACACGCTGGAAACACTGGCGGCGAAGGGCCGCAGTCAGACCGCCGCGGTGATTTACCGCAACAATCTTTCCTCCATCGCTCTGGTGGATGCGCTCGAACGCAAAGGCGTCCATTTCCGTCTGCGGCAGAGCCGCACGCACTTTTTCGGCCACTGGGTGGTGCAGGATGTGCGCACGATGCTGCGTTTTGCACTGGATATGACCGACGCCGACGCCTTCCATTCCATCTATTATAAAATTAAACGGTATATCTCTAAGGCCATGATCGAGCACGCCGACACCGTGCCGGGCGCGCCGACCTATATCGATGCCCTGCTGGATTCCCCCAACCTGCAGCCGTATCAGCTCAATCAGCTCGGCGGGCTAAAGGATGAATTCCAGAGTCTGTCGCAGATGGCGCCCGCTTTGGCCATGGATTGGATCGACAGCGAATTCAGCTACGGCGAATACATCGGCGATTTCTGCGAAAAGACCCGTGCTTCCCACACATACGCGACCAATGTGTTTGGCGCCATGCGGTGCATTGCGGCCCGCTGCGCGACCATCTCCGAATTCATCCAGCGGATGAGCCGGCTCGACGAGCTTTTCCACAGCGGGGATCTGACCCGCCGCCGGGCACCCCTCACGCTCACCACCATGCACTCCGCCAAGGGGCTGGAATTCGACACGGTGTTTCTCATCGACCTGACAGGGGACGAAATCCCCGGCGACATGCGCAACGGAGTGCTGACCGGCGATGTGGCGATGGAAGAGGAGCGGCGGCTGCTTTATGTGGCGCTCACCCGGGCGCGCAGCGGTCTGTATCTGCTCTATCCACGCAGCCGCGGCGGCGTGCCGGCGGCCCGTTCGCCCTTTGTGAGCGAGGCGGCCGAGTGCCTGGACGAGCCGCTGTGCACCAAACCCGACGAGGGTATGACGGTTTTTCACCGCAAATTCGGCGAAGGCGTAATCAAAAGCGTGAATAAACAGGGCGACCACCTGATGCTGGTGGTGGCGTTCCAAGACTGCGAGCACACGCTCGATTACAACCTCTGTGTGACCAACGGGCTGCTGAGCCTGCAGGGATGAAAGGGGAAGCCCCATGATACGCACGCTGCGGGAAGAGGACCTGCCCGCGGTCCTCGCCATCTATAACGATGCGATTTTGCACACAACGGCCATTTACCGCTACACGACGGTGACGCTGGAAGAACGGCGGGAATGGTTCGGGGCACACCGGCAGGCGGGGTATCCGCTGCTGGCGGCCGAGCAAGCGGGCCGTGTCGTGGGCTTTGCCACTTACGGGCCCTTCCGGCCCTACCCGGCCTATAAATATACCGTCGAGCACTCGGTGTATGTGGCGGGGGACTGTCGGGGCCGGGGCATCGGCCGCCGGCTTATGGAAGAGCTGCTGCGCGCGGCGGAGCATTCCTATGCCGTCATGGTGGCGGGCATTGATTCGGAAAATACCGGCAGCATCCGGCTCCATGAACGGCTCGGGTTTGAGTGTGCCGGCACCATCCCCCGGGCGGGCTTCAAATTCGGCCGGTGGCTGGATCTGGTGTTTTATCAGCGCACGCTCGCCGGGCCCGACCGTCCGGTGGACGGCTGAGCCGATCGGGAGGCGGAATCTATGGAATATCGGCAGCAGAATATGTTCGAGAAGCCGACGCCGGCGCCGCTGGCGGACCGGGTGCGCCCCCACACGCTCGACGACTTCGTGGGGCAGGAGCATCTGCTCGGCCCGGGGCGTATCCTGCGCAACATGATCGACACCGATACCGTCACTTCGATGATCTTCTGGGGCCCGCCGGGTGTGGGCAAGACAACGCTTGCCATGATCATCGCCGCGCAGACCCATGCGGAGTTTGTCAATTTTAGCGCCGTCACTTCCGGCATCAAAGAGATCAAGGAGGTCATGACCCAGGCCGAGGCGAGCCGGCGCATGGGCGTGCGCACCATCGTCTTTGTGGATGAAATCCACCGCTTCAACAAGGCCCAGCAGGACGCTTTCCTGCCCCATGTGGAACGGGGCAGCATCATCCTCATCGGCGCCACCACCGAAAACCCTTCGTTTGAGATAAACTCGGCGCTGCTTTCGCGCTGCCGGGTCTTTGTGCTCCACACGCTGGGCACGGAGGATATTGTCCGTCTGCTGCGGCGCACGGTGGAAAACGGCCGGGGCTTCGAGCCGCTCAAGGTGCATGTGGAGGACGACCTGCTGCACCGTATCGCCGTCTATGCCAACGGCGACGCCCGCATGGCCCTTAACACGCTCGACATCGCCGTGACGGCCTGCGACACCGGCGGCGGGGAAGTCACCGTCACACCGGACGCCGTGGCCCAGTGCATCGACAAACGCTCGCTGCTTTATGACAAGAACGGCGAGGAACATTACAATCTCATTTCGGCGCTGCACAAGTCGATGCGCAACAGCGACTGCGACGCGTCGGTCTACTGGCTGGCACGGATGCTCGAGTCGGGGGAAGACCCCATGTATATCGCCCGCCGGGTGGTGCGTTTCGCGTCCGAAGATATCGGCATGGCCGACCCCCGTGCGCTGGGGGTGGCCGTGGCGGCAAGCCAGGCCGCCCATCTGCTCGGCATGCCCGAGTGCAGCGTCAATCTGGCCCAGGCCGTGGTGTATATGGCCTGCGCGCCCAAATCCAACGCCCTTTACCGCGCCTACTCCGAGGCCCAGGGGGATGCGCAGAAGACTGTGGCCGAGGGGGTGCCGCTGCACCTGCGCAACGCGCCTACCCGCCTGATGAAGGAGGTCGGCTACGGCGAAGGCTACCGGTATGCCCACGACTATGCCGAAAAAACCACCGACATGCAGTGTCTGCCCGACAACCTGAAAGACCGGGTCTATTATACCCCCACCGACCAGGGGGCCGAAAAACGGGTGGCCGAGCGGCTGGAATATCTCAAAAAGCTCAAGAGGCGGCAAAAAGGCGAAAGCTGATCAAGGATAATTTGTAAAATAGCACAAGTCTTACCTCGCGTGGCTTTTCGTATCTTTGGCAGCCTTTTTGTTTTCTTCTTTCGCCGCCGTCGAAAAAAGAAAATGTCTGCCGCGGCATGAGCGGCAATTTGGTAAAAGCGGCTTACTGATTATAAAAGGGGGCTCTGCAAACGTGAGTTTGCGGAGCCTTTGTCATATTTTGGTCATGACGTCTTTTTGGGCGATTCCTTGATAAGCCCCAGCCGATAGGCCCGCAGCAGCATTTTCAGGTCGCGGATCTGCCGCGTGAGTACGGCGCCTGTGTCGGTGTCCCGCACTCGCTTGCGGTGGTCGGCGCGCTCGAGCACTTCGTTGGAGGAAAGGATATCGGTCTCGTTGTGTATGGCCGCGGCGGTGGATTGGAACGGCTCGTGGGAAACCAGCGTCAGCCCGTAGGAGTCGGAAATGAGCGTGTAGCCCGCGATGCCCGTCACGTCGCGGTAGGCACGGGAAAAACCGCCGTCGATGACGATCAGCCGCCCGTTTGCCTTGATGGGGCTTTCGCCGTTGATCTTTTCCACGGGCACATGGCCGTTGATGATGTGGGAAGTGTCCGGGTCCAGCCCGAATTCCCGCAGGATCATCCGGCAGGCGGCCTCGCTGTCCCGGTAACTGTAATAGGGGTCCCGGGGTTCCTCATGGGTTTCAGGCTCGTTTATGAGATACCGTTCGAAGGTGGCCATGCGTCCCTTGCCGAAAAGCGGCGACCGGGGTCCGCACCACAGATACCAGAAGATATCTTTTTCCCGCGGTCTGCCGCCGAGGAAAAACGCCTTGCGCGTGCGCACGTCCAGATAGTCAAAAAGTGCTTTGCCGGCGTAATCCCTGCCGTCGAAGTGCACCTTTTGCAGTCCGCCGCCCTCGTCGAGCGGCACACAGCCGTGATAGAGCAGGTTGGAATTGCACGCCAGATACAGGCTGCCGTTTGAAAACAGGAACCGTGCGTGCCGGCTGAGTTTGTCGCTGCCGACAAAGGCGTCGCGCAGCTTTTCCATCAGCGCCGCCTCCTCGGCGGTGAGCCGCCAGGGGTCGGTGGGGTCGACGGTGGGAAAGTGGGTGTCCCTCAGCTTGCAGACTTTGCCGTTCCAGTCGATGGTGCCGGCCGGCCAGTCGATTTTGTCAAACAGAAGCCGCTTTTCCATGCCGAAGTCGGGGTTGCGCGCCACCACCTGTTTTTCCAGCTTGAAGCGGATGACAGCTACGGCCTTGTGCATCTGGGCCAGCAAGCGGATCTCCTTCTTGCTGTAACTCCGGTCGCCGTCGCAGCGGGGCAGGAAACATGTGCACGGGTCGTCCCGGTAACAGTCCATTGCGAAAGTCGCCAGCGGCAGCAGATTGATGCCGTAGCCGTCTTCAATGACTTCCAGATTGGCGTAGCGCGCGGTGGTGCGGATGGCTTCGGCCACGCAGATATCGCTGCCTGCTGCGGCGCCCATCCACAGGATATCGTGGTTGCCCCACTGGATATCCACGCTGTGATAGGCGGTCAGCGTATCCATCACCTTGTCGGCACCGGGGCCCCGGTCGAACACATCCCCTATGATGTGCAGCCGGTCGATGGCCAGCCGCTGGATCAGCCGGGCCAGCGCGACGATGAATTCCCGTGCCCGGTCGATGTCGATGATGGTGCGGATGATCTCGCTGTAATATTCGGTCTTGTCGCCCCAGCCCGAGTCGGTGTGGAGCAACTCTTCCAGTATGTAGGTAAAGTTCCTGGGCATCGCTTTGCGCACCTTGGAACGGGTGTATTTGGATGAAAAGCTCCGGCACACCTCGATGAGCCGGTACAGCGTGATCTTATACCAGTCCTCGATGTTGGGCTCTTCCTTCTGGGCGATGTCCAGCTTCTGCTCGGGATAGTAAATCAGCGTGGCCAGGCTTTTTTTGTCGGCCTGGGTGAGTGTTTTGCCGAAAATCTTTTCCAACTCGCCCTTGATGACACCGGAAGCGTTGCGCAGCACGTGCTCAAACGGCTCGTTTTCCCCATGGATGTCGGTGAGGAAATGCTCGGTGCCTTTGGGCAGGTTGAGTATCGCCTGCAGATTGATGATTTCGGTGGAGGCATCGTCGATCGTCCGGTACTGCCGGGCCAACAGTTCCAGGTAATCCTGACGCTCACGGATATCCGATTCGGAAAAGGCTGCGTCACACGACATCAAATCCCCCCAATAAAGAAGCCGGGCGGAGACTTGCTCCGTAACGGCCGGTATCTCCCATCATACCCACGGGGGGAGGCTTTGTCAACGGAATCGGGCGCCCGCGCGTTTATTTTAGCCCTTTAACAAATCGGTGAACAAAGCTCCGGCGCGTCAGCCCATGCCGCTGCGGATACGCATGGGGCTGACCCCGACGACACGCTTGAAGGCCCGCCGGAAGGACTGCACGTTGTTATAACCCACTTTGCCGCATATTTCCCCGATGGGGATGCGGGTGGTCTTGAGCAGCTCACAGGCCTCGTTCATGCGCACTTCCTCGACGAAATCGGTAAAGTTGCGGTTGGTCTGCTCCTTGAAAAGAAAGGACAGATACCCTTCCGAAATGTGAAATTCCGACGCGGCCAGACCCAGGCCCATATCCTGTTTCATGTAATTTTTCCGGATAAAGCGGATGACGTCGTCGGTGAGGGTACGGTATTTGTTGTGCCGGTTTTCGTCCATGGCGCGGCAGGCGGATTTCAGCAGCCCCAGCAGGCTCTCGAAGCTAGCCTCCGACGAAGGGTCGAATTCAAGGCCGGAAAGCGGCTCCAACGCGGTGATTTCATGTGGCAGCTGCTGGCCGAGCTTGAAGGCTGTACCCTTGATGTCGTAAAAAAGCGCCCGGATAGTGGCGGGGGTCAGCTGGCGTTTCTGGAAATTTTCGTCGATCAGGATGCGGGAAAGCCGCTCCAGCTCATCCATTTCGCCCGCCTTGACACAGTTGATGATACGCTGCTCAAAATCGATGGGGTAATAAAAGCCCTGGGAATCGACCGGCAGCTCGTCATACCACTTGGTCTTGCCCTCCCGGTGGAGCTGTATGTATTCGATGGTCTCCTGCGCCTCCTGACACGAGCGCCAGACGTCGAGGGCGTTGGGCGTGAAGCGCCCCACGCCGAAAAGCAGCTTGAGATTATACTGCCGCAGGTATTCGTCAAAAATGTCGTTGAGCCCCTTGTTGACAAAACCGCGGGCGTCGGGGCGATCCTCCAGACAGAGCACCGCCGCCATCGACTGCAGGTCGATATTCTGAAAAAGCGCCGTGTGGCCGAACCGCCGGTTGAAGGTTTCCATCAGCAGCACCTTGGAAGTGTTGAGGTCCTGCAGGGTCTCGGAGTTGACGCCGTCGATGACGTTGCGCCCGTAAACCCGCACGATGACCACCACAAAAAGCCCCCGTCGAATGTCGAAGCCCACGGCCTGTGAGCCGGCGGCGACTTCCGCGGAGCTGGTGAGTTCGCCTTTCAGCAGCCGGTCGATGAACGCGCGGCCGGAAAGCCGGGCCACATCCTCCTCAAGGGACTTATTGTTGACGATGAGGGCCGAGATGGAAGAATTGATGGTGTGGATGGCGTCGCCCTCATCCTTGGAATTGGTCAGCCCCACGGTGGACTGCAGATCCCGCACGATATTCATCACGGGCCTCACGTTGTAATAGGCCATGAAAAACGCGCCGCTCACCCCGATGAGCAACGTCAGCGCAAACACCAGCAGCGCGATCCTTTCAAACTCGTAAAGCTCCCCCATGGCGACCCGTTCGGGCTGCACCAGCACATAGGTCCACCCGCTGGAGGGCGAGACGGTGTAATTCACCGCCATTTTTTCCCCGCCGATGGACTGCCGGAAAAAGCCGTCCCCGGCGGGGCGGCCCTTGAGGCTGACCTGCCGGATCGAGCGGGATTTGGCGGTGATCTCGGTCACCAGACGCTGTTTGCTGTCAAGTACATACAGCCAGCCGCCGCGGCTCAGGTCGATGCCGGAAAACAGGTGGGCGACTCCCTGCTTCTTGATGAGCACCCCCAGTGTACCGTCCGCCGCCGAATTCAGCCGCATCGGCACCGACTCCAGATACACCAGATAGTCGGCGGATTGGTTGCTGAAATGCATGGTGATGCTTTCCGTGTCGGCATGGTGCTCGCCGGCGAGCAGCGTATCCCAGCTGCTCTGGGAAACGCTCATGGTGTGGGCCTCGTTATTGTAATAAAAATCCGTCGTATAGCAGGTGTCCGGCGTGACGATATAGCCGCTGTTTTTAAAATACACGAAATAGTCGGACACCACGCTGCTGTCGAGGTTGAGCTTATAGTTGGCCAGGGCGCTGACCACCGGCTGCAGATCCAGATAGGAAAACCCCGCGTCCGTGAGGCTTTTCCGGCTGAAATCCACCACGCGGGGGTCGGTGCAGATTTCTTCCGACGACATCTGCACCACCGACAGCTCGTGATCCATGGTGTCGCGGCTCTGCACGAGCATCGACAGATCACTTTTCCGGATGTCGTTTTCCACGATGCCGGTGGCAATGTGGAACAGGATCGCCCCGAAAAGAAACGACAGCCCCAAGATCAGCAGATTGGTGCTCAGGTATTGCAGGAATGTCTTATGTTTCCGATTGCGCAGTGGCCAGAATTTCATAGAGTGGCTCCTGACTTTGGCGAAATGAAACGAAAAAATGCATCGGCCGTTCACTGTTATATTTATGATTATAGTCGACCGGCTCGTTTTTGCAAGAATATTGTCCCGATTTGAGCCCCGGCTCCGCAATTTTCCCATCACGGCCCTCCGTCCGCACGTCAGCCGGATAGGGCCGCAGAGCCGTGCACTTTTCACAATACGGGGGACTAAAATCAGCCAAAAGCATACAGATTCATGGTACAATTATAAAAAAATAGGGGAATCGGTACCGGCTTTATGGAAACTGTCACCCTGTTTTGGGGAATCGGTACCCCCATTTTGCGAAGTGTTCCTTTACATTTGCGGCGCTTGCATATATGATTAAGCCGTTCTCGTTTTATACCGCTGTTTTATACAAAATCATAAGGGGGAAAAGCACATTTATGGAAAGGTCAACAATTTCCAAACGTTTGCTTTCGGGAATCGGCCTGGCCGTAGTAAGCGGTATGCTGTTGGCTTCCGCCACCGGGTGCCAGAAATCGAATACCGCGGCGAAAACCAAGACCAGCACCGAAAATGCGACAAAGCCCACCACGATCACTGCCATTCTGGATTCCGACATGCTGATGCCCACGGCGGACGGCCAGTCGGCCATCCTGGATGAATTCAAGAAGGAAACGGGCATTACGCTTTCGGTGATCGCGCCCTCCCACAACCAGTACACCGAGAAGCTCAATCTGCAGTTCGCCTCGGGCGACGTGCCCGATGTGGTGGAAGTCACCGGCAACAACTATGTGCAGTATGCCACCAACGGCGCGCTGTACGACATGACCAGCCTCATCAACGGCTCGTCGGTCTACAAGACGATGGATCAGTCCGAAATCAGCGCCATCAAGGTCAAAAATAAGCTGTATGCGGTGCCGTGGGCCAAAGGCAGCGGCACGGTCACCTATATCCGGCAGGACTGGCTGGATAAGCTGGGCCTGAAAGTTCCGACTACATACGATGAATTCACCAACGTGCTCAAGGCGTTTGTGAATAACGACCCGGACGGCGACGGCAAGGCCGACACCATCGGTCTGACGGCGGCGGGCCTGATTTACGGCGACTCGAAGCAGCCTTCCGACGCCACAATGTACCTGCCGGAATTTTACCAGGGCGCATCCCCGGACTTTGAAGTCAAAAACGGCAAATGGGTCGACGGCTTCACCCAGTCCGACACCATCGAAGCCTTCAAGCGCCTGCAGAGCGCCTATAAGGAAGGCCTCATCGACAAGGAAATCGTCACCAACACCACTTCCACCTGCCGGGATAAATGGAACGCCGGCAAGGTCGGCGTGTTCAACTACTGGGCCGGCACCTGGGTGGCCAACTCCGAGGACGCCGTCAAAAAGTCCGTGTCCTCGGCGAAGCTGACCGTTCTCAATCCGATCAAGGGCGCCACCTACCTGCAGCGCGGGCCGCTGACGCTGGCTATGAGCTCGAAGTGCAAGAATCCGTCGGGCGTGTTCAAGTATTTCTTCGAATATATCCATGACGGCAAAGTGGACGGCGGCACGATGCTGTTTGCACACGGCGTCAAGGGATTCCATTACGCGGTCGATTCCAATGGCACCTATTCGCCGCTGCCCTCCAAGAGCAACCCGGCTACCAAATACTATAAGACCACCGTGGAGCCGGGCGCGAACCTCGAATCGAACTTCAAGGACCCCATCACTCCGGACAGCCGCATTTCTTCTTCTCTGACTATGTTCTATAAGAATTCCACGCTGGAAAAGCTCTTCCCGTCCTCCCCGGCATATGCCAGCAAGATTACCGACCTGACCACGGCACGCACTAGTATCCTCAGCAAGATCGTGGTCAACGGCGAGGATGTGAACACCGCCATCAACGACTATAAGTCGCAGGAATCCGCTAATGTCAGCGCCATCCTCAAAGACTTCAATGCCGGCGGCGTGGCCGTCACCAGCAGCGCAGCCTCGGGCGCGTCTTCCGGCAGCACTTCCAGCAAATAAATCCCGTTTATATCCCGCAGGAGCGGTTCGGCCCCGGGCGTATGCCCGGAGCCGGGGCTCCCGCATTTTATCATCCGCGCGCGGCGACAGCCATGCGTTGCTAAGAAGGTGGAGATTGAATGGATTCCCGGATTGCAGTATCCAGACCGGACCGTGCAAAAGAACGTAAACGGCTGCTCAAGCGCATCTATAAATACCGGTATTTTTATCTGATGCTCGCACCCGTCGTCATCATGTTGGTCATTTTCAACTATATCCCGATGCTCGGTATCCGCTTTGCATTTTTCGATTATACGCCGTTCCGCCCCAAGACGTGGACGGGGCTGGCCAATTTCCAGCAGGTATTCACCAGCCGCCTTTTCTGGAATGCGTTTAAAAACACGCTGTTCCTGAGCCTGATCAATCTGCTGTTGGGCACGTTTCTATCGGTAGTGTTCGCTCTTTTGATGAACGAACTGGTCAGCAAAGTTTTTAAAAGCGTCGCACAGACAGTCCTCTATATGCCTTATTTTATTTCCTGGGTGGTCACGGCATCCATCTTTACACTGATTTTGTCCCCGCAATTCGGCGTGGTCAACGCCATTATCGGTCGTTTCGGAATCAAACCCATCTACTTCCTTGCCAATGAAAAATGGTGGACGGGTATCTATATATTCATCGGCCGGTGGAAAGAGACCGGCTGGGGCACCGTCATTTATCTGGCCGCACTGGCCGGCATCAACCCCGACCTTTACGAGGCGGCCTCCATGGACGGCGCCGGGCGGTGGAAACAGACGCTGCACGTCACCATCCCCGCCATTTCCAACACCATCCTCATCGTGCTGGTGCTCAATCTCGCCAAGATCATGAATCTTTTCGAGTCGGTTTTCGTGCTGCAGAATTCCAGCGTCATCAATGTGGCCGAAGTCATCCAGACCTATACCTATAAGATCGGTCTGCAGCAGGCGAACTACGGCTATTCCACCGCCGTGGGCCTGTTCAATTCGGTCATTTCGATGATCCTGGTCATCGGCTCGAATTTTGCAAGCAAGCGGATCAAGGGCGAAAGCATCATCTGAGAGGGGAGTGAGTGTTTTGGTCGACAGGTTTTCGTTTAAAAAAGGCTATCGCGGCCGATCGGTTTTTCGCATCTTCAACGTGCTGTTTCTGCTGGTGGTCATGGCCATCATGCTGATCCCGTTTCTCAAAATCATCGCGGATTCCTTTGACGGCGCGACGAGCTATGGGCTGAATTTTCTGCCCACCCAGTTGACGGCGGGCGCTTACCGCACCATCGTGTCCAATTCCGACCTGTATCATCCGTTTCTGGTTTCCATCGTCACCACGCTCATCGGCACGGCGATCGGGCTGCTGCTGGTCACGCTGGGCGGTTATGTGGTGCTCCACCGGGATATGCCCGGCAACAAGTTTTTCACCTGGATGATTTTCATCACCATGGTTTTTAACGGCGGTATGATCCCGACCTACCTGCTGATGAAAGACATCCATCTGCTCAACACGCTATGGGCGGTGGTGCTGCCGCTGGCCATCAACGTCTACGACCTGATCCTGATGCGCAGCTTTTTCGAGGGCATCCCCCAGAGTCTGATGGAGGCTTCCGAAATCGACGGCTGCACCCCTATCGGTACATTCATCCGCATCGTGCTGCCGCTGTCGCTACCGGCGCTCGCTTCCATCGGCCTGTTTTTCATGGTCGAGTTCTGGAACACCTACATGCCGTTCGTGCTGTATATCACGCAGGACAATCTTTTTAATTTCCAGGTCAAGCTGCGCGACATCATCCTCAGCGGCACCGATATGAATAACGCCAAGCTCAGCGGCCTGAGCCAGAAGACGCTGGAAAATGCCTGCGTGGTCGTTTCCATGCTGCCGCCGCTGATCGCCTATCCTTTCTGTCAGAAATATTTCGTACAGGGCGTCACCCTCGGGGCGGTCAAAGAATAAGCTCCCGATCCCGTTGCGGGCATGCGGGGTGCGGCAAATGAATCCGGATTCATCTGCCGCACCCCGCATGACGCTTTTTAATCATCGGCGGCGGTCCAACCAAAATGACACTGAAAAATTGCGTTTTCTGGCTGAAAAATTGGATTTCATGTGTAAATGCCCATTTTGTGCTATGATTAAGAAAATGAAGCCGTGCCGGGCAGCCGGCGCGGATATGCGGAGGAGAATCGATATGGCAGGCTACTCTTCGGTATTCAATATTACGGATTTCGGGGCGGTCCCCGACGGCAAAGCCAATGCCGCCCCGGCTTTTCAGGCGGCGGTCGCCGCGTGCCGCAAAATGGGCGGGGGTGAAATCTATGTGCCCGCGGGCTGCTTTTTAACCGGCCCAGTCGAGCTGCACAGCAATATGACGCTGTATCTTGACGCCGGGGCGACGCTGCGGTTTTCCGACGCGCCCGGCGATTATCCGGTGGTGCAGTCCCGTTGGGAAGGGGTGGCTCGGCAGGTATACATGTCGTGCGTGTATGCCGAGGACGCCGAAAACATTGCCGTGGAGGGCCGCGGCACGCTGGACGGATGCGGCGAACGATGGTGGCGGGCGCACCGTGCCGGGGAGCTTGCCTACCCCCGGCCGAAGCTTGTCAGTTTTCATGGCTGCCGCCGGGTGCGCATCGCGGATATCCGGATGGTCCGCTCACCGAGCTGGACGGTCAACCCCGTTTTATGCGAGGATGTGACGGTCGACGGCGTGACCATTCAAAATCCGGCCGATTCCCCCAACACCGACGGCATCGACCCCGACTCCTGTGTCAACGTACATATTTCCAACTGCCACATCGACGTGGGTGACGACTGTATCGCCGTCAAATCGGGCACCGAGGGTACGCCGCAGCGCATGCCTACCCGCAACGTCGCCATTGACAACTGCACCATGGTCCACGGCCACGGCGGTGTGGTGCTCGGCAGCGAAATGAGCGGGGGGATTTCCCACGTGGTCATCAGCAACTGCGTCTTTGAAGGCACCGACCGGGGCATCCGACTGAAATCCAGGCGCGGGCGCGGCGGCGTCATCGAGGATGTGCGGGTGAGCAATATCGTCATGGACGGCGTGCTCTGCCCCTTCATCGCCAATCTCTACTACTTTTGCGGCCCCGGCGGCAAAGACAAAGTGGTGTGGGATAAGCACGCCTACCCGGTCGACGATACGACGCCGGCTTTCCGCCATCTGCACTTTTCTGGCATCACGGCGCGGAACGTGCGGGCGGCCGCGGGCTTTTTTTACGGTCTGGCCGAAATGCCGGTGGAGGACGTGACCTTTTGCGACGTGTCGGTGCGCATGCAGCCGGATGCCGAGCCGGGCATGCCCGACATGATGGCAAATTTACAGCCCATGAAACAGCGGGGATTCTTCTGTGCCAACGTGAAGGGCTTTTCTTTCCACCGCGTCACGGTGAGCGGCCACGAGGGCCCGGCTTTTCATGTGGAACACGGCGAGGCGGTCGAGTTTGACGACTGCCGCGCGCGAAATGCCGGCGCGCCCGCGCCGCTGACGGAAACGGTCGGTGACCCCGCATGAAAGTGGAAACGCCGCGTATGCACACACAGGAAGACTGGGCGGCACGCATGGCGCGCTCGGTCATGGCGCGCCGCGCCACGCTGGGCGACAAATGGAGCTATGATTACGGCGTCGTGCTCAAGGGGTTCGAATTTCTGTGGCGCCGCACGGGGGAGACCGCCTATCTCGACTATATCCGCCGCAGCATGGAAGAACTCGTCCGCCCCGACGGCCGCATCCCTGGCTACACGGGGGATGAATGCAACCTTGACTATGTCTGCAACGGCAAGCTGTGCCTTTTCCTTGCCGCGCAGACGGGTGACCCCCGCTACCGCAAAGCCGCCGACCGTCTGCGGGAACAGCTGCGCACCCAGCCCCGCACGTCGGAGGGGGCCTTTTGGCATAAAAACATCTATCCCTGGCAGGTCTGGCTGGATGGGCTGTACATGGCGGCGCCCTTTTACGCCCAGTATATTGCGGAGTTCGGCGACCCGTCGGAATTCGACGACGTAGTGCGTCAATTCCGGGTCTGCTGGCGGCACACCCGCGATGCGCGCACGGGGCTGCTCTATCACGCGTGGGATGAGCGCCGCGCGCAGTTCTGGTGCGACCCGGCCACGGGCTGTTCGCCGCATTTCTGGGGCCGGTCGATGGGCTGGTTCGGCATGGCGCTGGTGGATACGCTGGATTTCCTGCCCGCGGAGCATCCCGGTCGGCCGGAGCTGATCGACATGCTCCGGCAGTGGACCGAAGCGCTCATGCGCGTGCGGGACCCGGCCACGGGCGTGTGGTACCAGGTGCTCGACGAGGGCGGCCGGCCGGGCAATTATCTCGAAGCTTCCGCCTCCGCCATGATCTGCCGGGCCGTGGCCAAGGGGCTGCGCAAGGGCTATCTGCCCGAAACATGGGCGCCGGCGCTTCGCCGCTCCTGGCAGGGCGTGATCGGGCAGTTTGTGACGGTGACGGCCGGGGGCCTTGTCAACCTCAACAAATGCTGCCAGGTGGCGGGGCTGGGCGGCAAGGACCGCCGGGACGGCTCCTTTGCCTATTACATCAGCGAGCCGATCATCGCAAACGATCTAAAAGGCGTGGGAGCCTTTATCCAGGCGGCGGTGGAAATGGAAGAGCCGAGCGAAGCTTCCACGAAGCCGGCGGTCTATGAGAGCGCCGACGCGGCAATGCGGGCCGATTTTGACCGGCAGGAGCGGCCGTATGCCTTCCAGGCCCGCACGACCGGGGAGCATGCGATCTGGCATGCCCGGCTGCAGGAGCGCCTGCGGCAGATTACGGGCATCGCCTCCATGCCGCCGTTTGGGCCGACGCTGCAAATGGGCGAGCGGGTGCGGGAGGACGGCTTTACCCGCGTGCATGCCTGTGTGACCACCGAGCCGGAGGTGCGCATGCCATTGTATGTGCTGATACCCGACGGCATCGCCCCCGGCGAGCGGCGCGCCTGTGTCGTGGCACCCCACGGTCACGGCAGCGGGGGCAAGGAGGCGGTGGCCGGGGTGGCCGACCGGCCGGAAATCGCCCGTTCCATCGACGTATACCATGGGGATTACGGCCGGCAGCTCGCGCGGATGGGATATGTGGTATTCTGCCCGGATGCACGCGGCTCCGGCGAGCGCAGGGAACCCCGGCAGCAGGGCGACGAAGCGGAAAAGGTGCTGACAAGCTCCTGCAACGACCTCAACTTTGCCTATATAAGTCTGGGCCGGTCGCTGGCGGGCATGTGGACGTGGGATCTTATGCGGCTGATCGACTGTATCCCGACGCTGCCTTTCTGCGACTCCGAGCGGGTGGCCTGCTGCGGCTTCTCGGGCGGCGGGCTTCAGACGCTGTGGCTGGCGGCCTTGGATGAGCGCGTGCGCTGCGCAGTAATCAGTGGTTATTTCCACAGCTACCGCGACGCGCTGCTGCGCACCAATTTCTGCGGCTGCAATTTTGTGCCCGGTCTTTGGCAGACCGCCGAGCTCGGCGACATCGCCGCCCTCATCGCGCCCCGGCCCCTGCTGGTGGAAAGCGGCCGGCAGGACCCGCTCAACGGCCCCCGCGGCACCGCCGACACTCGGGAGCAGATCGAAAAGGCCCGCGCAGCCTACCGGCTGCTGGGTGAGCCCGATCGGCTTCTCTATCATGAATTCGACGGCGTCCACCGCTATGATGGCGGGCGGACGGCGGAATTTTTCGGCCGGTATCTGCAGGGCGGGGAGGCGGTACGATGAATCCGGAGGAGATTTCAGTGCGCGAGTGGACGGTGGCGGCGGATGGCAGTGGGGATTATGCGACTATCCAGCAGGCGGTGGATGCCATCCCGGCGGCGTGGCTGGGGCGCACCGTGTTGCATATCCGCCCCGGCATCTATCGCGAAAAGCTGCGCATCGAGAAGCCCCGGGTCACGCTGCGGGGCGGCGACGCGGCCGCCACCGTCGTGACGTGGGGCGACGGGGCCCGCAAGCCCTGGCCGGGCGGCGGCCGTTACGGCACCTTTCGCTCCTTTACCGCCCACATCGGCGGTGACGATTTCACGGCGGAACAAATCACCTTTGAGAATACGGCCGGCTCGGGGGAAAAGGCCGGTCAGGCGGTGGCGGCCGCCGTGCTGGGCGACCGGGCGGCCTTTTACGGGTGCCGCTTCCTCGGGCGGCAGGATACGCTTTTTGCCGGCCCCCTGCCGCCGAGGGAGATCGAGCCCGGCGGCTTTATCGGGCCGGATGCGGACAAGCCCCGCCGGGATTCCCGTCAGTATTACCGGGAATGTCTCATCCGGGGCGACGTGGATTTCATCTTCGGCTCGGCTACGGCTGTGTTTGACCGCTGCCAAATCGAGTCGTGCCGGCGCCCGGCGGGGGAGGCGGGGTATGTCACCGCCGCCTCCACGCCCCAGGGCAAAAAATTCGGCTTTGTGTTTCTCGACTGCGGCCTTGCCGGCGACGCACTCCCCGGCAGCTGCTATCTGGGCCGCCCATGGCGGGATTTCGCCCGCACAGTGTTTATCCGCTGCCGGATGGGCGCACATATCCGGCCGGAGGGTTTCCACGACTGGGGGAAAACTGCGGCCGCGGCCCATACGGTGTGCTTTGCGGAATCGGGCAGCACCGGGCCGGGAGCCGGGGGAAAGCGGGCGCCTTTTGTGCGCCGGCTGACGGAGGAAGAAACGGCGGGCTTCGAGGTCGGCGCCGTTCTCTCGCCGCCCGACGGCTGGCACCCGGAGCACGGCGGCCCGGGTTGACCGCCCTCCGGTTCTGTATATAGTATAGAAGGAAACCGCACATTCAAGGAAGACTTCAAGAAATGGCGCTGCGAGCTTCCGGACACACGCGATGGTGGGTTGCTCGGCGGTGCCGGATACGGGGCTGTCTATGCGGAAGATAAAGCCGCGGCCCGCCAAATCGTGCGCGACGCCATCCCCAAAGGCTCCGGCGTCACACTGGGCGGCTCGATGACCGGCGAATCCCTCGACTTGCCTCAAACATTCCGCAGCCCGGATTACAAGCTGTTTGACCGGTATGCGCCGGGGTTACCCCGATCAGCCGTCGATTTCTATCCATGCCGTGCCTTCATTTGGGAGGCACGGCATTTTTCCGGTCATTTCGTTTCATTTTCCGACGGATTCTGGTATAATATAGACAAATTGTGTTCAACGTAAAGCGAGGGAGATTGCGCATGCGAAAAACGGTGGCCTTTTTGATCGTGTTCTGTATGACGGTGGCGGCTCTCGTCGGGGTTCCGACCGGCGGGCTGACGGCGCATGCCGAGTGGAATCCGCCCGCGGCGGTGGCATCCCAGTCGGTATACTTGGTCAATTCCGACACCGGCACGGTGATTTATCAGAAAAACGCCGACCAGAAAGAGGCTCCGTATTCCATCACCAAGCTCATGACCGCGATCCTCACTATCCAGAAGTATAAGGACAGCCTCAACACCACCACGACGGTGACAAAATCCGATCTGGCCTCGCTGGCAAACACCGGCAGCAGCATCATGGATCTGAAAGCCGGCCAGCAGGTGACGGTGGAACAACTGCTGGACGGGCTGCTGATCTATTCCGGCAACGACGCGGCCAACGTGCTCGCCCGGCTGGTGGGCGGCGACACGGCCACCTTTGTCAAGCAGATGAATGAAGAGGCTCAGAAGCTGGGCTGCAAAAACACCCACTATGTCAACCCCCATGGTCTGCCCGACGACCAGCAGTACACCACCGCGGCCGACACCTATCTGATTGCGAAAACGGCGTTTTCCTATTCCAAGCTGGCGGAAATTTCCGGCACGACGTCTTTCACCTACAATAAGCAGGTGCTGCCCACCACCAACGCCATGCTGCGCAAGACTTCTCCCTATTATTACGAATCCGTCAAGGGCGGCAAGACGGGCTCCACGAGCCAGAGCTTCAATTATGTCTCGTACGCCCAGAATAAGAGCGGCGTGACCTATTACTGCTCGGTGTTCGGCGGCACGGGCAGCCTTTACGGCTCAAATTCCTGCTTTGCCGACGCGCTGGCGCTCTACAAATGGGTTTACGGCAGCTTTTCGATGCGCACGATCGTGGAAAAAGGCTCGGTGCAGGGCAATGAGCTCGACCTGAAGCTTGCCTGGAATAAGAATAAGCTTCAGCCGGTGGCCGCCGCCGAATTCGACGCGCTTATCCCCAGCGGCACCGATCTGAAGACCATCAAGGTGATCACTGACAAATCCTCCCCCACCAGCGTGATGGCCCCGGTGAAAAAGGGGCAGAAGCTGGGTACGGCCGATGTGATGCTCGGCGACCAGAAGCTCGGCACGGTGGAGCTCACCTCGCCCAGCACCATCGCACGCAGCCAGCCTCTGTATTTTGTCTATATGGTGGGCCGCTTCTTTTCCTCCATATGGTTTGTAGTGATTTCTATCTGTCTGGTGGCGGTCTTCCTGCTGTATCTGGTGCTGTTGGCCGTTTACGACCGGCGTCAGCGGACGACTATGCGCCGTCGGCGGCGCCGCTGATATTGATTGAAACGAAAAATCGGCTGAAAATGATCGATCGCCTCCGCCCGATGATGGACGGAGGCGATCTTTATGCCGGAGCGGCCCAAAACTATAACCGCATGCCGCGGCCCCGTACCGGCCGGGCTCTCAGCCGTGCCGGCGGCGGCTGTCGAATTGGGCGATGATGCCCGCCAGGTATTCGGGGTAACGGGTGGAACGGATTTTGGGGAAGGCCCGCAGCAGACGGCGCTGAAGCTGGTTGCTGCGCTCCAGACTGTGCACCCGCTCGAGGATGGCGTCCACCGCCCGGGCGATGGGGGCCGTCGTCTCGCTGCCTCGGTTCTCGGCCAGCTTGTCGAGCCGTTCCCGGATCGAGGCGGTGGTCTCGAATCCGAAGTTGTCCAGTTTTTCCTTAACGGCCTGCATGCTCTCATAAATCGACCGCAGCCGGCTGTTGAGCCGCAGGGCCGTCAGGATGCTCACCGTCATATCCGCACCGAAAAGCACCAGCAGGATGACGGCTGCCCATTCGCGGAAAAGCGACGGCACGCCCGACACGACCCGGACGAAAGCGGGATGGATGAAAAACACCAGCCCCGCCGACATCACTCCGAAAAGCAGCGAGTTTTTCAGGCAGATGCGGCCGCGGAAATTAAACCGGTTGTCGGAATAATCCCAGTATTTCGTATGGAAAATCAGTTCCAGCAGCGTGCCGGTGAGATATTCCACCAGCGTGTCGGCTGTCAGACCCAATAAAAAGATGACCGCCAACCGATGGGGCACCAGCGTAGCCAGCCCGATGGTACAAAACGCGCCCACCGCATAAATGGGGCAGATCGGGCCGTTTAAAAACCCCCGGTTGGTCACCCGGCGCAGCGCGATGGCGCAATAGACCATCTCGCATGCCCAGCCGATGAAGCCGTACAGCATAAAAAGACATACGAATGTGGAAAATCGGGACATTTCGGCCTCCCCTCCGGTTTCATTCCGCACGGCGCTCGCAGGGCCGCGTCAGAGCATAAAATCTTTCCGGTCGAAAGAGGGCAGGGCCGGCAGGCGGCGGGGCACTCGTTTGAGGGGGTCGTAGCGATATTTCCGGCAGGAATAGTCGGGCGCGACGATTCCCCTGCGGGGGCAGAGGATTTTTCCGCCGGTCTGGGAAAGATGCCCGTGCACGCAGTTGCGGCAGGCGGGGTACGCCTTGCGGGGGAAAAGCCCTTTTGCCATCGGGACGACCGTGCCTTTCCGGGTCAACGGACCCACTTCCGTTCCCTCACGCGCCGCGCGGGGAACAATCTTTTAATATGATACCGTGTTCCGTGGCATAAGTCAATCGCCGCCTCATACACTCAGGCGGGAAAGCATCATCAGCGCGCACAGTGCCAGCAGCGCCAGGCTGCCCTGCACCGTGTGGTGCCCGGCGACGACCGCCGGCGCATTCCCTGCGAAGGCCGGCACCGCCATGGGGAAAAGCCGCATCAGCAGCAGCGTCAGCAGCACCGAAAAAACCATGTGCGGCAGCCGGGCCAGCAGATACCGCCGCACAGACAGCCCGACCGGCGCCGTGACCGCCATCACCTGGCATATGACCGACAGGCCCGAGAAACTCAGCATGGCGGCGATCAGCGGCATGGCAGCCGCGCCGCCCGCCGCGGCTGCGGCACAGCCGTTTGTGACTTCCATCAGGCCTTTGAAAAGGGTCGCCGCCATGCCGCTGCCCCCGCCGGTGAAAAAAAGCCCCGACAGGCCGGAAAAAAAGATCACGAACCCCGCGATGGCGAGCATGGATTCCACGGCCCCGTTCACCGATTCCACCAGCGCCTGCGGCACCGGCGCGCCCGTGACGGCGGCGCTCCGGCCGCCGCGCGCCGGGCGGGGGTACCGCCGCGCCGCCAGCAGACCGGTGAGAAGCGACGCCCCCAGGTGGGCGGCGTAAAGCAGCACCCCGGCGGCGGAGCTGTGCAGCAGCCCGGCCCCCACTGCACCGATGATGAACGAGGGGCTGGAGTTGACGCAGAAGGCCATCAGCCGTTCGGCTTCCGGCTGAGAGAGCGCCTTTTTGCGGCACAGATCGGCGCAGGCTTTTCCCCCCACCGGGTAGCCGCCCACGATGCCCAGCGCCAGTGCGGCCGCCGCGCTGCCCGGCAGGCGGAAAAGCGCCCGCATGGGCCGTTCCAGCAGCCGGCCGAACCTCTGGGCCAGCCCGGTGCGGATGACGAAAACGCTCAGTGCCAAAAAGGGAAACAGCGAGGGGATGACCACTTCCCCGCACAGCGACAGCCCCGTGCGCACCCCGGCGATGCCGCCGGCCGGCGACACCACCAGCCATATGAGCAATACGCAGGCGGCGCCCGGCGCCAGCACGGCGGCGGCCCGCCGCACACCCGGGCTTTTTTGCGTTTTCCGGCTGATCGTATGCATGACGGTGCCCTCCCCGATCGTGCGTTTCCGTTTCCGGACATATCGGTATATGTATATGCGCCCGCATGCCGCCGCCGCACGGCTTTGCGCCGAATCGCGTATTTTTGCCGCCTGCCGCTCATAGATTTTGTGATAGGGACGGCGCTGTCCGTCCGATGGGAGGCGGGAGCCATGGCGGGTCAAACCACGCCCAAAGGCCGGGGGAGCCTCAGACAGCTCGCCGGTACGGCGGCGGAAAAAACGTTTTCCGCGCTGGAACTGCCGCCGGATATGCTTTCCGGCATGGCGCATTTTGAGTTTTCGGGCAACCGCGAAGCCGTCGTGGAGGGCTGCCGCGGAATTTTGGAATATGATGAGAACATCGTCCGGCTGCAGGCCGGCAAGCTCACGGTGCGGATTTTGGGCCGCGGGCTGACGCTGCGCAATCTGCGGCGGGATTCGGCCATCGTCGGCGGGTTCATTACCTCCGTGGAATTCGAACCCTGAGCCGCATCACGCGGCCGGCGGAGTGGGGAGTGCCATGTTTTTTCTGCGGATCATCCAGTTTCTCCTGGGCAGCGTGCGGTTTTCCGCCGACGGGGGATTTCCGGAAAAATTTTTAAACCTGGCGGCGCGGGAAGGCATTATGCTGTGGAATATCCGCCGCCGGGGCACCGCCGTGGAAGCAAGCGTACTGCGCCGGAGGTATGCCCGCCTCGGGCCTCTTGCCATGCGTTCCGGGGTGCGCCTGGCGGTGCTGGCAAAGGAGGGCCTGCCCTACCGGGCGACCCGCTATACCCGCCGCCGCGGCATTCTCATCGGGACGGCTCTTTTTTTCGCCCTGCTGTGGTTCTTTTCCAGCTTTATATGGACGGTGGAAATCACCGGCGGCAGCTCCTCTTCCACCGGTGAGATCGAGCAGGTGCTCAGCGACCTCGGGCTTCGCCCAGGCACGTTCGTGCTGATGATCAACAAAAAGGCCATCGAGCAGCAGGCGCTGCTGCGCCTGACCGACCTGTCGGGCCTGACCATCAATATCCACGGTACCGACGCGGTGGTGGAGGTGCGGGAACGTACCTGGCCGCCGGACGTGGTGCCCGCCGACACCCCCTGCAACGTCAAGGCCGGCCGCACCGGCCAGATCGTCGACATCCAGACCTATGCGGGGCAGGCGCTGGTGCACGACGGCGACGCGGTCACCGAGGGGGAAGTGCTCATCAGCGGCCTGATGGAAGATAAAACCGGCGGCATCCGCTCGGTGCATGCAAGCGGCAAGGCCATCGCCCGCACCGACCGGGAGCTGGCCGTGACCGTGCCGTTTTCCGACCGGGAAACGCTTCCCTCCGGCAAGGCGTTTGACCGCCGCACACTCGAAATATTCGGCTTCCGCATCCCGCTGTACTGGGGCGCCCCGAAGGGACATTGCCGCCAGACGGTGAGCGACAGCCGGATGCGACTTTTCAGCTTGGAGCTGCCGTTGGGGGTCGAGACCCGGCACTGCCAGCCGCTGGCGGAAAAGACCGTCACCCGTACCGCCGCGCAGGCAAAGGCGCTGGCCCTGCAGCAGCTGGCCGACAAGGAAAAAACCGAGCTGGCCGGGGCAAAAATCCTCACCAAAACACCCGTGGAAAAGCAGGAGGCTTCCTCTTATACCCTGACCGCTCACTACACCTGCGAGGAAAATATTGCCTTTGAGGAAATCATTCAAATTTCATAAAATTTAGTGAATTTGATGGTATAAAACAAATAGAATATATGATAAAATAAGTTCATCTTCAAGACAAGGGTGAGGAAATGGTAGAACAGTCGATAACCGTCGACGAAGCCGAAAAAATATCCGGGCTGTTTGGCAGCTTTGACGAAAATATAATCGCCGTGGAAAACGAGTTCAACGTCCAGATCGTCAACCGCGAGGGTGAGCTGCGGGTCACCGGCGAGCCGGAAAACGTCGCCAAAGCCGTCAAGACTCTCGATGGCCTGCTCAAGCTTATGGGGCGAGGGGAAGCCATCAGCGAACAGAATGTGCGGTATGTCATTTCCCTTGTCAACGAGGGGGAGGAAGCCCGCATCGACGACCTTGGCAAAGACTGCATCTGCATCACCACCCACGGGCGGCCGGTGAAGGCCAAGACCCTCGGGCAGAAAAGCTATGTGGAAGCGATCCGCAGCCACACGGTGGTCGTCGGCATCGGGCCCGCCGGCACGGGCAAGACCTATCTCGCCGTCGCCATGGCGGTGGCCGCCTTCAAGGCGCGGGAAGTCAGCCGCATCATTCTGACCCGCCCGGCGGTGGAAGCCGGTGAAAAGCTCGGTTTCCTGCCCGGCGATCTGCAGACCAAGGTCGACCCGTATCTGCGGCCGCTTTACGACGCGCTTTTTGAAATGCTCGGGGTGGACGTTTACCAGCGTCTGGTCGAGCGCCAGAGCATCGAGGTGGCTCCGCTCGCCTATATGCGCGGGCGGACTCTGGACGACGCGTTCATCATTTTGGACGAGGCCCAGAACACCACCCCCGAGCAGATGAAGATGTTTTTGACCCGCATGGGTTTCCATTCCAAAACCGTTATCACCGGCGATACCACCCAGATCGACCTGCCGGACGGCAAGCGCTCGGGTCTGGTGGAGGCGGCGAAGGTTTTGCGGAATATCGACGACATCAGTATCCAATATTTCGGCGAGCAGGATGTGGTCCGTCACAAGCTGGTGCAGAAAATTATCCATGCCTATGAAAAATATGAAAAGGAAGGCAGGCATTCCAGAACATAATGGATAAGCTTAAAGTGTATATTGAAAACCGGCAGAAGGCGGTCAAGATCCCCTCGGGGATGCGGCTGCTTGTGCGCCGCAGCTGCAATGCTACGCTGGTCAACGAAAAATTCGAGGGCAGCGCAGAGGTCAACGTGACGTTTGTGGATGACGCTCAGATCAAAGAGCTCAATTCCCATTACCGCCACAAAGACACCGCCACCGATGTGCTCTCGTTCCCAATGGGCACCGACGGCAAATACGATCTCAACCCCGACACCGGCGCTTATGTGCTGGGCGACGTGGTCATTTCCCTCGAGCGTGCCGCAGAGCAGGCCGAGGAGCACGACGTCACCCTGCAGGAGGAAGTGTCGTTCCTGACAGTGCATTCTATGCTGCACCTGCTGGGCTACGATCACGAAAACGGCGGTCTGGAAGCCATCCGCATGCACGACAAGGAAAATGTCATCCTGGCCGCGCTGGGCTTTGAAAGGGATATTTACGAGGAATGACGCGCGAAGAACGGGTCAGCGAGGTCAGAAGTCTGGGCAGAAGCTTCCGGAATGCCTTCCGGGGCGTCGCTTTCTGCATCCAAAATGAGCGGAACATGCGCATTCACCTGACGGTGACGGCGTATGTGCTGGTGTTTTCCCCATTTTTTCACCTGACGGCGGCGGAGTATGCGGAGCTTGTCATCGCCGTTACGCTGGTGCTTGTCACCGAGACGGTCAACACCGCCATCGAAGCCGCCGTCGATATGCAGACCCAGTGGTACGACAGCATCGCGCGCGTCGCCAAGGATGTGGCGGCGGGGGCGGTACTTCTGTGCGCGGCGGCGGCTGTGATCATCGGCTGCATCCTCTTTCTGCGTCCGCCCGTGCTGCTGCAGATTTTGCTTTTCCTGGCGGACAACCCCTTTTTCGGGGCGCTGTTTGTGTTATCGCTGCCGCTGGCGGTGCTTTTCATCTTCCGCCGACCACACCGCCCGCGACTTCACGGCTGAGGGTCCGGCCGGCATCATCGAGCCCCGCGCCGCGCGCCGTGGGCGGAAAGACAGAGGAATCCATATGAATGAGGTCAGCCATTCCGGCTTTATTGCCATCGTCGGACGCCCGAATGTGGGCAAATCGACACTGCTCAACGCCATCCTGGGCGAAAAGCTCGCCATTGTATCCGCCCGGCCCCAGACCACCCGTTCCCGCGTGACCGGTATATGGACGGAGCCGGATTCTCAGGTCATTTTTATCGACACCCCGGGGCTTTTGCAGCCGCGCAACCGGCTGGGCGAATATATGGTCAAGACCGTCGGCGGCTCCATCGCCGACGTGGACGCGGCCGTGCTGGTGGTCGAGCCGGTCGAAGAGGCCGCCCCGGCCGAGGAGGAACTGCTCCGTAAGCTGCGGGGCGCGGGTCTGCCGACGGTGCTTGTCATCAACAAGATCGACACGCTCGCCGACAAAACCCGTCTCGTCGGCGTCATCGGCGCGTGGAGCGCGCGGCTGGATTTTGCGGCCGTGGTGCCTCTTTCCGCCGCCGGCGGCGACGGGCTGGGCGAGCTGAAGACGGAAATCCTGCGTCTTTTGCCCAGCGGCCCCAAATTTTACCCCGACGACATTTACACCACCGACCCGGAACGGGCCATCGCCGCCGAGATCATCCGCGAAAAGCTGCTGCGGATGCTGGCGGACGAGGTACCTCACGGCACGGCGGTGGAAATTGAAAAAATGCACACCCGCGAAACGGGTGATCTGACCGATATCGAGGCCACCATTTACTGCGAAAAAGAGAGCCACAAGGGCATCATCATCGGCAAGGGCGGCGTCATGCTTAAAAAGATCGGCACCGCCGCCCGGCAGGATATCGAAAAAATGCTGGGCGGCCGCATCAACCTGCGGCTGTGGGTCAAGGTGCGCAGCGACTGGCGCAACCAGCCGGGCATGCTCCATTCGCTCGGCTACGACTGAAAAACCGGATGCGGCAGGAATCTTTTCCTTGCATATCTTCCGGCCGGGGTGTCAAGCTAAAGAAGGGAAGCGGCGGGCGCCGTCTTCCTTCTTTGACACCGACGGAGGGATTCATATGCGCGACGACATCGGCTGCAGTCTGGCGTGGTCGATTTTTGAGACCACGGGAGCCGTCGAGGCTTATCTGACGTATCACCGGCTCCGGGAGGAAGAAAGCCCGGGCCGGGAGGAGTTTCCCCATGCAATGCAAAACCGACGGCCTGGTAATCCGGGAAAACAATGTCGGTGAATCCGACCGCATTATCAGTATCCTGACACGGGAAAAAGGGGTCGTGCGGGCTTCCGCCCGGGGCGCCCGCAAGGTGAAAAGTCGGATTCTGCCGGCAGTCCAGCTGCTGACCCATTCGGATTTCACCCTTTTTCACGGCCGGGAGCTGTACATAATCGACGAGGCTGAGCCGCTTCACCTGTTCCTCGGTGTGCGCCGGGATCTGGACCGGCTGGCCCTCGCCCAATATTTTGCCCAGATGGAAGAGACACTGGCACCGCAGGAGGACGGGGCGGAAGTCTATTTGCGCCTTGCCCTCAACGCACTTTATATGCTCGAGACCGGCAAACGCCCGCCCGCTCTGGTGAAGGCGGCCTTCGAGATGCGGCTGCTGACGCTGGCGGGCTACATGCCCGACCTGGTGGCCTGTCGCGTTTGCGGCGCCTATGAGGCCGCGCACATGTGGTTCGACCCGGTGCACGGGGATCTTGTGTGCGACCGGTGCGCACCCGGCGAGGATGTGACCCGCGACGGCGAGAGCCTGCCTTTGGCTCCCGGCGCACTGGCGGCCATGCGCCACACCGTCTATGCGGATTTCGGCCGGCTTTTTTCCTTCGAGCTGCCCGAGGCCGCGCTTGCGGAGCTGGGCCGGGCGGTCGAGCGGTATGTCTGCTGCCGGCTGGAGCGCAGTTTTTCCACTCTGGATTTTTACCACGGTCTGCACCCGTGACAGGCGGTCGGCCCGCCCGGGAGCGGCCCTGTCACACGCCCCGCGGGGGCGGAAGCTGCCACTTTTGCGCCGGTCAGGCGGTTTCTGTCCGTCTGCCCGGCCCGGAGCGAAAGGATCGTCATCACCATGCCCCATACACTCAATGAGCAATCCCTGACGGCGCTCGAGTATGACCACATCCTCGAGCAGCTGGCCGGTCAGTGTGCCTGCCCCGACAGTGCGGCCCGCGCCCGGGCGCTGCGCCCGCTGCCCGACGCCGAGTCGGCGCGGGAAGAAATCACCCGTGTGCAGGATGCCGGCCGGCTGACGTTTCAGTTCGGCGGCCCCTCTTTCGACGGTCTAGCGGATATCGACTCCGCCCTGAGCCGCGCCAAGATCGGCAGCGGGCTGAGCACGGGGGAGCTGCTGCGGGTCGCCGGCGTGCTGGGAGCCGTGCGGCGACTGGCCCAATACCGGGATGTTTCCGAAAGCCTTTCCACCAGCCTCGACGAGATGTTCGACTCGCTGGAACCCAATAAATATCTGGAAGAAAAGATCCACAATGCCATCGTGGAAGAAGACGAGATCGCCGACGGGGCGAGCCCGGAGCTTGCGGATATCCGCCGGCATATCCGGCGCGCGGGGGAGCGCGTGCGGGAACAGCTCGATAAAATGATCCATTCGACGGCACTCGCCAAAAGCCTCCAGGAGCCCATCGTCACCATCCGGGACGGGCGCTTCGTGGTGCCGGTGAAAAACGAGAGCCGTTCCAACGTGCCGGGGCTTATCCACGACACCTCCGCCAGCGGAGCCACCGTCTTTGTGGAACCCATGGCCGTGGTGGAGCTCAATAACGAGCTGCGGCTGCTTGCTGCGCGGGAAAAGCAGGAGATCGCCCGCATTTTGCAGGAGCTTTCCGACGAAGTGGGCTCCTTTGCCCAGCCCATCGCCCAAAGCCGTGCGCGGGCGGTGGAGCTCGACTTCATTTTTGCAAAAGCCCGCCTGGCCGACCGCATGAAGGCCACCGTGCCGGTATTTTCTACCGACGGCTCGGTGGAGCTGCATCGGGTGCGCCACCCGCTGCTTGACCCGAAAAAGGCGGTGCCCGTCGACATCCGGCTGGGCGGCGCCTTCGACACGCTGGTCATCACGGGCCCGAATACGGGCGGCAAGACCGTGGCCCTCAAGACGCTGGGGCTGGTGAGCCTGATGGCCATGTCGGGTATGCTCATCCCCGCCGACGACGGCAGCCGCGTGGGCTTTTACAGCGAAGTGCTGGCGGATATCGGCGATGAGCAGAGCATCGAGCAGTCGCTTTCCACTTTTTCCGCCCATATGGTGAATATCATCGGCATCTTAGGCGCCTGCGGGCCGGGGAGCCTTGTGCTGCTCGACGAGCTGGGTTCCGGCACCGACCCGGTGGAGGGCGCGGCGCTGGCCGTCTCTATCCTCGAATATCTGCGCCGCAAGGGGGCCCACACCGCGGCCACCACTCACTACGCCGAGCTGAAGGTCTATGCCCTCCAGACCCAAGGGGTGGAAAACGCCAGCTGTGAATTCGACGTGGAAACGCTGCGCCCCACCTACCGGCTGCTCATCGGCGTGCCGGGGCGCTCCAACGCCTTTGCCATCTCCCGCCGGCTCGGTTTGACGGAAGAGATCATCGACCGCGCGCGGGAGCTTGTCTCCACCGACGACACGCGGTTCGAAGAGGTCGTGCAGGGGCTGGAAACCAGCCGCCAGCAGATGGAGCAGGAACGCGACCAGGCCGCTGCGCTGCGGCTGGAAGCCCAACGCGACCGGGCCGATGCGGAAAAGATCCGGCAGGAGCTGCGCGCGGCACGGGAAAAGGAGCTCGAACGCGCCCGGGTGGAGGCCCGGCGTATCGTCGAGAGTTCCCGCCAGCAGGCCCAGCAGCTGCTCGACGATCTCGACGCCATCCGCAAAATGCAGAAGACCGAGGATATCGACACGCTACGGGAGCTGGCCCGCTCCCAGGTGGGCGCCAGCGTGCGCCGCATGGAGCGCACCGCCGACCCGGTGCGGCGGGAAGATAAGCCTTCTTACCAGCTGCCCCGGCCGCTGAAGGCGGGGGATACGGTGCTCATCGAGGGCGTCAATAAGACCGGCACGGTCATCGAGCCGCCGGATGCTTCCGGCTACGTCCAGGTGCAGGCGGGTATCATCACCACCCGTGTGCCGGCCGCCGACCTGCGCCTGATGCAGCAGCCGAAACCGCACCGCCAGACCCCCGCCGCGCGGGCGGGGGTCGATCGGGCGCACATGGCGGTCAAAACGGAGCTCGACCTGCGGGGTATGACGGCCGACGAAGCGCTGCTGGAGCTGGACCGTTTTCTCGACGACGCGGAGTTGGCGGGGCTTTCTCAGGTGACGGTCATCCACGGCAAAGGCACCGGCGTGCTGCGCAGCGCGGTGCAGCAGCATCTGAAGGGCCATCCGCAGGTCAAAACGTTTCGCCTGGGCCGGTACGGCGAGGGCGAAAACGGCGTGACGATTGCGGAGCTGAAATAACAGGCGGCGGTTGACAGCCGGCGGGCGGCGGATTATAATAAAGATGCTGTTTGTTAAACTAATTAATAAAGTTTTGCGGCCGCTTCGGCCGCCGTGTGCGAAAGGGAGAACGAACGATGGCTGAACTCCGCTGGCATCCGCTTATCCACGACTGGGTGATGATTGCATCCAATCGGCAGAGCCGGCCGCAGATGCCCAAGGACTGGTGCCCGTTCTGCCCGGGGTCGGGCAAGGTGCCGGATCATTACGACGTGTATGAGTACGACAATGATTTCCCGGCGCTGAGCCCCAATCCGCCCGAGCCGGACGATGTGGGGGGCGGCATTTTCCGCACCGCGCCCTCTTACGGCAAATGCGAGGTCATTCTCTATTCACCCGAGCATACCGTCACGCTGCCGGAGCTGCCCGTGCCCCATATCCGCAAGCTGGTGGATCTGTGGGTGGAACGCTTCACCGCTCTCAAAAAGGACCCTAAAGTCAAGTATATTTTCATTTTTGAAAACCGCGGCGATGTGGTGGGCGTCACCATGCCCCACCCCCACGGTCAGATCTATGCCTACCCCTTCGTGCCCAAAAAGCTGGAGCTGGAGCTCGACTCCTGCCGGGAATATCACGACCGAAATCACAAATGCCTCATCTGCGACATTCTCGACCAGGAAAAGGCCGACGGCCGGCGGATCATTTTTGAAAACGAGCATTTCATCTGCTACCTGCCGTTTTACACCGAGTACCCTTACGGCGTCTATATCGGCGCAAAGGCCCACAAAGGCTCCATCGACCAGTTTACGCCGGCGGAGCGGGATTCCCTCGCCGCCATGCTCAAAGAGACGGCCGGCACCCTCGACAGCCTCTTCGACTACAAGTTCCCCTATATGATGTGCATGCACAATGCGCCGGTCAACGGGGAAGATACGAGCGAATTCTATCATTTCCACATCGAATTTTTCCCGCCCATGCGCTCGGCGGTCAAGCAGAAATTCAACGCCTCCAGCGAAACGGGGGCCTGGGCCCATTGCAACCCCACCTGCCCGGAAGACAAGGCGGAGGAGTTGCGTCAGGCTCACGCGAAATTTCTCAAAAAACTGGGCAAGTGACGCATCCCGCAAAAAACACCCGGAGGGCTTTGAACTGCACCCCAATCGTTAGACAGTATGTTATACTGAAAAACGATTGGGGTGTTTTTGTGCACTTTCGGGTCTTTGGACGGGTTACTCCGCCTCGTCCAGCTCCCGCAGCCACTCGCGGCAGACGGCGTCGCTGGGCATGCGCCAGTCGCCCCGGGGCGAAAGCGCCACCGAACCGACCTTCGGCCCGTCGGGCAGACAGGAACGCTTGAACTGGGCGGCGAAAAACCGCCGCAGGAATTCCCGCAGGCATTTGCGGATGAAATCACGCTCGAAACGATCGGCAAAGGCCGTCGCCGCCAGGCGCAGAATTTTCGACGGCGGGAAGCCGAACCGCAGAAAATAATAGAGAAAGAAATCGTGCAACTCGTAGGGCCCAAGAATTTCCTCAGTTTTCTGCGCGATGCGCCCCGCTTCAGGCGGCAGCAGCTCCGGGCTCACCGGCGTGTCGAGAATATCCTGCAGCGTGTCGCGCAGCGTCGCATTGCCGTCGTTTTCGGCCGCCACATAGCGGATGAGGTGGCGCACCAGTGTCTTGGGTACCCCCGCGTTGACGCCGTACATGCTCATGTGGTCGCCGTTGTAGGTGGTGAAACCCAGCGCCAGCTCCGACATGTCCCCGGTGCCCACCACCAGCCCGCCGGTCATGTTGGCCACGCTCATGGCGATCTGGGTGCGTTCCCGGGCCTGGGAATTTTCAAAGGTGGTGTCCGGCTCCCCGGTGTGCCCGATGTCGCTCAGGTGCTGTTTCACCGCCGGCCCGATGGGGATGACCCGCATCTCGGCGCCCAGTGCCTTGCACAGCAGCCCGGCGTTGCCACGGGTGCGGCCGGTGGTGCCGGGGCCGGGCATGGTGATGGCGATCAGACGGCAGTCAAGCCCGTGCCGCCGGATGGCCCGGTTGGCCACCAGCAGCGCCAGCGTGGAATCCAGCCCCCCCGACACGGCCACCACGGCGGTTTTCGCATGGGTGTGGCGCAGCCGCTTGGCCAGCCCCGCGCACTGGATGTCGAGCACTTCGCGGCAGCGTTCCCGGTACAGCGCGTCCTCCGCGGGCACGAAAGGCCGCGGGTCGATGGGGCGTTCCAGCGTTTCGTACGCCACCGGCTGCAGGCGGAAGCCCACCGTGCGGAAGGCACCCGGTGTATAACCGTCGGCAAAGGTGGTGGTGCGCCGGCGCTCGGCGGTGAGCAGGGCGGTGTCGATATCCGACACGATCAGGCCGTCCTGCTGGGTCTCACGCAGCAACTTGCCGTTTTCCGCGACCATCAGATGGCCGGAATATACAAGATCGGTGGAAGATTCCCCTTCGCCGCAGCTGGAATAGACGTACCCGCAGATGCACCGGCCCGACTGGGCCGATACGATGGTGCGCCGATAGCCCGATTTGCCGGCGACGGCGGGGCTGGCCGACAGGTTTGCGACGACGGTGGCACCCTCCATCGCCAGACGGCACGAGGGGGGCTGTGGCACCCACAAGTCTTCGCAGATTTCCACGCCCAGTATAAAATCCGGCATCGTGTCGCAGGCAAACAGCAGATCCGGCCCGAAGGTGACCTCCGCTCCCGCCAGGCGGATGGTGCCGCCCGTGCCCGCCCCGGAGGAAAAATGCCGGGCCTCGTAAAATTCCGAATAGTTGGGGATATGCTGCTTTGGCACGACACCCAGCACACGGCCGTCCTGTATCACGGCGGCGCAGTTATAGAGCTTCGCGTCCCGCCGGCAGGGCAGCCCCGCCACCACCAGCATGTCGGTGCCGGCCGTCGCCTCGGCCACCGCCCGAAGCGCACGTTCGGCCGCATCCAGCAGCGTGCGCTGCAAAAACAGATCGCCCAGCGAATAGCCGGTTAGGCACAGTTCCGGCAGCACCAGCAGCTTTACCTGCCCGTCCGCCGCCTTGGCAACGAGCCGGTTCACCCGCTCGGCGTTGCCGGTGCAATCGGCCATTTCCACCAGTGGAGCGGCCGCCGCCACCCGAATATAACCGTCTTTCATTCTGCTTACCATTCCTTCCGGCCATGAGCCGCCGTTTCTATGTATATTGTAAAGGGCCTGCGGCAAAAGTCAACTGCCCGGGCCGATTTTGTACCGGCCGCAGGCGTGACGGGATTTGACCGATTCTGTCGCTTTTTTTCAAAAAACTATGCACAACACGAAAAGAATGGTATAATCAAAGGGAAATTGGTCCCGTCCGGTCGGCGTGTTAGCCGCCCGGGCAGCCGTCAGGCACTGCTGTGCGCGGGCGGAGTCCACGCTGGCAGGTGCGACGGTTTCTGAATATTGAAGCGGAGATGGCAACATGGAACAGGCTAAAACCGAAGAAATGGAGCACCTCATTCAGAAGCTCGACGGCGTAATTGCAGTCAAAATCGTATCCGGCGAGGACGGCAGCTTGGAGGAAGTCCATATTCTGGCTGACCGGGGCAAAAATCCCAAGCAGCTTTCCCGCGACGTGCAGTCGGCCGTTTCCGCAGCCTTCGGCGTCACCATCAACCACAGCATCATCAGCATCGCGCGAATCGAGGAGGATGCCGTGCGTCGGGCGGAAGACCTGCCTACCCGGCTTAAAATATCCGGCATGAATATTTCCTATTCGGGCACTGTGTTCAAGGCCGAAGTCTCTTTGAATATGGAAGGCACGCCCTACCGCGGCGAAGCCCGCCGCGTCAACGGCGCCGGCAGCCGGTCCGGCGGCGTGGCGGAGGCGACGCTCAGTGCCATCAACCAGTATCTTGACAGCGAGGCTTTCTCGCTTTATGAAGTACAGAAACTGCGTGTCGGCGCCTACCCCGTCATGGTCGCGGTGGTCAATTACTGCGACCCCCACCGCAGCGAGCGGGTGCTGACGGGCACGGCGCTTGTCCAGGACGACGAATACTTTGCCGTCGTCAAATCGGTGCTCAGCGCGGTCAACCGGGTGCTCCCGGTGATCGGTCTCCACTGAGCGGCCTCTCTATTTTATTTGGTTTCAATATGGGCCGTCTGTGCACAGCGTAGCGAAAACAGCCCGTCCTCTTTAGCGTAGGGGCGGAGTTCTTCCGAAAGAGGGCTGTTTTCACATGATGAGAAAAGTACTGACGGTTGCCAGCGCGGTTGTTGCGTTGCTCCTCTCCAGTGGCGCATTTTGGAAAGTTTGCTGATTATCGTCTAACATAGCACAGTCTCCGTGCAGCGGTCCCATATTGAAATATATTTGTCTGTACTGTGACGGACACAGACACAAGGATGGTTTTGAATGGCTCAGAGTCGCAAAATGAATATATTCCAGGTGATAGTTGATGTCATCGGTATTTTTTTGCTGATTCTGGTCACCATGTATTATCCTGTACGAAGCGTGTTCGGCATGCTCTTTTTTATCATACTTGCCACTGTTGCAGAAAGTCAAAGCATTTGGATGCGAGACCATGAAACGATTTCCATCAGCAGTGCCGTTGTCATTGCAGCAATGATGGTCTATGGGCCGGCCACAGCAGTGTGGGCTTCGGCCCTTTCTGTGTGCGGCTCCATTTCGCGCAAAAATTCCAAAACATCGTATCATATTCTGAATATTCCATTCCAATATACGCTGTTCAATATTTGCAACTATACCATCGCGGCGGCCGTGATCAGTGTATTGTACGATAAGTTGCACGGGCAACAGATACACGATGCGGGCAGCATGACATCTGCTTTACAGCAAATTTCCGCCAACGCGCCGCAGTTGCTGGCCGGTGTGTTTGCCGGTGTGCTCTGCAATGCAATCCTGTTTGGTATATTCCAGTGGATCAACCATGGTGTGGGTAGCCTGCGTCAGGTCGTGCACTATCTGGCGCTGCCGACTGTCAATCTGTTTTTTATCTGTCTGTTGGGCGCATTTTTAACGGCGGTCTATGTCGAATACGGCTGGTTTATGGTGGCGCTGCTGTTTCTGCCCTTCATGCTGGCCCGCTATGTATTTATTACCTATAAGGAATTGCAGCAGAGTTATCTGCAGACGGTGAAAAGCTTGGCTGCCGCTGTGGAAACCAAGGACGAATACACCAGCGGCCATTCCCAGCGGGTGGAAAAATACAGCTCCCGCATTGCGCGTGAAATGAAGCTGTCGCCCCACCGGAGCGAGACGCTGCGCTATGCGGCGCTGCTCCACGACATCGGCAAGATCGGAATTCCCGAAACGGTGCTCAATAAGCCCGGCCGGCTGACCGATGAGGAAATGGCCCTTGTGCGGCAGCACCCCGAAAAGGGCGCCCATATCGTGCAGGATATCGAGTTTTTGTCGGATGAGGTCGAAATCATCCGGTCTCACCACGAGTGGTATGCCGGCGGCGGCTATCCGACGGGCAAGCCTGCCCGGGATATGTCGCTGGAGGCGATGATCCTTTGCGTGGCTGATGCATTCGATGCCATGACGTCCGACCGCTCCTACCGCAAGGCGATGAGCCGGGAGGAGGCGCTTCAGGAGCTGCGGCGGGGCGCCGGCACCCAGTTTTGCCCCGATGTGGTGGCCGCCATGGAAAGGACGCTGAAAAAGCAGCCCGATCCGTCGAAACGGCTGGATATCCATATTTAAGTGCGGAATGCGCGGGTCTGCCGCCGTCGGATTCCGGATTGTGGAAGGGGAACTGCCGCCCATGCTGCTCGAAGCCGTACTGCTGGCCGTATTGGCCGGCTTTTTGCTTAAAGGGAGCCTGCGCCGGGTGCCGGCCATCCGACTGCGTGGGCTGGCGCTGCTGCTCATCCCGGTGGCGGTGGCGCTGCTCACCCGCGTGAGCCTGCCGCTGCGGCTGATCGAGGCCATGGGACGGCCGGGGAGCATCGCGCTGATGCTGCTGCGTTACGGCACCCTCATCGTGTTTGCGCTGCTGAATTACCGGGAGTGGTCGGTGGATCTGATCGGGCTGGGCGGGCTTTCCAACTGTATGGTGACCGTCGCCAACGGCGGGATGATGCCGGTTTCCCGCATCGTGCTCCGGGCCGGAGCCGGCAGCGCTTCCACCCGGCTGCTGGAGGAAGGACGCGTTTTCGGCTACCGGCTGGCGGGGGCTTCCACCCGGCTGCGTTTCCTGGGCGATATGCTCCGTGCCCGCGGGTTTCATGTGTATCTGCTCAGTGTCGGTGATCTGCTGATTGCCGTGGGGCTTTTCTGTTTGGTCATCCGCCTGATGGGGGCCCGCGCGCCGTGGCACCCCGGCCGTCGTGCCGGGCGGTAGTACCTTGTGACACCTGATGCGGCGGTTCCCGTCGGTATTCTTTTCACATGGCGGCGAGGCTGGCTCAACGTGCCGCCTTGCCCTGCGGAAAAGCATCCGCAGCGGTGAATCCGCGTCTCCGGGTGGGTGCAAGGCGTTGGTTTTCTCTTCACGCGACTGGAAAGGGCGGTTTGCCGGTATGGAAACGTTTCGCGAATATCTGGCCCGTCACGTCGTCGTCACCGACGGCGCGATGGGAACGTATCTTTCCTCTCTCATGGGGCGCAGCGCCGTTGCCTGTGAGATGCTCAACCTCACCCGGCCGGATATGGTGCGCCGGGTGCATGCGGAGTATGTGCACAGCGGCGCGAAGCTGCTGCTCACCAACACCTTCTGCGCCAGCTCGCCAGCGCTGGGCATCCCCGCGGAGCAGACAGCCCGGGTGCTCCGCGCCGGCGTGGAGCTGGCCCGGCAGGCGGCCGGGGAGCAGGCATGGGTGGCGGGCGACATCGGCCCGCTGCCCGAGAACCTGCGCGAAGAGACGGACACCGACAGCGAATATCGGCGTATGGCCGACGTATTTCTGGGCGAAGGGGTCCGCATTTTTCAGATGGAAACTTTCGGCGAGGCGGAAACCCCCGTGCGCATCGCCCGGTATATCCGTTCCCGGCTGCCGGAGGCTTTTATTTCCGTCAGCTTTGCCGTCACGCCCGACGGCTATTCCCGGCTGGGCCACACGGCGGCGGAGCTGATCGACTGCGTGAGGCAGAGCGGCTGTGTGGATGCGGCGGGCTTCAACTGCTGCTCCGGCCCGGCGCACATGCTGCGGTTTGCCCTGCAGCCCGATTACGGCCCGCTGATTCCCGCCATCCGCCCCAATGCGGGGTATCCGCAGATGCAGGATGACGTGCTGGTCTATTCCGGTCTGCCGGAATATTTTGCCGAGCAGCTGGCGCCGGCGGCCGGAAAGGGCTTCCGGCTGATCGGCGGGTGCTGCGGTACCACGCCCGCGCACATCCGTTTCCTTGCCCGGCAAACCGGCGCGTCGGGCCAGGCCGTCGGGGCCCCCGAGACCCGGCCCGCCCATCCGGCAGAGGAGCCGGCCCGCCCGGCGCAGCCCACGGTGCGCGGGCGGCGCACGGTGGTGGTGGAGCTGGACCCGCCGTTCGACGCCGATATCGACCGGATGGAGCAGGCCGCCCGGCTGGCGAAAGCCGCCGGCGCCGACGCGCTGACCATCGCCGACTCGCCTATGGCCAAACCCCGTGCCGACTCGGCCATGATCGCCGCGCGGCTGCGGCGGGTCGTGGGCATCGACGTGATTCCCCACGTCTGCTGCCGGGACCGCAACCTCAACGCCATCAAATCGGTGCTGCTGGCGGCCCATATCGAGGGTATACGCCGGGTGCTGGCCGTGACGGGCGACCCCGTGCCCGAGACCGACCGAGGCGTGGTCAAAAGCGTCTATAACCTCAACTCGGTGGGGCTGTGCGGTTTTATTCGTCAGATGAACCGCGACGTGTTCCGGGCGGACCCGGTCCGGTGCGGGTGTGCTTTCAATGTGAACGCGGCCCAGCCCGGGCCCGAGCTGGAACGGCTGGGCAAAAAGGTGGAGGCTGGGGCTTCTTTTGTGCTGACTCAGCCGGTATTCCGCGACGAGTCATTCCGGGCGCTGCAAGAGGCGCACACCCTTTTTGCACCGAAGGGCGTGCGCTTCTATGCGGGCATACTGATCCCGCTGAGTTATAAAAATGCCCGGTTTCTGGCAAACGAGATGCCGGGGTTTCGCTTTTCCCAGGCGATGGCAGACCGTTTTACCCCCGACATGACGCGGGAAGAGGGCGAGCGCACGGGCGCGGGCATTGCGCTTGAGACGGCCCGGCGTGCCGCGCCTTTTGCAGATGGGTTTTATTTCATCGCGCCCTTTAACCGGGTGGGGGCCGCGGCACGGGTCATCGCCGCGCTGCGTGAGGAAGGGCTTGTCTGAGCCTGTCAGCCGATGAGGCCCCCGCGGCATTTCGCAATGTATTCCATGCCGAATTCGTCCCGCCCCGACAGAGCCTCCGCCGCGGCGAACATCCCCATCAGTTCCCGGTCGAGGGGGTCGGCGATGGCGGCGTCCAGCCCGGCGAAGACGGAGGCCGCGGCAAACGCGCGGTTGATGAGCCGTCGCTTGGGCAGACCGAATGAAAGATTTGAAAGCCCCACCGAAATATGGCAGCCGGGGAATTCGGCACGCAGCCGGCGGATGGTTTCCAACGCTTCGGTGCCGGCCGTTTCGTCGGCGCCCAGCGGGCGCAGCATGGGGTCGATGTAAATGTCCGCTTCCCGCAGGCCCGCGCCGGTGACGGCGCTCACCAGCGTGCGGGCGGCGCCGAGGCGGCTTTCCATATCCTCCGGCGAGCCGGTCTCGGGCATGCACAGGGCCACGACGCCGCAGCCATACCGCTTGGCCAGGGGCAGCATGCCCTCCAGCCGCTCTTTTTCGGGCGTGACCGAGTTGATCAGATGCCCGCCCCCCGCGCCAAGCTCCGCCAGGGCGGCCTCGGCCGCGGCGGGGGAGGGCGTGTCGACGGAAAACCGCATGCCCGGCTCTTCCCGGAGCGCCTTTGCCAGGAAGGCCAGATATTCCGGCTCCCGGTCGGCAAACATGCCGGCGTTGATGTCGATGAAGTCGGCGCCCGCTTCCCGCTGGGCGGCCGCCAGGCGGCGCAGGGCCGGTGCGGCGCGGCGCTCGATGAGCTCCCGCGACGCGGGGATCGAGCTGTTGATTTTTTCGCCGATGATGACCATGGGGAATCTTCCTTTACTTTTTTTACTTTCCTGTGGTATGATGATACTATTATACTAGCCCGGAGCAAAAAAAGCACGGGAAATATACCGCCCGCCGCCCGGGGGGGGGAACAAAGGAGACTGCCCGTGGAACTGGTTGCCCGCCGGCATCACCGCATCGATATTCTGGACGCCGTGCGCGGCATCGCCATCCTGTCGATGGTGGTGTACCATGCGCTTTACGACATCGAGGACGTGTTCGGCATCCGGGTGCCCGTCTTTGAGACGCTGGCGGTGCTGGAGCCGCCGTTCGCCGGGGCCTTTATCCTGCTGGCGGGCATTTCCTGCCGCTTTTCCCACAACAATGTGCGGCGCGGGGTGCGCGTGCTCGCCGTGGCCATGATCGTGACGCTGGTGACGGCGCTTTTTTCCTATTTTGTGGCGCCGGGCGAGACCATTGTGTTCGGCATCCTGCACTTCATGGGCGCGGCCATCCTGCTCTATGTGTGTGTGGGCCCGGCGGTCGACCGCATTCCTCCCGTCCCGGCCGCCGTGCTGTGGACGGTGCTTTTTGCGCTGACCTACTCGCTGCCGTGGAGCGACTCCGTGGGCATTCAGGGGCTTTTCACCGTGGCGCTCCCGGAATGGACACGGCACGTGCCCGGCCTCTTTTTGCTGGGCATGCCCGACGCGCATTTCAGCTCGGCCGATTACTTCCCCCTCATCCCGTGGATGTTTCTTTTCCTGCTCGGGACGGTGTTGGGAATCCCTATCCGCGACCACAGGCTCCCCGATTGGTTTTATTCGGCCCGCGTGCCGTTTTTCGCCGCCGCCGGGCGCAACACGCTGCAGATTTACGTGCTGCACCAGCCGGTGATTTATCTGCTGCTCTGGCTGTTTTTCCGCCTGGCGGGCGGGTATTTCGGCCTGACCGGCTTTTAAGCGAGGCCCCGGGCCCGCAGTCCGGAGCTTTTAAGCCGCCGGAAACGGCGGGCAGGTTGGGCCGCGATTCTGCGGGCTTCGCAAATGATTTTTTCCGGAGGCACAAAGTTTCATGTCCGACATCATTGATTTCCACACTCACGCTTACCCGCCCAAGGTGGCGGTCAAGGCGGTGCAATTCCTCAACGACTACTATCACGTTCAGTGCCAGGGCGACGGCACCATCGAAAATCTGCTTGCCTCCGCACGGGCGGGCGGAGTGGGCACCGTGGTGGTGCACGCCGTCGCCACAAAACCTTCTCAGGTGGAGGATGTGAATAACTGGATCGCGGCCCACACATCCGACCGCGTCATCGGTTTCGGCACCATCCACCCGGGGTATGCCCATATCCCGACCGAGCTGCGCCGTATCCGCACACTCGGGCTGCGGGGTCTCAAGATCCATCCGGATTTCCAGCACTATTTTGCCGACGACCCGTCGATGGACGTCGTGTATGAGAACGTGGCGGGTGAGTTGCCCGTGCTCATCCACGCGGGGGATAAGACGACCGATTTTTCCTCGCCCTGGCGCATCGCCAACGTGGTGAGCCGTTACCCGAAGCTCACGGTGATCGCGGCCCATCTGGGCGGCTATTCCGAATGGGACGAGGCGGAGGAGCATCTGATCGGCAAACGGCTCTATATCGATACATCCAGCTCTCTCTGGGCGCTGCCGGCCGAGCGCGCGGTGCGCATCATCCGCCGCCATGGGGTGGAGCGGGTGCTTTTCGGCACGGATTATCCGTTGACGTATCATAAAGAGGAGATGCGGCGCTTTATGGCTCTGCCTCTCACCGAGGCAGAGCGCCGCCTGATCTTGCATGACAACGCCGCGCGGCTGTTGGGGCTCGGGCCGGCCGAATAAATCGGCCCTAGGCGGCGCACCCTTTGAGCAGGCGGCAAATCCGGGCGATGCCCGGCGAGGCCCGCCGAAGGAGGCACCGATATGGCGAAAAAGGGAATGCGCCGGCCCGATGTGACCGAGCCGCACGGCACCGAGAGCAACAAAAAGCTGCATCTGACCCGCAACGAGAGGCCCCCCGTGCCGGAAATCCAAGGCAAGGCCAAGAGCGGCAAGGAAAAGGCCCGCCCAATGGGCGACCCCAAGCGATGAAAAACCGCGCTCCCAACGGAGCGCGGTTTTTTTCGATGTGTTGGAGCACTCTCAAAGCGCTCCGGCGATGATGCCGCCGCCCAGTACGGTGCCGCCGTCGTAAAAAACGGCTGCCTGACCGGGCGTGATGGCCCTTTGCGGCGAGTCAAAATCCACCTGCAGGGCCCCGTCGGGCAGCGCGTGCAGCACGGCGGGCACTTCCGGCGCGCTGTAGCGGATCTTGACCCCCACGCAGGCGTCGTCGCCCAGCGCGCCGGCAAAAGCGGGGCGCAGCTCTTCCACCCGCATGGCACTGCGGAAAAGCTCACTTTCGGGTCCCACATATACGGCCGCGTGAGCGGGGTCGATGCGGGTGACGAAAAGCTTGCCGGGCAGGCTGTCGCCCAGCCCCCGGTGCTGGCCGATGGTGAAATGGAACACTCCGTCGTGCCGGCCCAGCACTTCGCCGCCCGGGCCGATGATGGGGCCGGATTTTGCCAGGGCGCCGCAGTTTTCACGGATAAAGCCCGCGTAGCCCCCCGCGCCGATGAAACACAGATCCTGGCTGTCGGGCTTCTGAAAAGTGGGCAGCCCGTGGGAATGGGCGATTTCGCGGATCTGCGGTTTGGTGAAGCCGCCGCATGGCAGCAGCACATGGCGCAGGCGAGCTTGGTCGAGCATATAGAGCACATAAGTCTGATCCTTGCGGGAGTCGGCCGACCGGGTCAGCCGGCAGCCGCCGGTCGCGGCGTCGTGGGCCACGCAGGCGTAGTGCCCCGTGGCCACATAATCCGCGCCAAGCTCCTCCGCCCGGCGCAGCAGCGCGTCGAATTTCACGTGGGAGTTGCAGGCGATGCACGGGTTGGGGGTGCGCCCGCGCAGATATTCCGCCAGAAAATAGTCGATGACTTCTTTGCGGAAAATTTCCCGCATATTGAGTACATAGTGGGGGATGCCGAGCTTCGCGCACACGGCCCGGGCGTCGTCGATGTCGGTGACCGAGCAGCAGGAGTGCGTGCAGGCGGTTTCTTCCTCCGGCCACACATTCATGGTGATGCCGATGACGCGGTAGCCCTGCTCGAGCAGCAGCGCCGCGGCCACCGAGCTGTCGACCCCGCCGCTCATGGCGGCGACAACGGTTGGTTTCATTCCGATTCCTCCTTCCGGGCGGTGAAACGGTTACACATTTTTTCATTATAGCAGGAAACGCGGCGTTTGCAAACCGGGGAAAGCGCGCATTCTCCCGGTATTTTTCGGGATTTGCCTTGCAATAGCCCCCGCAATCGGCTAGAATAGGAAAAGTCCCAGGCCAGCCGTCGGCGGCCGCCGGGGCACAGCATCGAAGGGAATGATCGTATGCAGAGTGTCATCCTGATTTTGAAAGCTATCATTCTGGGCATCGTGGAGGGCGTCACCGAGTTTCTGCCCATCTCTTCCACCGGGCATATGATTCTGGTCGGCTCCTTTATGGGCATCAACAACCAGGATGCGTTCTGGAATATGTTCGAAGTGGTCATCCAGTTCGGTGCCATCCTCGCGGTGGTGGTGCTTTACCGCAAAAAGATACTGCGCTCGCTGCGGGAGCTCAGACCGGGGCAGTTCGGATTCCGCCTGTGGCTGGGGGTCGTGCTGGCGCTGATCCCGTCGGTGATCGTGGCAAAGCTCTTTTATAAAAAGGCGAAGGCACTGTTCCAGTACCCCGTGCCTGTGGCGTGGTCCATGGTGGTGGGCGGCATACTGCTGCTGGTGCTCGAGTATATCTATCGGCACAACCGCAAGACGACCCGTGCGGAGGATGTCCGTCCCGGGCAGGCGCTGGTCATCGGTGCCTTCCAGTGCATTTCTTTCCTGTGGCCCGGCTTTTCGCGCTCCGCTTCCACCATCATGGGCGGCTGGGTGATGGGCCTGACCACGGCCTGCGCCACCGAGTTCACCTTTTTCCTCGCCATCCCCACCATGTTCGGCGCGACGGTGTACGAGATGATGGGGGCGACGGCGCCTCTTACGGGGGTGGAGACTGTGGCGCTGATCCTCGGTTTTGTGGTGGCCTTCATCGTGGCGCTGCTGGTGGTCAAATCCTTCCTCGACTACCTCAAGAAAAAGCCGCTGCGGGTGTTCGGCATTTACCGCATCGTGGTGGGCGTGCTGCTGCTGGTGCTGGGCAGTCTTAAAGTCATCCATATGTGACAGGATATTTCGATATAGTAAAAAGGCGCCGGCTGGGGCAACCCCGCCGGCGCCTTTTTGCAGCCGTTTATTCCGGTGTCTTGCCGGCGCGGAGGGCCCGCAGCCGCGCAAGCGAGCGGGCCACCGTTTCGATCATGCGGTCCACTTCTGCCTCGGTGTTTTCTTCCCCCAGCGTCAGGCGCAGGGAACCGCGGGCTTCTTCCCCGCTGCACCCGACGGCCAGCAGCACATGGGAAGGATCGAGCGACCCCACCGTACAGGCGGAGCCGGAGGAGGCGCAGATGCCTGCCATATCCAGCAGCAGCAGCAGCGATTCCCCTTCCACGCCGCCGCAGGTGACGTTGACGTTGCCGGGGAGCCGCCGCTCCCTGTCACCGTTGAGGCGCACGTCGGGCAGCGCCAGCAGCCCGTCGATGAGCCGGTCGCGGAGCTGCCGGGTCTTTTCCGCCCGCGCGGGAATATCCCGGCAGGCGGCGGTGACCGCTGCGCCCAGCCCCACAATGCCGGGCACGTTTTCCGTGCCGGCCCGCCGGCCGCGCTCCTGTGCGCCGCCCTCGATGAGATTGGGAAATTTCACGCCGTTTCGGATGTAAAGCGCCCCGACCCCCTTGGGGCCGTGGAATTTGTGGGCCGACAGCGACAGCAGGTCGATGCATTGATCTGCCACGTCGATGGGCAGGTGGCCCACCGCCTGCACCGCGTCGGTGTGGAAGAGCACCCCACGCTCCCGGCATATTCCGGCGAGTTCCGGAATAGGCTGGATTGTGCCGATCTCGTTGTTGGCATACATGACGCTCACGAGGGTCGTGTCCGGCGTCAGGGCGGCAACGAGATCGGCCGGCCGCACGACGCCGGTTTTTCCCACCGGCAGATAGGTGACCGAGAAGCCCTCTTTTTCCAATGCCCGCATGGTGTGCAGCACCGCATGGTGCTCGAAACGGGTGGTGATCAGGTGCCGCCCGCGGCCCGCCAGCGCGTGGGCCACGCCGCGGATAGCCCAGTTGTCGGCTTCCGACCCGCCGGAGGTGAAGAAAATCTCTTCCCGTCGGGCGCCCAGAGCCGCCGCGACGGCTGAGCGGGCCGCATCCACCGCCTGACGGGCCCGCCGCGCCACGGAATAGACGCCCGACGGGTTGCCGTAATCTTCACAGAAATAAGGCAACATGGCCCGGAGCACTTCGGGAGTGACGGCGGTGGTGGCCGCATGGTCGGCATAGATGACTTCGCTCATTGCTTGGCAGCCTCCTTTTCCGCCGGTCGGCCGGCCACTTTCTGTGCGGCGGCCACGGCCATGGCGTCGCAGCGCTCGTTTTCCGGGTGCCCCGCGTGGCCCTTGACCCACACGATTTTCACATGGTGGCGGTCAAGCAGGTCGAGCAGCTCGCCCCACAGGTCGGTATTGAGGGCGGGGGTCTTATCGCCCTTGCGCCAGCCATTTTTCCGCCATTTGGCGGCCCAGCCCTTTTCCACACCGTTGACCAGATACTGCGAATCGCTGTAAAGCGTCACCTCGCAGGGCACCCGCAGGCTTTTAAGCCCGGTGATGGCCGCCAGCAGTTCCATACGGTTGTTGGTGGTTTCGGCAAAGCCGGCCGACAGTTCCTTTTCCCGCCCCTGATAGCGCAAGATCACCCCGTATCCCCCCGGGCCGGGGTTGCCCAGGCAGGAGCCGTCGGTGAAAATTTCCACCGCTTTGCAGTTTGTTTCCATATGGCCTCGGTTCCGGCGGCGGGGGACGCCGCCCTGTCAGATTCCCCCTTATTGTAACAGATGACCGGAAAAAAGCAAGCCCGGCCGTGGGCAGGCCCGATCACGGTCGACCCGGTCGCGGGGGTGAAAGGAGGATGCCTATGACGACGGGCGCGCTGACGGCGCTGGTGCTTTCGACACTGGCGGGGCTTTCCACTTCTCTGGGGGGCGGCATTGCCGTGCTTTCCCGCCGCGGCAGCGGGCGGACCATGGCGTTTTCACTGGGCTTTTCGGCCGGGGTGATGAGCCTCATTTCGTTTGTGGAATTGCTGCCCGAGGCCCGCCGCGGACTGACCCCCGCTCTGGGCAGCCGATGGGCGGGCCCGGCAGCCGCGCTGTGCTTGGTCGCCGGGGCGCTGACGTCGCTGCTCATCGACCGGTTGGTGCCCGACCCGGAGCGGACCCGCACCGTGCGCCGCCTGGGGGAGCCGGGCGGCGGCCTGCGCCGGGTGGGGATGGTGACGGCGGTGGCTGTGTTGGTGCACAACCTGCCCGAGGGCATCACCACATTCATGGCGGGCTACGCCGACCTGCGGCTGGGGGTGCCGGTGGCGATTTCCATCGCGTTGCACAATATCCCGGAGGGCATCGCCGTAGCGGCGCCGATCTATTTCGGTACGGGCAGCCGCCGCAAGGCGCTGGGGATTGCCACGCTGTCGGGCCTTTCGGAGCCGGCGGGCGCGCTGCTGGCGTATCTGATACTCGCGCCGTATCTCTCACCTGCCATGCTGGGGGGCATTTTCGGCGTGGTGGCGGGCATCATGATCGCCATTTCTTTCGACGGGCTCATCCCAGCCGCCGGGCAGGGCGGCCGCCCGCTCTGGGGCGCCGGCGGCATGGTGGCGGGCATGGCCTTCATGCAGACGGCGCTCGTGCTTTTCGGCGGGTAATGAGCCTCCCCGTCACGGGCGGCAGGGGATTGCGTCCCGATTCATAATAAAATTTCGCTGCCGTGCCATACTAAATCCGAGACCATTCGACCGGGCCGCCACGTACACGCGGCCCGACAGATGATAGACACCGAGCGGGAAACCAAACGCGAAAGGACGGTTTTTCGGATGAAAGCGGTAATTATGGCCGGCGGGGAAGGTACCCGGCTGCGGCCCCTGACCTGCGACTGCCCCAAACCCATGGCACGGCTCTGCGGCCGGCCGGTGATGGAATATATTTTCGATCTGCTGGGCAAAAACGGTGTCGACGAGGCGGCCGTTTCCCTGCGGTATCTGCCCGAAGAGATCCGCTCCCATTTCGGCGAAGCCTACGGGGGCATCCGCCTGAGCTACAGCATCGAGGACAAGCCCATGGGCACCGCGGGCGGCGTGAAGCTCGCGGCCGGCACGTTGGGGCCCGACACGCCGGATAGCGGTGATCTGCTCGTCATCAGCGGCGACGCGCTGTGCGATTTCAACCTTGCCGCCGCCATGCGCTGGCACCGCGAAAAGGGAGCGGCGGCCACGCTGCTCACGGCCCATGTGGCCGACCCGCGGGAATACGGCCTGGTGGTGGCCGGGCCGGAAGGCCGGGTGAGCGGGTTTGTGGAAAAACCGGGCTGGGCCCAGTCGGTCACCGACGCGGTGAACACCGGCATTTACATTCTGAGCCGGCAGGCGCTGTCGCTGATCCCGCCCGAGCGGGAATTTGACTTTGCCAAAGACCTTTTCCCCCTTATGATGGAACGGGACATGCCCATCTATGCGTTCGATGCGGATGGTTACTGGTGCGACATCGGCGACGTGGGAGCTTATGTGGCCTGCCAGTTCGATATGTTGGAAGGCAAGGTGGAATGCCGCATCCCCGGGCGGCGCACCGGAGGCATCCGGGCCGCGGAGCTGCCGCAGGGGCATTATTTTGTGCATCCGCCGTGCTATATCGGCAAAGGGGTGCGCATCGGCTCAGACGCCCACATCGGGCCGTGCGCCGTGCTCGACGACGGCTGCACCGTGGGCGCGGGGGCGAGTGTACGCCACTCGGTGCTGCTGCCGGACGCCTATGTGGGCGAACGCTGCGAGTTGCGCGGCGCGCTGGTGTGCGCGGGCGCTTCGCTCAAAAAACGGGCGGGCATGTTCGAAGGCTCCGTGGCCGGCGCGGGCAGCGTCATCGGCATGGATGCCGCCGTGAGCCCCGGCGTGCGCATCTGGCCGGGCAAGCGGGTGGAGGACGGCGCCCGCGCCGGTCAGAATGTGCAGGAGGGCGCCGCCCGCCGGGGGCTTTTTGACGACGACGGTATTTCGGGCGAAGTGGGAGTCGACCTGACGCCTGAAATCTGTGCGAAAATCGGCGCCGCGGCGGGGGAGGCCGCCGGCGGAGCGGTGGGGGTCGCCGACGACGGCAGCCACGCCGGGGTCACGCTCAAAAGCGCGCTGGCGGCCGGCGTGATTTCCACCGGCACGCGGCTTTACGATTTCGGCAGCTGCTTTGAGGCGCTGGCGGCTTTTGCCGCGCAGTTCTGCGGGCTGAAGCTGGGGCTGATGACGCGCTCGGCGGGGAGCCGGGCGGTGCTGCGCGCTACCGACGGCAGCGGCCTGCCGCTGCGCCGTGCCATGGAGCGCAAGATCGAGTCCGCCGTCGCCACCGGCCAGATCCATCGCTGCGAGCCGGGCAGCTACGGTGAGCCGATGGAAATGCCGGGCATCCGGGCCGTATATGCCGACGCGCTGGCAAGGCTCGCCCCCGAGGGTTTAAACGGCGTCGGGTGCGAGGTGCGTTCCTCTAACCGGCAGGTGCAGCGGCTGCTGAGCGAAACGCTGCGCGCGCTTGGCGCCGGCGAGGAGGGCCTGCGGGCCCATGTGACCGCCTCGGGGCGCGAGGTTTCCTTTTTTGACGAGGAGGGCGGCTATATCGAGCCCGCCCGCACGCTGGCGGTCGCCTGCCGCATCGTTTTCGAGGCGGGGGAAGATGTGGCGCTGCCCTTTGACGCCCCGCGGGCGCTGGATACGCTGGCCGCCCGCTACGGCCGGCGGGTGCTGCGGTATCTCAGCTGCCCGGCCGACACTTCCGACGCCAAAGCCCGCAGTCTCGCCGCCGGCCAGGGCTTTGTGCGCGACGGGCTGCAGAGTGCCATGCACATCCTTGCCTATCTGCGGCGCACGGGTGCGCGGCTTCACGACGTGGCGGCTGCGCTGCCGCCCTTCGCGCTGACCGTGCGTGCGGTGCCGCTGCATGCAAACCCCGGCCGGGTGCTGCGCGGCCTCTCGCCCCGCGGGGACGGTCGGGAAGGCGGCACCACGCCCGCCGAAGGCGTGCGGCTTTCCACCCGGCGGGGGAGCGTGCTGCTGTCGCCGCTCAAGAGGGGCACGGGCATGCGCATCCTCGCCGAGGCCGCCGATATGGAAACGGCCGACGAGCTTTGCGCAGAGTATGAAAAGACTCTGCGGGAACAGGAAGTGCTTGACAAAGGCAATGACGGCGGCTACAATAAAAGCTGATATCGTGTCCGGCTTTACAATCTGGCTTGGCGGCATCCGACGAGGTGCGAGGCGTTTAAACGGCAGGACGGTATTCAGTGTGTGCGGAAATTGACACTGAGTACGGTCCGCTGTTTTATACGGCTGATTTTCGCTGCAAATCTCCGTCCGATGCGCGGCCTGAATACGGCTTTGGCAAAACCAACTGTCACCGAAAGCGTTTGGACGTTTTGGGAGCGGATCGGCTCCGGAGCACAAGAGCCCGGGGGTCCGTTTTTGGGGGCGCAGACGGTGTTTGGGCGGTTTGCCCGCCGTTTTCGTTGGCTTGATTGCCGACTGCGCGGCTTCCGCGCGGCAGATCCGGTCGGAGCGCGTGCATCGATGCATGTGCCGTATCCGTTCCGGGACCAGACGGTTTGGACGGTTCCGGAGGTCATATGTACGAATTTGCAACCGAAACAGGAGGTATTTGAGTGACAACCGAAAATCCGACCGTCCCGACGGGGCCCGCGGCCAACGAGGCCGGCGAGCACGCCGAAAAGAAACCTGCGGCCCAGACGGGCAACCGTCCGCCCCGCCGCCGTACGGGTGGGCGTCGTCCTGCCGCGGGCCATATTGCGGCCGCGGAAAACCGCCCGGCCGAAAGCCGCGCTGCGGAAGAGCGCCCGGCTGAGAATCACCCGGTGGAAAATCGCCCGGCGGAAGGCGCTGAAAAGACATCCGCCCATCCGTCCCGCCGGCATCGCTCCGGCTCCCCGCGGGGCCGTCGCCCCGCCGCCCCAAAAGGCGTGCCGCTGCATATCATCCCGCTGGGCGGTCTCAACGAGATCGGCAAAAACATGACCGCCTACGAGTGCGGGGATGATATCCTCATCGTCGACTGCGGTCTGGCGTTCCCGGATGAGGAAATGCTCGGGGTCGACCTGGTCATCCCCGATTTCACCTGGGTGGAAAAGAATCGCGACCGTGTGCGGGGCGTGCTGCTCACACACGGCCACGAGGATCATATCGGCGGTCTGCCCTATCTGCTCAAAACGGTGAATATGCCCGTTTACGGCACCCGGCTGACGCTGGGCCTGGTGGAAGGCAAGCTCAAGGAGCACGGCCTCACCGGCAAAGTCAAGCTCAACGTGGTGAATCCCGGCGACGTGGTCAAATTGGGCTGCATGTCGGTGGAATTCATCCACGTCAACCATTCCATTTCCGACGCGGTGGCCATGGCCATCACGACGCCCGCCGGTTTGATCGTGCAGACAGGCGACTTTAAGATCGACACCACCCCCATTCACGGCGACATGATCGACCTGGCCCGCTTCGGCGAGCTGGGCAAGCAGGGCGTGCTGGCGCTGCTGATGGATTCCACCAACGCCGAGCGCCCGGGCTACACCATGAGTGAGCGCGCCGTGGGCCGCAAATTCAACCAACTGTTCCAGCAGGCCGAGGGCCGGCGGCTCATCATCGCGACCTTCGCCTCCAACGTCCACCGTGTGCAGCAGATCGTCGATTACGCCGCCAAATACGGCCGGCATGTGGCCGTCTCTGGCCGCAGCATGGTCAACGTCTGCACCATCGCCACCGAGCTGGGCTATCTCAATGTGCCGGACGGGCTGATCGTCGACATCGACAGCATCAACCGCTACCCGCAGGATAAGATGGTCATCATCACCACCGGCAGCCAGGGCGAAGCCATGTCGGGCCTGTACCGCATGGCCTACTCCGACCACCGCAAGGTGGAAGTAGGGCCCAACGACTTCATCATCATTTCCGCAAACCCCATCCCCGGCAATGAAAAAATGGTTTCGAAAATGGTGAACGAACTGATGAAGCTGGGCGCGCAGGTCATTTACGAATCGGTGCACGTCTCGGGTCACGCCTGCCAGGAAGAGCTCAAGACCATCATCGGTCTGACCAAGCCGAAATTTTTCATGCCCGTCCACGGCGAGCAGAAACATCTGCGCAAAAATTACCAGCTCGGCCTCGACATGGGCATACCATCCTCTAATATACTCATTTCCGATATCGGCCAGGTGGTCGAATTCACCCCCGACAGCATGAAGGTAGTCGGCACCGCGCCCGCCGGGCGTATGATGGTGGATGGCCTGGGTGTGGGCGACGTAGGCAGCATCGTGCTGCGCGACCGCAAGCATCTGGCGCAGGACGGCCTGATCGTCGTTGTGGCCACCATCGACGGTTCCAACGGCCAGCTGGTCGCGGGACCGGATATCGTTTCCCGTGGGTTTGTGTATGTGCGCGAGTCGGAGCAGCTGATGGATAAAACCAAGGAGGCGGCCTGGGCTGTGCTCGATGAATGCAGTACCAACGGGATCACCGAATGGGGCACCATCAAGACCCGCGTCAAGGACGCGCTTTCGAAACTCCTTTTTGAAAAGACCAAGCGCAGTCCCATGATCCTGCCGGTCATCATGGAAGTCTGATCCATCGCATCGCGGGGGCTTTGCGGCCGCCCGCCCGCCACCACTCTGGGTGCGGTGCCGGGCGGGCGGTTTTCCGTGTACCGCGGCCTTTTTCACCGCGCAGGGGCAAATCCGTTGCAACCCGGGCCGCATTTATGGTATCATAGGGAAAGAATAGCGGCTTTTGCCGGCGCGGCCTCGTATGGCGCCGGTGAGGAAGAATGTTCCGCAGGCGTGCCCGCGGTGCTTTCTTCCTATCAAAGGATGGTTATACACATGAAAGCCAAAAAAGTCTGGCAGTTTCTGCCCATGGTGGCCTTTTCCGCCGCCGTCATCCTGCTGTTTGCGCTCATCAGTTTGATGTGGGATTACCGCATCGGCCTGATCGAGCTGGGGGCGGGCCTGCTTGCCATTGGGGCGCTGCTGCTGCGTCTGCGTACGGTCCAGAAGGATATCCGTTCCATCATCGCCCATACGGCGGAAAATCTCAATGACGCCGACCGGCAGTCGCTGCTCAGCTTCCCGCTGCCGCTGGTCATTTCCGGCGCCACAGGGGAAATCGTCTGGTATAACGACCGTTTCCGCGACACCGTCATCGGCGGCGAGGATTATTTCGGCAAAGATATCCACACGGTGGCCCGCGGCCTTACCCTCGGTACATTCGACCGGCCCGGCAGCGCCGTGGACGTGGCTGTGCGCAACCGCCGCTACACCGTGGTGGGCAGCCCGTCCTCCCGCGGCTTTTATCTGACGTACTGGATTGACAACACCGAGCTTAAGCGCATTGTGGACGAGTATCACGAGAGCCGCCCGGTGGTGGCCATCGTCATGATCGACAATTACGACGAGCTGATGCAGAACGCCCGGGAGGGCGAGAAAGCGGAGCTCATCAGCCGCATCGAGAAGGCGCTCATTGCCTGGTCCGGCCGGACAAACGGCTTTTTGCGCCAGACCGACCGGGACAAATATCTTTTCGTGCTGGAGGACCGTCACCTGCGTCAGATCGTCGACGCACGCTTCGACATCCTCGACACCGTGCGCCAGATCGTGGCGGGGGGCCGCATGCCGGCCACACTTTCCATCGGCGTCGGCCGGGGCGGCAACAGCCTGGCCCAGACCGAGGAAATGGCCCGCCAGTCGCTGGATATGGCGCTGGGCCGCGGCGGCGATCAGGCCGCCGTTAAATCGCCCTCCGGGTTTGAGTTTTACGGCGGCGTTTCCAAGGCAGTGGAAAAGCGCACCAAGGTCAAGACCCGCATCATCGCTTCGGCGCTGGCGGAGCTGATCGACGGCAGCGACAACGTGCTCATCATGGGGCATCGCAATTCCGACCTCGACTCCCTCGGGGCGGCGGTGGGCATTTACCGCGCGGTGGTTTCCCGCGGCAAGCCGGCGCGCATCGTAATGGATGTGCGCGCGTCCCTGGCCCATTCCTATATCGCGCAGCTGATGAATACCGGCTATGGCGATGCATTCCTGCATCCGGGCGACGCCCTCGAGCTGCTGACCCGGCGTACGCTGTTGGTGATCGTCGACACCCACCGCAAGGGATTCATTGAGTATCCCGAGCTTTATCAAAACAGCCGCACGGTTGTGGTGATCGACCATCACCGCAAAATGGTGGATTTCATCGACAACGCCGTGATCTTTTATCACGAGCCCTATGCTTCCAGCGCCAGCGAAATGGTCGCGGAGCTGGTGCAGTATATCGGCGACAGCGGTATCACTCCGGTGGAGGCTTCGGCCCTGCTGGCGGGCATGACGCTGGATACCCGGAATTTTGCCGTGCGCACCGGCGTGCGCACGTTTGAGGCGGCGGCCTATTTGCGCCGCAAGGGAGCCGATACGGCGGCCGTGCAGCAGCTTTTTGCCGGCTCGATGGAAGATTACCGCAAACGTACGAGGCTGGTCTCGTCGGCCGAGAGCTTTATGGGCTGCGCCATCGCGGCCTATACCGGCGAGTCGGACGCGGATATCAAGATCATAGCGCCCCAGGCGGCGGATGATCTGCTGACGATCACCGGCGTCGAGGCATCCTTCGTGCTATATCCGGATGGCGGCCAGATTGCCATTTCCTCCCGCTCCATGGGGCGGGTGAACGTCCAGCTGGTCATGGAAGCTCTGGGCGGCGGCGGTCATCAGACCATGGCCGGCGCCCAGCTGAAAATCGGCAGCATGGCCGAAGCGGTGGCCCGCGTCAAAGCCGCCGTGGAAAAATACCGCAAGGAAAATCACTGAACCATCGGCCGGGGGAGAGGCGCGCTGCGCCGCCCGCCCGGCTGCCGCATCCGCCGGCCCGTCGGCGGGGGTGCGGGTTTATGATAGGGCACGATCCGGCGGAGAAATGGAGCATGTGATATGAAAGTCATTCTCAAAGCGGACGTAAAGGGCTCGGGCAAAGCGGGCGAACTCGTCAGCGTGTCAGACGGATATGCCCGGAATTATCTGCTGCCCCGGGGGCTTGCCGTGGAAGCGAACGCTTCGGCCATGAGCGAGCTGCGTGCACGGGAAGAATCCGCCCGGCACCGCGAAGCCGTGGAGCGGCAGAATGCCATGGATGCGGCCAAGACACTGGCCGGGCGCATCGTGCGCGTGACGGCCAAAGCGGGCACCGCGGGGCGGCTTTTCGGCAAAGTGACCTCCAAGGAGATCGCCGCCGCTCTGGGCGGGCAGTTCGGAGTCCAGATCGACAAACGCAAGATCGTCCTCGACGGGGATATCAAAAATTTCGGCACGTATCCGGTGGAAATCAAGCTCTACCCCGGCATCACCACAAAACTGTCGGTGGCGGTGGGGGAACAGGACTGAGCGGAGTTTTGATCGGCAGCGAGTGGGAGGCGAGCCGTCATGGCCGATGAGCATCCGTTCCGCGCGGCCGGCGAAACCGCCGCGCTCCCCTATAGCCTGGAAGCGGAGCAGTCCGTCCTCGGCTCGATTCTGATCGACCCGGGCGTGCTGCCCCAGCTTCTCGATATTCTGAAGTCGCAGTATTTTTACCTTTCGCAGCATCGGGAAATTTTTTCGGCCATGGTGCGGATGTTTACCGACAGCCGCACCATCGATTTCGTCACGCTGCTGGATGAACTCAAGGCCGCGGGCGTGTACGACGATGCCGGCGGCAAGGCTTACCTGCTCCAACTGGCGCAGATGGTGCCGTCGGTGGCCAACGTCCAGGCCTACGCAAAGATTGTGCAGGAAAAATACTTCCTGCGCAGCCTCATCCAGACCTCCCGCGAAATTATCGACACTGCCAGCGGCGAAACGGAAGACGTCCACTCGGTGGTGGACCTGGCGGAGCAGAAAATTTACGACATCCGACAGGACCGCAATACCGGCGGGCTGCGCCCCATCAAGGATGTCATCATCGAGGCCTATGACCGCTTGCGGCAGATGGGCGGGGAGGACCGGGAAAAGTACGCGGGCATCCCCACGGGCTTTGCCGACCTCGATCGGGTGACCACCGGCCTCAACCGGTCGGATCTCATCCTGATCGCCGCCCGCCCGGCCATGGGCAAGTCGGCTTTCGCCCTCAATATGGCCCAGAATGTGGCCAAGCATGGCGGCACGGTGGCTTTTTTTTCGCTGGAAATGACGCGGGAACAGAACGTATCCCGTATGCTCGCCAGCGAAGCCGGCATTGATAACCGCAATCTGCGCACCGGCGAATTGAGCGCGGACGACTGGGTGAGGCTTGCCTCCGCCGCCGACACGCTTTCCAAATGCCATATCTTTTTCGACGACACTTCCGGCATCACGGTGCCGGAAATCAAGGCACGCTGCCGCCGGGTGCGCGATCTCGACCTTATCGTCATCGACTACCTGCAGCTGATGTCTTCCGGCCGGCGCATCGACAACCGCGTGCAGGAAGTTTCCGAGATGACCCGGGGACTCAAAGTCATGGCGAGGGATCTCAACGTGCCGGTCATCACGCTGTCGCAGCTTTCCCGCGGCACCGAGGCGCGGGGCAATCACCGCCCTCAGCTTTCCGACCTGCGTGAATCCGGCTCCATCGAGCAGGACGCCGACATCGTCATGTTTTTGTATCGGGACGATTATTATGAGCAGACGGAGGAAAACCATAACCAGGCCCTCTGCATTGTCGGCAAAAACCGCCACGGCCCCATCGGGGATATTCCCCTGCATTGGGACGGCAGCCACACGCAGTTCACGTCGGTGGAGCGGTACCGCGATGAGCCTTGACGTGATGCCGGCGGTGCGCCGTTATGGCATGCTCGCGCCCGGCGACGCGGTGCTCACGGGCGTTTCAGGCGGCGCCGATTCCATGACGCTGCTGCATGCGCTGTGTGCGCTGCGGGCTCCCATGAAGCTCCGGGTCTTTGCCGCCCATGTCAACCACGGGCTGCGGGGAGCCGAAGCCGACGGGGACGAGGCCTATGTGCGGCAAATGTGCGCCGCGTGGGGCGTGGAGCTTTTTGTATGCCACGCCGATGTGCGCGCCGAAGCCGCCAGTACGGGTGAAAGCGAGGAAGAGGCCGGCCGCCGGGTGCGCTACGCCTTTTTTGACCGCACGGCGAAGGGGCTCGATGCCAAAATCGCCACGGCCCACACCCTCAGCGACAGCATCGAGACGATGCTGCTCAATCTGGCCAGAGGCAGCGGCATCCGGGGGCTGCGGGGTATCCCGCCCCGGCGGGGCCGCGTAATCCGCCCGCTGATCGAGTGCACCCGCGCCGACGTGGAAGCTTACTGTGCGGCCAACGGCATCCGCTATCGGACCGATCGCACCAATTTCGACCGGCAATATGCCCGCAACCGCATCCGTCTGGATGTGGTGCCCGCCCTTTACCGCATCAATCCCGCGCTGGACCGTGCGGTGCTCCGCGCCCAGCACAGTCTTGCGGCGGATGAAGAGCTGCTCGGGGAGCTGGCCGCCCGGCGGCTGGAGCAGGCCCGTGTCGGGCAGGCCCGCGACGGGCAGACTTCGGATCGGCAGACGCCCGGCTCGGTCAGTCTGGATGCCGCCGCGCTTGCCGCCTGCGAGCCCGCTCTGCTGGGCCGGGTGCTTGCCCGTGCGGTACGGGAGACAGCCGGTTTCTCGCCCGATGCCTGGCATATCGACCGCCTTTGCGCACTGGTGCACGGGGAATCCGGACGGGTGCAGCTGGCCGGCGGGTGGTTTGGCCGGCTCGCCGGCGGGCGGCTGTGGCTCGACCCGCCCGCGGCCCCGACACCCGCGGCACCCGGCGCGCCCCTGGCCCCTGGAACGTACCGTTCCGGCTCGTTCGGGCTTCGAATCACCCCGGTGACCGCCGCGGAGGCGGAAAAGTTTCAAAATATTTCGATTCGGTGTTTCAATAATGCAATCGATTGTGATAGAATAATAGGAAGGGCGGAGATTCGGACCAGACGGCCCGGCGATTATTTTCACCCGCTGGGAAGAGGGGTTGGCAAATCGCTTAAAAAACTGTTCAACGAAGCATCCGTACCGCCGCAGGAACGGGGAAGGCTCCCCATTGTGGCGGATGAACAGGGGATCCTGTGGATATACGGCTTCGGTGCGGACGAAAGGTGCCGCATCAGCGCGCAGACGGCGCGTCTGCTCTTTATCGAAACGACATAATTTGGGAGGATACCGCATTGGTCGAGGATATCAAGGAAATACTGCTGAGTGAGGAACAGCTCCAGCAGAAAGTCAAAGAGCTGGGTGCGCGGATCAGCGCCGATTACAAAGGCAAGAATCTTTTGATGGTGAGCATCCTCAAAGGCTCGGTCGTTTTCATGGCCGATCTGCTCCGTCAGGTCACCATTCCCGCGCGCATCGACTTCATGTCCGTTTCCAGCTACGGTTCCGGCATGAAAACTTCCGGTGTGGTCAAGATTATGAAGGATCTGGACATCCCTCTGGAAGGCTACGATCTGCTGATTGTCGAGGATATCCTTGACAGCGGCCTGACTCTTCATTATATTATAGATATACTGCAGGCGCGCAAGCCAAAAAGCGTGAAAATCTGCACGCTGCTCGACAAGCCGGAGCGTCGGCAGGTCGATGTCAAAGCCGAATACCATGGTTTCCATATTCCCGACGAATTCGTGGTGGGCTACGGCCTCGACTATGACGAAAAATACCGCAATCTGCCTTTTATCGGGGTTTTGAAACCGGAAGTCTATGAAAAATAAGCCTTTGGCTGCGGGTCAGGCGGACTCGAAAGCAGGGAGTGATTTATAATTGGGCAAAAATATCCGCGGAATCGGCGCCTATGCCGCCATATTCATATTGCTGTTTCTCAGCCTTTTCCTGATTACCCAGAATCAGCCGCAGGAAAAAAAGCCGCAGTATTCCACCATCATCAGCTATTTTGAGGATGGGGACGTCAAAAATTACAAGCTGGATCTGGGCAGCGGGGAACTGGTGCTGACCAGACGCTCCGGCGATGTCATCAAGTACACGGTACCGAATATCAATCTGTTTGTGGACCGTGCCTCGACGCTGGTGGATCAGTATAACGACAAGCACCCCGACAGCCGCATCACCTATGACTATATCCAGGCGTGGCAGGCTCCCTGGTGGTTCAGCTTCCTGCCCTATATCATCATCGCGGTGATATTCGGGCTGCTGTGGATGTATATGATCAACCAGGCCAGCGGCGGAGCCGGCGGCGGCAAGGTCATGTCCTTCGGCAAGGCCCGGGTCAAGCAGGTCTCTGACGAAAAGAAAAAGACCACCTTCATGGATGTGGCCGGTGCGGACGAAGAAAAAGAGGAACTGCGCGAAATCGTGGAATTCCTCAAAAATCCGCATAAGTATAACGAGCTGGGAGCACGTATCCCCAAGGGCGTGCTGTTGGTGGGCCCTCCGGGCACCGGCAAGACGCTGCTCGCCAAGGCGGTCGCCGGCGAAGCGGGCGTGCCTTTCTTTTCCATCTCCGGCTCCGACTTTGTCGAAATGTTCGTGGGCGTGGGTGCTTCCCGCGTACGCGATCTGTTTGAACAGGCCAAGAAAAACTCACCGAGCATCGTCTTCATCGACGAAATCGATGCCGTCGGCCGACACCGCGGCGCCGGCCTTGGCGGTGGCCACGACGAGCGGGAGCAAACGCTGAATCAGTTGCTGGTCGAAATGGATGGTTTCGGTGCCAACGAGGGCGTCATCATCATCGCGGCCACCAACCGGCCGGATATCCTCGACCCGGCGCTGCTGCGCCCCGGCCGGTTTGACCGGCAGGTCTTTGTCGGCGCGCCGGATATCGCCGGCCGCGAGGCCATCCTGCGGGTGCATTCCCGCGGCAAGCCGCTGGCCCCCGACGTGGATCTTAAAGAGATCGCCAAGACTACCGTCGGCTTCACCGGCGCCGACATCGAGAACCTGCTCAACGAGGCGGCCCTGTTGGCTGCCCGCCGCAACAAGCATGTGATTTCGATGAAGGAGATCGAGGAAGCCGCCATCAAGGTCATGGTCGGGCCGGAAAAGAAATCCCGCACCATGACCGAGAAGGAAAAGAAGCTGACCGCTTTCCACGAGGCCGGTCATGCGGTGGTTTCCCACTATCTGAGCACCCAGAATCCCGTGCAGCAGATTTCCATCATTCCCCGCGGGCAGGCGGGCGGTTTTACGCTCAATCCGCCTGTGGAGGATAAGTATTACGCCACCAAGACCGAAATGTTCGAAGACATCTGCACCATGCTGGGCGGCCGTGTGGCCGAGAGCGTGGCGCTCAATGACATATCGACTGGCGCTTCCAACGACATCGAGCGTTCCACCGACATGGCCCGCAAGATGGTCACCCATTATGGCATGAGCGAACGGCTGGGGCCGATCGTCTTCGGCTCGGGCCACGACGAGGTTTTCCTCGGCCGGGATTTCGCTCAGGCACGCAACTATTCCGAGAATGTGGCCGCCGAGATCGATTCGGAAATCAAGAGTATCGTCGATTCGGCCTATGAAAAGACCAAGGATATTCTCAAGGATCACTTCGATAAGCTGACCGAAGTGGCGAATTATCTCTTTAAGCATGAGAAGATGTCGGGCGAGGAATTCGAACGTGTGTTTGAAGACCCCAATCAGCCGCCCATGAGCACGGATGGGCCCGCGCCCACACCGGCTCCGGCCATGTGACAGCCGTGTGGCTGGCTCCGGGCTTGTCAGTCCGCACCAAACGCTTCGGCAGAGCCGTAAGGCTCCGCCGGGGCGTTTTTGTGTCGGTCAAAATACCCGCCCGATTATGTAAAAAGAATCCGTCCATATGTGGGCATACGACATCCGCCGCTTGACAACTCCGCCGTTTTTGGGATACAGTAATAAGGCGCCTTTTAAATTCGGTAATTTCAGGCAGGTAATCGAGTTTCGCAATATTCTGTTTTCCGCCGCAGACGGATATACAAAACACGGGCTTTTTTAATCGGTCTGAAATCATTGCAGGCGCCAGATTTGCCCATATCGGGCCGGAAAGACGGGGAACGCATGGCAAAGACACAGGCAAACGAATACGGCAACGAGAGCATTTCCTCTCTGAAGGGTGCCGACCGTGTGCGCCGCCGCCCGGGCGTGATATTCGGCTCGGACGGCCTGGAGGGCTGCGAGCATTCGATATTTGAAATCCTCAGTAATTCCATCGACGAGGCGCGGGAAGGCTTCGGCACCCGCATACTCATCACACGCTATCGGGATCATTCAGTGGAAGTGCGCGATTTTGGGCGTGGGATTCCGGTGGATTATAATCCGATCGAAAAGCGCTATAACTGGGAGCTTGTATTTTGCGAGCTGTATGCCGGCGGCAAATACAATACCCAGGGTGCGGAAAATTACGAGTATTCCCTCGGCCTCAACGGCTTGGGTGCCTGCGCGACTCAGTATGCCTCCGAATACACCGACGTGGAAGTCAAGCGCGACGGCTACCGCTATCAGCTCCATTTTGAGCACGGCGAAAACGTGGGGGGCCTCAAAAAGACGCCCTATGCCGGCAAAGACACTGGCAGCTGCACCCGTTGGAAGCCCGATCTGCAGGTATTTACCGAGATCGACGTACCTCTGGAATATTACCAGGATGTGCTCAAACGCCAAGCGGTTGTCAACGCCGGGCTGGTGTTTGAGCTGCGCGACGAGACCGAGACCGGCTTTGAGACCAGCGAATTCTGCTACCCCAACGGTATCGAGGATTATGTGCAGGAGCTGGCGGGGGAGGACGCGCTGACGCCTGTGCAGCATTGGCAGGCCGAGCGCAGCGGCCGCGATCGGGCGGACAAGCCCGAGTATAAGGTCAAGATGAATGTGGCGCTGTGTTTTCACAACCGGGTCAATCTCATCGAGTATTATCACAACTCGAGCTTCCTTGAGCACGGCGGCGCGCCGGAAAAAGCCGTACGCAGCGCGTTTGTCTCGCAGATCGACGCCTATCTCAAGCAGAATAACAAATATCTTAAGGGCGAAAGCCGCATTAGCTTTCAGGATGTGGAGGATTGTCTGCTGCTGGTGAGTTCCTCATTTTCCACCCAGACCAGCTATGAAAACCAGACCAAGAAATCCATCACCAATAAATTCATTCAGGAGGCCATGACCGATTTCCTGCGCCATTCGCTGGAAATCTATTTCATCGAGAACCCGGCGGAGGCCGACCGCATCGCGGCTCAGGTGCTGGTCAACAAGCACAGCCGCGAGAACGCCGAAAAGACCCGCCTCAACCTCAAAAAGAAGCTTTCGGGCTCCCTCGACATGGCCAACCGGGTGCAGAAATTCGTCGACTGCCGCACCAAGGATACCTCCCGGCGGGAATTATACATCGTGGAGGGCGATTCCGCACTGGGGGCCTGCAAGCTCGGGCGGGACGCCGAGTTCCAGGCCATCATACCCGTGCGCGGCAAGATTTTGAATTGCCTCAAGGCCGAATACGACCGCATTTTTAAAAACGACATTATCACCGACCTTATCAAGGTGCTGGGCTGCGGGGTGGAAGTCAAAGCCAAAGCCAACCGCGATCTGCACACCTTCGACCTTTCGCAACTGCGGTGGAATAAAGTCATCATCTGCACCGATGCGGACGTGGATGGGTTCCAGATCCGGGCGCTGATTCTGACTATGCTCTACCGTCTGGTGCCCACCCTCATCGAAAAGGGCCTTGTCTTTATTGCCGAGTCGCCGCTTTATGAGATCAACGAGAAGGCCACCACCTATTTCGCCTATAATGATAAGGAAAAATCGGACGTGCTCGCCAAGCTCAAGGGCCGCAAATATACCATCCAGCGTTCCAAGGGGCTGGGCGAAAACGATCCCGACATGATGTGGGAAACCACCATGAATCCCAAGACCCGCCGGCTTATCCGCGTGACGCCAGACGACGTGCAGCGCACGGCGGCCATGTTCGAGCTGCTGCTGGGGGAAAATCTCGCCGGCCGCAAGGAATTTATTGCCGAAAACGGCGGCCAGTATCTGGAGCTTGCCGATGTGTCCTGACCGGGGGCCGGCCGGACGATTTGCCTGATTTTTATATGATTCGGAAGTGATCACATGCCGCGCAGGATTCACCATAAAGAAGAGGAAGGCCGCACCGGGCGTTCCAACGCCCGCATTGAGGGCGCCGGCAGCGTGGTGGAACAGAAAATCACCCGCACGCTCGAGATCAATTATATGCCCTATGCCATGAGCGTCATCGTGTCCCGCGCCATCCCGGAAATCGACGGTTTCAAGCCGTCGCACCGCAAACTGCTATACACAATGTATAAGATGGGCCTTTTAACCGGCCCCCGTACCAAATCGGCCAATGTGGTGGGCCAGACCATGCGGCTCAACCCCCACGGCGACGCGGCCATTTATGAGACGATGGTTCGGCTTTCCCGGGGCAATGAGACGCTGCTCCACCCCTATGTGGATTCCAAGGGCAATTTCGGCAAGGCATATTCCCGGGATATGGCCTATGCGGCTGCCCGTTACACCGAGGTGAAGCTCGACTCGATCTGCACCGAGCTTTTCGATGACATCGACAAGGACACGGTGGATTTTGTCGACAACTACGACAGCACCACGAAGGAACCGCTGCTGCTGCCGGTGGCATTTCCCTCGGTGCTGGTCAACGCCAACACCGGCATCGCCGTGGGTATGGCAAGCTCCATCTGCCCTTTCAATCTCGCAGAGGTCTGCGAGGCTGCCATGCGCCTGATGAAGCACCCGGACGTCGACCTGCTGCCCGTGCTCAAGGCGCCGGATTTCCCCGGCGGGGGGCTTATCCTTTATGACCGCAAGGCTTTGGAAGAAATCTATGCGACCGGCCGCGGCAGCGTGCGGGTGAGGGCGCGCGCGGCGGTGAACACCGCTGACAACTGCATCGAAATCACCGAGATCCCGCCCACCACCACGGTGGAGGCCATCATCGACAAAATCGTCGAGCTCAGCCGGTCCGGCCGGCTGCGCGAAGTGGCCGATGTGCGGGATGAGACCGATCTTTCGGGTCTCAAAATCACCATCGACCTCAAACGCGGGGCCGACGGCGAAAAGCTGCTGGCCCGGCTTTACCGCATGACTCCGCTGGAAGACAGCTTTGCCTGCAACTTCAACGTCCTCATCGGCGGCACCCCGCGGGTCATGGGCGTGAGGGAACTGCTCGGGGAATGGACGGCGTTCCGCACCGAGTGTGTGCGCCGCCGGCTCTATTTCGACTTGGGTCACTGCAAGGAAAAGCTCCATCTGCTTCAGGGGCTGGGCCGGATTCTGCTCGACATCGACAAGGCGGTGCGCATCGTGCGCCAGACCGAAGAAGAGGCCGAGGTGGTGCCCAACCTGATGATCGGTTTCGGCATCGACCAGACGCAGGCCGAGTATGTGGCCGAGATCCGCCTGCGGCACCTTAACCGGGAATACATCCTCCAGCGCACGCAGGAGACGGAAAAGCTCGAAAAGCAGATCGCCGAGCTGGAGGCGACGCTGGGCGACCGGGCAAAGATACTCGACATCATCGCCGGGGAGCTCAAAGAGATTGCCCGTAAATACGGCAAGCCCCGCCGCAGCTTTATCGTCTATGAGGATACGGTGCGAGAAGAAGAGGCGGCCGACGAGGCGGAGGATTACCCTGTGAACGTCTTTGTGTCGCGGGACGGGTATTTCAAAAAAATTACGCCTCAGTCGCTGCGTGTTTCCGGCGAACAGAAGCTCAAAGAGGGCGACGAGATGCGCTGGACGTACGAAACCTCCAATCTGGCCGACCTGCTGCTTTTCACTGACCGCTGCCAGGTCTATAAGGCCCGCATCCGGGAATTCGAAGACGGCAAGGCGAGCCTTTTGGGCGATTATCTGCCGGCCCGGCTCGGTTTCGACGAAAACGAGACCGTCATTTGCGCCCTGACGACGACGGACTATTCCGGCAATGTGCTGTTTTTCTATCAAAATGGCAAAGCCTCCAAGGTGGCGCTGGAATCCTATGCCACCAAGCAGAACCGGCATAAGCTGGTGGGGGCTTACAGCGACAAATCACCGCTTGCGGCGATGTTCCGGCTCACCGAGGACGCGGAATTCGTGCTCACGTCCTCCGCCGGACGTATCCTGCTGGTGCACAGCGGGGCTATCCCGCTCAAGTCCACCCGCAGCACCCAGGGCGTCAACGTGATGACCCTCCGGCCAGGCCGTATCGTCGTGTCGGCGGAGCCGTATGCGGAGGGACGTTTCCACAGTCCGCACCATTACCGGGTGCGCTCGCTGCCCGGCGCGGGGGCTATGCCCCGGGCGGAGGCCACCGGCGGGGAGCAGATGAAACTGAAATGACCCCCGGGCAAGCGAAGCGGGGGGGGGAGTAGG
>JAEWAE010000066.1 GCA_023391835.1 Bacillota bacterium
TGTTCACAAATTCTACTGCATCTCTGCGTAGCTTTTCCCGTTCCAACATCTTTCATCACCTATTTCTATTTTACTATTTTACAACGAAAAAGCCCAGCTTTCGCTAGACCTTTTTCGACAGACTGTCCGCTCCGCTTAAAAAGCGGAACGGATTTTTTATGCGTATGGCGGCCGTGTCAGGCTTTCAGCAGCAGCCCCACCGGGCAGTGGTCGCTGCCGGTCACGTCGGAATAGATCACGCTGTCGTCGATTTGCTGTGCCATGCGGTCGGATACCAGAAAATAGTCGATGCGCCACCCGGCGTTGTGCTCCCGGGCGTGATACATATACGACCACCAGGTGTAGGCCCCGGTTTTATCCGGATAAAGCCGGCGGAAGGAGTCGGCAAAGCCCGCGCCGAGCAGCGTGCGCATTTTTTCCCGCTCCTCGTCGGTAAAACCGGCGTTGCCCATATTGGGCTTGGGGTTTTTCAGGTCGATCTCTTCCCGGGCCACATTCATGTCGCCGCAGATGACCACAGGCTTGCGGGTGTCGAGGGATTTGGCATAGTCGCGGAACAGGTCGTCCCACTCCATGCGGTATGACAGCCGCGTCAGCCCTCGCTGGGAGTTGGGCGTATAGACCGTGAGCAGGTAAAAATCGGCGAATTCCAGCGTGATGGTGCGCCCTTCGCCGGAAGTGTCGCGGCCCCCCATGTCATATTCCACCGACAGTGGCTTTGTTTTGGTGAAAACCGCCGTGCCCGAATAGCCCTTTTTTTGCGCACTGTTCCAATAGACCGTGTATCCGTCGAAGCGGATGTCGGCCTGGTCGGGCTGCATTTTAGTCTCTTGAATACAGAAGACGTCCGCATCCGCCCCGGCGAAAAAATCGGCAAATCCTTTGTTCACACAGGCCCGCAGGCCGTTTACATTCCAGGATATCAGTTTCAATGGGACCCCCGCTTTCTGCTCGACAACTCTTTACCAGAGATTGTACACAAGCGGGCGAACGCTGTCAAGGCAGGGGGAGAAAGCGGGCAAAATCCGGAAAAATTAAAAATGTAAATATTTGCCATCTTAATGTGACAACTTTTTCGCTTGCCCCCGAAGTATAATAGGCCTTGCTTCCGGGGGGGACAAGCCGTGGGCCGGCTGCAGCCGGCCTATGGGCCATTCACCCCGGCGGAAAAACGAAAATTTAGGGCGGCGAAAACGATGGCGGAAAAAAGAGCAGTCATCCGTGCATTTCCCGGTATGCTGACGGGGCGCATGAACGCCCGGACGGGCCGCGCGCTGGGCAACGCGGCATTTTCGGCGCTGGCGGGCCTGCTGGGGGCCCGCGCGGTGATATTCGGCGGGCTGGCGCCCTTTGGCATCGCCGTGGTCGCGGCCGTGCCGGGCCCGGCGGGGCTTTTCGCACTGGTGGGGGCGGCGATGGGATACCTGCTGCCGGGCGGTCCCCAGTATGGCGCGCGGTATGTGGTGGCCTGCATGGCGGCCTTTTTATTCGCGCGGGTATTCGACGGGTTCGCCCGGGTGGCGAAATCCGTCCTTTTCCGCCCGGTCGCAGCGGGGGCGGCCTGTCTCATCACCGGCATGGCGGTGGTGATCTCAAACGGGCTGGCACCCGCCGACTTGGCACTGTGCCTGGCCGAAACGGCGCTTTGCGCCGTCGCGGCCGCCTTTTTTGAAAAATCCGGGCCGTTGCTGCGGCACCCGGCGCGCATCTGGGGTGTGGGCCGCCCCGAGATGGTCAGCCTCATGGCGGCGGCGGGCGTGGGGCTGCTGGCGCTGACGGGCATCGGGGTGTCGGGTGTCACGCTGGGGCGCACGGCGGCGGTGGTGCTCATTCTGATCGCGGCCCGCACTCGGCGGGAGGCCGGCGGCAGCATCGTCGGCACGGCGTTGGCCCTGTGCTTCACCCTCAGCGGGCGGGGCGCCATCGAGATCGTGGCGGGTTATGCCTTCGGCGGCCTTATGGCGGGCGTGTTCGCCCAGATGGGCCGCTTCGGCTGCGTGGTGGCGTTTATCCTGGGCAACGCGGCCGCAGCTTTCAGCGCGGGCTTTTCGGCCCAGTCGGCAACGGGCATTTACGAAGCCATGATCGGCGCGGTGGTCTTTTTGCTGCTGCCGGAACAGGCGGTGGGCCGCGTGGCCTCTCTGTTGGGTCCGTCAGCCGACCGGGCCGACGACGGGCGGCAGGAGGCGCTGCCCCGCCGTCTGGCGGAGGCGGCCCGTACACTCTGCGCCGTGTCGGATACGGTCACGCAGGTGGGCGACCGGCTGCGCGGCATCGGGGCCGAAAACGTGACGGCGGTTTATGAGCGGGCGTCGGAGACGACATGCGCCCACTGTGGCATGCGCATGTATTGCTGGGGCACCGGTTATAACGACACGATGAATGTGCTCAACGGCCTGACTGCCACGCTCACCCGCGACGGCCGGTTGGAGCGGGAGGATGTGCCGCAGCACTTCGCCGGCCGATGCTGCCGGCTGGGCGAACTGCTGGCCGCCGTAAACCGCAGCTATGCGGAGTATGCCGTCCGCCGCCGGGAGCAGGGGAAAAACGAGATCCTGCGCGGCGTGTTGGCCGAGCAATTCACCGGCGTGGCCGCTTTTTTAAAGGAACTGGCGCAGAATGCCTGCGGTGCCGCCCGGCCTGTGGCCGGTGGCGAAAAAGTGCAGGCCGCCCTGCGCGATGCGGGGCTCAGTGTGGAAGAAGCCACCTGCCGGGTGGACGAGCGGGGCCGCATGTCGGTGGAGGCGGACATCCGCCGCCGGGGCAAGATGGCGGTCAACCGTACCCAGGTGCTGCGGGAGGTGTCGCGGGCCTGCGGGCGGCCCTTCGAGGGGCCGGTCTTCACCGGCGACGGGGAAACCCTCCGCGTCGGCTTCACCGAGAAACCGGCGTTCACGGCAGCTTTCGGCCGGGCCAGCGTGGCCAAATCGGGCGAAAAGCTCTGCGGTGATGCCTGCGATGCCTTTGTGGATGACGCCGGCCGGGCGCTGCTTATTCTCAGCGACGGCATGGGCTGCGGCGGCCCCGCCGCGGTCGACAGCCGCTTCACGCTGGATCTGGCCTCCCGGCTGCTGCAGGCGGGTTTCGGCTTCGACTCCATGGTGCGCATTGTCAATTCCGCCATGATACTCAAGTCGGGGGATGAATCCTTCGCCACACTGGATATTGCGGCCATCGACCTTTACAGCGGCGAGACCGAATTTTTGAAGGCCGGCGCGCCGCCCACCTATGTGCGCCGCAGCGGGCGGGTGGAACGGGTCGTGCTCAGCTCTATCCCGGTCGGGCTGCTGCGGGATACGGGGCTGGAGCGCAGCCGCACCCGTCTGCGCCGGGGCGACGTGGTGGTTGTGGTCTCCGACGGAGCGCTGGCGAGCGAAGACAGCTGGCTGGTCCGCTCGGTCGAAGCCTACGCCGGCGAGCCGCCGGACGAATTCGCGGCCGCTCTGGCGCAAAAGGCAAAGGACGCCCGCACCGACGGGCACGACGACGACATCACCGTGCTGGTAGGCGTGCTGGAATAGACTCAGACGGGAAAAAGGCCGGCGCAAACCGCAGCACACGCAGCCGGGGGTAAGCAGTGGGCTGAGAGGCAAATTCCCCCATAGGGGAATCCAGCCGGTCGTAGCTGTGACAGCAGATGAGCACATTGTCCCAGTCGGGTGCCGCGCAGGTGACATAGACGCCGTGGCCGAAACGGTCGGGGGTATAGGCCGTCACCACGAGCTGAATGACATCGCCCTGCCGCACGGCGGATGCCGGCACGTCGGCAAAGGTGCCCTCGGCCACAAGCCGCGCCGCGGGCCCGGCGGATTTGGTGCCGGTGACAAGTCGGTAAAATTCCACTACCCGGCACCATGCAGGCGAACCGATATGGTTGCGGGAGCCATACCAGACACCGGTGATCTGCCGGATATCCTGCTTGATGCGGCGGGCGTTTTCCGCCGTGACCTTGTCGTCAAAGCCCGGCACCCACCCGCCGTAGGAGGCCCAGACGCATTGGCTGATGAAATTCGTGCAGTCGTCGTCCGGGCTGTAAAAAAACAACTGCTGAGATTCCGGCACCAGCCGGTGGAGCGCGAAGGCGCGGGCGTAATCGCTGCCCGTGCCGGCGTCGTAGGAAAAAAGCGGCATGCAAAGCCCTCCTGCCCGGCCGAGAACACCCGGCCGGCAAAATGAAAAGCCCCTCTTTCATCAGTGTATGAAAGAGGGGCTTTGGTGCGCAGGGCGATTCGGCCGTGCTTCACACATCCTAAACGACGAGACCTAGCGCGGAATCTCCGCCGCGTGATCGGCGCGGAACTGCCGGTAGTCGGCCAGCATCCGCTTGAGCAGCTCGGGTGTATCCAGCCCATAGGGGCAATGGTTGCGGCAATGGTTGCAGCCGAGGCAGCCCGTGACGCGCTCCATTTTCTGCGCGGAATCCTCCGTCAGCAGACGCCGGTAAGGCGAGCGGCGCAGCAGCAGCGACATGCGTGCGGCGGTGGGGATATCGATGCCTGCCGGGCAGGGCAGGCAGTAGCCGCACCCGCGGCAAAAAGCCCCCGTGAGCTCCCGGCGGTCTTTTTCCACCACGGCGCGCAGAGCGGCGTTAAAAGCGGGCGGGTTTGCTTCCAGCCGCAGAAACTCGTCGAGCTCCGATTCCCGCTGGATGCCCCAGATGGGCAGAATATTGTCGTACTGCCGCAAAAAGGCGAAGGTGCTGGCGGCGTTGGTGATCAGCCCGCCCGAAAGCGCCTTCATGGCGATGAGCCCCACGTCGTGTGCCCGGCACAGGGCGCTGAGCGCCAGATCCTCTTCCGATGACAGGGAGGAAAGAGGGAACTGCACCGTGTCGTATCGGCCCGAAAGCACCGCCTGCCGGGCGTTCCCCAGCCGATGGTTGGTCACGCCGATAAAGCGGGCCTTGCCCTGGCGCTGCGCTTCCAGCAGGCCCTGGTAGGTGCCGTCGGGGTCTTCCGGGTCGGGCAGTTCCTTCGGGTTGTGGAGCTGGAGGATGTCGACGTAATCGGTGCGGAGCATTTTGAGGCTCAGGTCCACATCCCGCAGCAGATCTTTTTTATTTTTTGCCGGGCTTTTGGTGGCGATAAAAATGTGATGGCGCACATCCGAGAGGGCGGCGCCGATCTTTTCCTCACTGTCGGTGTAGCTGCGTGCCGTGTCGAAAAAATTGATGCCGCCGTCGTAGGCTTTGCGCAGCAGGTGCGCGGCGTCCGCCATCGGCACGCGTTGCACGGGCAGCGCGCCGAAAGCGCTGCGGGTGGCACAGATGCCCGTGCGGCCCAAACGCATGGTTTCCATCATGATCCGATCCCTTCGCTGTTTTTCTCTATTGTAACAGGAACACGCGGCGGGAGCAACCGCACGGCGCATGGTTTGCCCCGCCGCGGGGAAAAGTAACCCTGTATTTGTATTTTTGCCGGGTGAGCGCCTGTGGGGCGGCGCCGGCAGAGAGGCAGGGTTTGGGGTCATGAACGAAACCATCCGCAGCCGGGAGTCCGTCACCGAGGCGGGCGCCGCGGCGGCCAAAGCAATCCCCGTCGCAGGCCGGGTCCGGCCCGCGGGGACGGTGCGCCGGCTCAAGCGCGACCTGGAAACCATCCGCCAGGCGTATAAGCGGCTGGTGTTTGCCCGCCAGGGCGTCACCAAAGCGTACGAGTGGCTTTTTGACAATTATTATATTTTGGAACGGGAGGGCCGCCTGCTGGCGCGGGAACTGTCGAAGCTCGACCCGCTCCCCGGGGGGCCGGGCGGTGAGCCGGCCGTGACGGCCCATGCGCGCAGTCTGTGCGAGGCGGCCCGCGGCTCCCTTGACGCCGCAGCCATCGAGGCCTATGTGGCCGGGGCTCAGCGGGAGCGGGATTTTGAAAGCTGCGAGCTTAACGCCTTCTGCCCGATGCTGCGGGCCGCTCTCATTGATGGGGCGGCCCGGGCCTGCGGCGACGTGCCGGACGAGGAGCGGGAGACGCTTTTTTCCGACGCCGTCAAGACGCTCAATTTCCTCACGACCTTCGACTTTTCCGTCATTGTGGAACGGCAGAGCCGGGTGGAGCAGATTTTTCGCACCGACCCGGCGGAAATCTACGCCAAAATGGATGAGCGCACCCGGGCCCTTTACCGTCGGCGGCTGTCGGCCATCGCCCGGCGCCGGCGCATGCCCGAGAGTGAGGCCGCCCGCATGGCCGTGGCACTGGCGCAGGCGGGTAAAACACCCCGGGAGCGGCATGTGGGTCACTACTTGCTCGACCGGGAGCTGGACCGCCCGCTGCCGTGCCGGCGGGGCCGGGTGTATCTGACACTGCTGTGGGCCGTACCGGCGGTGCTGGCGCTGGCGGCGGGGATATTGCTGCGGCAGCCGCTGCTGGCGGTGCTGCTTTTCCTGCCCCTGTGGGAAGCGGCGCGCCCGGTCATCGACCACTTCATCCTCAAAGGGGTGCCGGCGGCCTTCCTGCCCCGCATGGAGCTGGAAGGCACCATTCCGCCCGAGGCCCCCACGCTGGTGGTCATTTCCGCCCTGCTCACCTCGCCCCAGAAAATCGATTTCTATGTGCGCAAGCTCGAGCAGTTTTATTATTCCAACGGCCGGGGCGCCATCCAGTTCGGCCTGCTGGCGGATTTCAAAGAGAGCCGCCTGCCCGAGCAGCCGGAGGATCGGGCCATCCGCAATGCGGCGGTCAAGGCTGTGCGCAAGCTGAATTTCCGCTACGGCTCCCACTTCTGCCTCTTTTTGCGCGACCGCACCCTCAGCCCCACCCAGGGGAATTTCTCGGGGTGGGAACGCAAGCGCGGCGCGCTCATCGAGCTGACCCGGCTGATACGGGGGGAGGCGACCTCCATTACCACGGTGGAAGGCGACATGGCCCAGACCCGCTCCGCCCGCTTTATCCTCACGCTGGACGCGGACACCGGCCTTTTGATGGATGACGCCTGTGAAATGGTGTCGGCGGCGCTGCACCCGCTCAACGCGCCCGAGATCGACCCGGAGCGCGGGGCGGTCACGGCGGGCTACGGCATTCTTGCACCGCGCATCTGCGTCGACCTGGAATCGGCCGGCGCGACGCCCTTTTCCCGCGTGATGGCGGGCCACGGGGGCGTCACGGCCTACGACACCGCATCGGGCGACCCGTATCAGGATCTTTTCGGTGAGGGAATATTCGCCGGCAAGGGGCTTGTGAATGTGGAAGCCTTCGGCAAGGTGCTGGACCACAGCCTGCCGGAAAACCGCATCCTCAGCCACGATATTTTGGAAGGGTGCCTGATGCGCACGGGCTTTTTGTCGGATGTGGAGCTGCCGGACGGGTTCCCGCCCCGGCCGTGGCCGTGGATGGAGCGGCTCCACCGCTGGATCCGCGGCGACTGGCAAAATCTGCCGTTCCTGGGCGGGCGCGTGCCCGGCCGGGAGGGTGACCGGCCCACCCCCTTCGGGCCGGTGAGCCGTTTCAAACTTTTTGACAATCTGCGTCGGTCGGTGACGCCGGTGGCGGCCATGCTGTGCATGGTGGCGGCGGCCTTCGAGCCGCTGGGAGCGGCGCTGACCCTCATCGCGGCGGCGGTGCTTTCGGCCGCGGGGCCGGGGCTGTGGGGCGCGGTGCTGGCGGTGGCGGCCGGCGGGCCGTCGATGCTGTCGCGCAAATACCACTGCAAGGTGCTGCCCCAGGCCACCAATGCGGTCGTGCAGGGCGTGCTGCAATTTCTGATGCTGCCGGTGCAGGCGATAACGGCTGCGGACGCCGTGATCCGCGCCCTGTGGCGCAACCATACGGGCCGAAAGCTGTTGGAATGGACCACGGCGGCCGAGTCGGAAGCCAAAAGCGACAGCGGTTTCTGGCGCTTCTGGCCGGCGGCGGTGGCGGGCATCGCCTTTCTGCTGGCGGCGCCCCATCCGGCGGCGCGGGTGGCGGGCGCGCTTTTTATCGTCACCCCCTTCGTGGCCTGGCTGTCGGGCCGGGCGGCGCCCGCCGCGGGGGACGACCTGTCGGATGACGACCGGGAGACCGTGCGTTCCTACATGGCCGCCATGTGGCGTTATTACGAGGATTATGTGGGGGAAGAGGATCACTGGCTGCCCCCCGACAACGTGCAGGAGGCACCCGTGCATGCCGTTGCCCACCGCACCTCACCCACCAATATCGGGCTGCTGCTGCTTTCCACCCTGGCCGCGCGGGATATGAATCTCATCGACAGCGACACGCTTTTTGAGCGGGTGGGGGCCACCGTGACCACGCTCGAGCAGCTTGAAAAATGGCACGGCCATCTGCTCAACTGGTACGATACCCATACGCTGCGCCCGCTGCACCCGGCCTATGTGTCGACGGTGGACTGCGGCAATCTGCTCTGCTGCCTGACGGCCCTGAGCCAGGGGCTGCGGGATTACGCCGCCGAGTCCCCCGTCTGCCCGGAACTGCGCGCGCGTATCGGCCGGATCATCGACGGGGCGGACATGGCGGTCTTTTATAATAAACGGCGCAAGCTTTTCCACATCGGCTACGACATGGAAAAAGGCGCGCTCAGCGACATTTATTACGACCTGCTCATGAGCGAGGCGCGCATGAGCAGCTATTACGCCATTGCCCGGCGGCAGGTGCCCAAGCGCCACTGGGGAGCGCTTGGCCGCACACTGACCCGGCAGAACGGCTATGTGGGGCTGGTGTCGTGGACGGGCACCATGTTCGAGTTCCTCATGCCCCATCTGCTGCTGCCGGTCTACGAAGATTCGCTGGCCGCGGAAGCCATGCGTTTCGTGATCTATTGCCAGAAGCGGCGGGTGAAAGAGCGCGGCGTGCCGTGGGGCATTTCGGAAAGCGGCTTTTACGCCTTCGACGCGGCGCTCAGCTATCAGTATGAGGCCCACGGGGTGCAGAAGCTGGCCCTCAAGCGCGGCATGGATCAGGAACTGGTGGTGTCGCCCTATTCCACCTTCCTCGCGCTGCCCTTCGACCCGGGCGCAGCGATGAAAAACCTCCGCGCGCTGGAAGACCTGGGCCTATACGGCCGCTGCGGCTTTTACGAGGCGGTGGATTTCACCCTGCGGCGCACCGAGGGCCACCCGGCCATCGTCAAAAGCTACATGGCCCACCATGTGGGCATGAGCATCGTATCCTGCGCTAACGCGCTGCTCGACGGCGTCATGCAGAGACGCTTCCTGCGGGATTACGGCATGCGCGCGGCGGTGGATCTGTTGGAGGAACAGATCCCCACCAACGCGGTGGTGTTCAACGACGTCATCCGCCGCGGCATCCCTGAGAAGCCGGGCCGCAGCCAGTTTGTAAAAGAGTCCTTCGATGCCACCAGCCCCGTCACGCCGCGGGTGCAGGCGGTCTCCAACGGCGAATCAACCATGGTGCTCACCGACACGGGGGCGTCGTTTTCCATGTTCCGGGGCATAGATCTGACGCGGCGCAGCACCGACCTGCTCCGCGACCCCACCGGCATCTATGCCGTGGCACGATTTGACAAAACGACCCTCTCGGCCACCTACGCGCCGGAATTTTCCCCGAGCCGGCTGACCCGGCGCACGGTGGAATTCCACACCGGCGGGGCGGATTACGGCGCCATCAGCGGGGAATACGGTATCGCCATGCGCGCCTGTCTCCACGGTCGCATGCCCTGCGAGGCCCGGTATGTGGAGCTGACAAACTTCACCTCCCGCCGGGTGGAGGCGAGCCTGCTTTTGTATTTTGAACCGACGCTTGCCAAAACGGCCGACGAAGCCGCCCATCCGGCGTTTTCGCGGCTCTTTCTCAGCGCGGCCTGGCGGGAGGATTTAAAGATGCTCATCTTTTCCCGCCGGCCCCGTGGCAGCGAGCTGCCCGCCTGTCTGGCCGTGGGGCTGAGTGAGATGGAGGCAAATTTCGATTTCGAATTGGACCGTGCCAAGCTGCTGCGCCGCCCCGAGGGACTCAGCTCCCTGGAGCAGGCCTTCGACGCGCCGTTTGACAGGGCCACGGGGGCCATGCCCGACGCCGCGGCGGCCCTGCGAGTCAAAATGCCGCTGCCGCCCCGCGGCAAACGAGGCGTGACGCTGCTGATGGCAGCGGCCAATTCCCCCGACGAGGCCGCTGCCCGGCTGGTGGAAGCCAGACGGGAGGGCTTCCATGAGATACTGCGCGGCGCGGCGGGCAAAAATTCCAACGGGTTGGAAAACCGTCTGGCTGCACTGATCCTGCCCCAGATCCTCTTTATGGTGCGCGACGGCGGCGACAATACCCCCGAAAAGCAGAAAAACCGCATGGGTCAGACCGGGCTGTGGAGCCTTGGCATTTCGGGGGATTTCCCGCTGATCCTGTTCGAATATAACGACCCGGCCGATCTGGAGCGGCTGGAGCCCTATATCCGCACCCACCGGGCGCTGCGGCTGCGGGGCATCAGTGCCGATTTGGTCGTCGCCTACCGGGAGGGCGGGGAATACTCCCGTTCCCGGTATGAGGCGGTGCGCGGCTGTGTGCGGCAAGCGGGGTGCGATTATCTCATCGGCGCACGGGGCGGCATCCATCTGTGCAATCTCGCCAGCCACCCGGATGCCATCCACACACTGCTCATCGCCACTGCCTGCCACATCGCGGTGGACGGGCAGAAGGCCGAGTTCGAGCCCTACGCCGCCATGCCGCTGCTGCCCGGTGCGCCCGTTTCCACCGAGCTGCCGGCCGACGCGCTGCGGGTGTTTGCGGGCGGCTTCACAAAAGACGGCTTCGTCATCCCCCATGGCGGGGAGGTGCCCGCAGCCCCGTGGTGCCACATCCTCTGCCACCAGACATTCGGCACGCTGCTTTCCGACCGGTCGCTGGGCTTCACCTGGGCGGTAAATTCCCGCGAAAACAAGCTTACCCCCTGGAGCAACGACCCGGTGACCGACAACCGGGGCGAAATGCTGTTGCTGCGCTGGGGCAGCCGGTGCTTGGATCTGTGCCGCAACGCCCGGGTGACTTTCCGCCCCGATCAGGCGCGGTATGAGAGCCGGCTGGGAAATCTCACCGCCACGGTGACGGTGCGGGTGCCGGGCAATCTGCCTGCCAAGGTGGTGGAGCTGGAGCTGCAGAACGCTGGCGCCCAGCCGGCGGAAGTGGAGGCCGCCTATTTCGTCGAGCCGGTGCTGGGGGTCGGCACGCTCACCAAACGCCAGATTGCCTTCACCCGGCGGGACGACCTGTTGCTGATGCGAAACCCGTGGGCGGCGGTGAGCGGCATCGCCTTTTTGCTCCCGCCGGAGGGGCGGGCGGTCTTTATCCAGAGCCGAGCGGCCTTTTTCAGCGGCAGTTGGAAAGAGGCGGCTGGCGATTACGACGGGCCGGATCTGTGCGCCGCCGCCGTCGTGCCCCGCCGGGTACCGGCTGGGGGCCGGATGACACTGCGCTTTGCCTTGGGCTGGGCGGCGGGGGAGGAGCCGGCTGTGAAGCTGGCCGCGCTGGTGCGGCAGGGGAGCCTGCCCGCCGCGCCGGAGCCGCCGTGCCGTATCCGTGTCGCCACACCCGACGCCGCCCTTGACGCGCTGGTAAACGACTGGCTGCCATGGCAGTTCATGACCTCCCGCATCCTGGGGCGCACGGGCTTTTACCAGTGCGGCGGGGCCTGGGGTTTCCGCGACCAGTTGCAGGATTGCTGTGCCGCGCTCCTTCTCGACCCGGCGGTGACGCGCGCGCATATCCTGCGTTGCGCGGCCCATCAATTCAAAGCCGGGGATGTGATGCACTGGTGGCATCAGCTGCCCCCACGGGATGGCGGCGCCCGGGGTGTGCGCACCCGCTGTGCCGACGACATGCTCTGGCTGCCCTACACCGTGTGCGAATATCTCGAAAAGACCGGCGATTTTTCCTTGCTGGAAAAGCAGGTGGCCTATCTGGACGGCCCCGAGCTTGAGCCCAGCGAGGAGGACCGGTATTTCGCGCCGCGTCGCAGCGACGAGCGGGACAGTGTCTACGGCCACTGTGTACGGGCTGTGGAGCGGGGCCGCAGATGCGGCGAGCATGGGCTGCCGCTCTTCGGCAGCGGGGACTGGAACGACGGTATGAATCTGGTGGGTATCGGCGGCAAGGGCGAAAGTGTGTGGATGGCACTCTTCCTGAGCCTGGTGATGGAGCGCTTCGCACCCGTCTGCCGGCGCATGCATGAGGACGCCCGGGCGGAGGAGTATGAAAAGGAGGCCGTCCGGCTGCGGGCGGCCGTGGATGAAAAGGCCTGGGACGGGTCGTTTTACCTGCGGGGCTTTTTCGACGACGGCTCCCCGCTGGGTGGGCGCGCCGCGCCGGAATGCCGTATCGACTTGCTGCCCCAGAGTTTCGCGGAACTGGCCGGCATGCCGGATGCCGCCCGGCGGAAAGCGGCCCTCGACAGCGCATTGGGAGATCTGGCCGACGAAACGCTGCGCATTGTAAAACTTTTCGCACCGCCGTTTGACGGACGGGGCCGCAACCCGGGCTATATCCGCTCCTACCCGCCGGGCATCCGGGAAAACGGCGGGCAGTACACTCACGCGGCGGTTTGGCTGGCGCTGGCGCTGCTGCACGCGGGCCGGGGCGACGAGGGATGGAAAATACTCGAGTGGATCGACCCCGTCCGCCGGGGCGAAAAACGAGAGGACGCCCTGCGCTACCGCACCGAGCCCTATGCCGTTGTGGCCGACATTTCTTCCAACCGGGCCTGCCGGGGCCGGGGAGGGTGGAGTCTTTACACCGGCGCGGCCGGCTGGTATTACCGTACGGCGGTGGAATATCTGCTGGGGCTGCGCATCCGTGCCGATCGGCTGGAGATGGCCCCCTGCCTGCCGGGGGAGTGGCCGGGCTTCTCGGCCGAGGTTGACCTGCGCGGCACGCGGGTGCGGCTGACCGTGCGGCGCGGCGGCACCGCAGGGCTCCGGGTGGACGGCAAAGAGGCCGCCTTTGTGCCCCTGGACGGCGGGGATCACATGGCCGAGCTGTCGGTCTGACCTTTTTAGATGGGAACTGGACAAACCCTCTTGACATTCGCATGCGGCTGGTATATACTAAACGAGCTATACAGCCGTATGCGGATGTAGCTCATCTGGTAGAGCGCCACCTTGCCATGGTGGAGGTAGCGGGTCCGAGTCCCGTCATCCGCTCCAAAAGCAGACATTTCATACAAGTATGAAATGTCTGCTTTTTTGACGTGATCGGGATTCGGACTTGACGTTTTGAATCTCGCCATAATGAAGAGATTATGTAATCAAATGTGCAATAATTCCACCAAGAAAAGCTGAATAATGCGCAATAATTCCACCAAGAATAGCTGAGATTATCATTTTAAGAATATCCCATATCTTGCCGATGCGAGCAATATATTTTTCGTTTTTCTTTTTTTGAATATAATTATATGCTGCATCATTTAGCGTAATGGAAATAGGTTCAATGTCTCCGGGCTTCCTTTCCACCTGTATTAGGCCCTCCGAAGAAAGGCAACGCAAAATCTTATCGTATTTGTCAAATGAATAAAATGATTCTTGCTTTGTCACAACACGAAAATCGTCCTGTTTGATTTTATTTGTAGATTTTCCATTTAAAAATTCTAAAAGCCTCCCTAATAAGGTTTCCATCTCTGATTGAGTAACTAGCCCCACTGGTTTCATATATTACAGCCCCTTTAGCTTTGTTTTACCGCTTTCATCTTCGCCCTATGTATACCATAATCTTGAGTGATATGCAATAGACTAAGATTCCTTCTTGCGGTACAAGCCGGAACTGACCGCGTATGGATACCGGGTGGGAAAAATATCTCTGAAAGAGCAGACCGTGATGTTCCATCGGCTGGGCTGAGGCCCCCGTTGCGGCCGGCACATGTATGCGGATATTCGGAGGATGCCGGAGAACCTGAAGGAGCGGGCCCAAAAGCTAAAAACCGATATTCCGGCGGTATGGCTTGCCATGAAAAAGCCGGAAAATCCGGCAGGGGCGAAGATACTGGCGGGGCTGGCGGTTGCCTACGCGCTGTCCCCCATTGACCGGATCCCGGATTTTATTCCCGTGCTGGGTTATGTCGACGACGTGATCCTGCTGCCCGCACTGGTGGCGCTCACCATCCGTATGATCCCGCCGGATGTGTTGGATGGGTGCCGCGGGGAGGCAGAGAGGCTTTGGCCGGACGGGAAGCCCGGAAAATGGTGCTATACGCTGCCGATTGTGAGCGTATGGCTCCTGGTCATATTTTTGGCTGGTAAGGCAATCTGGCATTGACTGCCGCGGCGGCCGGGTGTGCCCGGTCGGAAGGAGACATTTACATATGACGGAAATATGCGATATCTATGACTGCGAGGGCCGCCCCACTGGCGGCACATTTGTACGCGATACGCCGCTGGGGCCCGGGCAGTATCAGATGGCGGCCAACTTATGGGTCTTTAACCGGCGGGGGCTTATCCTCATCCAGCGCCGGTCGGAAAAAAAGCAGTTTCGGCCGGGCGTATGGGCCACCCACGGCGGCGGCATGCGCGCCGGCGAGACGGCGCGGCAGGCCTGCGTGCGGGAAGCGCGGGAGGAAATCGGCATCCGGGTCGACCCCGCCGAGCCGGAATATTTGCTCCGTGACGAGTCGGCCGAAGAACATCTGATCGTCGAAAACTTCATCGTCTGCCGGGAATACGACGTCGAAACGGCCGTGCTTCAGCGGGAAGAGGTCAGCGCTCTGCGCTGGGCCTCCCCTGCGGAAATCCGGCAGCTGCAGCGGCAGGGTCGCTTTTTCAACTATCTCCACTTCGACCGGGTGGAAAGCTATGTGACCCGTCACACCCGGGCCTGCGGCTGACGGCGTGCCCTATACGGTGGCATAGGGGCGGATTTTGGCCAGCGTGGCCGCGCCGATGCCCTTGACGTTATCCAGCTCGTCCACGCTCTTGAATGGGCCGTTGGCGGCGCGGTAATCAACGATGCGCCCGGCGATGACATCCCCCACGCCCGGCAGGGCGGCGAGCTCCTCTGCCGTGGCGGTGTTGATGTGGATGGGGAAAGACACCGCCACAGAGGCGGTGTGGGACGAGCTGTGGGAAGATTTGGACGAAGCGGCGGAGGGGGCCGGTACGGCGGAGGCCACGGCGGATGAGCCGCCCGCCGCGCTGATCGGCGCAGCGGAGTCGGCGGGGCTTGCTTCACTTGAGGAGGCGGTGGCCGGCAGCGTGCCCGATACGCCCGCCCCCGACGAGGCGGCGACCGTCAGCGCAGCCTGCCCGTAGGGCGGCTGGGTGTGGAAGTTATAAAACACCATGGTCCCGCAGAATACGGCCGTGAGCGCCGCCATCATGAGCACGAACCGCCGGGAGTTCATTGCGACCGCCCCTCCGTGTTTCCGAATTTTTCCTCATCATAGCACAGCCGGCCGGGCCGTGCAAGGCGGAAACCGACAAAAAACGCCCCCGCATGGATTAAAAGCCGTGCGGGGGCGAAAATGCGACAGGCGGTTTTTCAAGAGGGGACGCACCCGCTATCGGCGCGTCCCCTCTTGAAAACGTGTTACGACGGTCTATACTGGGCGCCGGGAATGTTCAGCCCTTTGCTGAGCACAGAAAAAGTATACCCCATCTGTTTGAGTTGGGGGATCAGGGTGGGCATCGCTTCCACCGTGGTCTTTTTGATGTCGTGGCAAAGCACCACCGACTGCTTCTGGTTCTTGATTTCCGCGAGGATATGCGAAATCACTTCGGCGCTGCTCTCGACCCGGCCGTCCGAGTCATGGTCGTAGGCATTCCAGTCGAAATACTGGATGCCCATGGCCGTCACCTGAGGCGCCACCTGCGACATGATGTGCGGGTCGTAATGAAAGCTGACCGTGTTGTTGGTGCCTCCGGGGAAACGGCAGATGCTGGGCGCCACGCCCAGAAGGTCGGTGAGACGATCCTTGAGTTTATTGAAATCGGCAAAAAAATTGTCGGTGCTGGCATAAATATATTTGTAATCGTGCGTCCAGGAATGGATGCCTACGCTGTTGCCGCTGGCGTATTCGCGCTTGACGATATCGGGGTATTGCTCCACATTGGTGCCCACAACAAAAAAGGTGGCGTGCACGCCGTTCTGCTCGAGGGTATCCAGCAGGGAGGAGGTGTAGACGGAGGGGCCGTCGTCGAAGGTCAGGTAAATGACCTTCGATTTCTGGCTGAGCTTCATGTTCTTGATGTCCTGCATCTGGCTCTGGAGCGACTCGTACTTTTTCTGCAGATCACCCATCTGGGATTGCAGCTGGCTGTTGATCTGCTTTTCGTGGTTGAGGTCCGATTCCATATTGCGGAACTGCTCCGACTGGCTGGAGCCGCCCATCTGGTCGATCTGGCGGGTCAGGTTGTTGCCGCGCACCAGCTCGAACACAACGAGTACGCACAGGGCCACAAAAATTGCCACCACGCATGTGAAGGCGGCCGGGAATAGATGCTTTTTCATTTGCCGTTCATCCTTTATGTATATTCGGATACTGCGGCGTGGATCATCACCGCCTCTCTATTATAGCGGATTTTGGCGTGCTTTTTTCACGCCCGGAAGAAATTTAGCCGCATTGAAATGAAAATGTTACCATTGTGCAACCATCTTCACAGATTGACCAAGCCCCGCCGACGGATCGGCGGGGCTGACACTTCATCCTCGGGAACCCCCCTCGGCGGCGGGCGGCTGGGGGATTTTTACGGCCCGCACCCGCTCGATGTGGCGGTCCTCCACTTTTTCCACCGTAAAATCCACGCCAGCCACCCGCACGGTGGGGTGCTCTCCCTCCTGGGGAATCCGGCCCAGCCGGTCGATGATCAGACCGCCCAGCGTGTCGTATTCACCCTCCGGCAGTTTTACGTCCAAAAGCTCCGACACTTCGTACAGCTCGGCACCGCCGTCAATTGTGTAGGTGGAGGCGTCAATTTTGGAAAATTCCGCCTCTTCATTGTCGTACTCGTCCTGAATATCGCCGACGATGGATTCGAGCAGATCTTCCATGGTGATGATGCCGGCCGTGCCGCCGTATTCGTCGATGACGACGGCCATATGCTGCTTTTTGAGCTTGAGGGCCTTGAAAAGTTCCCGGGCACGCTTGGTCTCGGGCACGAAAAGAGGCGTGCGCATGACGTCGCGGATCTGGAAATTCTCGGGTAGCTGCCGGCCGACGTAGCGCAGCAGGTCTTTGATGTAAATGATGCCCACGATGTTGTCGAGATCGTCCTCAAACACCGGGATGCGGGAAAAGCCCTCGGCCAGCCCAATCTGAATGACGTCATCCAGCGAATCGGTGATTTCCACCGCGGCCACCTCGGTGCGATGCGTCATGATTTCACCGGCCAGACGGTCGTTGAATTCAAAGACGTTGTTGATCATTTCTTTTTCGCTTTCCTCGATGGTGCCGTTTTCTTCGCCCACGTCCACCATCATGCGGATCTCTTCCTCGGTGACGTTGGTGTTTTCAGGGGCTTGCTGGATGCCCAGGGGCTTCGCCACCAGATTGGTGGAAAAGGCGAGCAGGTCGGCGAAGGGCTTGAAGACCGTGAGCAAAAAGGCAAGGATGCCGCATACCGAGAAGGCGACGCCCTCGGCGTTGTGCATGGCGATGCGCTTGGGCACCAGCTCACCGAAAACCAGCGTGAAATAGGAAAGCAGCAGCGTGATGACGACCATCGTCACCGGACTCGCCACCGACGCCGGCACCGAAGCGCCCATCAGCAGCCGGGTCAGCGGGGCGGAAAAACTCGCGCTGGCGATGGAGCTTGCGAAGAAGCCCGCCAGTGTGACGCCCACTTGGATGGAGGCCAGAAAATTGCTGGGCTTTGCCAGCAGCTTGAGCACCGTTTTGGCCTTGGGGTTGCCGTCCTCCGCCATTTTTTTGATTTTGCCGTCGTTTAGCGTCACGATGGCGATTTCGGAAGCGGAAAAAAAGGCGTTGATCAGAATGAGAATCAGAATGATAATCAGAATAGAAGCAGGGTGACCGTCGGGGTCCATCGAATCAAATCCTCCCTAAAAAGGCGGCCGGGTCGGTTTTGGCCCGGAAAGTGTGTTCGGCGGGGCATCCTATATATGCCCGCTGAAAAAAATCAATATTTATTATGATACCGGAATTACAAAAAAATGTCAAACCGCTTCGCCGCCTTCTGGCGCCTTCCCCGGCCGGGCATGGACGATGGGGGCGGCTGAGCACTCCGCTGCACCGCCGCAGACAGAATTTTTGTGGGCGCACGGGTCCGCCTTTCCTGCTGCGACCCGGTCTGCGCCGGGGAGCCCGGGGGAAAATTCCAAATTTGATGTTTACTTGCCCGGTCGATCGTGCTAAAATAACTTTGTGCATTTAATTACGTTTGTCAAACACGACAATCAAGGGGGAACAAAAGTCCATGACGAGAAAAATGAAGACCATGGACGGCAACACTGCGGCCGCCCACGTTTCTTATGCGTTTACGGACGTCGCCGCTATATACCCCATCACACCTTCTTCGGTGATGGCGGAGCTGGCGGACAAATGGTCCGCAGACGGGCGTAAGAATCTGTTTGGCCAGCAGGTTAAGGTTGTGGAGATGCAGTCCGAGGCCGGCGCTTCGGGTGCTGTCCACGGTTCGCTGGCTGCGGGTGCCCTGACCACCACGTTCACAGCCTCCCAGGGCCTGCTGCTGATGATCCCGAATCTTTACAAGATCGCGGGCGAACTGCTGCCGGGCGTTATCGATGTGTCGGCCCGTGCGGTGGCTTCCCACGCGCTTTCGATTTTCGGCGACCACAGCGACGTGTATGCCTGCCGGCAGACCGGTTTTGCCATGCTGTGCTCGAGCAGTGTGCAGGAAGTGATGGACCTGGCTCCTGTGGCGCATCTGGCCGCCATCAAGGGCCGTGTGCCGTTCATCCATTTCTTTGACGGTTTCCGTACCTCGCACGAGATCCAGAAGATCGAAACTTGGGATTATGACACCCTCGATTCCATGCTCGACAAGGACGCGGTCGAAGCGTTCCGCAAGCGCGCACTCAACCCGGAGCATCCGGTGCAGCGCGGCACGGCGCAGAACCCGGACGTCTTCTTCCAGGCCCGCGAGTCCGCCAACACCTATTATGAAAACGTGCCGGCGGTCGTCGAAGCGTATATGAACAAGATCAACTCCCTCATCGGCACCAACTACAAGCCCTTCAACTATTACGGCGCCGCCGATGCGGATAAGGTGATCGTGGCCATGGGCTCGGTCTGCGAGACCATCGACGAGACCATCGACTATCTGCTCGCCAAGGGCGAAAAAGTCGGCGTCATCAAGGTGCGCCTGTATCGTCCGTTCTCGGTCAAGCACCTGCTGGCCGTGATGCCCAAGACCGTCAAGAAGATTTCCGTGCTCGACCGTACCAAGGAACCCGGCAGCCTCGGCGAGCCGCTGGCCCTCGATATTGTCGCGGCGCTGCGCGACACGGCGTTCGAAGACGTGCCGGTCTATTCCGGCCGCTATGGCCTTGGCTCGAAAGACACCACTCCGGGCCAGATCATCGCCGTCTATCGCAACATGGAATCCCTTACCCCCAAGAAACGCTTCACCATCGGCATCGACGACGATGTGACCCATCTGTCGCTCAATGTTACCGAAGAGCCCGACACCACTCCGGCGGGTACCCATTCCTGCAAATTCTGGGGCTTGGGTTCCGACGGCACCGTGGGCGCCAACAAGAACACCATTAAGATTATCGGCGACCACACCGACATGTATGCGCAGGGCTACTTCGCCTATGACTCCAAAAAGTCCGGCGGCGTCACCATTTCCCATCTGCGCTTCGGCAAGAAGCCGATCAAATCCACCTACTTCGTCAGCAAGGCGAATTTTGTGGCCTGCCACAATCCGTCTTATATGGATAAGTACGACATCGTCGAAGATCTGAAGGACGGCGGCACGTTCCTGCTCAACTGCCCGTGGAGCGACGATGAGATCGACGCGCATCTGCCCGCAAAGGTCAAGCGCTTCATCGCCAAGCACCACATCAAGCTCTATGCCATCGACGGTATCAGCATCGCCAAGGAAATCGGCATGGGCGGCCGCATCAACACCATCCTGCAGGCAGCCTTCTTCAAGATTTCCCAGATCATCCCCGTGGATGACGCCGTCAAGTTCATGAAAGACGCCGCCACCGCGACTTACGGCCGCAAGGGCGAGAAGATCGTTTCCATGAACCACACCGCCATCGACCGCGGCGTCGAGCAGGTGCGCGAAGTGCCGGTGCCGGCTGCGTGGGCCGATGCGAAAGACACGCCGGTCACCCATGAAATCACGGGCGACCCGGCTATCGTCAATTATGTCAAGAATATTCTCGAGCCGGTCAACGCGCAGCGCGGCGACCAACTCCCGGTTTCGGCCTTCAAGGGCAGCGAAGACGGCACCGTGCCGCTGGGCACCTCCGCCTACGAGAAGCGCGGCATCGCCGTGGATGTGCCGGAATGGAATCCGGACAACTGCATCCAGTGCAACTTCTGCGCGTATGTTTGCCCGCACGCCGTCATCCGCCCGATCGTCATGACCGCCGAAGAGGCCGCCAAGGCTCCTGCGGGCATGAAGATGAAGGACATGACCGCGATGCCGGGTCTCAAATTCGCGGTGGCCCCGTCGGTGCTCGACTGCACGGGCTGCGGTTCCTGCGCGAATGTCTGCCCGGGCTTCAAGGGCAACAAGGCTTTGACCATGAAGCCGATCGATTCCCAGCTGGAAGTCGAATCCTGGTTCCAGTATGGCCAGACGCTGCCGGAAAAGCCGGAAGTTTCCGAAAAATTCAAACCCGAAACGGTCAAGGGCAGCCAGTTCAAGAAGCCGTTGCTTGAGTTCCACGGCGCCTGCGCGGGCTGCGGCGAAACTCCGTATGCGCGGCTGACCTCTCAGCTGTTCGGCGACCGGATGTATATCGCCAACGCCACCGGCTGCTCCTCCATCTGGGGCGGCTCCTTCCCGGCGACCCCGTACACCGTCAACAAGCGCGGCTTCGGCCCGGCATGGGCGAACTCCCTGTTTGAAGACAACGCCGAATACGGCTACGGCATGTTTTTGGCTCAGGAACAGCTTCGCGACCGTCTGGCCGGTTACCTCGATGAACTGCTGGCTTCCGACGTGAGCGCCGAAGTCAAGGCCGCCGTCGAGAGCTGGAAATCCAGCAAGGAAGACGGCAAGGCCAACCGTGCGGCCACCGACAAGCTCGTCGCCGCACTGGAAGGCATCAAGGGCAACGAGCTGGCGGCCAAAGTGCTTGCCGACAAGGATTACCTCGCGAAGAAGTCTGTGTGGATCTTCGGCGGCGACGGCTGGTCCTATGATATCGGCTTCGGCGGCCTGGATCACGTCGTGGCGTCCGGCAAGGATGTCAACGTGCTGATCTTCGACACCGAGGTGTACTCCAACACCGGCGGACAGTCCTCCAAGGCCACTCCGGCCGGCTCGGTTGCGCAGTTTGCGGCGGCCGGCAAGGCGACCAAAAAGAAGGATCTGGCGGGCATGCTCATGACCTATGGGTATGTGTATGTGGCGCAGGTGGCCATGGGCGCGGATTACAATCAGTGCATCAAGGCTCTGACCGAAGCGGAAAGCTACAACGGCCCGTCGGTCGTCATTGCTTACGCACCCTGCATCAACCACGGTATCCGCGGCGGTATGGGCATCAGCCAGACTGAGGAAAAGAAAGCGGTGACTGCCGGCTATTGGCAGAACTTCCGCTTCAATCCGCTGCTGGCCGACGAGGGCAAGAACCCCTTCACCCTTGACAGCAAGGCTCCGACCGCTTCGTATCACGACTTCATTATGAACGAAGTGCGTTACAGCTCGCTGACCCGCTCCTTCCCCGAAAGAGCCACCAAGCTCTTTGCCGAAGCCGAGCAGCAGGCTAAGGACAAATACGAACATCTGGTCGAACTGTCGAAGTAATTTGGCATTCCGGGAATGCCCCGTGCGGGAAACCGCACGGGGCATTTTTTGCGTCTGTGGGGGGCATTTTTTCAATATTTCTTTCAAAGGGTGGGCCGCGGCTGCCGGGATCGCGCCATGGTTGCAAAAAAGCGTGGGTTGACGTATAATACAAATGCTTCCCGGAATGGATAAAATGGATAGAAAATATATCGGAGTGTTTCATACAGCCGGTTGCGGCGCCTCCGACGACCGGTGACAATTTCCCGGACGGCAATCGAAGAAATGTTGGCGGGGAATGTGAAATATGGAATATGGGAATGGCTTTATGTACGACGTGGAAAATGACGGCCTGACCGTCGAGCAGAATATCGGACTGCCGGGGCAGTCGCGCTCCGGCCGGCTGTATCGCCGGGTCGGCAAGCGGACGATGGATATCCTGCTGGCGTCCGCGGGGTTGGTGGTACTTTTTCCCCTGTGCCTGATTATCGGCATTGCCGTGCGGCTGGAATCGTCCGGCCCGGCGATTTATCGGCAGGAAAGACTCGGCCTGAACGGCCGGGAATTCATGATCCTGAAATTTCGCTCCATGGTGAAGGACGCCGAGGCGTGCGGGCCGATGTGGGCGGAAAAAGACGACTGCCGTGTGACGCACGTAGGGCGCTTTTTGCGCAAATCACGTCTGGACGAGCTGCCCCAGCTGATCAATATCCTGTCGGGTGACATGTCCATCGTCGGCCCGCGACCGGAGCGGCGCTATTTTTACGATCAATTCCGACGGGACATACCCGATTTTGACGTGCGCCTGCGGGTGAAGCCGGGGCTGACCGGCCTGGCGCAGGTCAGCGGCGGGTATGATATCACCCCGGCCTGCAAATTGAAATACGACAAGAAATATATGCGGCATGTGACCTTCTGGGGCGATTTTTTGATCCTCTGCCGTACGTTCCGGGTCATTTTTACGGGGGACGGCGCCCGCTGAGCGTGCTCTTGACAAGCAGCGGGGGAAAGATTATACTGTGAATGTCGTTTGAACAGTCGTTCAAATCGCCGGCAGGAGTGTCTGCAATGGGAAAAGAAACTGAGATCAGCGTGCCGCAGCGGATATTGGAATCCGCTTATCGGTGCATCGCCCGTAAAGGCTATGCCAGCGCCTCCATGCGCGACATTGCGGAGGATGCCGGCGTGGCGCTTGGGCAGCTCAACTATTACTATAAAAACAAAGAGGGCCTTTATATGGCCGTCATCCGGGCGCTTTCCTGCAGCTATCGGGAGGATATCCGTACCATCCTGCAGCAAAGCGGGACGGCAAGGGAGCGCCTGAGCCGGCTGGTGAGTGGCATCAAACAGACAGTCCACGAAAAGCCCGAGCTCAACCGCATGCTTTTCGACTTGATCAGCATGTCGATCTGGAATCCCAGCTTCCGGGAGCTGCTCAGCAGTCTTTTTGACGAGCTTTCCGCGCTGGTGGAGCGCTATGTGTTTGCTGGCCAGTCGCTGATCGGCAAATCGGGCCGATTTTCGGCCCAGACCCGGGCCCGCTCGGTAGTGGGCAGCATTTTCGGTACCGTGATGCAGTATATCCTAAATCCGCGGGATGACGCGTTGCTGGATTCTCTCAATCTCATCCAGATCTAATTGACCCGATTTTTCCGCCCGGCCGGTGCCGGGCGTTTTCAGCGCCTTATTTAGTTCGTACGTTCGTATTATAATGGCGGTCTTGCGCCGGATATTCCCGCGCGTACATATAGAATAGACCGGATTTTCCCTATGACGGAAGGAGTGGACAGTATGGCAGTCAAAAAACAGGCCACGGCTTTTTTGGCCAGGCGGACCATGCGCTACATCGTCAAAGACCCGGAAAAGAATTTTCCGCGGCTGATGAAGCTGGGACGGGTCGCGGTCAAAGGGCGGGACCCTTTTTACGGGCGGACCATCGACCTTTTCGAACGCATCTGGAATGATCGGCAAAACCCGTGGCGCGCATATTTCCTGCGGGTGCTCACGCAACTTAACCCCATGCAGCGGGAAAAATTCGTGCTCAACTTTTTGATCAACGACAGCGTATTCGGTTTCACCGAGCAAAACGAGCTTTCGCGTAAGCTGGGCTGCAACATCCCCTGGGCCATCCTGATGGACCCCACAAGCGCCTGCAATCTGCGTTGTAAGGGGTGCTGGGCGGCGGAGTATGAAAAGCACGACCAGCTTACGCTGGAAGAGATGAGCCGCGTGATCGACCAGGGTCGTCAGCTCCACTGCTACTTTTATATTTATTCCGGCGGCGAGCCCATGATGCGCAAGGCGGATATCATCCGGCTGTGCGAAAAGTACCCCGACTGCGAATTCGCCGCGTTTACAAACGGCACGCTCATCGATGACTCGTTTGCCGCGGATATGGAACGGGTGGGCAATTTCGTGCCCGTCATCAGCATCGAGGGCTTCGAGGCGCAGACCGACATGCGCCGCGGCAAGGGAACCTTCCAGCGGGTGGTGAAAGCTATGGAAATTCTCAAGCGGCACCATCTGGCCTTCGGATTTTCGTGTTGCTACCACAGTCAGAACGTCGACACGGTGGCGAGCGACGAATTCATCGACTTTATGATCGATTCCGGGGCGTGGTTCGGCTGGTATTTCACCTTTATCCCGGTGGGGACGGACGCCCCCATGGAGCTGATGGTCAGCGCCGAGCAACGGGCCTTTATGTACCGGCGCGTCAATGAGATCCGCAACCGCAAGCCGATTTTCGTGCTGGATTTCTGGAACGATGGGGAACACTGCGGGGGCTGCATCGCCGGCGGGCGGCGTTATTTCCACATCAATGCGGCGGGCGATGCGGAGCCCTGTGCCTTTATCCACTATGCCGACTCCAATATCCGCGACAAATCCCTGCTGGAAATCCTCCGTTCGCCGCTTTTCATGGGGTATCACGACGGGCAGCCTTTCAACAAAAATATGCTGCGGCCCTGCCCGCTGCTGGATAACCCGGAAAAGCTCCGCGGCATTGTCAAAAAGAGTGGGGCCCGTTCCACCCAGCCGCTGGACCCCGAGGATGTCGATCATCTGACGGGCAAGTGTGAGGAGGCCGCTGCCAGCTGGGCGAAAACCTCCGCCGGCCTGTGGGATGAGCGAAAAGATGAATATCAGAAAAAGCAGGCCCAGTCGACGTTCCGCTGACATTTTCCACAAACGGCGGAATGAAAGTGGAAAAAGCGCGTGGCTTACTAGGCCCAATCAATCGGTGTGCATCCCGCACACCGATTTTTTTTCGATTTTTAGGCCAGGCCTTTTCAACGGGAAAAGAAGGTGATATAATGAAATTACCAAATAATGGAATGAGTGAGAATCATGCAGAATACCGAAGGCAGTCTGCCGAAAAACCATATGGAAAAGTGGGCCACAGTGGCGCAGGCCCTGGGTCGCAGGGGCGTGCGGATGCGCACAGGAGCCGGCCGGGCGTGGCGCGAGACGGCCGCGGGCCTTGCGTCGGTGCGTACCTGGGTGGCGGCGCTGGTAATGCTCACCGGCGTGCTGCTGATGCTGGCGGGCCTTGCGGCGGGCATCTGGCTGCGGGAAAAACCGCTGCTGACCGTCGGAATCTGTCTGAGCAGTATCCTGACGGGCGTGATGCTCGTCGGCTTTTCCCGCGTCGTGGCGGCGGCCGAGCTGTATATCCACCATCACCAGTAGCCGGGCTTCCCCAGCGGCCGGTTTTCTGCTATACTTATAGGCGGAAGACAGAGATTGTCCGACAGGGAGGAATCCGGATGCTGGAAGAATTGCTGATTAAAAATACGACCCGGGAACAGCGGGAAAAAATCGTGCGGGATTCGTTAAGCTGCGGGTCGGAGTCATGTGACAGCTGCTCGTCCTGCGGTATGTACGGCGCCGGCGACCCGTTTGATATGTATAAGCCCTATATCGAGGGGAAAAAAGAGCTCTCTGAAATATCCCGGGAATTTCAGGCCAATTATATGCACGGATAAAAACCGCCCGCCGCTTTATCGGCGGGCGGTTTGCTATAGGGGGCGGGCTATGCGCCCCTATCGAGAATTGAGCCAATCGGGGCGGACGGGGACAGAGCCCCCGCAATCCAAACTATGACGGGCGGGACGCACAGATTTCTGTGCCGTGCCGCCCGTTGACACCCATAGAGCCCGATGCTATACTGGGTGAAATCGACCGACCCGCGCACCGTCGGCCCACTCTGCACAGGGAGTGATCGTATGCCGCCGCCCCGGGGAATGGGACGCATGCATTTTCTCGAAGAAAATGAGACGCCCCCCAAGATCACCCGCGCTCTCTTTTTTCGGATCATCGGGTATTTCCGGCCGTACAAGGCCCGGATGGCGCTCGCCTCGGTGGCGATACTGGCCGCCGCCATGCTGGGGCTGGTGCCGCCGCTGCTGCTCAGCCTCATCCAGGTGGGGCAGACCTATCTCAACACCTGGGTTTCCAAGCACATTGTCTACAATATGAAAAACGAGATGTTCACCCATCTGCAGGCCATGTCGCTGGGCTTCTTTTCATCGGCCAAGCCGGGGGAGATCATCACCCGCATGAACAGCGACATCGACGGCATCCAGGATATTTTTAATTCCACGGCGGTCAACGCCCTCAACAGCTTTTTCGTGATGCTGACCACGTCGATCGCGCTTTTCGCCATGAATTGGAAGCTGGCGCTGCTGGGCATCGCGACGGTGCCGCTGTTTGTCATCCCCACCCGCCGGGTGGGTCGGGTGCGCTGGAAAATCGCCCTTAAAAGCCAGGAAAAGCTCGGCGAGCTCAACGAAGTGGTGCAGGAAACCATGGGGATCAGCGGCTCCATCCTGATGAAAATTTTTACCACCGAACCCAGCGAAGCCGATAAGTTCCGCCGCATCAACCGTGACGTCATCGGGCTGCAGATTCGGGAGGCGCTGGCCGGCCGGTGGTTCATCATGACCATCAGCATTTTCACGACCATCGGCCCCATGCTCGTATATTTTTTCGGCGGGATGCTGCTGGCCCGCGGCGCGCTGACCATCGGCGGCATCATCACCTTCGCCACGCTGCTCACCAAGCTTTACGGCCCCGTGGTGCAGATATCGAATATCCACATCGACGTGACCCGTTCGTTCGCACTTTTCGGCCGCATTTTCGACTATCTCGACCGCAGACCCGAAATCGTCGACCGCCCCGGAGCCGGCACGCTGCGGGTGGAGGGCGGCCGGGTGGATTTCACGGACGTGACCTTTTCCTACACCGGCAAGCGGGCGGCACTCCACGGGGTGAGCTTCACCGCCGAGCCGGGCAAAATGACGGCGCTGGTGGGCCCCAGCGGCGCCGGAAAGACCACCATCACCAATCTGATCCCCCGGCTTTATGAGGTGACGGGTGGGAGCGTCGCCATCGACGGGCAGGATATCCGTACCGTGACGCTGCGTTCCCTGCGCCGGCAGATCGGTCTGGTGATGCAGGAGCCGTATCTTTTCAACGCTACCGTGCGCGACAATCTCATATACGGCAACCCTGCTGCCACGCAGGAGGAAATCGAGACGGCCTGCCGCACGGCCTACATCCACGATTTTATTCTCTCGCTGCCAAACGGCTATGACACCGTGGTGGGCAACCGGGGCATCAAGCTGTCGGGCGGGGAAAAGCAGCGCATTTCCATCGCCCGGGTGCTGCTCAAAAATCCCCGGATCATCGTGATGGATGAGGCCACCTCCTCGCTGGACTCGGTCTCGGAATACTATATACAGAAGGCTATGGTCCCGCTGTTGGCGGGGCGCACCAGCATCGTCATCGCCCACCGGCTTTCCACCATCCTGGGTGCCGACCGTATCCTGGTGGTGGAGGACGGGCACATCGTCGACGCCGGCCGCCATGCCGAGCTGCTTACCCACGGCGGGCTTTACCGGCAGCTGTACGAGACCCAATTTAAGACCCAGGCACAGGGAGCCGCCGCGCGGGAAAGAAAGGAAGCACCGGAATGATCCTCAGCGTCAGCCGGCGGACGGATATACCCGCCCGATATGCCGACTGGTTTTTTGAGCGGATGCGGCAGGGATATGTGCTCGTGCGCAATCCCCGTAGCCCGCACCGGGTCGCCCGTATCGAGCTGACGCGCGAAACGGTGGACGGCATCGTTTTCTGGACCAAAAACCCCACACCCATGCTTGACCGGCTGCCCGAGTTGGAAGGATACCCTTACTATTTTCAGTTCACCCTCAATGCCTATGGCCGGGAGGTGGAGCCGGGCGTGCCCTCTAAAAGCGAATTCCTTATCCCGGTGTTCCGCCGGCTTGCCCGCCGCATCGGCAGCGAACGGGTGCTCTGGCGCTACGACCCCATTCTATACGGCGGGCGGTACACGATGGCCTATCACCTGGGGTATTTCCGGCGCATGGCCGAAAAACTGGCGGGCTGCACCGACACATGCACGGTGAGCTTCCTTGATTTTTACCGCCGTATCGGCAGCCGCACCCGACCGCTGGGGCTGCGGGAGCCGGAGGATAGCTGGAAGACCGAGCTGCTGGCACGTTTCGCGGCCATGGCGAAAAAGTGCGGTATCGCGCTGCGGGTCTGTGCGGAAAAAACCGATTATACCGTCTGCGGGGCTTCGCCGGCCCGCTGTGTCGACCCCGAGCGGCTGGGAAAACTCGGCAATTGCCGCCTGCGGGTGGGCAGGGACCCCAATCAGCGGGCGGAATGCGGATGCGCGGCCAGTGTGGATATCGGCGCTTATGACACATGCCCCCATGGGTGTCTGTATTGCTATGCCAACAGCCACGCCGCCGCCGTGGGAGCCGGCCTTGTCGCCTATCGGGCCGATTCCCCGCTGCTGTGCGGGCAGATAGGTGAGGGGGATACGATCTACCCACGGGAGTGCGCTTCCTGCCGGGAGACACAGATGCGGTGGGGTGGGGCGTGACGACCCGGCCATGTATCCGCCGCTTGATTGAATTGGGGAGACGGAAGATCTGCCATAGGAAAACGGACCCGACAGGGCCTGCTTTGTGCCGCCGCTGGGGCCCGCCGTCGTGTGCGGCTTCACCGGCGGGGCGTTATCGCATCATGAGCCGCATTGGACGCCTTGACTTTTGCTATGAGCCGGAACCGATGGCGGAAAGAATGTGGGGATCGCTTTGCCAAGAGGAAAGAACGGGGAAAAACCGGTGCTGTTGATCCGGCCGCGGCTGCTGCTGCCAAGTGTGCTGTATGTGCTTATCGTGCAGGACGGGTATTTTTACTTTTGCAGGCTCGGGAATAAACCGACCGCCACCGCCGCGCAGGAGCACCGTTACCGCACGGGTATGCCTGAAAAAGAGCTGCTGGGGGCGCGGGGCAGCTTTAAAATCGACGCGGGGGATGTGGAGCAGATCCTCCGGCAGACGGCCCGCGACCCGTGGACAGCCGGCACGGGCAATGGCGGCACCGTATGGCTGCGCATCGACGGGCGGGAGCACCGCTATATCCTGGCCAATCAGACCCCGCCGGAGCTGCTGGCCGAGCGGCTGCGGGCCGAGCGGCTGCGGGCCGGCGGGTATGCCCGCTATGCGGTGGAAGACAACGCAGCCCCGGAGGATGACGGCCCGGCCCCGACCCGCGCCGATACCCGCATGGTGCGGCGGCTCGGGAAAATTTTCGGCGGGCTCACGGCGGTCGGCGCTGTCTGGGCGCTTTTCCTGCCAGGGTCCCTGACGGGCGCGGCGGCGCTTAACATGCTGCTGCCGCCCACCGCCATGGTGGTATGGTGGAAATATCGCCGCGCCCTGCATGGGCCGCGAGTGAACACGACGGCCGCCTCGGGTTTTGCCGCCGCGGCTATGTTGCCGCCCCTTATCCTGACTATCCGGGTCATGTCGGCGGTGCACGCCCGGCATATCGCCCCAATGCTGCTGGGACTGCTGGCGCTGACGGCGGCCGCCACGGCGGTCGGTCTGTGGCGCTTCCGCCGGCTGCGGAGCAAGGCGGCCGCGTTTGGCGTGCTGCTCTTTCTGTTTACCTATCTCTATTCGGGCATTTTATCCACCAACGGCATGGTCTGCACAAAGGAAATTGCCCGGTATCACGCGGTGATCGAGCGGGAATATTCCCGGCACGGCTATCGCTCGGTCAGCCATTATCTGGTGCTTTCCGCATGGGACGGGCAGGCGGACGGCAACACCCTGGCTGTGGATTGGCAGACATATCTGGCCGCTTCGGCCGGCGGTACGCTGACGATTTCGCGGCAGCGGGGCCTGTGGGGCATCGAGTGGGATAGTCTGGAGCTGGATAAGTAGCAGGCTCCCGGAGGAGAAAGTCCGATGAACGGCTTATATATCGACCAGGTGAAGCTGACCCGGCCATTGCCGGCAAATTCGTATCTGAGCCGCCTGTCGGCGGTGCGGCATCTCATCCGGCAGGGTGGGCTGTCGTTTTCAAAGCCGGTCACCTTTTTAGTGGGCGAAAACGGCACGGGCAAATCCACGCTGCTCGAGGCCATCGCCATAGCGGCCGGCTTCAACCCGGAGGGTGGCACCCGGAATTTCACCTTTTCCACCCGCGTGACTCATTCGGAGCTTTACCGGCATCTGACCATCGTCCGGCACGCGCACCCGAAGGACGGCTTTTTTCTGCGGGCGGAAAGCTTTTATAATCTTGCCAGCAACATCGACGAAATGGACGCGGAGCCGTCTCGCGGGAATCGCGTGATCGACAGCTATGGCGGCCGGTCGCTGCATGCGCAGTCCCACGGCGAGAGCTTTCTGGCGCTCATCGAGAATCGCTTCGGCGGGAGCGGGCTCTATCTGCTCGACGAGCCGGAGGCGGCGCTGTCGCCCAGCCGCCTGATGACGCTGCTGGTGCGCATTCACGACCTGGTGCGGGAGCAGTCGCAATTCATCATCGCCACCCATTCACCCATCCTGATGGCGTATCCGGGCGCTGCGGTGTATGAACTGACGGAGAGCGGCATCCGCCCGGTGGATTACCGCGAGACGGGGCATTACCAGCTCACGCGCCGGTTTCTGGAAAATCCGGAGCGGATGCTCCGCTATCTGCTGGGGGAATCGGAGCAGACGGAAAGATGAAAGGGGCGAAATCTATGGGGCTGCGTATAATACGGGACGACATCACGCGGGTGCCGGCCGATGCCATTGTGAACGCCGCGAATACCTCGCTGCTGGGCGGCGGAGGGGTGGACGGCGCCATCCACCGCGCGGCGGGGGCGGAGCTGCTGGCGGAGTGCCGCACGCTCCACGGCTGCCGGACCGGGCAGGCGAAAATCACGGGGGGTTACCGGCTGCCCGCCCGCTATGTGATCCACACGCCCGGGCCGATTTGGCGCGGGGGAGATGAGGGCGAGAACGGCCTGCTTGCCGCCTGCTATCAGAATTGCCTGCGTCTGGCTGAGGAAAACGGCTGTCAGACGGTGGCCTTCCCCTCCATCAGCACCGGCGTCTATTGTTTTCCGCTCGACCGGGCGGCGGCTATCGCCGTGCGGGAAATCGCCGCTTTCCTCAAGACCGCCCGGGTCGTCCGCGAGGTGACGATGGTCTGTTTCGATACGGCCACCGAGGCGGCGTATCGGGCGGCGGCGGACGCACAGGCACAGTGATATATTTTCCCACGGCGGCATATAAAACGGCGGGCATACCGGCTTTAAGTATGCCCGCCGTTTTATGCGTTGACCCCTGCGCCCGCTATTCGGCCCGCTTTTTGCCGACGGTGAGCAGCGGCAGAGCGGCGGATAAAACGAGGGCGGCGGTTATCCGTGTGCCGGAAGCGGCCGTCAAATGCTCCGCAATCGCAAGCGAAGGGACGTTGAGCGCGAGGAAGGCGCATAGCAGCAGTAAAATTTCAAACGGCCGGTCCGAGCCGGTCACGTCACCCGCAAACAGCGCCGCGGCCGGGATGAGCAGCGCAAAAGCCAGAGCGGAAAGGAAACCGGCCATATCCGCCAGACAGAGCAGCCGCACCAGCACCGGCAGCGCGGCAGTGAGGGCTATCGCCGCCCCGGCCAGCCAGCAGGCCGCCGCCTGCCGGCCCATGGCGCTGGGGACCGTGCGCAGGATATCGGCCATCCCGCTGCGCCGCTCCGTGCAGCCCATCGGGGAAAAGACCGGCATCAGCCAGGCGAAAATCAGCACGAAAAGTACGCCGCGCACGCTGCCCACGGGGGCAAACAGGCATGCCGTCCACAGCCCGGCGGCGCCGACCCGCCAGTAAAGCGGCTGCGGGCCGAGCAGCTTGTGCAATTCGCCGGTAAACAGCCCGAAGCCGTAGCGCGGTGAGCCGCTTGGGGCCGCCGCTTTTGCATGCGGCGAGACCGCATGGCGGTCGGCGGCCGGCGACTTATCCGTCCGCGGCAGCAGGCAGGCCGCCAGCAGAGTCAGCAGAATGGCAGCCCCAAGCAAAGCCAGCTTGTCGGCAAGATAGGTGGCCGACGGAATCAGGCCGTGGAACGACAGAGACGCGAGATGGGCGCCCCCGATGTGGGAGTCGGTAAAAATACTGATATGTGTGACGGGCTGCCCCGTCACCGCACGGGCTGCCGCCGAGATGCTGTCACGCATCCACAGATAACCGCTGAAATCGAAGACCGACACCATGCGGAAAGGGTTGATGCCCATAGAGGCAAAGGTGAGCACGGTCACGGAAAGGCAGAAAAACAGTGCGATGGCAAAGCCGCTCTGCCGGCGGAAAAGCGGGGCGCATTCCATCAGCAGTGCGAAGGCCGACACGAATGCGAGCCCGGGCGCCACACACAGAAACGGAGAAAAAAAGTCCCACGGCGGCAGTAACCGGCCCGGGAACCGGAGCTCCATCATCAAAAAGGCCCCTGCCATGACGGCGGCGAGCAGGCAGAGCAGCAGCAGCGTGTCGGCCAGCAGCTTGCCGAAAAGATAGGCGGCCCGCCCGGTCGGCGAGACCCGCAGCAGAGTGAGCACGCCGCTTTCCCGATCGTGCCGCACGGCGCTGAGGATATAGACAAATCCGAACAGACACAGCACCATGCCGTCGCACATTGCCGCGGACATCGGCACCCAGGAAGGGTCGGAGCCCTGCCGGAACACGTCGGGCTCGATCACCAGCGCCGTGAAGCCCGTGGGCCGCGGCACGAACCAGACGGTGAAGCAGACGGCCAGGGCACAGAACGCCACGAACGAAAAACGCCGTACGCGCTCGAAAAAATCCGCCTTTGCCACGCCCCATACGGTATGCATCGGTTTCACAGCGATTCGCCCCCCATCGCGTACAGACAGGCGTCCTCCAGCGTCGGCGGCACCATGCGCACGTCGGGGGCGGCGGGGCGCGTGCCGACGGTCTTGACGCGGATGCCCTCCTGCTCCTGCACGGCGGAACTGACTGCCGAACCTATCGGAATCCGTGCAATATCCGGGACCGTATATTCCCACACGTGGCCTTCCGCACGGGTGGTCAGCTCCTGCGGCGCGCCGTGGAAAAGCACGCGCCCCTTTTTGAGCACGATCAGGCTGGCCGCCACGGCTTCCACGTCGGAGACAATATGCGTGGAAAGCAGCACGATGCGGTCGCGGGCCAGATCCGAAAGCAGGCTGCGCAGCGTGGCACGCTCCTGCGGGTCGAGACCGGTGGTCGGCTCGTCGGCAATGATCACCCTGGGGTCGCCGAGCAGCGCCGAGGCGATGCCGACGCGCTGCCGCATACCGCCGGAAAAGCCGGCGAGCGGCTTTTTGCCCACGTCCGTCAGATGCAGCGTTTTCATCAGCGACCCGATCTGCTCCCTTGCCGCCGCCGGAGCCAGCTTTTTCACCGACGCCATAAACGAAAGAAATTCCCATGCGTTGAGGTTGCCGTAAACGGGCACCTCCTGCGGCAGATAACCGAGCACGCTTCGCATAACGTCCGGCTTTTTCCGGATATCTGCGCCGTCGAGCAATATTTCGCCCCGCGACGGCTTCAGCAGCGTGGCGAGTATTTTTAAAAGAGTGGATTTGCCCGCGCCGTTTGGCCCGACCAGACCGGTCAGACCGCCGCTTTGAAGCGTGAGCGTCACATCCGACAGGGCTTGCGCTTTGCCGTAATTCATGGATAAAGACCGTATTTCAAGCTTCATGTCGGTCCTCTTTTCTGTCATTTTTCATTATGGCGCGGATTGCCCGGGCTTGGGCCAGCCGATACTGCCTGACGGAAGCGGGAATTCCCGCGCAGGCAAACAGCAGCGCCGCGGCGAGGCAGGCGAGCGTGGTTAAGAGGATGACATTACCGTTTATGTAGGCGGCGCTCCAATTGCTCAAATCGATTGCCGGCATGGTGAAAGGCAGCCGCTCGGTGATGGCATCCGATACGCCGTTTACCGTCAATAAGTACAGCCCGCCCGCCGTCAGGCAGAGAGCGGCGCGAAATCGCCCGCCGAGCGGGATATACCGGATAATCAGCAGAAATGCCCAGGGCAGGGCCAGCAGATACAGCGTCAGGGTGCCGACCGGGTAAAGCAAAGAGGCAAGCTGACCCTGATACACGCTCACCGCCGTCAGCAGCAAAAATAGAAGCAGCGTATCCGCCCCCATGGAAAGGAGGGCTTTGTGCCGGCAGAATGCCCCCGGCAGCACGACGTTGCGCAGAATCAGCGGTGTAAACACCACTGAAAAGGCAAAGGCTACCGCCGTGAGCGACACGAAAAACCAGCGCCCGCCGGTGTAAAGACAGCAGGTCAGCAGCAGCAGATTCAGCGTGACGAAAAAGGTGCCCAGCGCGGCGAGACCTTTCCTCCTGGCGGCCATCACCGGCACGGAGGTCAGGGAAAATGCCGTCAGGCAGGATGCGACGGCAATAAAAAACCAGGTCAGGGCGTGATTGATGGCAAGATTGCAGATCAGGCAGGTCAGCAGCGCCGTTATGTAAATTCCGTTCCATGCCCAGATGTAGCCTTTGCGCAGGCGACGATATTTTCGCGCCTGCAGCTCCAACTGCCGCTGATGCACGTCGTCGCTCGCCGTAATCAGCTCGTGCTCGCTGATCGTCAGCGCGGAGCAGATGGCGCCCACCAGCGTGATGTCGGGGTAGGAAACGCCGCGTTCCCATTTAGAAACCGCCGACTCCGTCACATACAGCCGCTGCGCGAGCTCGGCCTGGGTCAGCCCCTGCGCTTTGCGCTTGGCGGCAATAAATTTCCCGAAAGCTGTTTTTTCTTCCGTAGTGAACCCTCCCGTTTCAAAAAGCGCTGTCTCTGTTATAGGGTAAGCGGCGGCGCAAGTCAATTGAAACGGAGCATTTTGCTGCTCGACCGTCAGGCCACCCGGGTGTTTGCTCCCCTGGAGCCTGTTTCTGTCAGGCAGGTTCCCCCATTTGCTCCAGCACCCTTTTCGACCGTGCGCCAGTTGCGGGAGGTCAGTCTGGCCCGGTAGAGCTTGGCGCCCAGCGCCTTCGAACCGAAGGGCGAGGTGAGCGTTTCGCCTTTTGGCACGACCCAAAAGGTATCGGCACCCGCCGGGTAAAATTCCTCCGTCCCGCCGTGGGACGCGGCGAAAAGCACCGTCAGCTCCGCCGGGAGCGCGGCGTCGCCGCAGAGCAGCAGATAGAGGTGGCAGCCCTCCGGTACGGGGATCGCGCGGGCATGCTCCCGCAGACGCACCAGCTCGGCGGCCGTGCGCAGGTAAACGGGCGCGTCGTAGCCGAATGCCGCGTAAAGTGCGTGCTCGATCCGCGGCTTCGGCTCGCCCGCGGATGGGTCGGCGGTGAATACCACGTTCCCTGTGCCAAGTACTGTGCGTACACCGGTAAACCCCATGCCTTCGAATGCTTCTTTCAGTGCGGCCATTCGGATTTGGTTGCCGTTCACATTGACGCCGCGCAGGAACGCGGCCAAAAGTTCCGCCATACGCAGATACCTCCGTGTTACTTTTTGCATTGGCCGGCATAATAAAATAAACCCGGAGCCGTGCCGGCGGATGCCCCGGATGGGCCAGATGGGCCGACTCCCCGATTCTTGACTGTTTCCATTGTATCATGCCCGAATACACGGCGAAAGCATTTTTCAAGCGGTCGTGCGTTAACCTGTGATTAACTTTTTATACGAAAGTTGCGCAAGCCTCGCTTGAAGTGCCCGCCTCTGCCACCTATAATAAGCTTGAAGTGAGCGGCAGCGACTAGACAGGGAGCCGCCTGCCGCGGAAGGACGATGAGATTATGCAGACGATCCGGATCGGAAGGAACGTTGCAAAATGGCGCAGGGAAAAGGGTATCACGCAGGAAGAGCTGGCCGGGTACCTCGGTGTTTCCAAGCCGGCGGTTTCCAAATGGGAATCGGGGCAGAGCTTCCCGGATATCCTGCTGCTGCCGACGCTTGCGGCCTTTTTTAATCAGAGCGTGGACGCCCTGCTGGGGTATGAGGCGCAGATGGAGTCGGCGGATATCAAAAATCTTTACCGTCGCCTGTCGGATAATTTCGCGACCGAGCCTTTCGACGCCGTGTATGCCCGCTGTGAAGAGACGATCCACGCCTATTATTCCTGCTGGGAGCTGCTGTTCGCCATAGCGGAGCTGCTGGTCAACCATGCGCCGCTCGCAGGCGGCCCGGAGCGTACGGCGGCGCTGTATAAGGAGGCGGCGGGCCTGTTTGAGCGGGTGGAGCACGAAAGCGAAGACACGGTGCTCGCCCGGCAGGCGCTGTCGATGCGGGCCTACTGCGCGATTGCCCGGGGGTGCCCCGCGGAGGCGATCGACCTGCTGGGCGGCACCGAGGAACTTCCGATTTCCACCGGCCAACTGTTGGCACAGGCCTATGCCATGAAGGGGGAGACCGACCGGGCCAAAGATACGATGCAGAGTATGATGTATCGGCAGGTGATCGGCCTGTTCGGAGCCTTCCCCTCGCTGATGGGGCTTTACGCCGGCGAACCCGACCGGCTGGATGCCTGCATGGAAAAGGCGCTGGCACTGGGCCGGACCTTCGACCTTGAGCGGATGCAGCCGACGACTTACTGCACGCTGTATCTGACCGCGGCGGCGCTCTATGCCGGGCAGGGCAACCGGAATAAAGCGCTGGATTTGCTGGAAGCCTATGCGGAGCTGCTCACGCGGGGGGATATATTTCCGCTTCGTCTCAAGGGCAGCGGCTTTTTCGACCGGCTGGATTCGTTTTTTGCCACGCTGAATCTCGGCACCGGGGCCCCGCGAAGCGACGCGTTGATCCGGCGGGATATGAAAACGGCGGTCACGGCCAACCCGGCGTTCCGGCCTCTTGCGGATGAGCAACGCTACCGGCGCGTGGTGAGCCGGCTGGAGCATTGGGGTCAGAGCTGAAAGTCGGTGCGCTTTGGGCCGGTTCCGGCCCGCCGGGAAAGGACGGTCTATATATGAAAAATTTGCTGCTCTATCTGCCGTTTTTGATTCCGATCGTGGTCGTGGAGCTGGCGCTCGCCGTCACGGCGCTGATCCATGTGCTGCGGCACCGGACCTATCGATTTGGGAACCGTGTGTTTTGGATCATCGTGGTGTTGGTGCTGGAAATCGTCGGCCCCATCCTGTATTTTGCCGTGGGGCGGGAGGACGACTGATGGACGTGCTGGAATTCGCGCATGTTTCCAAGCGCTTCGGCAGTCTGCCGGTGCTGCGAGGGGCCGACTTTTCCGTGCCGGAGCATGGGGCCTTCGGCCTGATCGGGAAAAACGGCGCGGGCAAGACCACCGCCATGAAGCTGACGCTGGGCTTTTTAAAGGCGGATGAAGGGGAGATCCGCATCTGCGGCGAAAAAGTCGCCTACGGCGGTGCCCGCACCAACCGGATGATCGGCTATCTGCCGGATGTGCCGGAATTTTACGGCTTCATGCGTCCGCAGGAATACCTGGGCTTCTGCGGGCGGATCGCGGGGATGCCGGGGCCCCGGGCGCGGGAACGTTCCCACGAGCTGTTGAATCTCGTGGGGCTTGACGGCGTGAAACGGAAAATCCACGGCTTTTCGCGCGGAATGAAGCAGCGGCTGGGTATTGCCCAGGCGCTGCTGGGGGAACCGAAGCTGCTGATCTGCGACGAGCCCACCTCGGCTCTCGACCCGGTCGGCCGGCGGGAAATTCTCGAGCTGCTGACCGTCGCCGCCGGGCAGACCGCCGTGCTCTTTTCCACTCATATCCTGTCGGATGTGGAACGCGTCTGCGACCGCATCGCCATCCTGGACGGCGGGAAAATCGTGCGGCAGGGGAAGCTTGCGGAAATCAAGGGCCGCTACCGCCATGATACCGTACGCATCCGGCTCGCGGGGGAAGGCGGCGCGCTGGCTGAATCCTGCCGGCGGCTGCCGTTTGTCTCCGACGTGCGGGCGCAGGGGGATATGGTCACGCTGCACCTGGCCGATGCGGCGCGCGACGGTGCCAAGGTGCTGGAAATGCTCGCGCAGGCACAGACGCCCGTGCTGCAGTATGAAGTGCTGGAGCCGACGCTTGAGGATGTGTTTCTGGAGGCCGTGCAATGAGAGGATTCGCCGCTTTCGCACATAAGGAACTGCTCGGGCTGCTCCGAAGCTACCGGGCGCTGATACTGCTGGTCGTTTTGCTGCTGTTTGGCATGATGAGCCCGCTGTTTGCCAAGCTGACGCCGCAGATTCTCAAGAGCTTTTCCGGCTCGGGCGTCACCATCACGCTGCCGCCGGTCACCATGACCGACGCATGGGCGCAGTTTTTCAAAAATATCGGCCAGATGGGGCTGATCGTACTGCTTTTGCTTTTCGGCACCTCCCTGCCGCAGGAAATCGCCGGAGGGACGCTGCTCATCCCACTTTCCAAAGGGCTCTCGCGGGGCGCGGTGGTCCTTGCCAAATACGGTGCGGCGCTGCTTTGCTGGACGGTGGGGTATGCCCTTGCCGCGTTTGTCTGCTGCGGGTATACCCAGATGCTTTTCGGCCGCTTTGCAGCGCCGCATCTGTTGCCCGCACTTTTTTGCCTATGGCTTTTCGGCGCATTCCTGCTGGCGCTGCTGGAACTTTTCGGCACGGCCGTGCCCGGCAGCTTCGGCGGGCTGCTGCTGATTGCGCTGACGGCGGGTGTTCTGCTGGCGATGGATGCGTTCCCCCGTCTGCAGGGATGGAATCCGGCCACCTTGGCGACGCAGAATGCCGTCTGGCTGACCAAGGCCGCGCCGCACATCTGGTTGGCGGTCTGGGTGACGGGCGGGAGCATTGTCGGCTGCCTTGCCCTGTGCGTGGGTCTGTTTCGCAAAAGGACGCTGTGAGTCACCGGGCGGCCCCGGTGCCGCTTATGCGAAACCCCCTGCGGTTTTAGCCGCAGGGGGTTTCGCACGTCGGAGGGGCGGCCGACTTTTTTCCTCATTCGCGCTCCTGTATCGTCACGTGGACTGCGTCGCGCGGCTGCTTGCCGATCCGCGCACGGATGTCTTTGCGCAGGCCGACAATGTGGCAGAGCGAGTCGTCGGCATTCCGGATGCCCATGTTGACAAGGCTGCCGTCATAGGGTGCGCCGTCAAAGGTTGCGTGGATCTTCACACGGCCTTTCCCGAATTCCGCTTTTGCATCATAGGGGAACCGGACATATGAGCCGTCCACGCCGGGGATCAGGCACACGACGGCGTCAAACTCGTAAGTTTTGAGGTTCATTTTCGTGCCCCTTCTTCCCGGCTGTTTTGCCGTGAGGTGAATAACGGGATTCCAAGGGGGATAAAAATGTTGAAGTTATATCTTGTCGTTAGCGAATAGATTATTATTTCGAAGCTTTTATCAAATTCTCCGGTTATACTCATATAAATTCGTAGATATGGGATCGGGAAAAGGCCCTCGTCTCTGAGCCGATTGCCAGCGGCTGACATAGGTCGAGCACAGGTCGGAGCCAAGTGCGATGTATCCATTGGCAGCTGTTAAGAATATGATGCCATATTTTAAAACAGCAATCAAGCCTTACATGGTCGATTCAATTTCGGCCATGTAAGGCTTTTGTCATTTTCATAGAGAGGAACGAATCGGCATGGCGAACGGAGCCTGTGCTAGGCCGTACGATTTACGAAAAAGAATGGAAAACCCGCCGCTTTTGATCGGTTGCAAAAGGCGGCGATCGGCTTGAAAAATTCGCTCTATTTAATATAATAAAAGCAGGGCATATGGACGGTCTATGAGAGAAACGATGGGGTGTGCATGTGAACCAGAATCTCTTGAGGTTCCTGGAAAGACTCAATGAATTGGATATATCTATTCAGAGCGATACCGATCAGATCAATGTGGATTGGTTTCGTGCAATGTATCGTACCAGAGTGCCGAATGAGTCGTGGCATTCCCACACGAGCGTCGAAATTCATTATGTGGCCGAAGGAAACTGTCAGTTTGTCCTGGAAGGACGGACTATTCCGGTAGGCACCGGCGAAGCCATTGCCATCGCTCCCGGTGTTGCCCATAAGTTTGTCAATAATGGAAATCGCCCATTTTTTAAATATGTGTTATCGTGCAGCGCCGTGACGGAGACCAGCGGCAGCGAGGTGGCTATGATTTTTTCGTTGCTGAACCATTGCGTACCCGCCGCCTTCACACTTTCCGACGATATCCGGCAGCTGTTTCAGATGTCGCTGGAAGAGGCAGTTTCGCGCCCTCTCGGGTTTCTCACCGTTATCAAAAGCAATATTCTCATAATATTGGCCGCCGTTTCACGGCATGCGGCGCAGTCGCAGCCGATCCGCTATGCGGTGGATACCCGGCGGAATTATAACGACGAGCGCATGGTGCGCATCGAAGAATACATTCTGCGCAACGTGGAACAGAGGATTTCTGCCGAAAGCATTGCCCGGCACATGAATCTGAGCCTCAAGCAGATTGGCCGGATTGCCCGGGCCTGCTGTCAGGCAACCCCCACTACCCTGATTCTCCGGGCAAAGATGAGACGGGCGAAGGAACTGCTGAAGAATCCGCTGCTCACCGTCGGCCAGATTGCCGAAAAGCTGGGGTTTGGGAATGAATATTATTTCAATCGGGTGTTCAAACGTCTGGAAGGGATGCCGCCGGGAAAATATCGGGACAGTATGAAGACCAGTGATCCCTGACAAAAGCGGGGCGCTGCGGCTACTCGACGGAAATGCCGCAGCGCTTGCGGAATTCAGCCGCGAGACTTTCCATTTCATCGACTTCCAACCGGAAAGATTCCGTCAGCGCTCCAGCGGGCTGGCAGCGTGACCGGGTGGAATTCCCCAGAAAACGGGATAGATAATATTTCGCACAATCCGGATAGGCGCGCGCCTCAATTACTGAGGCAACCCCCAGGAAAGCCGAAACCTGCCGGACAAGGTCGGTCTTTTCCCGATGATGCAGGTAGACCCATTTGTACAGCTCGGGATGGAAATTGGCCATAATGCCGCTGTAGCCGGCGGCTCCGGCATACAGGCTGTCCAGGAACGTAGCCGCGTTGGCGTTGAAAAGCTTCAGCCCTGTGTCGCCGACGGCTTCGATCTTTTGGCGCATCTGCTCGTTATTGCAAGAAGTATCCTTTATAAACCGGAACCGCTCGGTCCGGGCGCATTCGCCCAGAAGCCGCGGCGGCATCAGGCGTTTATACGGGATCGGGCACTCGTATACGGCGAGGGGAATTTTTTGATCGATCCGGGAAAGGAAGCGGTTCAGCTTGTCTTCAAAAGTTTCCTCCGTGTCTTCCGGTGCGGCGATCCGATTGCTGACGAGGACAACGGCGTCGGCTCCCGAGGCGTAAGCGTCCTCCACGTCCCGCAGCTGCTCGTCCGCCGACTGGGAAACGTGGCCGGATACGGCGACCGGGACCCTCCCAGCCGCACAGCGGACGACAAACCGGGCAAGCTCCCGGCGTTCGTCCCGCTCCAGATAAAACATTTCGCTCGATTGGCACACGGCAAATATGCCGTCCACCCCCCGCCGAATGTACCAGTCGATCAGCTTTTCAGCCGAGTTGTAATCGATGCTCCAATCGTCGCGGAAAGGGGTCACCATTGTGACCCAGATGCCGCTTGCTATGGTGTGATTCTGCATGGCCGGCCATTACTCCCTTGATGATAGTGTGGTGGTTGGATCGGAATTGCCGCGGACCGCATGCGTCAGTATATCAGACGGCGGAACCCGCGGATCACGTGGAAAGATATAAAGTTCGTGTTGTGGTTGGACTGCGCATTTTTATCGCCGGAGCGGGAAACGATGAGCAAATCGTTGCCCCGGATAGCCATTGACGCGTAGTGCCGGGATTGGTTTTCATCCGGACCGATGGCCACCACGCCTGCGAAGCACCAGTCGAAACAGTTCCTGGAAAAGTGGAGCACCAGACGGTGCCGCTCGTTAACAGGGTCGCCCCGGCGCGGCGGCATGGTCTCCCATTTTTTTAGACTATCCGTGCACTGGCTGGATAAGAGCCAGTAGGTTCCGGTTTCGGCGTCGTAAAGAATGTGGAATTTCATCTGCCCGCCCGGCAGGTAGAAAAAGAGCATGGTCTTCCCGGATGGGGCCGTTTCCAGCATGGTTTCCATACTGCCATCGGCCTTTTCCACGACCTTCGCCATCGCCGCAATGTTTGGGAGGCCGCTGTTTGTGCGCATGAAAAGATGGAAGGTGTGCCCGGTCGGGTCTGTAAAAACGTCAGCGGGGTTTTGAAACTGGACTACCTGTGTTTCCAGCCACCCCAGCGGCATCCATTTCTCGCTGCCGTCAAAGCTGGTCTTATAAAACGGCACGCCGAAATATTCAAGATCATTTTCACGGACGGTCTCGCGGAAGATCATCCGGGAGGCGAAAGTCCAATTTTCCTTCCGCAGCAGATCCGTGCCGATCTTCCCCCGCATCAGCACCGGCGCATGGGCGTTGACCGGCCAGCCGCAGTTGGGGTCCTTCAGATATTCCATCACAAGATAGATGCAGCCGTTGGCATACCAGACGTTGGACGGCGCCTGATGCCATAGCTCCCCATGGGTCAGAAAGACAGGGTCGCTCCAGGTTTCGCCATTGTCGTCCGAACGCAGAATCCCCAGGTCGCCCGCCTGCCCGATGATATAGACCGAGTGGCCCGCCACAAAGGGCCGGCTGTGACACAATGGGTTGGACGATGTCTTTTTCCAGCTCCTGCCCCCATCCTCCGATAGGTAGGCGCAGCCCGCCTGGTACAGGTGGGGGTATAGGGATATCGGGCACGATCCTTCCATTCGCCGGACACCCGGCCCGCCGAAATCCATGGTGACCAGCAGATTGCCATTGGGCAGCACGGCGATGCCCGGACTGAAGCAGAAAATGTCCTGGGGGGAAGGGGATTCCACGACTCGGACAAAATCATCCGCAAGAGGGCGGATCTCGTTCATAAAGAAAACCTCCGTTTTGATTGGAATATCGGCATACGCCCGGGAATATTTCAGCCCTTGACCGACCCGATCATGACGCCTTTGACGAAATATTTCTGGGCGAATGGATAGATCATCAGCATCGGCAGGCTCGAAACGATGATGATGCCGTATTTCATTGACTCGGCCAGATAAATTTGCTGCATGTCGTTGCTGTTGACCGTGCCGACCTGGAGCTGCCGCATCATTTCGGTCTGGGCATTAAGAATTTCGCGCAGCACCAGTTGGAGCGGATAAAGATTGCGGCTGTTGATGTAGATCAGTGCGTTGAAGTAGGAATTCCACTGGCCGACCAGCGCAAATACGGTCAGCACGGCGATGACCGCTTTGGAAAGCGGGAGGATGATCTTAAAAAAGTACTGCACATTGTTGCAACCGTCGATACGGGCGGCCTCCAGCATTTCGGAGGGAATATTGGAGTCGATGAAGGTGCGCGCGATGATGATGTTATACATGCTGACGCAGCCCATGATAACCAGCGTCATGGGATTGTTCAGCATGTTGAGACTGCGCACCACCAGATAGGTGGGGATCAGGCCGCCGCCGAAAAACATGGGTATCACGAAAAGCGCCAGCAGGAAGTTGCGCCCCGCCAGATCGCGGCGGGTGAACACATACCCGGCCATCATGGTCAGCGAAACCGACAGGAAAGCGCCCCCCAGGGAGTAGAAAATCGAGTTGCGGTACCCCAGCCATATCATCCCATAGCCGAGCACCTTCTGGTAGCCCACCAGTGTCAGACCGCGCGGGAAAAACAGCACCTGACCCGTGGCCACCAGATTCGGCGTGCTCAACGAGGCGATCACAATAAAATAGAGCGGATAGGCCACGATCAGCAAAAGCAGGAAAAGCAAAGCGGTATTAATGATATCGAATGCGAGATCGGCCCCGCTTGATTTGACTTTCATCGTGTCCCTCCCTTTAAAACAGCCCGGTCTGCCCGAGACTCTTGGCCGTGCGGTCGACCGTGATGAGCAGGATCAGGTTGATGACGGAATTGAGCAGCCCGATGGCGGTGGAATAACTGTATTGGCTGTTGAGCAGGCCGACTTTGTACACATAGGTGGAAATGATTTCGGAACTGTTGAGGTTCATCGAATTCTGCATCAGATAGTCTTTTTCAAATCCGACGTTCAGAATGCCGCCGCAGTTGAGAATCAGCAGAATTACGATTGTGGGGATAATCCCCGGCAGGTCGATGTGCCACATACGCTGCAATTTGTTGGCGCCGTCCACTACGGCGGCCTCGTGCAGGGATATGTCGACACCTGACAGCGCAGCTAGATAGATGATGCTGCTCCACCCCATACTCTGCCAGACGCCCGACCACACATACAGGTGGGAAAAAGCCTTTTCGTTGAGCAAAGTCATCAGCGGGCCTGAAAGAAGCCCCAGCTTATGCAGGAAGGTGCTCACAATCCCCATGCTTGGGGAGAAAAAGACGTTGAGCATGCCCACTAGCACCACGGTAGAGATAAAATGCGGAGCGTATGTGATTGTTTGCGTGAGACTCTTGAATTTGGAAAACCGACAGCTGTTTAGGCACAGTGCCAGGATAATCGGAATGGGGAAACCCGCGATCAATGAATAAATGCTCAGACGCAGGGTGTTGAGGATGATCGTCCATACGGAGCTCTGGGCAAAAAAGCGTTGGAACTGATAAAGGCCCACCCATTCGCTCCCTAAAATGCCCCGGAAGGGCTTATATGCCTTGAACGCAATGATGACGCCATACATGGGGGCATAGCAGAAAACAAGCAGATAAATGACCGACGGCAGGAGCAGCAGGTATAGTCCCAGATTCATGCGAATGCGCCGGCCGAGCCGATTCAGGCGGCTGTCCGTCCGGGTGCTTTGCATAGCGGAGCCAACAGTATACATGCGAGTCCCTCTTTTCCTGGAATCCTTCCGAGAATACGAAGCGTATGCGGAACCGTACGGCGAAAGAAAGATATATGAAGTGGCACGGCATCCGCCGCGCCGCTTCATATACACAGTTTACCGTCTGCCAGCTCCTATTTTTTCGCCGCGAGTTTAGCGGCCGCGTCCAGACGTTTCTGGTTGAGGGTCATATACTCTTTCAGGCCGATCTTGTTGAGCTGGGCGACGTAACCGTCCCATCCGGAGTCGATGTCGGCTTTCCCCGTGATCCAGTTGGCGATGGTGGTGCCGATATAGTTGTTGATCTGCGTATCCAGATCGGACCGGCGCTGCTCATCGGTGTCGGAAAGGACCCCCGAAGGAATATTCGGAATATTCAGATTCGTTTTCGGTATGTAATTCTTATAGATGTTGTGGTATGCCCAGGCGCGCGTGCCTTCCACTTTTGCACTGGGATCGGTGAACATGTCCTCCGTGACGAGGCAGGGCACAAAGTTGCCCACTGCGTTGGTCGCTTCGGTATATTTCGGGTTGGTGATCAGCTGATATTTGCCGTCCGATCCATCTGTCCATCCGACGCCCTGCGAACCGAAGTTGAAATTCATCGAGACCTTCGGGTCCGCAAAATAATTGGCCAGCCGCACGGAGGCAACCGGATACTTGTTGTTTTTATAGATCATGAAATTCCGGGGGAATGTGGAGCCCTTGACCTGAGCGCGGATATACGGCTGTTTGCCGCTGGGCGACTGGACCGGCGCCATAGGGTACCACCATTTTCCGTTGGTGGCGTAGTTCTTGTTGGCGTCTCCGAAAGCGAAGATCGAGCCGGCCATTGCAGGGTCGGAGGTCAGGGCCGCGGTGTAGGCAGACCAGTCGTCGGTGAACGCCTGAGGCATGATCAGGCCCTCTTTGTACAGCGTGGCCAAATACTTGATCGGCGCCTTGAGATCGGTATTGGTGGCCTGACATTTGAATTTCCCGCTGTCGTCGATGAAATAGCCGCCGGGGCAGTACACGCCGAATGTGCCGTAAATATCAAACTGCCCCCCGATGGCCGAGCCGTATCGGAAATACAGCGGTGTAACATTTTTGGGGATGCTCCCCTTTCCGGCATTTGATTTGACGTCTTCCAGATATTTCTGGAAATCTTCGGTCGTTTTGGGCGTGGAAAGTCCCAACTCGTTGAGCCATTTCCGGTTGATCAGCCACTGATCGCGCAGATTATACGTCGTTTCATCCAGATACACATATGGGAAGCCGTAGATTTTTCCGTCCGTATAGGTGCATTGGAGCTTGATGTCCGGGTTCGCACTGAGAAATTTCTTCCAGGTGGGAGCATATTGCATGTATTTGTCCACGCTAACGACGGCCCCCGACTCAATGGCATCGTTCTTGGACTGATCGCTGGCATCCAGCCGCAGAGAGATGTCCGGATAGTTCTGACTGGCGTACATCAGGTTTGCTTTTTCCGGGTCGCTGTAAAACGTGATGTCCAAATTGATACCGGTCGTTTTCTCCAGCTCCTGGAGAGCGTCGGATTTTAGAGAAAGCCCGACGCCCGCCGCGTACCATTCCGCGACTTTGAGCGTGATCGGCGAATTGACGATCGGATACCCGGTGGCATTGGTGACGCCGCCGTCCAGCGTACCCTTCACGCTTTGGGACGTCGTGCCGGTTTTACCGCCGGAACAGCCAGTCACCACGCTTGTCAGGATCAGGGCGGATGTCAGCAGAGACGCAACTTTCATTTTGCGAGACAAGGCAGGTTCCTCCTTCTTTTTGATCGACGTACATGGAAACGACTTCCAGGAATTGGCGTCACTTGCGAATGATCTTTCTGGCACTTGCACTATTTGGACGTGTATATATTTTACAGGCCTGTAATTGCAAAATAATAACGTCTATACAGACGAAGTGCACAATATAGAATAAATTATTGATTAAATTGCATCTAAATTATAGATTTTAACCGGCATTGAGGAAATATGCCAAGCCGACAACTTTTTATCCTAAAAAGACATAGCTGGTGGGAAACCGGCATCCTGCCCGGGTCTTACGGCCGCCTGAAACGGCCCGGCAGGCCGATCCGGCGGCCGAAGTCCATGTGCCGAAGAGAAAAAAGTGAAGAATAAAAATCACTTGCAACCTGCAGGCGATCCCACTATAATCAATTCAAAGGAATCGGGCCGCAGGGCGGCAAGAAGACAGACAGTATGGTTTTGAGAGGAGAGATCGGTTTGCCGGCGTTTGAAATGCCTATGGAACAACTCCGAACGTATACGGGTACCAATCCATGCCCGGAGGACTTCGATGTGTACTGGGAGCACGCACTTCAGGAAATGGCTGCCGTCGACCCGAAGCCGGTCATGACCCCCGCTGCATATGACTGTTCTTTTGCCGAATGCTTCGACCTGTATTTTACCGGTGTGCGCGGCGCCCGTGTGTATGCCAAGCTCGTGTGCCCGAGGGGCACGCGGGGGAAACATCCGGCCGTACTGATGTTTCACGGCTATTCGGGAAACAGCGGCGACTGGTTCAATCTGCTGCCTTACGCCGCCGCCGGCTTTGTCATCGCGGCGCTCGATTGCCGCGGGCAGGGCGGTCTTTCGGAGGACGTGGGCGGTGTCAGGGGGAATACCCTGCAGGGCCAGATTATCCGCGGTCTGGATGACAGCCCGGAAAATATGCTGATGCGGCATATTTTCCTGGATACGGCGGAGCTTGCCGGGATCGTGATGGATATGCCGCAGGTGGACCCGGAACGGGTGGGCGCTTTCGGCGGCTCGCAGGGCGGCGGCCTAACACTCGCCTGTGCGGCGCTTGAGCCGCGCATCCGCAGGCTGGTACCGCAGATGCCCTTCCTGTCCGACTACCGGCGCGTCTGGGAAATGGATCTGGATAAGGACGCCTATGAGGAGCTGAAACAGTATTTCCGCCGGTTTGACCCGCTGCATGAGCAGGAGCGGGATATTTTTACGCGACTGGGTTATATTGACGTCCATAACCTGGCGCCGCAGATCCGTGGAGAAGTGATGATGCTGACGGGGCTTATGGATACGGTCTGCCCGCCCTCGACACAGTTCGCAGCCTATAACCGCATATCCTCGCCCAAGCGGATGCTGCTTTATCCCGATTTCGGCCATGAAGGCTATCCGGGCGGCAGCGACAGGGTCTTTCAATTTATGCAGGGGCTGTAATGTCGGAAGAACCCCATTGGCCATGTCAGTTTTATTGCCGTGTGGATGTGGCGGATCGATCAGGATTTTTAAAATCCGGGATATTTTCCAGTACGAATCGGGAGTTTCTATTTGATAATATGGGGAATAAAAAGCAACAGCCGAGTCTTTTATTTGACTCGGCTGTTGCTTTTTATTCCCTCTGATTGCGTAAATATGTAAGTTCGACAGCGTATATATTTTCCGCAGTCGTAACCGCGATATCGCTTATTAATTTCGATAAGATGGAGCATCGGCGTGTCATGCCACACGGATGTGCGTAAGAAGCCCTTAGACCATCCCAGAAGCCGAACCGCTTTTCTCGGATTCTCATCCGCATAGGCCATCCACTGATGACCTATGCGGCAAGTTTAGGGAGCGGCATAAGCGGCTGAATTTCGATGATGAGGTGGCACCTATCTTTTTTTACACCTTGCTTCTCAAAATGGGGACTTGTCTGATAAAATCGCCTGGTGCTATTGAATTGCCACGTTTATCATTGTACAATAACCTTATGTATTACCAACTTTAAACTCAATGAATTATATTTTATGCCGATAATGATATCGACAAGAACTCTTTTTACTGAAGGGAGCAAAACGAATCGTCAGAAAATCACGGAGGTATTTGGAGAGTGGACCAGAAAATGGATGCGAATGTCATTTCAATCGGCGATATTTTCTTCTCACTTAAGAAGCATATTGCAATGATTATCGGTGTGACGGTTATTTTTACAGTGGGCGGTTTTCTGCTTGCAAAGTTGATTATTCCGCCCACTTATGAAAGTGACGCGACTATGGTGGTGACCGCCGGACAGACGGCACAGTCCAATGTGATCACGTACGACCAGCTCAACACGGCCCAACAATTGATCAATACCTGTGCGGTTGTGCTAAAGAGCGACACTGTGCTGGATCAGGTAATCAATGATCTGGAACTGGATATATCGTCAAAAAATCTTGCGAAAAAAGTATCTGTGAGCGGAGTCAACCAGACGGAAGTATTGGATATATCCGTAAAATATTCGGACCCCCAGACAGCGGCCATGATTGCCAATGATATTACAAAAATAGCTCCCCAGATTTTAATTAAGACAGTGAAAGCAAGCTCGGTCGAGATCGTCTCACCGGCAAAAGAAAATAAGGCTCCCGTTTCCCCTAAAGTACCGCTGATTACGCTGATTGCGCTTTTGGTCGGGGCTGCCGTCTCAGGCGGTACGGCTATCGTGATTGAGATGACGGACACAACTTTTACGACAGAAGAGGATCTCAAAGACTGCCTGGGCGTTACAGTATTAGGGGTTATACCCAGCGCCAATGTGAAAGACTGAGGGAAACAACGTGAGGAAAAAAATACATACCGTTCATACGCAGATATTGGGCAATGATGCACCTTTTGCCTTTGTGGAAGCCTATAAAACGTTACGCACCAACTTACAGTTTGCATCGATCAATAATGATTATAAGAAAATCATAGTTACCAGTTCATTACCGGGTGAAGGGAAGAGCACGGTTGCGATCAATCTGGCGCTGAGCTTGCAAAGTGATGGCAACCGGGTGCTTTTGGTCGAAGCGGATTTACGGAAACCAGCCATACAAAGGTATCTCCATTTGGGCAGCGTTGGGAGTGCGGGCTTGTCGAATATTTTGACAAAAAGAGAGAAACTGCAGCAGGCGTTAATCCTGCTGAGTGATTCGGAATTGAGCGTGATTTTAGCAGGCCCGGTACCTCCCAACCCCGCCGAAATGCTGGGCTCCCGAAACATGAAGGAACTAATTGATACGTTAGAGAAAGATTATGACTACATTGTTTTCGACACACCGCCCGTCTCGGTTGTGACGGATGCGGCGGTATTGTCTAAATGGTGTGACGGTGTGCTTCTTGTGGTCAAACAGAAGTTTACGGATAAGCAGTCGGTGTTATTGGCTAAAGATAATTTGGTCAAGGTGGGTGCAAACATCATCGGCTGCGTAATGACGGATTTCAAACCGTCGCAAAGTAAACACTCGTATACATATTATAATTATAAATATCAATACGGCTATGATTCTCATAACGAAAAATGACGATTCCATATAGAGCCGGTGAGGACATAAATGGTTGATCTGCATTGCCACATATTGCCCGGAATTGATGATGGTGCTAAGACAACCCATGATTCTGTCGATCTCATACAGCGGGAAATCCATGATGGGGTCGACATGATCGCGATGACGCCCCATTATTACGGCCATAAAAGAACGATAGATGAGTTCATCGGGCAGCGTGAAAAGTCATATCAGACTCTTGCGGAAGAATTAAAAAGGGGAAATATTTCCATCCGTATTGTGCTAGGCGCCGAGGTCTATTTTACCCCCGCGTTTTTAAAACGTCCGGATAAGTCCAGCCTTTGTTATAGAGGGACTCAATATATGTTAATCGAGTTCCCGACGGAGGGGTATTATGATTGGATCCCCAATGCAATCTATCAGCTCGGGCTGGAGCGAATTGTACCCGTGATCGCGCATATCGAACGATATCCGTTTATCCAGTCCAAACCGGAGCGCTTAAACGAGTTGGTCGATGCCGGCGCGATTATCCAGACAAATGCGGAAAGCCTTACCCATATATTGGGGCGTCATAAATTACTGGACTCGATTTCAGAGGGGCTAATCCATTTGATTGCCACGGATACGCATTCGATTAATAAACGGCCTCCAATGCTTGGTAAAGCTATGGAAGTTGTCAGACGGAAACTGGGAGCCCAAAAGGCGCAGGAGCTCGAGGCGAACGCTTATCGAATTCTTGCCAATAAACCCGGCATAGGCTCCTGAAAATAATTTATGCGAAACCGACCGGACGGATAACGAACCCACATATTATGGAAAGGCAGAGCAAAACGAATGGTTATCACGGAAACCCCTTTTCGAATGTCGTTTTTCGGAGGCGGAACGGATTTCCCCGCGTTTTATAGAGAGCACGGCGGGGCAGTCCTTTCGACCACGTTTGACAAGTATTGCTATGTCACCGTCCGGTATTTGCCCCATTTTTTCGATTATTCTTCCGAGTTTTCCTATTCTAAGATCGAGCGCGTCAATGATATTGAGGAGATTCAGCATCCGGCAATCCGCGAGGCCATGAGATATCTTGACATGCATGACATCCGCCTGACTTACGAGGCCGATCTGCCGGCCCGCTCCGGGCTTGGGACAAGCAGCTCGTTTGCCGTGGGTATGTTGAATGCGTTTCATGCGCTGAAAGGGGAATATGCGGGGAAAGAGCAGCTTGCCGACGAAGCGATTTATCTGGAACGGACCCTTTGCCGGGAAAACGGGGGGGTTCAGGATCAGATAGCCGCCTCCTTCGGGGGGATGAACCGAATCGATTTTGACGCGTCCGGTTACCGTGTTTCTCCGATCATCGTTTCGCCGGGGCGGAAAAGGCTGCTGAATCAAAATCTGATGCTCTTTTTTACGGGCTTTTCGAGATTCTCGTCCGATATTCAGGAAGGCACGCAGGCAGTGGTGAAAAATAGGACGGATCGTCTCCTTGAGATGTACCGCCTGGTCGATGAGGCGGAGCGTATACTGACTTCCCCGCATGAAGACCTGAATGATTTCGGGAAACTCCTGGATTACACATGGAAGCTGAAGCGCGGGATTACGGATAAAATATCGACCAACTCGATAGACGCGCTTTATAAGAAGGCCGTGCAGGCGGGAGCACTCGGCGGAAAGCTGCTCGGCGCGGGGGGCGGAGGGTTTCTGGTGTTTTATGTGGAGCCGGACAAGCAGGCGTCTGTGAGGGCAGCGTTGAGAAATCTGCTTCTGGTGCCGTTCCAGTTTGAAAATCAGGGGACGCGGGTCCTCCACTACACCCCGGAAAATGATTCCGCATTGCTGCGGAAAGACGTGCGTGCATCCTGAAATTGATCCGGATAAGGACGGAAGGGATTCCATGACGGCAGTTATTATGGCGGGCGGCAAGGGGACAAGAATCGCAAGTGTCGATTCCACAGTACCGAAGCCGATGATCGAGGTGGCGGGGAAGCCGGTTCTGGAGTATCAGATCGATTGCCTCAGGCGGCAGGGAATCACGGATATTATTCTGGTCATTGGGCATCTGGGGCATGTGATTCGGGAATATTTCGGTGACGGCAGTTTCCTTTCCCGGGGAACGGGCATGCCGTTTGGCGTCCACATCCGGTACATAGAGGAGAAAGAGCCGCTTGGAACGGCAGGGGCTCTTTTTTATCTCAAAGCGGATCTGCGGGAAGACTTTTTGCTACTTAACGGCGATATTGTGTGGGATGTGGATTTGGGGCGTTTCCTTGCCTTTCACAGAAGCAGGCATGCGTCCGCAACCTTGTTCACCCACCCAAACAGCCATCCGTATGACAGCGGGCTGATCGTATCCGGGCCGGACGGCAAAGTGACCGCCTGGCTGCATAAGGAAGAGCCGCGCCTTTGGTACCGCAATCGGGTCAATGCGGGGCTGCATATCCTTTCGCCGAGGCTCCTGAAATCGATGGACGGGCTTAAGAAACGGGACCTGGACCGTGACTTTCTGAAGCCTTTGATTCCGTCCGGAACTCTGTACGCGTATTCTTCACCGGAGTATGTCAAGGATATGGGGACCCCGGATAGAATGCGTGAGGTTGAAAATGATATCCGGACCGGGAAAGTGCAGAAGCGCAATCTATCTCACAAACAGAGAGCTGTTTTTTTGGACCGCGACGGCACCATTAATAAATATGTGGGGTTCCTTACGCACATTGAGGACTTCGAATTACTGGATGGTGTGGCGCAGGCCATCCGCTTGATAAACCACAGCGGGTATTTGGCTATTGTGGTCACAAATCAGCCGGTCATTGCAAGGGGAGAAGTTACGGAGGAGGGGCTCCGTGAGATTCATCGGAAGATGGAGACTCTTCTTGGGCGGGCGGGCGCGTATCTGGATGATGTGTTTGTGTGCCCACACCATCCGGATAAGGGCTTTGCCGGGGAACGGCCGGAATACAAAATCCCATGTGACTGCCGGAAACCAAAGCCGGGCATGCTCCTGAGAGCCGCCCGGAAATATAATATTGACCTTGCGCAGTCCTTCATGGTCGGCGATGGCGAAAACGATATGCAGGCAGGCCTGAATGCAGGCTGTCGCATCGCGTATATCGGGGAGAGCCCCGGATATCCTTCCTGTGAAAGTCTGCTCGCTTTTGCCAAGGCGCTGGAGCTGCGTGCAGTCTGAGCGTGCATGAGGAAAGGAAAGAAAAATGGCTGCGGAATGCGGACCGATCCGTTATATGGATTTACTGGTTACACGTTACCCGACTCTGGCCCCGATCCGGGACGATATGATGCAGGCGTATTCGCTGCTGGAGCAGTGTTACGCGGCTGGCGGGAAGCTGCTGATTGCCGGGAATGGCGGCAGCGCCGCGGACGCCGACCACATTGTCGGAGAATTGATGAAGGGGTTTAAAAAGTCGAGAAAGATTGCCCCGGAGCTGGCAAAAAAGTTGGAGGAAACCGGGGGCGCATACGGCCGGCAAATCGCAGAAAAACTCCAAGGCGCTCTGACGGCGATCGCCCTCCAGAACCACGCGGCTCTGAATACGGCTTATCTGAACGATGTGGACGGCCTCTGCTGCTATGCGCAGCAGGTTTACGGATACGGTCGGCCGGGAGACGTTTTCCTCGGAATATCCACATCTGGGAATTCCAAAAACATTCTGTATGCAGCCGTTGTGGCAAGGGCTTTGGGGATGAAGGTGATCGGGCTGACAGGCCGGGATGGCGGGAAGCTGAAAGCTCTGTCCGACGCGGCCGTTGTTGTGCCGGGAGAGGAAACTTTTATGATTCAGGAATTGCATCTTCCGGTCTATCACTGTCTATGCCTGATGCTGGAGGATAGATTTTTTGAAGAATAAGCATGAAAGCTGCGATTATGAATAAAGTTCGGCTGCTGAATACACAGGTTAACAACATAAGCATGCAGGAAGCGGTGCAGGCAGTTGAGAAGCTGATTGGGGAAAAACGAAGCGCCTATATCGTCGCGGTCAATGTGGATGTCCTCATAAAAATAGAAAAAGACCCTGTGTTGAAAGAGATTGCGGAGAAAGCCGACCTTATGCTGGCGGACGGCAAGCCGCTGATATGGATTTCCAGAATGCAGGGCCTGCCCATCCGGGAAAAAATTTCCGGCTCCGATCTTGTGCCGGAGCTTTGCCGCATGGCGGCGGAAAAGGGCTACACTGTTTTTATTCTTGGAGGAAAGGACGGTGTGGCGGAACGGGCAAAACAGCGTTTGGAGCAGGAGTACCCTGCCATTCGGATATCCGGGGTTTACGCCCCTCCGCTGGGGTTTGAGACGGACCCGCGTGAGCTGGAAGCGGTCAACACAAGGATTTCACAGGCGGCTCCCGATCTGCTGATTGTCTGCCTTGGCTGCCCGAAACAGGAAAAATTCATTTGGGAAAACAGAGAGCGGTATCATTCGGCGGTGTCGGTTTGTGCCGGCGCAACGGTCGATTTTCTGGCAGGCGACGTTCGCCGCGCGCCGCAGTGGATGAGCCGGCATGGCCTTGAGTGGTTTTATCGCTTTTTGCAGGAGCCCAAGAGGCTGTTTCGAAGATATTTCATCGACGATCTGAAAGTTTTAAAGCTGATTGTGAAGTACAGAAAATAGCGAAATCGTCGGATGAGGGGTAAAATGAACGTTTTGATGGTAGGGGTTGACCGCAACTGCGTAGGAGGAATGTGGTCAGTCGCTGAAAACTTTTTGAAAAACGATTACTACGTTGAGCAAACTCATGTGCAATATGTGGCAACGGCGACAAGTGGGTCCGTGATCCGCCGAGTGGGGAAAATGCTGTCCGGCTATGTAAAAATCATCCGTGTGCTCCATACCGGGGAAATCGATATTCTGCACATCCATATGGCGGAAAAGGGCAGCACATTCCGCAAGGGTGGGGTCGTTTGGCTGGGGAGAAAGTTTGGCTGCAAAATCGTCGTTCAAATGCACGCAGGCCCCTTTATGGCGTGGTACGCTACCCAAGGCGACGCACGGAAAAAGATCATCCGCAAAATTCTCAATTTCCCGGACAAAGTGCTGGTCTTGGGCGAATACTGGAAGAAAACAATGGCGCAGATCGTCCCGTCGGAAAAAATGGAGGTCCTGTATAACGGCGTCTTATGCCCGGCGGAGAATCCCTATCAAATGCAGGCAAAAAATATTCTTTACTTGGGCGTCATGAAAAAAGCAAAAGGTATTTTTGATCTTTTGGCTGCGTTTCAATTGATCGCCGGGAAACTGCCGGAGGACTGCTTCTTAATTTTGGGCGGTACGGATCCGACCGGCGAAGTGTCCCGTTACATACGGGAAAAGCATCTGGAAAATCGGGTGAAAATGCCGGGCTGGATTTCCGGGCCGGAAAAATCCCGGGTGCTGCAGGAAGCCGCGGTCCTGGTGCAGCCGTCGTATTTCGAAGGCCTTTCCATGTCGGTCATCGAGGCGATGGCTTACGGTGTTCCCGTGGTTGCAACCGGCATCTCAACCATGCCGGAGGTGCTGGGAACCGGTGCGGAGTTGGTGAAACCGGGTGAAGTCCCCCAACTTGCCCGGGCTCTTCTGGGTTTAATCCAGTCTCCGGAAAAGCGGCGGCTGCGCAGCGCGGCTGAATTTTCCCGTGCCGGGAGGCTTTTCAGTATGGATGCCGTGGCGCACAGAACCGTTGCCATCTATCGGACGGTGTTGGGAAAAACGCGTGAATGACATTGGCTCGATTTTTGCGTAAACATATAAGGAGAAGTGTCCAGTGCAGAGTGATATTGTTATGAGAAAAAACGCGGTTAAAACTTCTCTGGGTGGGTTTCTGTCGTTTTGGATCGTTTTTTTCCTGTTGAAGCCGCCGATTTGGAATTACATTCGATATGGGGACCTTTTTTTCCGGGGAGGTTGGTTCCTGTCGCTGTTTTTTGTCCTTTGCATTTGCCTGGTCAGGAAGTGCCGCGTTTCCTTCATAACCGTGCTGGTGCTGGGCTATTCCGTCTGGACGGTCATAACGGCCGCATTGAGAGAACCGGTCTCTGCTTTTTTGCTTATGCAGTGCGGTAGCTTTCTTCTCTTTTCCCTTTTGTTTGATTCCTATGCCGGCAATTTGCGTCCGGTCATATCGGCGCTGATGGTCAATTTTGAACTTTTGATTTATACTAATTTCGTTGTCCTTCTGATCGGCCGAGACCATGTGGAGCAGATGAGCGGGTATGAGTTGTCGTCAATTCTGGGGGGAAAAAACGGTCTGATTCTCTATTGCCTCCCTGCCTGCTGCATTGCGGTTGCCTATTATGAATTCACAAGAAAAAAAATGAGGTGCGGTTTGCTGATCGCCGTTGCGTGTGCCACCTGTTTCCTTGTTTGGTCCGCAACGGCGGTATGCGGCATTGTGATTTTTCTGTTGCTGCTTCTTTGGCGCGGGAAAAAGCATGCTCTGACCTTCCGGACCGTGTTTATCGTATCAATGATCGCTCAGGTAATCATCCAGAGCTTCCAATATCTGAAGCCTCTGCCGATTATTTCGAGCTTGATCGTGAATGTGCTTGGGAAAGATGTTACATTCAGTCAACGGACTTACGTCTGGGCTGCGGCATGGCACTTGGTTGCCGGGAATCCGTTCTTTGGCTGCGGATATGGAGTGACTTTTTTTGCGCCTGTGGGCCGCACGGGGTTTTATGCCTTCCACGCACATAATCAGTTTTTGCAGCAGCTCCTCATTGGCGGCGTGCCGCAGCTGCTGCTGTACTTGTTTCTAAATTGCCGCGCCGGTGCCACACTGGACAAAATGCCGGCGGGAAGTCTGAGAAAGAATCTGCTTGCGGTATTCGGCGGCCTCTATACGATTTTCCTGGCGGAGAGTTATTTTTCCGTTGTCCTATTTCTGATCTTTTTTGTGGCCTTTCATTCAAAGCAAATCGCAGAAGAAGCGGAGCCCCATTCAGGCGCCGCCATGGAAGTGGAAGCCCGTCCGAAATAGGCGGCTTGTAAGAGAAAAAGCCGTGAATGGATGACTATTTTCCGCAGGGAGAGAAAGATGAAATGCAAAAATTTTTGATCGTTTCCGAGCCGTGCATCTCATCCCCGATGAATCGCCGGGGGATTGGCGGCAGCCTGTACTGCATGATAAAGGCCCAGAAGGATTTTACGGTGGATCTGCTGTATCTTGACGAGAAAGACCCGGAGTCGGAAGAGGAAATGCGGCGGTATTTCCGAAATATTTATCACGTGGATGCGAAGAAAGACTCGGCTCACGGCAGCCGGATTCTGTCCGCTCTGAAAGGGCGGCCAAGGCTTGTGGGCAGCTATGACCTCAAAAAAATTGCCTTCGCCGGGATACCACTGGAGGAATATGACGGCCTTATTTATAACACGGTCAGTGTGCTGGGGCTGTCACCTCTGTTTGCCGGACGCTATCAGATTGCGTTTATGATTGACAGTATGTCCATGTTCTATGAACGCCGCAGCCGCCGGGAGCATGGCATCCGGAGCCTTTACAGCCGGATGCAGGCGCGGCTTATGCAGCGGTACACGGAAAAGTATATCCCCGTTATGGATAAACTGGTGTACGTATCGAAAGTGGACTGCGAGTACGAAAAAAGGAGGCACCCTGCTTTTTCCGATAAGTTCTGCTATGTCAGCAACGGCGTTTTCCGGCGGGAAATACAGGATACGCCGGGAGAGCAGGGGATGGGGCTGAGCCTGGTGTTTTCAGGTATTATGACATATCCCCCCAATAAAGACGCCGCTTTGTTTTTGGCACGGGAAATCTTTCCGGGGCTCCGGGGCAGGTTCCGTGGAATCCGACTTTACCTTGTCGGAAAAGATCCGGATGCGGAAATCCTGGCCTGCGGTTCCGAAGACGTGATCGTTACCGGAAAAGTTCCCAGTGTGTATGCCTACATGAAAGGGGCCTCCCTTTATGTGTCCCCCCTGCTGTACGGGAGCGGGATGAAGAACAAGCTTTTGGAAGCGATGGCGTGCCGGAAGGCGATTGTGGCTTCGCCGGTCAGTGTCGAAGGAATCCGGAAGCTGCAAAACGGAAAAAACATAGACATTGTAACCGGTGGCGCGGCGGAGTGGATTCAGCACATCGCGTCTCTTCTTAGTGACCCCGTCAGGGAAGAAAGCTACGCCGCACAGTGCATTGAAATCATCCGGAAGGACTACAGCTGGGACGATGCCTTCCGTAAGCTTGTCTCCGATGGCAGGCAGGCGTAGACAGGGGAGGTGCATATGAAAATTCTTTATGTCTCGGAGCTGAGCGGGATGGGCGGCGGTGAGACCAGCCTGCTCGGCATAATGACGCATATTTCCGCCCGAGCCGAAGTTTCCCTCTTGTGCCGTGAAGAGGGCGAGCTGCCGAGGCTCAGCCGGCAAAACGGAATTTCCGTTTATATTGAAAATTACCGCAGGAAAAAGGAAATCTTTCGTTGCATAGCATGGCTGCGGGATTTTTTCCGCCGACATTCGTTTGATGCCATCCATGCGAACGATATTACATCCGCTGCCCTGATTGGCCTTTCGGTGACGGCGTTGCGGCGGAAACCCGAAATATACTGCACGTGCCATATACAATTTGAACGGGTGAGCTTTTTCAAACGCGTTTTGCTGCACCGCGTGGCGTGTATTTTTTGTGTTTCAGGCGCGGTGCTTAATAATCTGAAAAAGCAGAAAATTCCGAATCTGCAGTTGTGCCATCTCGGCGTGGACAGTGCGCGGTTTCATGATCGGCCGGCGGGTCGTATCCGCCGGGAACTCCAGCTTGCTCCCGACCGACTGATTATCAGTACGATTGCACGGTATCAGGTAATCAAGGGTCAGCTGAAGGCGGTCCGTGCCATGGAAACGGTAATTGCAGAGCATCCGGAGGTTGTGTATCTTCTGGCGGGCGGATGCATTTTCGGCAACCCGGAGGACCGGGAATACGAAGAAAATGTGCGGCGCTATATTGTGGGGCACGGTCTGCAGAAACACATTTTCATGCTCGGTGAAAGGCGGGATATACCGGAAATACTCCGCGATACGCGCTTGCTTCTGATTCCCTCCGATAACGAATCGTTTGGGATGGCCGCGGTGGAGGCCATTGAGTCCGGCGTCGATATCGTCAGCACTCCGTGTGACGGAACCGTCGAAACTCTGGAACACGACCGAGACATGCTTTGTGCCGGAAACACCTCCCAAGCTTTAGCGGACCAGGTGCTCCGCTATCTGAATTCCCCTGAGATGCAGGCCCGTGTCCACCGACATGTGCTGTCCCTTCAGGGGAAATACACGCTGGGGAAAACATCCGAAGCTTATTACAATACGTATATATGCCATCAAACGGCCGGCGCTGTCACGCTGTAAGGCGCGAAACAAAAATTCGAGCGCGCCGTGTCTTATCCGAGCATAGCCACTCTGCAATCTGTGTTAAGGGGAATAAAAGGTGCATAAAGAGACGAAAGAAATTTTGCTGTACGGTTGGTTTGGGGAAAACAACCTGGGGGATGAGCTTCTTCTGCGCTCTGCTATCCAGATGCTGCAGACTTACGGAAATCATCTGGAAGCATGTGTCATGGGCAGCAGACCAGCGGTTGTCAGACGGAACCATACCGGGATCAAACGGGTCTCCGCCTCTTTTTATGGCTCGCTCAGGTCCCTCCTGCAGCTGATTTGGCATAATCCAATTTCGGCAATTACCAATTTTGCAAGGTGTCGGTGCCTGATTGTGGTGGGCGGAGGAGCCCTCTCAGATTGGCACCGGTCGTCGACGCGGAAACTGTTTTTTACCATCAATCTGTTCAGTCGTATGAAACGTCCCATCTATCTGATGGGCGTTGGAGCCGGCCCGATCACAAATCCGGAATCGCAACAGGAATTTTGCCGTGTGTTGAGCAAGGCCTCACTGATTACGACCCGGGATAAGCCGTCTGCGGGGCTTTTGTCATCGATTGGGATTGATAACGTCCATCCATCAAACGACCTTGTTTTTTACTCCGGCATTTCCGCCGAGCAACCGGAAGCCTGCCATAAGGTGAAAAAGATCGGCCTGGTTCTGGCGCCTGTCTGCATGAGCAGCCCCGCGGTTTACCAAACCCTTGTCACCGAGGCCGGTCGCCTGATCCGGAGTTTATCGGAAAAATATGAGGTGTCGCTGATCCCGTTTCAATATGAATATGACCGGGGTTTTCTGGAACAGTTGGACTACGACCGGTCACGCGTTCCCATTTTGTACGATGCGGACAATATATGGAAAACCGTGGATTACTGCCGGGAGCAGGATCTGATCGTCGGGATGCGGTTCCACTCGCTCGTCCTTGCCCTGCTGCTGCACAAATACCTGATCCCGATTGTATACCATCCCAAAAGCGCCGCGCTTTGCGAGGAATTTGGATTGGGAAAATACACCTCATATATTGGGGACGGTGACAACTGGCCCGTGTCGAATATCAGCGCCGAGCATATCCAGCACAGTATCGAGCAGATTCAGAAAGACCCGGAGATTGTCGCTCTTTGCTCGGAGACGCTTCAGCGGAAAATTAACAGGAATATCGAAAAAGAGATCATTGCCCGCTTGTAAGATGGAAAAACGAAATCGCAGGAGTACAGATGTGAAAAAGTTTTTAAAATTGATCGGCGGCATTACGTCTCTGATACTGATTGGGAAAGTACTGGCTTTCTTGCGCGAATCGCTGATTTCCGCAAGGTATGGAGCCGGATTCGTATCGGATGTATATGTTCTGGAGGACGGTGTGGTAAACGCCATCAATTCCGTTTTCGCCGGTGTGCTTTCCTCCACGTTTATTCCGTTTTATCTTGGGATCAAAAATCGGAAGCAGCGAAACCGGTACGTCAGCGATATTTCCACCGTCTTTTCCATGCTGATTCTTCTAATCATTGGCATCTGTACACTGTGTATGGGACCGCTTCTTAGGGTTCTCGTGCCGGGCTTCTATAAAATATACGATATGGGCTATGTGAGTTTCTTGATGAAGCTCAGCCTGCCGCAGTTAATTCTGATTTTCTTGGAAAATGTTTTGCTGGCGCTGTTTCAGGCACATGACGTGTACTTTTACACTGCCATACAGAGCGTTTTTCTGAATGTCCCGCTGATCCTCTATCTGATTGTGGGCTATCGCTTTGAGATCCTCGGTATTATCGTGTGCAATCTTCTGGCCAATGCCGCTATCCTGATTTTGCTGCTCCATACGATGCGGAAAAGGAAGCTGGCCTCCTACCGTCCTGTTTTCGACCTGAAAGATCGGAATTTCCGAAACACAATCCGCTTGTCGCTGCCGGTCCTGCTGGTCTGCCTCCTGTCCCAGTTCAATTATGTGGTCGACCGGATGATGTCTTCGACGCTGAAATCCGGCAGCATGGCGCTGATCAGCTACGCAACCACCATTGGGATGCTTGCCTATTATATTCTTGGAAATGCGTTTTCCATGCCCTTTTATACGGCGGTCAGCAAGGCGCAGGACAACGCAGGCCTAATGATGAAGGAATATAAAAAATATACGAATTCCATGCTTCGCCTGCTGGTTCCGGCCTGCTGCGCGCTGGCGTTTTTCAGCCGTGAAGTGTCGGATGTTATCTATGGTCATGGGAAAATGACGCCGGACAATGTGAAAATTCTTTCTGTTCTTGTTATCCTCTATCTGCCCGGCACTTTCTTTTACTGCCTCCGGGACATGCTAAACCGTGTCTGCTATGCGGCGAAAAATACGGTCATACCGTCCGCTTCCGCAAGCATTGGGTTTATCGCCAACATTATCTTCTGCTTGGTTTTAGTACGCCGCATTGGAATTTATGGCGTCCCATTGGCAACGTCGCTGTCCTCGGGGCTGATCTTTTTGTTTTTGACCATTTCCATACGGGTACAGCATATCTTTCCGAATAAGAGGCTTCGGCTGCATCCGAGACGCATCATACGGCTGATCGCAATGGCCGCTGCCCTATATTGGGGCCGAATTGCGTTCTCTTTATCGGTAGGAAATAAATGGTTGGAGCTGGTCCTTGCAGGGGGTATGTTCCTTGTTGCAGCTGGAATTTATAATCTCGATCTTCTGAGGTTGTACAAGCGGAAGCCATTGCGTGGCAATTGAAGCAAGTGGTAATATTTTGTTTCGCTTTTTCTCAGTGTTCTCGCCGCTTTGGCGTATCATCGCCTGATAAAACAATTTCTGCCGGTGCGGATGCGCACAGGCAGAAAAAAGCCGACTAAAACGAATCGTGTGGTGTGAAAAAAATGAGGTGTTCGATAGGGGCCTCATTTTTGGTGTGGTTGTGGTTTGACGCATGGATCTCTCGAATTGATTCATGGTAAACGTCGTTGGCCCTTTTTGCCGACGCAGTGGTATATGAAATTGCCATCCGCTCAAAGAGCCGACAGCGATTTTGAAGAATGCGTCATTGCTTAACGTAGATGCATTGTTTATACGCGGGCGCAAAGCAAAGCGCACCCACAAACGTGAGTGCGCGAATTGCGTCCAGGCTCAGCCTGGTGGCGGAGAGGGAGGGATTCGAACCCTCGTGTGATTGCTCACAAACTGATTTCGAGCCGTTGAGAAAACGGCACGGTACCTCACAGAACCTCACGGTTCATCACGGAAAAAATCCACGCAAAGCCCCGTGTTTCCAAGGCTTTGAGCCGGTAAACCCTGATAAAATAAGGGCTCATGAGCACTCCGGTTTGTCAACTGAATTTCAAGCAAAAATGCCCCCGTTTTGCTGATTTTCTGCAAAAGTGCAAGAAAACTGCAAGATGAAATTCCCTGACGCCATACGCCTTTCAAGAACCGACCTTGTAAAATTGCAAGAACAGGACCCTAATTTTAGAATGATTCTCCTTTCTGCCGTCGGCAAACAACGGAAAGGAAGAATTCAAATGACACAGGAACAACTCCGTAAAAAGCTGGAGCGGCAGTTCAAAAAATATCCCGACTGCGTATTTCCCGAGGACGTATCCAAAATGCTCCGCCTCGGTATCAACACCGTTTACCACATGCTGAA
>JAEWAE010000081.1 GCA_023391835.1 Bacillota bacterium
ACGCTTCGCGTCGGCCCGTCCATCCGGATATCCGTCAGAGAAGCGTTCGGCAAAGGCCACCGCAGGGCATGAGCATCCGGGCAGCACAAGGCATCTCCGCCGGCATTCCGCCCCGAAGCGCCGTCGCACCGATCCCACGCCAGCCGTACACCACCCAACACGCCTCTCTTCCGATCCGTTCCGGATACCAATAATTTAAGCATAAACCGTTCCGTGCCGTTTTGCAACCCCCGGCCGCATTTTACCGCCTGGTTTCCGGTGCGTGCGCCGGACGAAGCCGGATATCCAGCCCGATTTCGCCCACGTCGGTTTGCAGCCGGATACGGGACACCTGCTCACCCGTCTCCGACTTTTCCGCTTCCGGCGTGACCACGCGGGGCGGCCGGATGTCACAGCCGACCGAATCGCGGGAAAATTCCGACATGACGTGCCCGCTGATGATATTGGCGATCTCGCTCACGGCCGACACCACAAAATCGTCGATGGAGGCTATCTCCATGCCGCTGAGCGTATGCACGATTTCCAGCGCCGTCCGGGTGGGAAAATGATAGATCACCCGGCCCGTCAAATCGCCCACCACGGCGATTTCCACATCCAGGCCGCCGTCGGCATTCCCGGCCCCCTCCGGCTCCGCGGCGACATGGCCGGCGTTGAGCATCAGTTCCAGCACATCCCGCGTGGCGGCAAAAAAGGAGTCGTACAGCCGGTCACTCATGCGCACTCGCCTCCTTCCCGTGGGCGAAATCCGCGATCTTGCGATCCTCCGCCGCCACATGGTGGATCAGCCAGGCCAGCAGCTTGCCCGCAAACTGCTGAATGAGCCGCTCGTCATATCCGTCGCGGCGGTATTCTTCAGCCACTTCCGTCACATACCGCACCATATCCGCGTGGATCTGCCGATGGGCCTCGTAGCCCGGGTAGCCAATTTCCCGCTGATAGGCTTCCTCCGCGGCGAAATGGCTCACCACATACTCCTGCATGAAATCCAGCGTCTCGGTGACCTTCTGCTCCCGTTTTTCCCACGGAGCGTCGGAGCGCAGCGTTTCCACAAACTCCGTCACCCGGCGGAACAGTTCCCGGTGCTGTCGGTCGATGAGATCCACGCCGACGCTGTATCGGTCCCTCCAGATCATATAAATCCCCCTGTTATTGCTTGATCGGCGGCCCGCCAGGGCCCGCCTTTTTATGTATCGGCCCGGCGGGGCCTGCCTGAACCCCCGGCGGGCGCGGCCCGGCACGGGCGCCCCATTGCAAAACGGCGGCGGACATGGTATGCTTACAGCAATTCCATCTATAGGAAAAACAGGCCCGCCGACGCCTGCGGCAAATGCCGTCCGGAGGCGGAGCGGAACGGACGAAAAGGAAGGTTCTGTATGGTCTTTACGGCGGAAAACCTGTATAAATCCTTCGGCGAAAAACAGGTGCTCCAGGGAGTGAGTTTCCGGGCCGAGGGGGGACGCGCGCTGGGGCTGCTGGGGCGCAACGGCGCGGGCAAAACCACGACTATCCGCATCATCATGGGGGTCTTCCCGCCCGACGGCGGCACCGTGGAGTTGGATGGCTCCCCCATCCGGCGCGGCCGTGTGAATTTCGGTTATCTGCCCGAGGAACACGGGCTCTATCTCAAAAAACCAATCGGCGAGCAGCTGGTCTATCTGGGCCGGCTGCGGGGCATGACGGGCGCCCAGGCCCGCGCCAGCGTGCGCAAATGGCTGGGGCGGCTCGACATGGCGCGCTATGAGACGCAGCGGCTCGACACGCTGAGCAAGGGCAACCAGCAAAAGATCCAGTTGGCGGCCGCCCTGGTCACCGACCCCGACTTTGTGATTTTGGACGAGCCATTTTCCGGCCTCGACCCGGTCAACGCCATGGTGCTCAAGGATGTCATCCGCGAGCTCATCGCCGCGGGCAAGCTCGTGCTTTTTTCCAGCCATCAGATGAATTACGTTGAGGAATTCTGCGACTCCATCGTCATACTAAACGGCGGGCGCATCGTGCTCGGCGGCAGCCTTAGGGAAATCCGCCGTTCCTACGACCGACGCACACTGCGGGTCACTCCTTCCGCGGCCCGGCCGCAGGAGGCTGGGGCCCTCGCCGCCTTTTGCCGCGACCGGCTGGGCGACCTTACGGCCGGGGCCGATACGGCGGGCGGCGACGTGCGCATCCATATGCGCTCCGCCGACGCGAAAGCCGCGGTCATGGCCGCGCTGGCCGGCGAGTCTTTCGATCTCGACAGCGTGCGGGTGGAAGAGCCGTCGCTCAACGACATATTCGTGCAGTATACGGAGGGCGCGGTATGAAACAGTTTTCCATTATTTTTGGCTTCGAGTTTCGCAACTATGTCAAAAGCCGGGTATTTCTTCTGCTGACCGTGCTGCTGGTGGCGGGCATCGGCATCGCGCTGTCGTTCCCCCGCCTCAAGCAGGCCTTTGGGAGCGGCGCGGCCCGCCAGACTCGGACGACCGTCGCGGTGAGCGACTCTTCCGGCGACGCCGAAGCACTGTGCGCCTATTTTTCCGCCGTCATGAAGGGCACGGATTTTAAGTCCGTGAGCCAGAGTCTGGAAGAGCTCAAATCCGCCGTCGAAGCCGGCCGATACGACAGCGCCGTCTTGCTCACCGACCCGCTCCACTACACCCGCGTGGTGAAAAACGTGGGGCTTTACGATTCGACCGCCGAGCAGCTCGACGCGGTGCTGCTCAAAAAATATCAGAGCGACACGCTCCGGAAAACCGGCATGCCCGCCGCTGAGATTTCGCAGATTCTGAGCGCCCAGGTCGGCTCCACCGTCGTGCAGACGGCCCGGGGCAAGGATCAGATGAAGAATTTTTTCTACACCTACATTCTGCTATTCGCCCTCTATATGGCCATCATGATCTACGGCCAGTTGGTGGCGTCGAGCGTGGCCACCGAAAAAAGCTCCCGGGCGATGGAGCTGCTCATTACCTCCGCCCGTCCCGACAGCCTGATTTTCGGCAAAGTCCTCGGCGCGGGGACGGCGGGCCTCGCCCAACTGGTGCTGGTGCTGGGGTCCGGCTATCTGTTTTATCAGATAAACCGTTCCTATTATAAGGCCAGCGAAATCGTCGCTTCCATCTTCGGCATGCCGCTGTCGCTGCTGGGTTACGCCATTCTCTTTTTCGTGCTGGGCTTTTTCCTATACGCCTTCATTTACGGCGCGCTGGGGTCGCTGGTCAGCCGTATGGAGGAACTCAACCAAACCATCATGCCGGTCACATGGCTCTTTGTGGCGGCATTCTTCGTCGTCTTTTTCGGCATGACGGGCGGGCAGGTCAACGGCGCGCTGATGGTTGTCTGTTCCTATATTCCCTTCACTTCCCCCATGGCCATGTTTGTGCGTCTGGCCATGGGCAACGTGGCGGGATGGGAAGTGGCTATCTCGGTCGCGCTGCTGGTGCTCACCACTGTGGGGGTCGGGCTGCTGGCCGCCGCCGTCTATCGGGTGGGCGTGCTGCTGTATGGCAAAGCTCCCCGGCCGGGCGAAATATACCGCGTACTCAAAAAAAACCGGTAACACCGCTCAAAAAGGGCCGGGGCAATGCCCCGGCCCTTGCCATGTGTCCGCTGCTGCCTGTCAGATGTTGATGTGCAGCACCTGTTTGACCAGCAGGCCCACGAAAAACGAGATGGCCGCCACGCTCAGGCTGATCGCCGCCATCTGCAGGAAATTGCGCCGGAAGGGCCGCTCCTTCGCCACCGCCACATAATAGTTGAAGCCGGCGATGATCAGCAGCGCGATCACCAGCATGACGGCCAGCGCCGTCATATAGGCCCCGGCCGGCAGCAGCAGATAGGGTATGATGAGCAGCGCCACCGTCACCAGATACGCCACGCCCGTATAAAGGGATGATTTGGCCGCATCCTTGTTGCCCGCCTCCCGGGAAGAAAGGTAGCCGGAGGAGGCCATGGACAGAGTGGCCGATATGCCGGTGATGAGCCCGGCCATGGCGATGACATGTGTATTCTGCATCGCAAGCGTGTAGCCGGCCAGCGAGCCGGTCAGTTCCACCAGTGCGTCATTCATGCCCAGCACGATGTCGCCCACATAGTGCAGACGTTCCTCATCGAGCATGCCCAATAGTGTCTGCTCATGGCGTTCCTCGTCGGCGAGTATCTCCCCGAGCTCGGGGATGGCGTCGATCTTGGAGCGATAATCCTCGATGTTGCGATCCTCGGTCTTTTCCAGCCGTTTGATGGTGAACGTATAGCCCACCAACCGGGCGAAGGCAACCAGCCGGTCAACCCGCAGCCGGTTGGGATGCGCCGGGCGCGTATCCTCGGAATAACGGGCAAACGTAGCCGCATGGTGGTATTCATCCTTTGCAAAACCGCGTAGCCGCTCTTTTTCGGCATCGTCGCGGACGAATTCGGCCAGGCGCTCGTAAAATGCCCCGCCGTCCAACTCATCCTGCTGCATCCGGCGGAAATTGATGCCTCTGTCTGTTTTTATATCTGCCATAAAAGATTCCAGCTTTCTGCATATGCCGGGCCCGGTCAGCGGACCTTACTCCGGCGTTTCCGGAGCTTCCGATTCCTATTATATCACTTTGCTAAAATTCCGGAGCATCCGATACACTTTCCAGCCGGAATCGCCGCGCCTGGAAGTCGCTGCCCAGCCACTGCACTGGCAGCCCGACGCGCATCAGCCCGCTGCCGCCGGCCGTGACGGGCCGGTCGGTCTCCCCCGGCTCGTCGGGGGTCACCCGATACATCCGTCCGGGTTCCAGCCCCTTGAGACGCAGCCGATAAGGCGGCGTGCCCGGGTGATTGAGCACCCGGCAGGCGGTGACCAACGCGCGGCTTCGATCGGGGGAAACAAACATCCAGGCCGACACTTCCCCTTCAAAGGGGCTTGCCAGGCGATAAAGGTCCCCCTGCCGCACCAACGCTTCGTCGCGGTGATACAGCGCGATCTGGCGGCGGATGGCCTCCTTGTCTTCCCCGCTCAGCTTCTGGATATCCAGCTCATACCCGAAATTGCCCGCCATTGCCACCGCGCCGCGGAAATCAATGGAGGTCGTCCGCCCGACCTGATGATTGGGCACGGCGGAAACGTGGGCGCTCATGGTGCCGGCCGGATAGACCAGGCTGGTACCATACTGGATCTTCAGCCGCTCGACGGCGTCGGTGTCGTCGCTTGTCCATATCTGGGGCATGTAATAGAGCATGGCCGGGTCGAAACGTCCCCCTCCGCCGGCACACCCTTCAAACAGCACGTCGGGAAAGCGGGAGGTAATCGTTTCCATCACCCGGTAAAGCCCCAGCTGGAAACGGTGCGCCACCTCACCCTGCTGCCGGGGCGGCAAAGCGGCGGAGCCGACATCGGTGTGCGAACGGTTCATATCCCACTTAATGTAGGAAATCGGCGCGCTGCGCAGCACGGCGGTGATTCTTTCCGTCACCGCATCGCACATATCCCGCCGGCTGAAATCCAACACCAGTTGGTTGCGCTGGAAAGGCGTGTGCTCCGGCTCTTTTTCCGGCACATGCAGGCACCAGTCCGGGTGTGAACGGTAAAGGTCGCTGTCGGGCGACACCATTTCGGGCTCGACCCACAGACCGAATTCCATGCCGGTGCGCCGCACCCGCTCGGCCAGCCCCTTCAGCCCGCCGGGCAGCTTGCGGCGGTCCTCCACCCAGTCGCCCAGGGAGCTGTGGTCGTCATCCCGTTTGCCAAACCACCCGTCATCCAGCACCAGCAACTGGATGCCGAGCGGCGCGGCTTCACCGGCCAGGGCGGCGATTTTTTCCTCATCGAAGCGGAAATAGGTCGCCTCCCAGTTGTTGATGAGCACGGGGCGGCGGGTATCCCGGAAGCGGCCGCGGCATAGCCGTGTGCGATACAGCCGGTGATACGTGCGCGACATGCCGCCCAACCCATTTGCGGAATAGACCATCACCGTTTCGGGCGTCTGGAAACTCTCGCCCGGTTCCAACATCCAGCGGAAACCGAACGGGTTGATGCCGAGCTGGGCCCGGGTCATCCGGTTTTCATCTACTTCCGCCTGCGCAAGAAAATTGCCGCTGTAAATCAGGCTGAAGCCATATACTTCCCCCATATCCTCGCCGGCGTCTTTGGCCATCAGCGCAAAAAACGGGTTGTGCTGGTGGCTGCTCATGCCGCGCTTGCTGTCCACCGACTGGATGCCGGGCACCAACGGGTTGCGATACGGGGTGCGTTCCCGCGCCCACGCGCCGGAAAGCTGCAGCATGTCGAAATCGCAGCGGTCGAAATCCACCGATGCGCTCATGGCCCGTTCCAGTTCCAGCGTGCGCTTGCCGATGTTTTGGATGCGGGCGGAACGGATGACCGCATCCAAGCCCTCCATCACCGTATAAAGCAGCTCGACCGCGGTACCGACGCCCGGGTCCTCCAGTCGGATCACAAGCGTCTGGGCCTCGGCGTCGGTCTCGGCATACACCGCCGGCAGCCCCTCGAGGGCGGGCTTGCCCGCCGTGATGGTGTGGCTGACATATCGCAGCCTGCCGGCCGCCGTCCCGTTTGCCGTGCGGCACATGCCGGCAGGCGCACGGTAATCCCCCGCGCCGAAAACCGGGTATTCCAGCCGGGCACCCTGCTCATCCACCGTGCCGCCGGGGTGTCGGTCCGCCGGCGAGGGCAGCAGGGCATCCGCATCCTCCGGCATCAGGCCGACGGTAGGCCCCCAGTATTGATGCACCAGATGGCCGTCGTCATAGATCTGCATGATATAAGTGGAACCGCCGGTTTGCAGATAAAACCGCCGCTGCGATGGCTGATACACAACAGGCATTGCATTTCCCCCTTTTTGCGGCCGGCCTTTGGACGGCCGGCATCTTCTCCTATCTTATCGGTTTTCCAGTCCAAATTCAATCGCTTATTTTGCTTTTCTTTTGCCGTCCGCAGAGTCCGCCCGCGGGGCTTTTTATCTTTTACCTGCCCGGCCGTAAAAAATATCAAACGGATAAAACCATACGCATCATCCGCCGTTCCCATCGCAGGCTTTACCTTTCCCATACACAAAATTCGGGATATGGATTCCATATAAATTTTGAATTTCACCGACCGGCCCGGATCGCCCCGATCGGTACGCCACATGCCTTCCCGCACGTCGGGTTTCGGGTGTGCATTCACATTTTCTTTTTATTAAAAGCAGAGTCGGAAGCATCTCGGAAGTAAAACGGATACGTTTCATATCGTGCTCCGTTTTCGCGGTATCATGCGTTCTTTCGCCCCGATGCGACACATCCGCCGTCTGTTTCGCGCCGCAAAAAGATAGATTGGCTTCCCACATTTTTTCGCAAAAAGCGGGAAGCCTTCTTTCACCAAAACCGTCTTTTATTCGGCGGCGGTTTTGTTCATATAAAATTCAAAAATAATTATATCGGCGGTGTATACATTTATTTTTTTTATGTTATAATGTTAGTATTATACGGGTGGGAGGCGAATTATATATGGCAAGAAGACGTAAAAGTGTCGACCAGCAGATTGCGGATATCGAAGCGCAGAAATCTCAATATCAGGCGAAGATAGACGGTTATAAAGTGAAAATTTCCGATTTGGACGGCAAGATCCAGACTTTGCAAGAGTCCCAGAAGCAAAAGGAACTGGAAAGCCTGTTGGACGTAATCAAAAAGTCCGGCAGAACTCCGGAAGAAGTCATTCAGGCATTAAATCCTACCGAATCCTCCAAATAAAAAACGGCCGTCGGGATAAACCCGGCGGCCCAGTCTGTCGAAAAAGGTCTAGCGAAAGCTGGGCTTTTTCGTTGTAAAATAGTAAAATAGAAATAGGTGATGAAAGATGTTGGAACGGGAAAAGCTACGCAGAGATGCAGTAGAATTTGTGAACAC
>JAEWAE010000026.1 GCA_023391835.1 Bacillota bacterium
ACCCGCCCCCCCGGGGGGAAAACGCCCCGGCGCCCGGACACGGAATTTTGAAAGCGGACAGCGGGGTCGATGCCGACCGCTGGCATAAACAATTTGTTATTTATCATGACAGTCTATGAGTTACGGAAGCTGGATGCGCCCGGTGCATCGGTCATGGTCCACAAGTTGCGTGAGTGGAATTTACCCGGAATGAGTTGACTGCTAGTGCATAATATATATGCATGCTATTCACACGCACTTTTCCTGACGAATGCTCTCATAGAAATAGTGGCTAAAACATTGAGAGAAGGGCGTGGATATTACAGCATTAAAATAAAAAATAGTTACAGTGATATTTTATTATTGACTTTATGCAATATTGCATATATAATAAATTCATAATCTGAGGCACAAATAGTGCCGCGCACATGACAAAGGCGTTCGGGCTCTTAGGAGTTCGGGCGCCTTTGTCATCCGGCGGATCGCAGAGACCTCAGTTACAGGATTACCGGGAGGCAGTAAAATGAAAGAAATCAGCCGTATGAAAAAGTGGGGCTGCCTTGTGTGTGCGCTGGCGCTGGCTGTTGCGGCCCTTGGCGGATGCAACGGCACCAAAACAGGCACTTCCAAGAGTTCCAGTGCCGACTCGTCCGGCGGAAACAAGACCAAAGTGGCGATAGGCATCGGCAACGAATTCTCTCCGTTTTGCTATCTGGATGAAAACGAGAAAGAGACCGGCTACGATTATGAGGTCATGCAGGCGGTAGCTAAGGAACTGTCCGGCAAATACACTTTTTCCTTCACACCGGATGCATTCGCTAACCTCATCATTGGGCTGGACACCAAAAAATATGATATGGTGATCCATCACTTCGGGTATACGGCCGAGCGGGCCCAGAAATATCAGTATGCCAAGGTGGCGGATATGTATGTGGGCAATTTCCACATCGGTTTCAAGTCCGGCCGCAAGGATATTACCGATCTTAAGAGCATGGCTGGCAAGACGGTCGTCTGCACATCCGGTTCGATGGCCGAAACGCTGATCCTCAATTGGAACAAGCAAAACCCCAATTATCCGCTCAAAATCCAATATTCCTCCGACCAGGACGTGTGGCACACCGGCATCGTCAACGGGCTCTACGACGCGATTGTGGCTTCGCAATACGATCTCGACACGCTCAACAAGAAATATGGGAAATTTCTGGATTATTCCAGCTATAATGTGACTCCGTCCGATTACGACTGTGGCACATATTTTGTCTATTCCAAGACCAATACGCAATTGCAGGAGGACGTCGATACCGCGCTGACCAAGCTGCGCGAAAATGGCACCCTGACCAAGCTGAGCAAAAAGTGGCTGGGCGGTGACTATACCAAGAACCCGAACACGCAGTCCTCCTCCTCCACTTCTTCCGGAAAATAAACGCGTGAGGGCCCGGCCGGTCTGACCGACGGTCGGACCCGTGCGCGGGGAAAGGAGATGCCGGGATGATTTCATGGCAGATATTCTTTAGATTTTTCCCCAAGGTGGTATCGAAATTTCCGGTCACACTCAGCATCGTACTGGTGGCGTTTTCCTGCGGCATCCTGCTCGGGGTCTGTTTCGCGCTGGTGCGGCTGAAAAAGATCCCGGTCCTCCGACAGATCGTGACGCTGCTGGTGTCCTACATACGGTGTACGCCGATCCTGACGCAGATGTTCGTGGTATATTTCGGCATGCCGGCGCTGCTGCATGCCATGGGGTTCCATACCGCCGGGATTCCCAACGTCGTCTATGTCTTCATCGCCTACGGGCTCAATCAGGCCGGTTTTCTCTCGGAAATCATCCGTTCCTCGATTCTGGCGGTGCCGGCCGGCCAGACGGAGGCGGGCCGCGCGGCCGGGCTGACCGAGGCACAGACACTTTTCCATATCGTTATGCCTCAGGCGCTCCGGGTCGCTATGCCGATGCTGGGCACGACCTTTGTGTTCCTGTTCCAGGCGACGGCGCTGGCCTATATGGTCGGCGTGGTGGATATGATCGGCAAGGCCAATTCGCTCAGCGGCATATACGGCCACACGCTGGAAGGCTACCTATGCGCCGCCGTGGTTTTTGCCGTCATCAGCCTGGTGCTGGAGCACGTGTTCCAATACGTCAACCGGCGGCTTGATTTCGGCCGCACCGCCCGTCGGGGGAAGAAGGTGAAACCGGCATGATTGAATCGTCGCTTTTTTTGACTTGCCTCAAGGCTGCCGTCCATTACATACCCAATAACCTGATCATGTGCGGCGCGACGTTGCTGGTGGACGTAATACTGGGCTCGCTCATCGCCGTGGCACGGGCTTACCGGGTGCCTGTGCTTTCCCAACTGCTGGATATCGTGATGGCGCTGCTCAAGGCTTTGCCCGCCAACATGATCATGCTCATCTGCACGCTGCTGTATACGATGAATTTTGCCTCCGTCACGGCGGCGCTTCACATCCATATTTCCATTCAAAAGGTCAATCTTATTTATCTGGCCATCGTGGCGCTGATTATCAGCTCTGTTTCCATGATCTCGGAAGTGATCCGCAGCAGCCTGCTTTCTGTTGACCGGGGGCAGTATGAGGCGGGCTATGCGGCGGGGCTGACCGAGTGGCAGACCTTCCGAACCGTGATCGTGCCGCAGGCGGCGCGGGCGCTGGTGCCGCCGCTGACCAACAGCGCGCTGGGCGTGATGAAAACCACTTCGCTGGTCAGCGTGATCGGTGTGATGGATATCATTAACGGGGCCACCACGGCGGCCAATAAAACATACGGCTATCTCGAAGCCTACATCGCCGCGGCGCTGGTGTTCTGGGCGATCGGGTTCGTGCTGGAACGGCTCAGCCGTCTGGCGGAAAAGTACTTTTCCAAAAGCACGCGGCAGTTGACCTGAACTTACCACACGAAAGGAGTGTGCGACGGCATATGTCGGTACTGGAAGTGAGCCATATCAAAAAGGTGTTCGGCGACAACGTCATCCTGCGGGGCATCGACCTGGTGGTCAACAAGGGGGACGTAATCGTCATCCTGGGCCCGAGCGGCTCGGGCAAAACCACTTTCCTGCGGTGCCTGAATCTGCTGGAAAAACCGGACGAGGGCCGCATGACCCTTATGGGGCAGGAATACGACCTGCGGAAAGTCACCAACCGGCAAAAACTGCAGATTCGCCGCAGCGCGTCGTTTGTGTTTCAGAATTACAACCTGTTTCAGAATAAGACCGCCCTGCAGAATGTGACGCTCGGTCTGACGCTGGCCCGTAAAATGCCCCGCAAACAGGCGGCGGAAATCGGCCGCACCATGCTAGACAAGGTGGGGCTTGCCGGCAAATACGATCTGTATCCCTCCGAGCTTTCCGGCGGCATGCAGCAGCGGGTCGGCATCGCCCGGGCCATGGCCTCGAATCCGGACGTGATCCTGCTCGACGAGCCTACCTCCGCGCTGGATCCGGAGCTCATCGGCGACGTGCTGGCGGTCATGAAACAGATCGCCCGGGAGGGCGTCACCATGATCGTGGTGACCCACGAGATGAGCTTTGCCCGGGAGGTCGCCAACGAAGTGCTTTTCATGGCGGACGGAGTCGTAGTGGAAAAAGGGACGCCCACCCAGATTTTCGACCACCCGCAAGAGGACCGCACACGCAATTTCCTGCGCCGCATCCTCAAACAGAGCACCGTCGTTTCGCCCGTATGAACAAGCCTCAGCCATTCTTTTCCTTGTTGAGGCGGGAAAGGTAGCGGTAAATAGTCGGCTGGGAGCATTGCAGCTTCTGGGCCAGGATGCTCACAGCGCCTTTAATGCGGAATATGCCGTTCTGATCCAGATACCGGATGACCCCCATCTTTTCATTCATGGAAAGACGCTCGGCGGCCACCAACGGCGTGCCGAACAGATCACGCAGACTGCTGTCGATGGCGGATGTGATGCCATTGGCAAAGGTTTCTTTGACCGAGGATATGCCGGCCTCGGGTTCTTCCGGCAGCAGGAGCCCACCCAATTTGAGTATGGCACTGCTCAGCGCCTGATAGGCCGACACGTCGATGTTGATGCAGAGCATACCCAGCAGCTTGCCCGCACGCTTGACGAAAAAGGTGGAGGAACGCAGATTGCGGCCGTCCTGAGTCCGGCCGGTGTAATTGGTGATATAATTGCAGGTTTTCCAACTGCCCTCGGCTACAATCTGAAGCGCCAGGTCGGTGATGGGGGCGCCCACGTTGCGCCCGCTCACGTGGCCGTTGGCAATGGCGACGATCTGGCCGTCCCCGCTACGCAGATCCAGCAGTGCTACCTCCCCGGATTCGCCGATCACCTTCCCCAAAAAACTTACCAGCTCGGCGTACTGTTCCAGCAGATCATTCATATCGTCACAGCCTTCTCAGAGTCTTTTATTATGATGTATCTTTTTTATTACTATATATCGACCGGCCGGCCGATTGCAAGCCGTTCAGACACGGTTTGCACAAAATGACCGGTTTGCAGGGGCCGAAATCCAATGTGGTTAGGTGGTATGCCAAAAATGGAATATGATTTTGAAACGATACTCGATCGCCGCGGGTGCGGCTCCGCCAAGTGGGAGGCGATGCGCGCCCTCAAACCGGATGCCGTGTCGGTGCCGCTTTCGGTGGCGGATATGGAATTCCCCACGGCGCCGGAAATCGTGGCGGGGCTGCAGGAGTATGTGCAGAACTATGTGCTGGGCTACACGCAGCCCACCGACGCCTATTTCGACGCGGTGGTGGGCTGGCAGAAGCGGCGTCACAACCTGACGGTGCGCCGTGAATGGCTCGAAACCTCCCCCGGCGTAGTACCGGCCCTTGGTTATATGATCGACGCGTTTTCTCGCCCGGGGGACGGAGTGATCATCATGCCGCCGGTATATTATCCCTTCAGCTTCGCCACCATTTTGAACGGCCGCAGACTGGTGCGCAATCCACTGATCCATACGGGGGATACCTATCGCATCGACTTTGACGATCTGGAACGTAAGGCGGCGGAGCCGCGCAATACGCTGCTGATTTTCTGCAATCCGCACAACCCGGTCGGCCGGGTCTGGACGCGGGACGAGCTCACCCGGGTCATGGATATCTGCCTGCAAAACGGCGTGTTTGTCATCGACGATGAGATCCATAACGACCTGATCCTGCCGGGCGTGACCCATACGCCCATCCCCGCTCTGTCGCAGGAGGCGGCCCGTGGGTGCGCCTACTGCACGGCGCCCAGCAAGACGTTCAATCTGGCGGGCATGCAGGCGTCCAATATCTTCCTGGCGGATGAAGAAAAGCGCCGGCTGCTTGCGCTGAAAAAATATTCCCTGCTGTCGTTCTCGCTGAACGCGCTGGGGTATGAGAGCTGCCGCCTTGCCTACACTCGGGCCGAGCCGTGGCTGGATGCCCTGCTGCCCGTGCTTGCCGGCAATGCGGAATATCTCGCCCGCTTTTTCCGCGAGAATATTCCGGAGGTGCGTCCCCAGCGTCTGGAGGGTACCTATCTTTTCTGGGCGGATTTCCGCGGCCTGGGTCTGACCCATCTGGAGCTGCGGGATATGCTGGTGGAGGACGCGGAGCTTTTCCTCGACGAGGGCTATCTTTTCGGGCCGGAGGGCCGCGAGTTCGAACGTTTCAACATTGCCTGCCCGCGCGGCACGCTGGAACGCGCCTGCGAGCGGCTGCTCACGGCGGTGCGGCGGCGCCGGGCGGCATGGCAGACGGGCGGCAAACCGGCCCATTTCACACCGGAGCCGGGTGTGCCTATGCCGGATTTCACCTATACGGCGGCGAACGGTGCGCAGCGGGAATTTCGGCGGCAGACGGCGGGCAAGCCGACGGCGCTCATCTTTCACCGATACAGCAGCTGCGGCGTCACCCGGAAATTTCTTGCAGAGCTGGCCGGCGAGGCCGATGCGGTCCGCGCTGCGGGGGCCCGGATCATGGTCGTGCTCCAATCCACGCCGGAGGCGGTCGTGCGGCAGTACGGCGACGGTCTGCCGATTGAGATCGTCTGCGACCCGCAGCGCCGGCTGTACGACTTTTTCAATGTATTTCCCGCTGCGACCAAATTGGAGCTGCTGGCATCCTGTGACGTGCCGGCCATGATGCGCGACGGGTTTGACGTAATGGCGGCGGGGCCGGCGGAGGGCGAGCAGCTGCAGTTGCCGGCCGTGATCGCCGTACGCGGCGACGGACGGGTCGGCTATGTGCGCTACGGACAGGATATCCTCGACGTGCCGTCGGCGGCGGAGCTTGTCCGAATTCTCGCCGCCGAAGCAAAACCATGACTGTCAGAATAATGCACTTATTTTCATCCGCCCTCAGTGAAAGGTAGGGTTATGTATATGAAAACGGCAATCAGCACCCAGACAGCCCCCGCGGCCATCGGGCCGTATTCGCAGGCGATCCGCACCGATGAAGGGCGGACGGTCTTTGTGTCGGGGCAATTGCCCCTCGACCCGGTCACGGGCCGGTTTTCGGGCGAGACGGCAGCCGACCAGACCAAGCAGTCGCTCATAAATATCGAGGGGATACTGGCGGCCTCCGGCACCGACATGGCCCATGTGGTCAAGGTCACGGTGTTCCTGTGTGATATGGAGGATTTTGACGCCATGAATCAGGTCTATGCCCGCTATTTCACCAAGCCGTATCCCGCCCGCGTGGCGGTGGAGGTGGCAAAGCTGCCCAAAAACGCCCGGGTGGAAATCGAGGCCGTCGCACAGTTCTGATACGAAGCATACGGCTCAAAGGCTTCTACATAATGATACACGGATTTTGGCGCGGATTTTGACCCACGGGTTTGTCACATCCGCGGGACACGGAGGAATTGCCATGGATGCAGAAAACATAATCTGGCGGCAGGCATGCGGCATCGAGGAATATCTCATCCGGACACGACGGCAGATTCACCGATATGCCGAAGTCAACGGCACCGAGCACAAGACCAACGCGCTCATCCGCGCCGAGCTGGATCGGGCGGGGATACCCTATAGCCCCGTGGCCGACACCGCGCTGATTGCCCGGTTGGATTCGGGCCGGCCCGGCCCCTCCATCGTGCTGCGGGCGGATATGGACGCCCTGCCCATCCGGGAAAATCCAAATAATTTGGCCGGGCCGCGTGTCTGCCGCTCGGAGCAGGAAAATACCTGTCATGCATGTGGTCACGATTCCCACACCGCCATGCTGCTGGGCAGCATGAAACTGCTGACGCAGATGAAGGATGAGCTATGCGGCACTGTGTATTTCTGCTTTGAGCAGGGTGAGGAATGCGGCGGCAGTGTGGAGCAGATGATTGGGGAGCTCAGCAAGCTCCCGATCGGCACCTGCTGGGGCATGCACGTCAACCCCGATTTGGATGCCGGCCGGATCAGCGTAGACGCCGGCCCGCGGATGGCGGGCGGCGCGGGCGTCGATATCCTCGTGCGCGGCAAAGGCGGGCACGGTTCCCGGCCGGATCTGAGCATCAACCCTGTGTTCGCGGCCGCCGCCATCGTCACCGGTATCCCAGGAGCTTTCGTCAATCAGCTCAGCCCCGAGAATCCCGTGACCTTCGGCGTGACCACGATCGAGGGGGGCGGCGCCGCCAACATTTTTGCCGACACAGCCTCCATCCGGGGCTCTCTGCGCTTTTTTAACGACGCTCAGGGGGAAAAGGCCGTCGAAATCGTCAAGAACGTGGCCTCCCATACGGCCGCCATGCACCGGTGCCGCGTGGAATTCGGGGAACGGATGCGCGTATTCGGCGGCCCCGTGCTCAATGATGTCGGCTGCGCCGCTCTGGCGGCCCGCGCTCTGGCGGCCCGGCTGCCTGAGGGCACGGTGGCGTCCACTCCCAAGCTTTACTGTTCGGAATCATTCGGCCGCTATCTGCGCATGGCGCCGGGGGTGATGGCCTTTTTGGGCATCCGCAACCCGGCGGTGGGCTCCGGTGCAAATTTGCACAACGAATTTTTCGACATCGACGAGAGCGTCATGAAAATCGGCGTGACGGCCACAGTCTCCTACGCGCTGGCGTATATGCGTGAGCATGCCCGCGGCTAAGCGGACGGACAAAAGAATCGGAGGGAAAAGCATGGGCCATTATACGGTTTCCATATCTCGGCAGTTTGGCAGCCTCGGGCGGCCGATCGCCAAAAAAATGGCCGAGATCCTGCAGATCGAATATTACGACCGGGATATTGTGGAAAAGGCTTCCGAAGAAATGAAACTGAGCATCAAGGAAGTCAGTGAGATGGAAGAGTCCGCCCGCAGCCTTTTCGGATATATGCGTTTTCCACTTGGCGGCGGCACGAGCGAAGCGCAGGACCGCGTATTCCGGGTCCAGAGCCAGATCATCCGCAAGCTGGCGGCCCAAAGCAGTTGCATCATCGTGGGCCGCTGCTCCGACAGTCTGCTTGAGGATTTTGAAAATCATCTGAGCATCTATATCTACGCCCCTTATGAGGCGCGGATCGTCAACTGTGTCAATGATCTGGGCATGGATTCCAAAACGGCCAAAAAGATGATCGCCGACGTGGATCGGGCCCGGGATGCTTATCATATGCGCTATGTGAAATATCTGCCCAACGATATGGAACACATCGACCTGATGGTCAGCAGTGCGCCGCTCGGTGTGGACGGCACGGCCGAATTCCTGGCGGATCTGGTGCGGCGTCGTTTCGGGTCGGAGGACACTGCACAATGACTGTACAGCAGCGGATTTCGGATTATTTCGACAAAAACGTAAATGCCATGGTGGACGATATCAGCCGTCTGATCCGCATTGACAGCACCAGAGGCGAAGCGGCGGAGGGTATGCCCTTTGGCCCCGGCCCGGCCGCGGCCCTGCAAAAGGCGCTGGCCATAGCCGAGGGGATGGGTTTCCGCGTGCAGGACGACGATCATTTCGTCGGCACGGTGGATCTGAACGAAGGCCCTAAGCATCTGGAAATCCTGGCTCATCTCGACGTGGTGCCGGCGGGGGATGGTTGGCAGATGACCCGGCCGTTTGAGCCGCGGGTGATCGGCGGCCGCCTTTACGGTCGGGGCGCGGCGGATGACAAAGGCCCGGCCGTCGCGGCACTTTACGCCATGCGGGCCGTGCGGGAGCTTGGTCTGCCCGTGACACAAAACGCGCGCCTGCTTTTCGGCACGGATGAGGAAAGCGGTTTTCGCGATCTGGCCCATTATTACGCCCATGAGCCGGAAGCCGACATGTCCTTTTCACCGGATGCCGATTTTCCTCTGGTCAATGTGGAAAAGGGTCATTTTAGCAACCCGTTCGGAGCGCGGTGGCGCGAAGAGGATACGCATCCACGGATGCTGTCCGTGCGCGGCGGCATTCGCGGCAACGTTATCCCCCGGCAGGCGGTGGCGGTGGTGGACGGGCTGTCGGCGGAAGAAATCAAGCCCTATGCTGAGCGGGCGGGTGAAAAGACGGGCGTGCACTTTACCTGCCGCGCCGGTGTGGAGGGTACGGTGATCAACGCCGAGGGAGTCTCCGCCCACGCTTCCACGCCGCAAAAGGGAAATAATCCCATCACCGCTCTGCTGGAGCTGCTCACGGAGCTGCCGTTGGCGGAAACGGAGGGGATGCGAAAGCTGCGTGCGGTGCACCACATGTTTCCCCATGGGGACTGGCTGGGTCGGGCGTGCGGTGCCGCCATGCACGACGAGCTGTCGGGTGATCTGACTATCAGCCTCAACACGTTTGCGTATTCGCCGTCGGAACTGACGGGGTCGTTCGACTGCCGCACCCCTCTCTGCGCGACCCGAGAGAATCTGGCGGACGGGATGGAAAAGCGGATGGCTGCGGCGGGCATCCCACTGACCGCATGCCGTATGCTGCCCGGTCACCATGTGCCGGAAGATTCTTCGTTTGTTCGGACGCTGCTGACCTGCTATGAGACGTTCACGGGGCGGAAGGGCAGCTGCCGTTCGTTCGGCGGGGGTACCTATGCGCACAATCTCAAAAATGGAGTGGCTTTCGGTTGTGTGATGCCGGGTGTGAATTGCCGTAAGCACGGCAGCGATGAGCGGGCCGTCGTGGAGGACCTGAAGACCAGCGGCAAGATTTTCGCCTTGGCCATCGCCACACTCTGTCGCTGAAAAACCGTTGGTGTCAGCGGCTTCGGCCGAAAAGTTGCAAGACAAAGCCACAAGCGGGGGGGCGCCGCGGGGGGGGCGCGGGGGGGGGTTGTTTGG
>JAEWAE010000080.1 GCA_023391835.1 Bacillota bacterium
GATGCCATGGCGCACGCCGCGGCGCTGCCGGGGCTGGCAACGGAAGGGGTTTTTACCCACTTCGCGGTGTCGGATGAGCCGGATAATCCCTTCACCCGCGTGCAGTACGGGCGCTTTACACGAGCCATCGAGCTTTGCGGCGAACGGGGCGTCCATTTTGCCATCCGCCATTGCTGCAACAGCGCCGGGCTGCTCAATTTCCCCGATATGCAGCTGGATATGGTCCGCCCGGGCATTATCCTCTATGGTCTGACGCCGGCGGCCGGCATGCCCATGCCGATCCGGCTAAAGCCCGCGATGGCCCTCAAGAGCGTGCTTTTCCAGACAAAGATCCTCACGGCCGACACGCCCGTCAGTTACGGCATGATTTACCGCACGCCTGCGGCGCGCACGCTGGGGACGGTCCCCATCGGATATGCCGATGGATTCTGCCGCTGCCTTTCCAACCGTGCCGACGTGCTGGTGGCGGGCCACCGGGCGCGGATCGTGGGCCGGGTGTGCATGGATCAGTGTATGGCCGACGTGACGGAAATCTCCGACGCGCGGACCGGCAGCGAAGTGACGGTTATCGGCCGCGACGGCGGGGAAGAGATCACCGCCGAAGAATTCGCCGCCTGGAACGGCACCATCAACTATGAGGTGGTGTGTCTGATCGGCAAACGGGTGCCGCGGGTGTTTTATAAAGACGGTAAAAAGGCGGGAGTGCGCGACTATATCCTGCCCTGACGGCGGCATCTGACAAAAAGGGGATATTCACCATGCTACTAGTGACCGGCGATGTCCATGCGGATATGGACGATTTTCGCAAAAGGCCTTTCGGGAGGATTCGGAAAAACGACTGTGTCCTTGTCTGCGGCGATTTCGGAATCCTATGGGATGGCGGCCGGGAGGAAAAAAAGGAGATCGTCCGGCTGGGCCGCCGGAAATACCACACGCTTTTCATCGATGGCGCCCACGAGAATTTCGACCTGCTCGAGTCCTACCCGGTGACGGAATGGAACGGCGGGAAGGTGCGGGTCATCAGCGGCAACCTGCTCTATCTCATGCGGGGGCAGGTCTATACCATCGGCGGGCGGAAAGTTTTCACCTTCGGCGGGGGAGAAAGCCCCGACCGGCAGTACCGTGCGGAGCACCGCACCTGGTGGCCGCAGGAAATGCCCACCGAGCCGGAAATGGCCGAGGGGCTGCGGAACCTGGAGGAAAACGGCTGGCTGGTGGATTACATAGTGACCCATGAAGCACCGACCGGATTCAAGCACTTGCTGGAAGAGGACGACGAGGATTTTAACCGCCTGAACGTTTATCTGGAGCGGGTGCACGAGCAGTGCCGGTTCAAACGCTGGATTTTTGCGAACTATCATGTCAACAAGCGCATGTCTTCCGACACGGAGGCCGTATTCGACGGGGTCGTCCGTCTGGAATAGGCTGTGCCTTTTATGGCGCCCGGAGTTCCCGGGCGCTTTTTTGGCCCGCAACGGCTGTGCCGCCGGGCCGGAAAGGGGAATCCCTATGAAACCTGGCCACCGATACACGCCGTTCCCCGGGGTGCCCATCCGGGAGCGCCGCTGGCCTTCCCGCAAGCTCGACCGTGCGCCGGTGTGGTGCAGCGTCGATCTGCGCGACGGCAATCAGGCGCTGCCGGAGCCGATGAATCCGGAAGAAAAGCGGATGCTTTTCAACACGCTGGTGGGCGTGGGCTTCCGGGAAATCGAGGTGGGCTTCCCCTCCGCATCCGACACCGAATTTGACGCCGTGCGCATGCTCATTGAGGAAGGGGATATTCCCGACGACGTCACCATCCAGGTGCTGGTGCCGGCGCGGGAAAAGCTCATCGACCGCACGTTTGAGGCCATCCGCGGGGTAAAGCGCGCCATCGTGCACTTTTACAATCCCACGTCGGCGCTGCAGCGCAAAGTGGTTTTTGAGCGGGATATGACCGGCATCATCGACATGGCCGTGGGCGCCGCCCGGCAGATCCGGGAGCTGGCCGGCTCGCTGGGGGGCGGCACCCGTCTGCGGTTTGAGTATTCGCCCGAAAGTTTCACCGGCACCGAGCCGGAAAACGCGCTGGAAATTTGCCGCCGGGTGATGGATGAGCTGGGCGCCACCGCCGAGCGGCCGATGATACTCGACCTGCCCGCCACGGTCGAAAGCAGCACCCCCAACGGCTACGCCGACCAGATCGAGTATTTCGTCACCCATCTGCCCGGGCGGGAGCGGGCCGTCATCAGCCTGCACCCTCACAACGACCGCGGCACCGCCGTGGCGGCCGCCGAGCTGGGGCTGCTGGCCGGCGGCCAGCGGGTGGAAGGCACGCTTTTCGGCAACGGGGAGCGCACTGGCAACGTGGATCTGGTGACGCTGGCGCTGAATCTGTATACCCAGGGTGTGGACCCGGGACTGGATTTTTCAAAACTGCGCGCCGTACGGGATGTCTATGAGTCGGTGACCAAGCTGAAGGTGCCGCCCCGGCACCCCTATGCCGGGGATCTGGTATTCACGGCCTTTTCCGGTGCCCATCAGGATGCCATCCGGAAAGGGCTGGAATATATGCGCCGGTCGGGCACAGACTATTGGGCAGTCCCTTACCTGCCTGTGGACCCGGCGGATCTCGGCCGGGATTATGAGCCCATCGTGCGCATCAACAGTCAGTCGGGCAAGGGCGGGGCGGCCTTTGTGCTCCGTACGGCCTTCGGCTATCAGATTCCCCCGGCTATGCAGCCCCAGTTCGGCGAGGCGGTGAAGGCGGTCTGCGACCGCACGGGCCGGGAGCTGCTGCCGAAGGATGTGCTCGCGCTTTTCCGTGAGCTCTATTTTGCCGACGAGCCCTGCCGGCTGACCGGCTATCGGCTGTCTCACGGCGTCGGGCGGTCGGGGGCGCCCACCGTCACCTTCCGGGGCACCGTGCGGCTGGGTGAGCGGGAAATCCGCCTCAGCAGCGGCGGCAACGGCCCTATCGACGCCTTTTTCCGTGCGCTGCGGGCGGCGGGCATGGACGCCGGCTGCACGTTCGTCACTTACAGCGAGCAGGCCGTTTCGGCGGGCTCCGATTCCCGTGCGGTGGCCTATGTGCATCTGCGCGGCCCGGAGGGCGCGGATCTTTTCGGCGCGGGCGAGGACGACGACATCAGCGTGGCTTCCATGCGGGCGGTGCTTTCGGCCGTCAACCGCTGCCGGCGGCGGCCGGGCGGGGAAAATGGCACCGGATTTGCGGAATCGTTTTGACATTTCCAATGGGAAATAGTACAATTAACCACAGATTGATTCGCTTTATGTGCGGAATCCAAGGTCTTGTCTGTTTCGGCTGAGTCGGCTCCCAGCCGTGTGAGAAAATGCTTCTGTTTGTTTCCTGCCGGGTGCGGTTTTATCCTGGGGACTCGGCAACATTTCATGCGGAGACAAGGCTTGGCAATCGAAAATCGGTTCCTCTTCCCGCGCGGCGCGCCGGCGGAGGATTTGCAGTGGAAACGGGCAGCGGTGCGGCCGGCCCGCGTCCGGGTGGAGGAGGTTCCCCATGTCTCGAATTCGGTTTCAGGCAAAAGAAAATGGACGGGCGATGCTCCGAGGGAAATGGATGCAGGCCATTGGTATCCTGCTGATCCTCGGCGCCATGACGGTGGGGCTTAATCTGCTGGAGGATCGGTATCGCGCGGCCTTCAATATTCCGCTGCTGTCGGGTGAGTGGCAATATAATCTAAGCCCGGCGTCGCTGATTATCACGGGGCTTTTCGCCGTGCTGGGCATCCTTTTCACCCAGCCGCTGATTATGGGCCAGACGGAATGGTACTGGAATCTTTCCGGCGGGGAAGAGGTGCACGTGGGGGATGTGTTCGGCTGGTTCGGCTCCCTGCGGCTGTATCTCAAAAGCATCTGGCTGTGGGTGAATCTTTTCGTGCGCTACCTGCTGTGGGCAGTGGCGCTCTGCGCAGTGCCATACGGATGCATTCTGGTTTCAGTCTTTTACTTGCTGCCGCGGCGCAGCGAGACCTTCTATCTGATGGCGGCGGCGTTTTTGCTCGTCTTCGGCTGTCTGCTGCTGGTGGTGGCCATCTTAATGCTGCTGTATGTAGCGATGCGGTATTTCCTGGCACCCTATCTGCTGGTGGAGGACAGCACCCGTCCGGTTGGCAAGATCATCCGCGACTCGGTGCACTTTTCCCGCAAATACCGCTGGGAGCTTGTGAAATTCGTGCTTTCGTACATTCTGTGGTTTATCACCTGTTACTTCGTGCTGCCGGCACTTTATGTGATGCCGTACTTCTTCTCTTCCAGCGCCGTGCTGGCCCGGCACATCATTTACACCGCCCGGGCGGAGCAGGCCGCAGGAGTGCCTCCTGCCGCGGCGGAGTGAAGCGGCCCGGCCGTATGGGGCGCGTCTGGTCGGCTGATTTATTTGCCTGCGGGCATATTCCGCGTCGCTTTGGATCAGCGGCATTTTACACCGTGATCGGTTCGGGCGGGTCCCTTTGAGGGGACCCGCCCGTTTGCGGTATACGGATGCAAAAATCCGCCCCCGCCAAACGGCGGGAGCGGATTTTGCGTTGCCGTAAAGAAACGACCGAAAACTATTCTGTCAGAATTACTCTGCCGGAATTTATTCTGCGTCGACCTTCGCCATGTGCTGGATCAGGTCGAGCACTTTGTTGGAATAGCCCCACTCGTTGTCGTACCAGGAAACCAGCTTGACAAACGTCGGGTTGAGCATAATGCCGGCCTTTTGGTCGAAAATGGAGGTACGGGGATCGCTGAGGAAGTCGCTCGAAACCACGTCCTCGTCGGTGTAGCCCATGATGCCCTTCATGTAGGTCTCGGAAGCTTCCTTGACCGCGGCGCAGATATCCTCATAGGTGGTCTCTTTGGCCAGACGGACGGTCAGATCCACGACGGACACATCCAGCGTAGGCACGCGGAAGGACATGCCGGTCAGCTTGCCCTTCAGATCCGGAATGACCAGCGCACAGGCCTTGGCCGCACCGGTGGAGGAAGGGATGATGTTGTTGGCCGCCGCACGGCCGCCGCGCCAATCCTTCTTGGAGGGGCCGTCAACCGTTTTCTGGGTCGCGGTGGTGGAATGGACGGTCGTCATCAGGCCTTCCACAATGCCGAACTTGTCATTGATGATCTTGGCAAGCGGAGCCAGGCAGTTGGTGGTGCAGGAGGCGTTGGACACGACCTTCATGTCCTTAGTGTACTTGTCGAGGTTGACGCCGCAGACAAAAGTCGGGGTTTCCTTATCCTTCGCAGGAGCGGAAATAACGACCTTCTTGGCGCCGCCCTTGAAGTGAGCCGAGGCCTTCTCGGTGGTGGTGAAGACGCCGGTCGATTCCACGACATACTCCGCGCCGCAGGCACTCCACGGAATGAGGGCGGGATCTTTTTCCGCATAGACCGTGATCGCGCGGCCGTTGACAACGAGCTTGCCGTCTTCGGTGGTGACGGTGCCGTTGAAATGACCGTGCATGGAGTCATACTTCACCATATATACCATATAATCGGCGCTGATAAAGGGGTCGTTGATACCCACGATATCATAGAGATCGGGGTGTTCCGTGGCGGCCCGGAAAACAAGCCGGCCGATGCGGCCGAAGCCGTTGATACCAATTTTAATGCCCATAGATTCAACCTCCATTATAATAATTGGCAACATGTTTATTTTATATCAAAATGCAGACTTTTACAAGGCGTCGGGCGATTTTTATCGATTTATCTATTTTGTGCAACCGCTGCCCCGGATAACTGGAGTATTACCGAGACAAAACAGGAAGACTGGTCGTTTACTTCTATTGTTGGCATGGTATAATAAAAGTAACTCACGGTAGGGTGGAACCTTTGACAATCGGGAAAACCGCAAAGCCGCCGTACGGCGCCGGGTAAACGCCCCCAAAAATCCAGCTAGAAGGATGTGCTGAAATGCGCTTGGAAGAATTGCAGGCGGAAGCCTCCGGACTTTTCGGGAACGCCGATTTGCCGCTGGCCGTTACGGACGAGAGCCTGCAGGTCGTTTGGGCGAACGATTACGCCGCGCGACGTTTTCCGGACCTGAAATTTACCGACGGGCTGCTGCGTGTGATTGGACGCAAAGACTGGGACGGTGTGCTCGGGCAGATCCGTCACGGATGTATGCAGGTCGTCGGCAGAGAAAGCGGGATGCTGGAGCTTTCGAGAATCCTGCTGCTGCCAGTGATGGACCCCGAACTGGTGGGGTGCGTTGCCGTTTTTATTTTCAATTTCGCAGCCCCCACGGATATGGGGGTCGACCCGAGCCAGCAGAGCCGGGTGGTCGATTCGTTTTCCCACGCCTACCGGATGCCGCTGACGATTATTTTTTCTACGCTGGGGCTGATGGTGCGCCATGCCGAATGCAACGACACGATGAAATCCTATATCAAGCTCATCACCCAGAATTGCTACCGCCTTTACCGTACGCTCAACAATCTGACCGAGATCACACGCCTAGCGGGCGGCGGAGCGGAGCTGCACCTCAAAAACGGCAATATCACGGATTATGTGCGCAACCTGTGCCGCGCGGCGGGCATCCTCACCGCGTCGGTGGGGGTGCCGCTGCAATGCGACGTACCCGAGAGGAAGATTGTGACGTCCTTTGACCCCGACAGGCTGTCGTCGGTATTTTTCAACCTTTTTTCCAACGCATGCAAATACACCCGCGAGGGCAATCATATCCGTGTGCGGGTGGAAGAGACGGGGCGGAACGTGCAGATCACCGTGGCCGACAGCGGGCTGGGAATTCCGCCCGACACGCTGGAACATGTGTTCGACGCCTATTATTCCCGCGATCCGGATGGCCGCCCTTATGGCAGCGGCGGGCTGGGGCTTTCCATCGCGCAGTATATCATCCGGCTCCACGGCGGCACCATCGCGGTGCAGAGCCGGGAAGAGATCGGCACGACGGTGGCTTTCACGCTGCCGGTCACGACGAATCCGGATCTGCCGGATTATGTGGCGGCCAACAGCGTGGATTATCTTTCCGACCGGTTTTCGGCTCTGTATATCGAAATGTCGGATGTGTGCGGCTCCCCGATGCCGTGACATCTTTGCATGCAAAGTGCCCCGCAGCGACTCGTGGCCGCTGTGGGGCACTTTGGCTTTTTATCAGTTGATCATTTCCCGCACACGGTATTCGACGCCAACCTGCTGGGCGACCGCGCGGCATTTTTCCACTTCTTCCGATCCAATGCAATCCACGACGGAAAAAACCACATGGGGCACATAGGCCTTGCAATCCGCCGCATAGGCCAGCAGCGCGTCAAAGGCCTGCTTGCCGAAACGGCTGTGGCAGATTTTGTCGTATTTGTCGGCGTCGGAGGCGTTGAGGCTGATGGAGACCACGTCGATGAGCCTCTTGAGTTCCGGCGCCGTCCGCCGGCCGAGGATAAGGTCGGCCTGACCGTTGGTGTTGATGCGGATGGGAATGGACGAAACCGCCCGCACCGCTTTGGCCGCGGCCAGCAGCACATCCAGCCGCTCGGTCGGCTCACCGTAACCGCAAAAAACCAGATCGCGGAATTTTTTCAGATCGCGGCCGAGAATATCGGCAATCACCTGCTCCTGGGTGGGCTCGCCGTCCTTGAGCCACAGGCTGTCGGAATCGCCCACCGTGTCGCCGTTTTGCCGGATGCAGAAATCGCACCGGTTGGAGCAGCGGTTGGTGAGGTTGACATACAGCTGATCGTCGATGGTGTATGTAATCGTCATAACGGAACCGTCCTTTCCCATCCTCCGGTGTCGGCCCGGCGGATGCACGTCAGATGTGAAACAGCGCCCGTGCGTTTGCAGCCGTCTGTGCGGCCGTTTCATCCGGCGACAGCCCCAGCAGCTGCGCCACACGCGTGATGGTGTGCACCAGCATGGTGGAATCGCACCGCTGGCCCCGCACCGGCTCGGGCGCCATATAGGGGCAGTCGGTCTCGACCAGCACGCGGTCGTGGGGCACGACCGCCAGCACGACCGGCGCCTTTTTGTTACTTTTAAAAGTCACCACGCCGGTGAAGCCCAGATACATCCCGCAGGCGAGAATTTCCCTTGCCATCTCGGCGCTGCCGGAGTAACAGTGCACCACGCCGCGGGGGCGGTATTTCTGAATCAGCCGCAGGGTGTCGGCATGAGCATCCCGATCGTGGATAGAGACCGGCAGGTCAAGCTCCCGTGCCAGCGCCAGCTGCCGCTCGAAAAGCGCAAGCTGCACGTCCCGCGCCACGTCGCAGTGGTAATCCAAGCCGATCTCGCCCACGGCCACGATTTTCGGCCGGCTCCGGATGAGCTCACGGATATGCGCCACATCCTCCGCCCCGGCCGAAGCCGCTTCCTCCGGATGGATGCCCGCCGCAGCGTAGATGAACGGGTACTTTTCCGCCAGCTCCGCCGCCGCCCGACTGGAAGCGAGGGTCGTGCCCATGTTGCACAGCCCCGTGACGCCGTGGGCGGGGAAAGAGGCGAGCAGATCATCCCGGTCGGCGTCAAAGGCGGAGTCGTCATAGTGGGCGTGGGAATCAAATATTTCCATCATCACCGGACCTTTGCACCGGAGGGGACAGAGTCGTCGATAAAGAGCACATGGGCGGCGTTGTCGGCCACATCCGCGGCCAGGATCATGCCGTTGCTTTCCACTCCGCAGAGCTTGGCGGGCCTCAAATTGGCCACCAGCACGACCTTTTTGCCCACCAGATCCTCCGGCGTGTACCACTGGGAAATGCCGGAGGCCACCGTGCGGGCCTGCCCCGCTACATCGAGCGTCAGTTTAAGGAGCTTCTTGGATTTCGTGATCTTCTCAGCGGCGGTCACCTTGGCCACCCGCAGATCGACCTTCTCAAAATCGTCGATGCCGATGACCGCGAGGCCCGGCACGGCGGATGCCGGAGCCTGACGGACCTTTTCCGGCGCGGCGGTCATTTCCGCCAGTTCTTTTTCCATATCCAGCCGCGGGAAAAGCGCGGGGCTTTTCACCACGTGGAAACCGGCGGGCAGCAGGTCGAAACGGCCGGCGCTCTGCCAGTCGGCCGGGCCGCCCGGAATGCCGAGCTCCCGGCGGATCTCGGAGGAGGTGTTGGGCATGACCGGCTCGATGAAGACCGAAATGACCCGGATGGCTTCGCACAGGTTATAGAGCACAGCGGCGAGGCGGGGCCGGTCGGCCGGCGTTTTGGCCAGCGCCCAGGGAGTGGTCTCGTCGATATATTTGTTGGTGCGGGAAATGAATTTCCATACTTCCGCCAGGGCGTTTGAAAACTGGAAACCGTCCATATATTTTTCCACGGCGGCGGCGGTAGCGGCGGCAGCCTGCGGCAGCGCCTCATCCTCCGCTACGGCGCGGCGGTCCTCCGGCAGCGTGCCGTCGAAATAACGCTCCACCATGGCGATAGTGCGGGATACGAGGTTGCCCAGATCGTTTGCCAGATCGGAATTGATGCGGGCAATCAGCGCTTCCAGCGAAAAGCTGCCGTCGGCGCCGAAGGGGATTTCCCGCATGAGGAAGTAGCGAATGGCATCCAGACCGTAACGATCCCGCAGCACGATGGGGTCGATGATGTTGCCCTTGGATTTGGACATTTTATCCCCGCCCAGCAGCAGCCAGCCGTGGCCGAAGACCCGCTTGGGCAGCGGAATATCCAGCGCCATGAGCATGGCGGGCCAGATGATGGTGTGGAAGCGCACGATTTCCTTGCCCACCAGATGCACGTCGGCCGGCCAGTAGCGGCGGAAATCCGACTCGTTTTCCGACCCGTAGCCCAGCGCGGTGATGTAGTTGGAAAGCGCGTCGATCCACACATAGATCACATGCTTCGGGTCAAAATCCACCGGAATGCCCCACGTGAACGAGGTGCGGGAAACACAGGTGTCCTCCAGACCCGGCTTAATGAAGTTGTTGACCATTTCGTTGAGGCGCGACTGGGGCTCGATGAAATCGGAATGCTCGTTGTAATAGGCAACCAGCCGGTCGGCGTATTTGGAAAGACGGAAGAAATACGCTTCCTCCTCCGTCCACTTGACATCCCGGCCGCAGTCGGGGCATTTGCCGTCCTTGAGCTGAGTCTCGGTCCAGAAGGCTTCGCACTGGTCGCAGTACCAGCCCTCATATTTGCCCTTGTAAATATCGCCTTGATCGTGCAGGCGGCGGAAAATCTTCTGCACCGCTTTTTCGTGATAATCATCAGTGGTGCGGATGAAACGGTCGTAGGAAATGTCGTAGGCTTTCCACAGTTCCTTGATGGAAGCGACGATGTCATCCACATAGGCCTTGGGTTCCAGGCCGGCCTTGCGGGCCTTCTGCTCGATTTTGATGCCGTGCTCATCCGTGCCTGTCAGGAACATGACGTCATACCCCTGGCTCCGGCGGAAGCGCGCCATGGTATCGGCCGCCACCGTGGTGTAGGTGTTGCCGATGTGCAGCTTGCCGGATGCGTAATAAATGGGAGTGGTAATGTAATACGTCTTTTTAGCATTCATCTCTGACGTCCTCCAACAGTGACAAGTCGGATTCTCACGCCGTCCATAGGCTCCAAACGGGCAAAACCGGCAGAACGGTCAAGCATCCATATTCTTATATTATACCAACTGAATCGGGTTAATTCAACATAAGCGGCTTTTTTCGGCGGATACGCGCCGAAAAAAGCGGAAAAAGGGCTTCCGGCCTTATAAGTCGGAAGCCCTCGATGCATGCCCGTCAGTCGAGCACATAAACCTTGACGTGTTTTCTGCCGAAATTGCTGGCCTGCTGCGCGGTGTCGAAGAAAAGATCCACACCCACACCGCTGCCGTTGTGGGAAAAACCGCCTGTGTCGGCGGCCACCGCGTAGCCGTATACGAAAGAGCCGTCGGTGCTTTGAATATACAACCGGCTGCCCAGCGGAATCACATTCGGGTCGACGGCCACGCACCCGACGGCCGCTTTGCGCCCGGTGGCCGTCGCGGTGCCGTCGGCGGGGGAATACCCGGTGGCGACGGTGGTGATGACCTGAGAATAGTTCGTGGGAGAGCCGCTCTTTTTTGAGCCCGTGCTCCCCGCGGATTTCGCGGTGGAAGACTTGGCCTGACTGGCCGGAGGATCGACTGCGGTGCCCACCAGCATGACGCCGTTGACCGGCTGCACGGTGACCGCCTGATTGACTACTTCCTCGCTTTTCAGCTCATCGTCGACATATCGCTGTCTCACGGTGGTGGCGACCTCACCGTCGCTTCCCTGGGAGGCCAGTTGCTGCGTGCCCTTTTTGAGGTTCGCAGTGGTCTGGGTATCGATCTGATGGCTGATCGGCTGAGTTTTTACGACCGTCTTGTAAGTCACACGCTGCACGACAACATTCATGTCGGAGCTGACATTTTGTGTGAGGGGGTAATTGACCAGATCATCCGGGCCGACTGAAACGTTGGCCTTGGAAAGAGCATCGGCTACTGTGCCTTTGGCAATCATAATTGTCTGACCGGTGGCCTTACCGACAGTGACCATGACCGGGAAAGCCATGTGCAGATCGATGAGCGCCTTGTTGTGAGAATACGGCGTAAAGTCGTACCGGTCGTCTGCCGCAAGCTGAATGCCATGCTGTTTGAGGATGGAAATCGGATTGGCCCGGAACGTGTAAAAATACCGCGACCCTTCCGCGTCTCTCACCTGGACGGTTTTCAGGTTAGCCGCCGTTGCGGTCACCACCAGCAGGGAAAAGCCCAGTGCCAGCGGCAGCGCAAACGCGCGGGACGAGAGAAACGACAGCAGCCTTCGTCGCATTCCGCGATTCGACTGTGCCACGCGGCTTAGGGGGGGCCGACACGCCGGCTTCCACATAAGCCCAATATTCACGATTACATTGCTCCTTTTCCGTAACAAAAGTATGACGGCATACGGAAAAACACGCCTGACCCCTTTATCTATCTATCTGTTTTAGGGGTTTTGCCTATTATATTGCATCTGTGGGGGGAATGTCAAGGCGAATTATGGGAGTCAACCCATGAAAGTTTAAAAAAAGTGAACGAAAAAATAACGAAATAGTTACAGAGAATGCCGAAAAAAATTGCAATACCGGATGGTATTGCAATTTGGAAAAGCCCGAAAAATTTATCTTTTGGAAAACTGCGGCGCACGACGGGCGGCCTTGAGTCCGTATTTCTTTCTTTCTTTCATACGGGGGTCGCGGGTCAGCAGGCCGGCCTTCTTGAGGATAGGGCGCATTTCGTCGCCCGCCTGAAGCAGCGCGCGGGAAAGACCGTGGCGCACCGCGCCCGCCTGGCCGGAAATTCCGCCGCCCACCACGGTGGCGACGATATCATAACGGCCCAGGGTGTTGGTCAGCACCAGCGGCTGACGCACGATGAGCTTGAGGGTGTCGAGACCGAAGTAATCGTCGATGTCACGGCCGTTGATGGAAATGGCGCCAGAGCCCGGATAGAGACGCACGCGGGCGATGGATTTCTTACGCCGGCCGGTGCCGTAAAGATAAGGTCTGTCGTTATACATAAATTACTGCCCCTTTCTCTCAAAGCGCCCAGTTTTCGGGCTTCTGCGCGGCATGGTCATGCGTGGCACCCTGATAGATGCGCAGACGGCCCAGAGCGGCGCGGCCGAGCACATTCGCGGGCAGCATGCCCTTGACGGCCAGCTCGATGGCGGTTTCGGGATGCTTTTCCATCAGAAGCGAATAGGGAACCTGCTTGAGATGGCCGATGTAACCGGTGTGGCGGCGGTAAATTTTCTGCATGAGCTTATTGCCGGTGAAAACAGCCTTTTCGGCATTGACGATGATGACATGATCGCCGCAATCCACATGGGGTGCGAAATCCGTCTTGTACTTGCCGCGCAGGATCGTGGCGGCGACGGCGGCCAGACGGCCGACCGGCTTGTCGGCAGCATCCAGCACGTACCATTTGCGGGTGATGCTTTCCGCTTTTGGCATAAACGTTGACATACATTTTCCTCCCAGATATTCCCGATTTATCATTCAGGCGACCGGCTCCGCAAGCGTCGGCGGCCGGCCGGATGGCGCAGGCACCGTAAAAAAGGCGGCGAAATCGGATCACCGCCCGATCGCTGCCGGTGGAGCCCGGCTTTGCACCGTCCATTATACCGAATGGCCGAAAAGAAGTCAATAGTCCGGTGACGGAAAATTAGAAATATAGCGACGTAGCTTTAAATTTCATGCGTTTTCGCCGCATATCGGCCTGTGGCTTGTTCATCATATTCATTATCGGGCGGTTTTTTGAGACCGACGGGAGTGTGGTACCGAAGCACCGGCGCGTAAAAGCGCTTACAGTCGCTAGCTGACCGTGGCGGCGGGTACGGAAAATCCAGCCGGTAAAATGCTTGCGTTTCATATATAAATTTGAAATATTTTGTGCAAAAATTGCAATCTCCCGCCAGAATAACCATTGACAACCGGTCCGTTGTCGTCTATAATCCATATTGTAAGCGTTTACATATCACCCGGACCCCGGCGAAAGGAGGAAGCGGCCGGCATGAATATCTATGATATCGCCGGCGAGGCCGGTGTGTCGATCGCCACGGTTTCGCGGGTTATCAACGGCAAGCGGGCCGTCAGCGCCGCCACCCGGCAGAAAGTGGAGGAGGTGTTGACCCGCCATCACTACGTGCCCGACCAGATCGCACGGGGGCTTGTGACGAAATCCACCCGCACGATCGCCGTCATGACCATCGACATCCGCGACATCTATTATGCCAACGTGGCGTATACCATCGAGCAGGAACTGAGCCACCGTTCCTACAGCGCCATTCTGTGCAACACGGGCAACGATATCCAGAGCAAGATGGAATATATCCGCAACGTGCTGCGGCAGAAGGTGGAGGCCATCGTTTTCGTCGGCTCGGTTTTCCGCGACGGAGTGATGGACGAGGCCATCCGCAACGTGGCCGCCCGCATCCCGGTAGTCATGGTCAACGGCTTTGTGGAAGCCGACAACATCTATTCGGTCATATGCGACGACCGGCTGGGAGTCGTGCGGGCGGTGGAGTATCTGGCCCAAAAAGGGCGCCGGCGCATTGCCTATCTCAAAAGCGCCGATACCTTCAGCGCCCGTTCCAAGGCGCATGGCTTCTGCCAGGCCGTGAAATCCCCTCGGGAGCGGATGATCGAGGTGGAACGCAGTATCCGGGGCGGCTATACAGGAGCCGGAAAGTTCCTGCAGTGGGACGCGCTCCCGGACGCGGTGATATGCGACGACGACATCACGGCGGTGGGCGTGCTCAAGTGTCTGTCAGCCCGCGGTGTCGCCGTGCCGGGGGATATATCGGTGGTGGGCTTTAACAACAGCCTTCTGGCCGAATGCTGCACGCCGTCGCTGACTTCGGTGGACAGTCTGATGGTCGAGATGGGCCGCACGGCGGTGGCGACGCTGCTGGAAGTGCTCGCCGGCAAAAAGCCCCAGCCGCGCATCACGTTCGCCCCCGACATCCGCCTGCGCGAGAGCAGCTGAGGGGCGCCGCTTTTCACTTTTTGCGGTTTGTACCTATTAATATTGAAGAGTCCGTCGTAATTCAACCCATTTGTGGTATAATCAGGAGGAAATGCAGCATGCAACAGCTTAATGCCCGGCTTGCCCGGACGAACCCGGAACTCGTGAAAGACATCGCGCCGGTGGATGTCAGCAAACTGCCGGAAAAAGTCCTGCAGTTTGGCGAAGGCAATTTTCTGCGGGGGTTTGTGGACTGGATGATCGACCGGATGAACCGGCAGGGCCTTTTCAACGGCCGTGTCGTGGTGGCCCAGCCGATTGCCCGTGGGATGGGTGGGATGCTCAACGAGCAGGACGGTCTTTACACCCTGCTGCTTCACGGCATCCAGGACGGTAAGGCCGTGGAGGAAAAGAGCGTCAATTCCTGCATCAGCCGCTGCCTCAATCTGTATGAGAACTATGACGCGTATATCCAACTCGCATCCAACCCCGACCTGCGGTTTGTGATTTCCAACACCACCGAGGCTGGCATTGCCTACAATCCGGACGACCGGTATGACGACTGCCCGCCGTCTTCCTATCCCGGCAAGCTGACGGTTTTCCTGCACAAGCGGTATGAAGCCTTCAAGGGCGACCCGAAAAAGGGCCTGATCGTCATCCCCTGCGAGCTGATCGAGGCAAACGGCAAGACTCTGCGCAAAATCGTGCTGCGTCTGGCGAAGGAATGGAAGCTGGGCGACGGCTTCACCGGATGGCTGGAAAATTCCTGCACCTTCATGAGCACGCTGGTCGACCGTATCGTCACCGGCTACCCGCGGGACGACGCCGCCAAATATGCCGCACAGCTGGGCTATGAGGATAAGCTGCTCGACACGGCGGAAATTTTCCACCTTTGGGTCATCGAGGGCGACAAGAGCGTGGCCAAGGAATTCCCCGCCACCGAAGCCGGCCTTCATGTGATCTGGACCGACGACATGACCCCCTACCGCACGCGGAAGGTGCGTATCCTCAACGGCGCTCACACCATGTCGGTGCTGGCAGCCTATCAGATGGGCTTCGACACCGTGCGCGAGTGCGTGGAAGACAAGGTCGTGGGCACCTTTATGCGCAAGGCCATCTTCGAGGATATTATCCCGGTGCTCGACTTGCCCAAAGAGGAATTGGACAGCTTCGCCAACGCGGTGCTCGACCGCTTCGACAACCCGTATATCCGGCACATGCTCATGAGCATTGCGCTCAACTCCACCTCCAAATTCAAGGTGCGGGTGCTGCCCACCATCCTCGACAACATCCATCAACATCACCGGATTCCGGAAAAGCTGGCGTTTTCGTTTGCCTCCTACATCACGTTTTACCGCGGCACCGAGCTGCGCGGCGGCAAGCTGGTGGGCAGCCGGAAAAAGGACGGCGAGTATCTGATCGCCGACGATGCCTACGCGCTGGAAAAGTTCGCCTCCCTGTGGAAGGCTTACGACGGCACCAAGGAGGGCGCGGGCAAGCTCGTCGCCTCGCTTTTCGCCGATCAGAAGCTCTGGGGCGAGGATCTCAACGCCTACGAGGGGCTTTGCGACAAGGTGGCGGGTTATGTCTACCGCAACCTGACCGAGGGTGTCGACGCGGTCATGCGCTCGGTGCTGTAAGACGGGGACGGGTTCCGTCCCAACGGGAGAGATCGCTTATGGTCAAATATGACGCAATCATTCAGATAGACCCGGCCGACAATGTGGCCGTGGCGCTGCGCGCCATCGCCAGGGGGGAAGATATCCGCACCGGCGACGGCATGCTGCGGGCACTGGAGGACATCGCCCCCGGGCACAAGATCGCCCTGCGCAACGTTGCTGCGGGGGAAAATATCGTCAAATACGGCACGCCGGTGGGCCATGCCACCCGCAATATCGAGGCGGGCCAGTGGGTGCATAGCCACAACGAGGCCACCAACCTCGACGGCGTGCTGGAATACACGTATACGCCGCAGGTGCCGGAAGTGAAAGCCCAGCAGCCGGCCACCTTCGACGGCTACCGCCGGGAGGACGGCCAGGTCGGCATTCGCAACGAGATCTGGATCGTCAACACGGTGGGCTGCGTCAACCGCACCGCTCAGCGTATCGCCGACGAGGCCGGCCGGCGATTTGCCGGGCGCACCGACGGCATCTTTTCCTTTTCTCACCCCTACGGCTGTTCCCAGCTGGGCGACGACCTGGAAGCGACCCAGAAGGCGCTGGCGGGCCTAGCCCACAACCCCAACGCCGCCGGCGTACTGGTGCTGAGCCTGGGGTGCGAGAGCAACAATCTTGGCGTGTTCCGCAAATTTCTCGCCGACGTGCCCGAAGGACGTATTCGCTATCTCATCAGCCAGGAAGTGGAGGATGAGGTCGAGGAGGGCGTGCGGCTGGTGGGCGAGCTGGTGGAATACGCGGCCCGTTTCCACCGGGAGCCCTGCCCGGTTTCCGACCTGGTGATCGGGCTCAAGTGCGGCGGCTCGGACGGTTTTTCCGGCATCACGGGCAACCCGCTGCTGGGCACGCTGGCCGATCGGGTGACCGCGCAGGGCGGCACCGCCATCCTCTCGGAGGTGCCGGAAATGTTCGGCGCCGAGCAGAGCCTGATGAACCGCTGCGCCGACCGGGGCCTTTTCGACCAGACGGTGCAGCTCATTAACGGCTTTAAGGAATACTATCAGAAGCACGGCCAGGTCGTGTTTGAGAATCCGTCCCCCGGTAACAAGGAGGGCGGCATCACGACGCTGGAAGAAAAATCCTGCGGCTGCATCCGCAAAGGCGGCACCGGGCCGGTGAAAGGCGTGCTGCAGTACGGCGACCGCGCGGCCGGGCACAAGGGCCTGGTGTTGCTGCAGGCGCCGGGCAACGACTTGGTGGCTTCCACAGCGGAAGCGGTGGCCGGGGCGCAGATGGTGCTTTTCACCACCGGTCGGGGCACCCCGTACGGCGGCCCGGTGCCGCCGCCGAAAATTTACACCAACACCCCGCATTTACGGCGCAATGGCAACTGG
>JAEWAE010000035.1 GCA_023391835.1 Bacillota bacterium
GAAGTCAGCCGCCCCGCGCCCACGGCGGGCCGCCCGGCGGCGCAGGCCGCCCGGCTCAGCCGCAGAATAACCGCCCGGCCGGCCCCCGTGGAGCCGCCCCCCAGCGCGGGGGTCAGCCGCCGCGCCAGCCCCAGCAGCGGGTCAATCCGCTGGATCGGACGGTGCGGGTGGTCGATACCCGCGGCGCTCAGGTGGAGCTGGACAAATACAACGAGCATTATGAGGAAATCGCCCCCAACGCGCCCAAGCGCGGTGGGAACATGCAGTCCAAGCAGAAAATCAACCAGCGTTCCCGCAACCGGCGGCCGTATTATGCCCGGCGCGAAACCGACGCCGAGAAGCTCCGCCGTCTGGCATTGGAACGTAAAAATAAGCCCCAGCTCAAGATCACCATACCGGATGAGATATCGGTGGGCGAGCTGGCTGCCCGTCTGAAGGTGACGGCGGCCAACGTCATCAAAAAGCTCATTGCCCAGGGCGTGATGGCGAGCATTTCCGATACCATTGATTACGATACCGCCGCCCTCATCGCCATGGATTTCGGCGCGAAGGTGGAAAAAGAGGTCATCGTCACCATTGAGGATCGCCTCATCGACGACAGTGAGGATAAGGAAGAGGATCTGAAGCCCCGCAGCCCGGTCGTGGTGGTCATGGGCCACGTCGACCACGGCAAAACCACTCTGCTCGACGCCATCCGCAACAGCGACGTGGCTTCCGGCGAAGCCGGCGGCATCACCCAGCGCATCGGCGCCTATCGCGTCAAGGTGCAGGGGCGGGAAGTGACCTTCCTCGACACCCCGGGCCACGAGGCTTTCACCTCCATGCGTGCCCGCGGCGCCCAGATCACCGATATCGCGGTGCTGGTGGTGGCCGCCGACGACGGCATCATGCCCCAGACCGTCGAGGCCATCAACCATGCCAAGGCGGCCGGGGTCACCATCATTGTGGCCATCAACAAGATTGACAAGCCCGGAGCTAACCCCCAGCGGGTCATGCAGCAGCTGACCGAATACGGGCTGGTGTCCGAGGAGTGGGGCGGCGACACTATCTGCGTGCCGATTTCCGCTGCCAAGCATGAGAATATCGATAAGCTGCTGGAAATGATCCTGCTGGTCGCGGATATGAAGAATCTGCGCGCCAACCCCGACCGCGCCGGCAAAGGCTCGGTCATTGAGGCCCGGCTCGACAAGGGCCGCGGCGCCGTCGCCACCGTACTGGTGCAGAACGGCACCCTCCACACCGGCGACCTGGTGGTGGCCGGCACGGCCGTGGGACGCATCCGCGCCATGACCGATGAGAACGGCAGAGACGTGCAATCCGCCGGGCCGTCGGTGCCGGTGGAAATCACGGGTCTTTCCGAAGCGCCGGAGGCGGGCGACATCGTCCACGCCGTGCAGGATGAACGCATGGCCCGCGAGTTGGTGGAGCAGCGCCGTCACGAGGAAAAAGAAGAGCATTTCAAGGAGTTCCAGAAAGTCACCCTCGACAATCTGTTCGACCAGATGCAGCAGGGCGAAGTCAAGGAACTGGATATCATTGTAAAGGCCGACGTGCAGGGCTCCGTGGAGGCTGTGCGCCAGTCGCTGGAAAAGCTGTCGAACGACGAGGTGCGCGTCAGCGTCATCCATGGCGGCGTGGGCGCCGTCAACGAGTCGGATGTGATGCTGGCGGAGGCTTCCAACGCCATTATCGTCGGCTTCAACGTGCGGCCCGACCCGGCGGCCAAGAAAAATGCCGAGATCGGCGGCGTGGATATGCGGATGTACCGCGTCATTTACGACTGTATCGACGAAATCAAGTCGGCCATGAAGGGCATGCTTGCCCCCAAGACCCGCGAGGTGGATATCGGCCGCGCCGAAGTACGGCAGGTTTACAAGATCTCGTCGGTGGGCACCGTTTCCGGCTGCTATGTGCTGGAGGGCAAAGCCACCCGGGCCGCGCAGGTCCGTGTGGTGCGCGACGGCATCGTCGTCGCGGACGACAAGGTGGCCTCCCTCAAGCGCTTCAAGGACGACGCCAAGGAAGTCCAGCAGGGCTATGAGTGCGGCATCACGCTGGAAAAATTCAGCGACATCCACGACAAGGACGTTTTCGAGTTTTACGGCAGCGAAGAATATCAGGAATAACCCCGCCGAGGGCCGTCTGGCCCGCACGGAGCGATCACGGGAGGGAAAACCGCCATGGCCGGACATCGGATCGACAGGCTCAACGAGGATATCAAGCGGGAACTGTCGGATATCCTGCGCGGGGTCAAGGACCCGCGCGTCACGGGGCTGCTGAGCATACTGCGGGTGGAGGTTTCACCCGACCTTTCCTATGCAAAAGTATATGTCAGCTGTGTCGGGGGCGACGCGGCGGAATCGTGCAAGGGGCTCAAAAACGCGTCGGGCTATATTCGGCGGGAGCTTGCCTCCCGTCTGTCCATCCGCAAGACGCCGGAGCTCCATTTCATTCCGGATGACTCCATTGCACACAGCGCGCGCATTTCCCAGCTGCTGAAAGAAATTGAAAAGGACCAATGAGGCGATGAACGGTATGCAGATCGATGTGGTGAACCCCGGGACAGCCGGTGACGAGGTGGAGACGGCATGTGCCATGCTCCGCCGGGCGGGAAAAGCCCTCATTCTGTGCCACGCTTCCCCAGACGGCGACACCATCGGCTCGGCTTTCGCCCTAGCCCGCACTCTTGCGTCGGCCGGCAAGCCGGTGCGCGTCGAGTGCAGCGACGTCATCCCCGACAAATACGATTACATTCGGGAAGGAATGGATTTTGCCGACTTCACACCCGACCTGATCGTGGCTTCGGATGTGGCCAGTGAAACGCTGCTGGGCGACCGTCTGGCTGCGTATCGTGGGAAGGTGGATCTGTGCATCGACCATCATCCGTCCAACACCCACTATGCCCGGGTCACACTACTGCGGCCGGGCGCGGCGGCCACCTGTGAAATCATGGCCGACGTGATCGACCGGTTGGGCATCCCGGTCACGCCGGGGATCGCCGGTTGCCTTTACACCGGCGTTGCCACCGACACCGGGTGCTTTCGCTATTCCAACACCCGCCCCGCCACGCTGCGGCTGGCGGCCCGGCTCATCGAGCAGGGGGCGGATGCGGTGTTTATCAACAAGCGGATGTTTGAGACCGTTTCCCGCGAGAGGCTCGCCTTGGAACGGCTGGCTCTCTCGACGCTAAAATATTACATGGGCGGCCGCGTGGCCGTGCTCACCGTCACCCGCGCCATGTGCGCGGAAAGCGGCGCGGCGGATTCCGAAACCGAGGGCTTGCCTTCGCTGCCGGCGCGCATCGCCGGGGTGGAGGTGGGTATCACCGTCAAAGAAAAAGAGGACGGCCGTGTCAAAGTCTCTGTACGCACGGGCGGGGGGGCCAACGCTTCCGACATATGCGCCCGGCTGGGCGGCGGGGGCCACGCCAACGCGGCGGGCTGCGCCTTCACCGGCCGCACAGTGGAGCAGGCGCGGGACGCCGTGCTGCAGGCGACGCGGGAAGTATGGGGGGACGCGGGCAATCCGTGACCCCGATCGGAGGGTCGTTACCCATGGATGGCATCATCGTGGTGGATAAACCTGTCGGTATTACCTCATTCGATGTGGTGAGCCGACTGCGCAGATTGACGGGGGAGCGCCGGGTTGGGCATGCGGGCACGTTGGACCCGATGGCGACCGGCGTGCTCCCTCTTTTTTTCGGCACGGCGACCAAGCTTATCAGCCTGCTGCCCTGTCAGGATAAGGCCTACACGGCTACGCTGCGGCTGGGAATAACCACCGATACCGGCGATATCACCGGCAGTGTGCACAGCCGGTCGGATTATCCCCGGCAAAAAGAGCCGCTGCTGGCTGCACTGGAGCATTTCCGGGGGCGGGTGAGCCAGCTGCCGCCTATGTATTCGGCTGTGCACTATCAGGGCCGGCATTTGTATGAGTATGCCCGGGCCGGGGAAGAAGTGCCCCGTCAGCCCCGGGACGTGACGATATACGGCCTGTCCCTGCGCGAAGCGCGGGAAGAGACCGGGGAATATACGCTGGATGTGACCTGCTCCAAGGGAACGTACATCCGTACGCTGATCGAGGATATCGGTGCCGCGCTGGGCTGTGGGGCCGTGATGACGGCGCTGCGGCGCACGGCCGCCGCAGGCTTCTCGTTGGAACAGGCCCGCACGCTGGAGAAATTGACCAGCCGGCAGATCGACGGGGAACTGGCCGGCTGTGTGCTGGATGCGGAGACACCCTTTGTCGATTTGCCGGCGGTGGAAGTGACGCCTCGGCAGGCCGCGCGCTTTTGCCATGGCGGGAGTCTGGCGAGGGAACGGCTCGGTGCCCCGCCGGCAAGCGGGCTGTGCCGGGTGCGTGGGGCCGGACGCTTTTTGGGCCTGGCCCGGGTCGCGGACGAGACCGGGGAACTGCGGGTGGCCGCGCTGTTGGCCCGGCCGGAATGAGGAGAGAGACGGGATGGAGATACTCGGGCCCGACGGACATATGGGAGGAGCGGAGCCGGCCGCGCTGGCCCTGGGATATTTTGATGGGGTACACATCGGGCATACGGCGGTTATCCGGGCGGCGCTGGCCGCACCGGGGCCCACGGTGGTGGTCACCTTCCGCGCCGCGGCCGTGACCGCGCTCAAGGGCAACGGCGCCCGGGCGCTGATGAGCGATTCGCTGCGGGAGCAGGTGTTGGAATCCATGGGCGTGGATGCCGTGGCCTATCTGGATTTCGGCGCAGTGCGCAACCTGACCCCCGGGGATTTTGTACGGGATATTCTGGTCGGGCGGCTCCACGCCGGCTTTGTGAGCTGCGGATTCAACTACAGCTTCGGCCGGGGCGGCAGCGGCGGCCCGGCGGATATGGCCGGCCTCTGCGCCCGCCATGGGGTGCGTACGGCGACGATCGCACCGGTCTGTCTGGAAGGGGAGACGGTCAGCTCCACCCGCATCCGCAGCCTGGTGGAACGGGGCGAAATGGAGCATGCCGCAGCCATGCTGGGCCGCCCATTTGCCCTGCGTTTGCCGGTTGCCCACGGGCGGAAGCTCGGGCGGGAGCTGGGAATGCCCACCATCAACCAACCGCTGCCCGATTACGCCGTGGTGCCGCGCTTCGGGGTCTATGCGGCTGCCGTGCGGCTGGACGGTCGGGAGTACCTGGCAGTTGCCGACGTGGGGTGCAAACCCACGGTGGGCTCCGACTATATTTTGGCGGAAACGTACATCCTCGATTATGAGGGCGATCTCTACGGCCGGGAGGTCACCGTGGAGCTGCTGCATTTCATGCGGCCGGAAGAAAAATACGACGACCTGGAAACGCTGCGGCGACAGATGCAGGCGGATGCCGAGGCGGCCGCGCGTTACGGGCGGGAAAACCGGGCGGAGCTTATTTCGCCGGCGGAGTCGGTGGAATCGGCGGGCCGGGAGGACGGCTCTTCCCGGCCCACTCCTTGAAGGCCGCCAGCGTGATGAGCTGATCACTGACCGAGTCGAGGAATTCCGCCAGGATGAATGTTTCCCGGGCGTCCAGATTGCGGGAAAGCAGCATGGAAACAGCGGCCACCAGGCCGATATATTCCTCACCCCCGATTTTGTCCGGGCAGTGCATGGGCGTCCCTCCTCCGCGCGGCGCCGACCGGCGCGGCTCCCGGCATCGACAGTATATGTGACAGACGGGCCGCCTGTGCGGCCGGCGGACTCCGCTGCAGCGGAAGGTGCGTGGGTATGAGAAGATTTTCCCACTTTTTGTATGACTTGACCGTGGTGGTGCTCTGCGCGCTGATCGGCCTGAATATTGCCCGGAATCCGGCGGGCTTTCGCAATCTGATGATGCGGACGGCATCCCAGATCGGCACCGCCACGAGCACGGCTCTTTCGGGCCTTTCCGGCTTTTTGTCCGGTCGAACCCCAGCCGGTACTTTGGCGTCGGGAGCATCCTCCGCCGTGTCGGATTCCGGCCGTTCCGGGCAGCCGGCTCCCGTACGCAGCGGCGATACCCCGACGCCTTCCGCGCCGGTCGAGGGTACGGCGTCGTCTTCCACTGGCTACTGGGGCACTACGGGTGTGGACGGGCTGAAAGTGTATGAATATGGGAAGTCCCTGCTCCCGGCCGGCGCCCAGCAAGCCTGCTACGACCAGATCGCGGCCGGCGTGCTGGATGTGAGTGCGGAAATAACCGTCCGCACGAACCTCGACCCGGCCACGGTGGAAAAAATCGTCGAATATTATCTCGCCGACCACGCGGAGGTTTTCTACGCCAATTCGGCGGGGGTATCTTATCGGTATTCCACCAAAGGGTCCCAGGTCGTGTATCAGAGCTATACCATCAAGCCCAAATACCTGTATGATAAGGAAACGATTCTGCGCATGCGCGCCGCCATGGGGACGGCGGCCCAGCCTTTTCTGCAGGCGGCCGCCGGTCAGAGCACCGCATATAAAAAGGAATTGGCGCTCCATGACACTGTGGTGGAACGTCTGAGCTACGACATGCAGGCCGCACAGGCGCCCGCGGAGTACCCGGCCAGCTTTACCGCCTACGGCGCGTTTGTCAACCACACGGCCGTCTGCGAGGGCTATGCCAAAGCGATGAAGCTGCTGCTGGATTCAGCGGGCATCGAGTCGCTCTATGTCACCGGTACGGCCGCCAATGGGAGCGAGTCCGGCCCCCATGCTTGGAATGTGGTGCAGTTGGGTGGCAAATGGTATTACCTGGATGCCACCTTTGACGACCCCGTCACGGTCACTGCCAAGGGGCAGTATGTCAGCAGTTCCCGGCCGGATTATACCTATTTCAACTTCCGCAGCCGGTCGGACCATGTGCTGGGTCGTTTCGACACCGCCGACCCTTTTTCGGCCGACAGTGAAAACTATGAGACCATGCCGACGGTTTGATCCGCCGGGAAACTCAAAAAAGGAACAGCAGGCGCCGTGGTAGCAAATGCATGAAAGGCTGCATAACCTGTCGAAAATCGGTTGACAAGGGTTCGTATATCTGGTAGTATAGACAAGCACTCTTCGAGAGGGCGGCCGCGCGAGAGGGACGAAAAAAAGTTCTTGACAAACGACCGGTGACGTGATAGAATAGACGTCGCGCCTCTGAGAGGCGGCCCGCTGAGAAGCGAGAACGGACCTTGAAAATTAAACAACGTCTGAAGTTTCGAGGGTAAAACCTCGGGACGGTGACCCTTAGAGATTCATTGAGAGACAGGCTGCTCGAGAGAGCAGTTTGCGGCACTCAAAAAGAGTATAGGGATCGAGAGATTCCGCAAGTGATTTGAAAGAGCCAAAGAGCTTTTCCAATCAGGAAGTCTTGAACGGCGAGAGCCGATTAAGAGCCATATATTGGAGAGTTTGATCCTGGCTCAGGACGAACGCTGGCGGCGCGCCTAACACATGCAAGTCGAACGGAGAAAGCATTTCGGTGTTTTCTTAGTGGCGGACGGGTGAGTAACGCGTGAGGAACCTGGCCTTTAGTGGGGGATAGCGTCTGGAAACGGACGGTAATACCGCGTAACGTATTTGGGTGACATCATCCGGATACCAAAGGAGAAATCCGCTGAAGGATGGCCTCGCGTCCGATTAGGTAGTTGGTGAGGTAACGGCCCACCAAGCCTGCGATCGGTAGCCGGATTGAGAGATTGGCCGGCCACATTGGGACTGAGACACGGCCCAGACTCCTACGGGAGGCAGCAGTGGGGGATATTGCACAATGGAGGAAACTCTGATGCAGCGACGCCGCGT
>JAEWAE010000074.1 GCA_023391835.1 Bacillota bacterium
CCGGTCGGCTGTTTTTCCCGGCCGAAAGGCCGGAAAAAACAGGACGGAGCTCCGCTGCCATCCTATTACATTAAGTATAAGCGAATTGGCCGAAAAAGGAAAGTTGTATTTTGTAATTTTACAGGGAAATTTCACCTTTTGCGCCGCTATGCGCTGCGACGCCCTGCGCTGCGGCGCCTGGGGATTTTCGCAGACGGACACATGCCACAGCCGCGCAGCAGACCGTTTCCGCACCAGCGGCCCGAAGCGCGCGGGCGCATTCATCCAGAGTGGCGCCGGTGGTTACGACGTCATCCACCAGCAGGACGACCCGCCCCGGCTTGCCCGGCAGCGCCTCATAGACGCCCCGGACGTTTTGCCGCCGCTCCCCCGCGGCGCACCGATGCTGCGGTTTGGTATCTGTGCGTTTACGGAGCGTTTCCCGGCAGGGGACGGCAAACCTCCGGGAAATTTCACGCGCCAGAAGCGCCGACTGGTTGAAACCACGCGTTCGTTTTTCAGCCGGGCGCATGGGCACCGGCGTGACGCAGTCGAACGCCAGCTCCCGGTAGGCCCGCGCCGCCGCCTCACCCACAAAACCGGCCAGCCCGGCGGCGGCCGTGGAGTGCCGGCCGTATTTCATGCGCAGAATGCCCCGGCGGACCGCTCCCTCGTAGTAAAACGGGGCCACGATCCGCTCATAGGCCGTTTCACGGCCGTCGCAGACGCACCAGGCCCGCCCCCGGCCGCAGCGGGGGCAGACCGGCTCTTCCACCCGGGGCAGGCCGGCGCCGCAGTCAGGGCATAAAAGCTCCCCGGCCGGTATCACGCACCCGCAGCAGGCGCATCGGGCCGGGAAGAAAAGCCGTTCGATTCGTTTGAGCCACCGCGATGTTTCCATCGGCACCTCCGCCGCCGGGAATTATCCGGCTTCCGGCCCGGCCTCCACACCGCCGGCCTGCAGGAAAACCCGAAGGCCGGTGTAGCGCCGGGTCTTTTTGTTGTTGCGCACCATGCCCGCCACGGTTTCCTCACGGCCGACGATGACCGCCAGTTGTCGGGCCCGGGTCACGGCGGTGTAAAGCAGGTTCCGGTAAAAAAGCTGCGGTGCGCCGGAAAATAACGGCAGCACCACCGCTTTGAATTCGCTGCCCTGACTCTTGTGCACTGTGATAGCGTAGGCAAGCTCCAGCTCATCGGCATTTTCCGGCGAATAATCCACCACCCGGTCGTCGAAACGCACCCGCATCAGACCGGTGTGGGGATTGATGGTTTCCAGCACGCCGATGTCGCCGTTGAAAACCCCGGTGCCCTTTTCGCCGCTGTCGCGAGTCCATGCAATGTCGTAATTGTTGCGGATCTGCATCACCTTATCGCCCTCACGGAACGTCACCGGCCCATAAACGCGCTGGGTTTTTCCCGTTTCGGGCGGGTTGAGCGCCTGCTGCAGCGCCGCGTTCAGGGCTCCCGTGCCAAGTTCCCCCTTGCGTCCGGGGGTCAGCACCTGGATATCCGTGCCCGGAGTGTAGCCATAGGCCGCCGGCAGACGGGTCATCACAAGCTCCGTCACGGTCGACTTGACCTGGGCGGCCGTATAGCGCGGCATAAAGAAAAAGTCGCCCTCCCGGCGGGCAAACTCCGGCGGCTCACCCCGCACGATACGGTGGGCGCTGCGCACGATGTAGCTTTCCGCCGCCTGGCGGAAAATCTCGTCCAGACGGACGGTGGGCACCCGGCCGGAATCGATCATATCCCGCAGCACATTGCCCGCACCCACCGGCGGCAGCTGGTCGGCGTCGCCCACCATCACCAGTCGGCAACTCATGGGCAGCGCCCGCAGCAGCGACTCGAAAAGCTGGATATCCATCATCGACACTTCATCCACGATCAACACGCCGCAGTCGAGCAGGTTCCGTTCATTGCGGGCAAAGCGGGGCACGTCGTCCTCGTTATACTCCATCTCCAGCAGCCGGTGGACGGTTTTGGCCTCCCGGCCCGACACCTCGGTCATCCGCTGGGCGGCACGGCCGGTGGGAGCCGCCAAAGCAACCTTCAGCCCCATGCCCTCAAACACCGTGATAATGGCGTTGAGGGTCGTAGTCTTGCCCGTGCCGGGGCCGCCGGTGAGAATCATCACATTGTGCGCACAGGCCGACTCGATGGCCTGCCGCTGTTTTTCGGCATAGGTGATGCCGTATTTTTCCTCCGCCTCGCGGATACGGAGCCGGCAATCCCCCATGGGCGGGGGATTGAGCCCGGCCATCAGCAGCAGCCGGCCGGCCGCGTAGGTTTCGGCGCGATAGACATCGGGCAGAAAGACCGCCTGCCGTTCCCCGATGGGCTCCACCACCAGTTCCCCGGCCCGGCGGAGGGTCTCGACCCCCTCCTCCACCAGTTCCCGCCCCACACGGAGCATGGCGGCGGATGCGTCGCAGAGCTTGTCCCACGGAATATAGGTGTGACCCCCGCTGAAAAGATTGTGCCGCAGCACATGGGCGATGCCCGCGCCCACGCGGGCCGGGTCCTCCGACTGGATGCCCATTTTGGCGGCGATGGCATCCGCCCGTTCAAAGCCGATGCGCAGCCCCGCTTCGCACAGGATATAGGGGTTTTTCGACACCATATCCACGGCGTTGACGCCGAATTTTTTCCACACGCGCACGGATTCGGCCGGCGTGACTCCGTACTGCTGCAAAAAAAGCATGCAGCGGCGCACCCCGAACTGCCGGCGGTACTCCTCGCCGATGGCCTTCGCCTTCTGAGGCGAAATGCCGCGGATGGCGCTGAGCCGATCGGGGTCGTTTTCCAGCATGTCAAGGGTGTCGTCGCCGAAACGGTCGACGATGCGTTTGGCCAGCGACGGCCCGACGCCCTTGACGGCGCCCGAAGCCAAATATTTGAGAATGGCCGCCTGGGTGGCCGGCACCGACGGCTCAAACGCGTCGGCCTGGAACTGCCGGCCATAGGAGGGATGATTGCCCCAGCTGCCCATCACTCGGATGCCGTCGCCGGGGTGGATTTCCGGAAAATGCCCCACGACGGTGACCAGCTCATCGCCGCAGGACATATCCAGCACCGTCCAGCCGTTGCCGCCGTTTTGATAGATCACCGACTCGACGGTGCCGCTGAGGGTGATCGGTTCCTGCGTCTGCTCCATATATTCGCCCGTTTCCTGTGTGTTCCGGCGCACGCGCCGGTGTCCCTTCTTCGATTATACTATAATGCGGCGGGTTGTCAAACGCCGCCGTGGCACAGGCGCTCCGGCAGCTCCTGTCGACGCAGGATGCGCACACACCCCAGCTCATCGGCCAGCTTTTCGCAGACGGCACGGGTTTCCGCATCCATACCCTCATCGAGCACGATGATATCCGGCAGCGCCCGGTGGTGCGCCCGGGCATGATAGAAGACCGCCCGCACTATATACTCGATCGACTGGTCGCTGCCTTTCACCGGCACCATGAAAACGACCCGCCCGGCCGGCACACGCAGCACGGCTTCCTGCACGCGGACGGCGATTTCCACAAGCCCCGCTACGGCCAGGAAGGCAATTACCGTGCCCATCACGATCTGAAACATACCCACCACCTCATTCCATTGTATGCCGGGCAAGAACCGCCGTGAAAGCGGCCTTTTTGGCTGGATTTTGGGCAGTCAGCCTGTCCCGGGCCGCAAAAAAGCGGGCGCGGAAACATCCACGCCCGCCCGGCCGGCCCGCTCAGAAAGCGGCCCGGCGCAGCTCCTCCGCCATGTCGATCTTTTCAAAACTCATGCCCAGGTCTTCCCGGCCCATATGGCCATAGGCGGCCAGCTTCTTATAGATGGGCCGGCGCAAATCCAGCCGCCGGATGATGGCGGCCGGGCGCAGGTCGAAAAGCTCCCGCACCAGGCGGCTGATCTTTTCCTCGTCGATTTTGCCGGTGCCGAAGGTATCCACCCGCAGGGAAACGGGATTCGCCACGCCGATGGCGTAGGCAATCTGCACCTCACATTTATCCGCAAGGCCCGCGGCCACGATATTCTTGGCCACATGCCGGGCCGCGTAGGTGGCGGAACGGTCCACCTTGGTCGGGTCCTTGCCTGAAAACGCCCCGCCGCCGTGCCGGGCATAGCCGCCGTAGGTGTCTACGATGATTTTGCGCCCCGTGAGGCCGGAGTCGGCCGCAGGGCCGCCGAATACGAAGCGGCCCGTTGGGTTGACATAATACTTGGTACGGCTGTCGAGCAGCTCCGGCGGCACCACCGGGCGGATGACCTGCTCGATCATGTCGGTGCGGATCTGTGCGAGCGTCGCGTCGGGGTCATGCTGAGCCGACACGACGACGGCATCCACCCGCACGGGGCGGCCGTCCTCATACTCCACCGTGACCTGCGTCTTGCCGTCGGGGCGAAGATAGGGCACCGCGCCGCTTTTGCGCACCTGCGCCAGCCGATAGGCCAACTTGTGAGCCAGCGAAATCGGCAGCGGCATCTTTTCCGGGGTTTCGTTGCAGGCGTAGCCGAACATCATGCCCTGATCCCCGGCGCCGACGGCGTCGTCGCCGGCCGGGCCCGCGTCGTCCCGGCTTTCCAGCGCGCGGTCGACGCCCATGGCGATGTCGGCGGATTGTTCCTCAATGGCGGTGAGGATAGCCGCGTTCTCACAGTCAAAGCCATATTCCGGCCGGGTGTAGCCGATTTCCCGGATGGTGTCGCGGGCCACCTGACGGATGTCGACATAGCAGTCGGTGGTGATTTCGCCGGTGACCAGCACCAGCCCGGTGTTGGTGACGGTTTCGCAGGCCACACGGGCCTGGGGGTCTTTGACGATGATGGCGTCGAGCACGGCGTCGGATATCTGGTCGCAGACTTTATCCGGATGCCCCTCGGTCACCGATTCGGATGTAAAGAAACTTTTGCTCATGGTACGGTCCTTTCTCACAGGCGGTGCGCCGGCGCGCCGCCGACACAAAAAACACCCCCGGCGCATGACGCCAGAGGTGCTTTGCACAAACCTCATCTTTACGGCAGTCATACTCCGCAGGATTTAGCACCTTGTTTTCACACAGGTTGCCGGGCTTCACAGGGCCTTTCCCTCAGCCACTCTTGATAAGGCGAATATTTAATTTTTATTTATTATAGCACATCCCGGCCGCTTGTCAAGCGGGTCAGCGTCCGCGAAAACGGCCCACGGCCGGCAGCACGGGGAACAGCAGCAGTGTGGTGAATACCGATTTAAAAAGGTTGAGCAGCGTGGCCGACCCAATGGCCGCCCACAGTGCCGGGCCGGTCAGCGTCACATGCAGCACCGCCTGAAAATAGGGCGGCGCGATGAGATAATTACCCAGCACGCCCGCGGCCACCATGGTGCACAGCCCCGCGGCGCCGCCAAAGTCCACACAAACAGCCTGCGGCCGGCCGGCGCGGTGCATCCGCCGCGCCACCAGAGAGAGCGGCAGCACCAGCGCCGTGCCGACGATGAAATTCATCAGATCGCCGAAACCCATGGTCGTCGTCGACGGCAGATGGGCCAGATTTTTGATCAGTTCCACCGCCACGCCGGCCCCTGGGCCGAAAAAGATGCCGGCCACCGCCGCGGGCAGGTCGCTGAAGTCGATTTTGAGATACTGACTGAAGAGAGGAAATTCCAGGTAATAAAGCACGATCGACACCGCCGAGAGCATACCGGTGAACACCACGCTTTGCACGGCCGCACGCCGGCCGGTCTGTTTCTGGGTTTGCTGCATCATTTCCGCCACGCCTTTCCCGCCCTGTTCGGGCCTTTTCGGAACCGCTCTTTCACTTGGCCGGAAACGGCAAAAAAAGCCCCGGGCGATAGACCCAGGGCGTACGTGCTTCTGCCGTTTTCTTTCATCCGGACTGTACCGTCGGCTACGGGATCACACCGTGTCTGCCATAAGCTCGCGGGCTCGTCGGCTTGCGCCGCATTACCGCCGGTGGGGAATCACACCCCGCCCCGAAAACTTTTATAAAATTGTCGGTTGGGCGCTTGTGCGCTTTACCTGCCCGTATCATAACACAGGGCGGCCGTGATGTCAAGTTCCCGACGGGGAGTCGACGCAAAACTCTTTCCTTTGCACCGGATTTATGATACAGTATTACCAGAGAAATCCGGTCCGGAGCTCATCCGCCGGCCGTGCGGGAGGGTACGTTATGTCATATGAAGCCATGGACGCGGGCATCGAGCCCGGTGGACTGCGGGATGTCAACGAAATCAAGATCTTGATCTGCTATCTGCTCAAAAATTCGAACCGCCCTCTTTCATTTGACAACCTCAATGAAATTCTCCAGCAGGACGGCCTGGTCAACTATTTTGAATTCGGGCAGAGCCTGCATGAGCTGCTGCTTTCCGGCCATGTGGATCTGACCGAGCAGGACGGGCTGCAGCTCTATCACATCACGCGGCTGGGCGCGGGCACCGCCGACATGTTTGAGCGCCGCCTGCCCCGCTCGGTGCGGGAAAAAGCCGTGCGTGCCTCGGTGAGACTGCTGGCGCGGCTTAAAATTGAGAGTGAAAACAAGGTCATGATCACCCGGGATGCGAGCGGCTGGCGGGTGGAGTGCCGTGTGCTGGACGGCAAAGACGAGCTGCTCAGCGTGCGGCTGCTGGTGCCCAGCGCCGGTCAGGCCGAGGTGATACGCCAGCAGTTCCTCAAAGACCCGGCGGCTGTCTATCGTGGGGCCATCGCGCTGCTCACCGGCGACCCGGAAAACGTCAGCGGCGCGGCCGCACCCGATCCGCCCGAAAAGAGCCCGACACAGAAATAGCCCGCGCGCTCAAGCAACACCCGAAAAACGCGTCCCGGATCGGCACCGCAGGCCGGCCGGGACGCGTTTTTATGAGGCTGTACCCCTTGACTGGCGATATGCCTATCGGAGCTTTTTGTGGGCATTTCGCCGCATCCGTCCGCTTTTTTCACCCGGTCGCCGCCATGACAGCCCGCCCAGCGGGGTATCCTGCGAGGTGATACCCTGCGGGGTCAGAAGCCTTTTACGCGCGGCCAGCAGCACGCCGAGAAATATCCAGGTGGTCGCGTCGCGCGTGGCGTCGGAAGCGGCGATGCCCACCACTGGGAAAGCGCACACGGTCATGAAGCCGACGACCGCCAACAGCCCGTCCCGCCCGCCGGCCCGCCGGCGGCGGAAAAAGCCCACGGCCAGCGCCACCAGCACCGCCACATAGAGCACAAACATCGGAATACCATATTCGGTAAGGATCTGCAGCGTCATGTTGTGAAGGTTGATATGCTTGATGCTCGGGCTGTAATAGGGTAGCAACTGGATATAATTGCCCGCCCCCACACCCATGAAATGATAGTCGGGCATCATGCGGAAGGCCGCCCGCGTGAGCATCAACCGCTCGCTCACCGAGTGATTGCTCAAATTGAGCGTGTGCAGCTCGGCGAGCAGCTTGCCGCCCTTGCGCGCGGCCACAAGCCCCACGCCCGCAAGCAGAGCCAGCCACACGGGCACCATGCCCCGGCTGCGCAGCACCCGGCCGGGCAGTGCCGCCACAAAGGCCACGGCCATAACGGCGATGCCGATATAGCACGCGCGCGGGTCGGCATTGAGCAGTGTGAAGATCGACACACCGCCCAGCAGCACACCGCAGAGGGCCCCTTTCCGCCCCCCGAGGCGGCACACCAGGTCATATACCGCAAAAGGCAGCGTCAGGGTGACGAAGGCCGAATAGTTGTTGGTGTTGTGAAACGTCGCATACGGGAAAAACCGACCGTATATATTTTTCAGATATAACTCCGGGTTGTCGTTGGGGAAAAGATACCGCCCGGTAAAAATCTCGAAACAGCCCAGCAGCACCACTAGGCTCAGGCAGACCGTTAGCACATCCAGCAACCAGAGCAGGTCTTCCCGGCTACGCACGCCGGCCGCGATGGCCAGCAGCATCGCCACGCCGCTGAGCTGGATGCACAGCGTGTTGAGAAATGAAAACTGTATGTCGCGCACCCAGACAAGCGACACAAGCGCATAGCCCATCAGCAGTATAAAATAAAGCGCAAAGGGCCACACCGGGCCAAACAGCTCGGGCCTGCGCTCCCCCCGCAGCCGCAGGGCCAGACACAGCGACAGCGCCAGCACGCAGACAACGGTGATGTTGATATAATCCGCCTGCGGCACGGTGACAAACGGCCCCAACAACGCCGCCACCGGCGTCAGACCGGCCACCAGCGCCAAGGCATCGGTGGTATGCTCTCTCATGGGCGGGTTCCGCCTTTCCTCCCGCGGGACGGGCCCGCCGGGTTGATGCGGCCCCACCGCCATTGGCGGAACCGTCTTTTATTATACGGATACCCGTCCCCGTTTGTCAATCATCCCGCCCGGCAGCGCCGACCGCATGCGGCAGCCGTACGTAAACAGCGGCCCGGGGCGGAAAACCGCCCGGGCCGCTTCTTGTGCAGGGTGCCGGGCGCCGGGCGCCGGCCGGCTATACTCCCAGTATCCATCGGACAAACATCAGCCCCGTGACGCCGGGGATGCCCAGCACCACCGCCGTGCCGACAGTCCACAGGTTGGGCACCAGCCCCAGCGTCGCCGAGCCGGCGAGGAAACCCGTGAGATTGACCGCACCGAAAGCGGCCAGCCCCCCCGCGGCGCTCAGCGCCAGCCGGCGTAGCGCCCGGGAGCCGCGCAGCACGGCCACCGCAATCAGGCACAGCACCGACGCGGCCGCCAACGCAAGGATGGTCTTCATACCCTGCCCCCGTTTCGTTGCGGCATTTACCGCTCATTCCACTCGTTTCAAACTGCTCAGCGTACTGCGCGTCAGCCCCTGGCGGCGCGCTTCCCGCGTCAGATAGCGAAATCGCGCGTTGAGCGCTTTCATCTCGTAGATACACGCTTCCAGCAGATCCGGGTCATTCTGATAATTGAACCGGGCCGCCACCATTTCCAGACTCTGTTTGACAGAATCGAGTTCCAGCAGGATATCGTCCTCTCTGGCATTTGCCTCTTTTCGATTCTGCACCATGCCGAATACCCCCGCAATCACGCCTTCCATGCGACTATCCGCCCCTCCATTCATATCTATGCCGTCCCGCGGGCAATATGCCGGCCTTCCGTCAAAAGGCCGTGTGTCCGCCGCTCCGTCGGGTCGGCTTCCATCCAATGCTTCCATTGCTATTTTTGACCGGAATGTCCTTTTTATTCCAAACTGTCGAAATAATGGATGGCGGTGATGTGCCGCATCGGGGTATAAAACCGTATGCGCGGATTGTCGTGCGCCGTGCGGGGTCAAAAGAGCCGGGCACGAATTTTTTAACGGGCAGGGCGGGCGTGACACACTTTTGCCTATTCGGGCATATTTCTGCATAAAAATAGCCCTGACGGTCACCGTCAAGGCTGCTTTACGGGCCGCGGCTGCGCCGTGCCCAGAGGAAAAACCGGCGGGGCCGCAGGGCCCCGGAACAGTGTGTCAGATCAACTCAAAATCCACCTGACCGGCTGCCACCTCGGCCCCGGCCACGATGACCCGCACCTTGTCGCCTATGGCGTAACGGGTGCCGCTGCGGGAGCAGGAAAGGGTCATGCTCTTTTCGTCGTAGTCATACCAGCCGCCGGGCAGGCTTTCCACCCGCACCAGGCCCTCGACGGTATTCGGCAGCGCCACATACATGCCATAATTCTGCACGCCCGTGACCACCGCGTCGAAATGCTCGCCGATATGATGGGACATATACTCCGCCTTGTAAATATCATCGCAATCCCATTCCACCTGCATGGCGGCGATTTCCCGCTGGGAGGACTGGGTGGCGGCTTCTTCCACAAAATCATGGTAGCGCGCGGCCACCTCGTCGCCCGCGCCGCTCGCCAGCATATCGCTGAGGATACGGTGGACGCAGAGGTCGGGGTAACGACGGATCGGCGACGTGAAGTGACAGTAATTTTCCAGTGCCAGGCCGAAATGGCCGAGATTTTCGGGACTGTAGCGGGCCTTCGCCATGGTGCGCAGCACCATTTCGTTGAGTGCCTTGGCCTGGGGCGAGTCAGCCACCTGCCGCAGCACGGCCGCCACATCCAGCGGTTTGAGCCCGGGGCGAATCGTCCGTGCGTCGACACCCGCCGCTTTGAGCGCCGTGGCGAGATTTTCCAGCCGATCGGCTTCGGGCTGCTCATGCACACGGTAGACAAACGGTATCTTGTGCGTACTGCCGTATTTGGCCACCGCCTCGTTGGCCATGAGCATGAATTCCTCGATCATCTGCTCGGATTCCCCGCGTTGCCGCAGGCGCACGTCCACCGCCACGCCGTGCTCGTCGAAAAGGATCTCGCAGTCGTCGCTCTCAAAGTCGATGGCGCCGCGGCGTTCCCGCGCCTTACTCAGCACAGCCTGCAGCTCCTGCATGGCGGGGAAAGACGGCAGCACTTCCCGGTATTTTTCCCGCAGCTCCGGGTCATCCTCCCCGGCAAAAAGGCGGTTCACTTCGTCATAGACACCCTTGACGCGGGAGCGGATGATGCTTTTGTGGATGGTATAATCCCGCACGATGCCGTCGGGGCCGATATCCATCTGCGCCGACAGGGCGAAGCGGTCCTCCTGCGGGTTGAGCGAGCAGATGCCGTTGGAAAGTTCCCGCGGCAGCATGGGGATGACCGTGTCGCCGAAATAGATCGAGGTGCCCCGCTCAAAGGCTTCTTTATCCAGCTCGGTGCCCGGCCGGACATAGTGGGACACGTCGGCGATATGCACGCCCAGCCGGTAGCCGTCGGGCAGCCGCTGCACCGACACGGCGTCGTCGATATCCTTGGTGTGGGCACCGTCGATGGTGAAAATCGGTTCGCCGCGCAGGTCGAGCCGGTCGGCGCCTTCGGCATCCAGGCTCTGGGGCAGTCCCTCCGCCTCCGCCTGCACCTCGGCCGGGAACTGCCGCCGCACATGTTTTCTGTCCAGCACAGCCTGGCAGCAGGCCCGTCCACTTTCGGCCGAGCCGTAGGCGGTGACGATTTCCGCCATGGGGGGCTGGCCCCGGCCGCCGTAATCCTTGATGCGGGCAAAGACCTTGTCGCCGTCCTGCGCGTCGCCGGCCCCTTTGTGGGTGACCGGGATGCTATCTTTGAGCAGGCTGTCGGGCTTCACAAAATACCGTTTGCCGTTCTTGCCGAAAGTGCCGGTAAATTCCGAAAAATGCCGTTCAAGTATTTTGAGCACTTCCGCCTCGGGCAGCCGGCCCGTGCGGTGTAGGATGCGCACGGCCACCTCGTCTGTGGGCAGGGCGCCCGCCAGACGGGATTTCTGGATAAAAACCTCGGACTCGTCCTCCAGCGCCGCGAAGGCACCGTTTTTGACGATGGAAACGATGCGCGCCTTGAGCCGCGGCACCGCCTTGCCCCTGTTTTTCGGCTGTGCGCTCGCCGTCAGACGCACGCCGTTCTGCTCTTCCATTTCGCGTACGATTCGTCTGAATTTTTGCCGCTCATCCGGCGGCACATGCAGCCGGGCAGCCAGAGCGTCCACACCCTCCGGACGGAATCCGTCGGCGCGGGCAAGCTCCCGCAGTTTCTTTTGTATTTCTTCTCGATTCAATGGCAACACCTCTGTCACTGGCGGTGGGACGCCCCCTTTGCCGCCGCATTCCTAGTATCTGCCGGCCGGGCCGGTCTATTCCCGACGGGCCGGACACGGGCAACCCGTGTCATCAAAACGGGCCCGCCCGGGCGTATGCGCTTTTGCGGGCACCGGAAAAGCGGCTCTATACCGGCGCCCTCCGCCGTAGGGCGGCCAGGCGGCGGTTTCCGACCCGTATCTCATCCGGGAGCCGTATAAAAAAGCCCCGCCCTGCGGCGGGGGATTTTTTGCATCAAGTGTGGTTGAGCCAGAATGACGCCACATTGACAAACAGTGTCAGCACGACAAACACGATTGTCAGGATCTTGGTGAAACGCCCCAGCGTGCTGTCGATGCTCCGCGCCTTGTTTTTGCCGAAAAAGGATTCCGCCGCACCGCCCGCGATGGCCCCGCCCAGGTAATTGTCTTTGCCGTGCTGGGCCAGCACGACGATCACCAGAAGCACGGATGTGATGACCAGCAGAACGCTGCCGGCAATCTCCCAGAAAGTCATGGTCAAGCAAACTCCTCTCATAATCGACGTCTGCCGCCGGGATTGCTGCCGTCCGTGCCTGTGACGGGCGCATGACGGGAATCCGCATAATACCTTTACTTTATCATAGCATACCGAAGAAAAAATTGCAATCCCGCAAAACGGTGCGGCGGCAATTTCATCCTCCCGGCGCATAAAGACGCCGGAGCCGGCCACACTAGCTTCGGCAGATGAAAAAAGGTGCGTTTGCTTTTCACTCTGCCGGGGGC
>JAEWAE010000039.1 GCA_023391835.1 Bacillota bacterium
GCCGTTTTTCACGCCGGGGGGTTTCCCCAGGGCGTGAAAACCATGTTATGGGTGCGGTTTCCGCAGGGTGCCGCGCCGCGGAGGAATATATGATCCTGTTTGAACATGTGGGCAAGACCTACCCAAACGGCGTCCGCGGTCTGGACGACGTGTGCCTGAAGGTGGAGCAGGGGGAATTCGTCGCCATCATCGGGCTTTCCGGCGCGGGCAAATCGACGCTGATCCGCACCATCAACCGGATGATCGACATCACCGACGGCAAGCTGACGGTGGATGAGACCGGTGTCAACGCGCTGCGCGGCGCCTCCCTGCGCCGCTTCCGCCGCCGTATCGGCATGATTTTTCAGTCCTTCAACCTGGTCACCCGTGCCACCGTCGTGCAGAATGTGCTGGCCGCACGGGTGCCCGATCTGCCGCTTTGGCGGGCGATCCTGGGGGCCTTCCCCAAAAAGGACGTGCTGTCGGCGCTGGAAGCGCTCGACCGTGTCGGCATCCTCGACAAAGCGTACACCCGGGTCGACCAGCTTTCGGGCGGGCAGCAGCAGCGCGTGGCGCTGGCGCGCACGCTGGCCCAGAATCCGCAGATCATCCTTGCGGATGAGCCAGTGGCGGCGCTGGACCCGGTGACCGCCCGGCAGGTCATGGATGATTTCAAACGCATCAACCGTGAATTACATATCACCGTCCTCATCAATATCCACCATGTGGATCTGGCTCTGCAGTATGCCGACCGGGTGGTCGGCATCCGCGCGGGCCGGGTGGTGTTCGACGGCCCGGCGGCCAAGGTCGACCAGGCGGTGCTGGATGCCGTGTACGGCGGAAAGGCCGGGGACGAAGCATGAAGACCTATCGTCTGGCAAACGGCAAGACGGTCGTGCGACCCCGCGCCTGGTGGCCGGTGATCCTTGTGGTCATTCTCGTCATGCTCGGGCTGTCGGTGTATATCACCGGCTTTGACATACGGGTGATCGCGGCGCGCGGGTACCAGTTCTTTGTGATCGTCGGGCAGATGTTCCCGCCCGACCTCAATTATACCCGCGCCATCTGGGGGCCGCTTTTCGACACCATCCGCATGTCGCTGTTCGGCTCGCTCATCGGCGCGGTGCTGGCCGTGCCCTTCGCGCTGCTGGCCGCCAGCAACATCGTCAAAAGCCGCGTGGTGGTCGTCGTTTCCCGCGCGCTGATGAGCATTCTGCGCACGGTGCCGTCGCTGGTCACCGCGCTGATTGCCACCTATCTGTTCGGGCTGGGCACGCTCGCCGGCACCACCGCCATCGCGGTCTTTACCTTCGCCTATGTGGGCAAGCTGCTGTATGAGCAGATCGAGACCACCGATATGGGCGCTTATGAGGCACTGGAGGCTGCGGGGGCCGGTTCCTTCCGTGCCTTTCTGCGCGCCATCTGGCCCCAGGTGCTGCCCGAGTATCTTTCTATCAGCCTTTTCTGCTTCGAGGGCAACGTGCGCTACGCCTCGATCCTTGGCTATGTAGGCGCAGGAGGCCTGGGCCTGCTGCTCAACGAAAAAATCGGATGGCGGGAATACAGCGGCGTGGGCATGGTGTTGCTGATGCTGCTGTGTACGGTTTTCATCATCGAAAACGTCAGCCAGTTTTTGCGCAGCAAGCTGACCTGAGGGGGTGCCTTTATGAATGATGCCGTTTTGCAGAAATACCGGGAAAAGCCCTCGCAGCGGCTGTTCCGCATCGTGGCCACGGTGATCGTGCTGGCGCTGTTTTTCTGGTCGGCCTCCGTAGCCAAGCCCAACGCGAACCATGTGGGCGGCGCCAAAGTGGCGCGGGGCATCCTGATGGGGCTCTTGCACCCCGACACGGCGCTGATGCTCAATTTCACCAAGCAGGGCGTCGCCTATCTGATGCTCGAGACGGTGTGCATCGCCTTTTTGGGTACGCTGGTGGGTGCCGTCATCGCCATTCCATTCGCGTTCCTTTCGGCGCGCACCATCGTGGGCCGGCCGGTATCCTTTTTCGGCCGTTTGGCCGTGATGGCCATCCGCACGGTGCCGCCCATCATTTACGGCCTGATGTTCATCCGCGTCACGGGGCCGGGGCCGTTTGCCGGTCTGCTGACCATGTCGGTGTGCTCCATCGGCATGCTTTCCAAAATGTATGCCGAGGCTATCGAGGAGCTCGACCGGCGGATACTCGAGTCGCTGGATGCGGCCGGATGCAGCACGTTTGCCAAGATCCGGTACGGCATCCTGCCGCAGCTCATACCCAGTTTTCTTTCCATCATCATCTATCGGTTCGACATGAATCTGAGAGATGCCGCCGTGCTCGGCCTGGTCGGCGCCGGCGGCATCGGCGCCCCGCTGCTGTTTGCCATGAATTCCTACCGCTGGAATCAGGTGGGCTCCATCCTCATCTGGCTGGTGGTCGTGGTGCTCGCGCTGGAGTTTCTCTCATCCAAGGCGCGGGTCAAACTGGCGCGCGGCTGACGGGCGCATATCCTATCAATAAAACAGAGGTTAGAGAATGCAGAAAATATCCCAGCCGTTTTTACTCGTCGGTGCCAAAAATGTAAGGGAGCTCGGGGGCTACTGGTCAACGGGAGGAGACGTGACGCAGCCCCATCGGTTCCTGCGCGGCGACGAGCTCCAAAACCTGACCGACACCGATTGCCGGGTGCTCTATGACTACGGCGTGCGCCAGGTCATCGACCTGCGCTCCCAGGGCGAAGTGGAGCGGGGGAGTGATCGGCTGCCCGCCCTCTACCCAGATGTGGCATGGCTCAACGTGCCCATGACCGACCATGTGCGTGGCAACCGCTACTCCAGCGAGTTCCCGCCCAGCATGTGGCAGCTGTACCGCTGGCTGCTGGATGACAGCGGCGACGATTTCCGCACGGTTTTCCGCACCATGCTCGGGGCGGGGGAGCACTGCGTGCTTTTCCACTGCGTGGGCGGCAAAGACCGCACCGGCGTCGTTTCCATGCTGCTGCTTAAACTCGCGGGTGTGGATGACGACACGGTGGCCGGGGATTACGCCCTGACCGAGCATGCCATGAAGGACATTTTTCCAATTCAAAAAGCGGAAATGGAATCCCGGGGCCTTGCGGTGCCGGATTATATCCTCAAATCCCCGCCGGATAATATGACCCGCACGCTTGCGTATCTGCGTGCGACCTACGGCTCGGCCGAAGGCTACATGCGGCGCATCGGTCTGACGCAGGCGGAAATCGACGCGCTGCGCCGGCGCCTGCTGGCGGCCGGCTGATACGGGTAAAATACTCTGCGGGGCTTAGGGACCGCAGAGTATTTTTTGTGCCGACCGGGCGCGACGGGTTATATTTTTTTACACTATGTAATAATATTTTATAAATTAGAATGATTTGCGAAACTATATTGCATGTAATGTGCCGGTTATGATCGGAACGGATTGACAGGCGGCACGATCTGTGGTAAATTCAATACAAAGTGAAAAATGAAACAGGATAAAGATGTCCGACCAGGGGATCTTTATCCTGTTTTTTTATGGAGTTTGTCAAAAAAGGCGGTCGTACAAACGACCGCTTGAGGGCTTTATTGACAGAAATATGAAATAATATTTTAAATTATAGCAACAACAATGAAATAATATATTGACTTGTGCATGATTGCTTGTTATAATATGTACACTTGATTAAATGTTATACATATTAAACAAATCGGATGAAGGGCTGTGACTCCATGAAAAACGTCAAACGCGCCGACGGAGCTTATGTGGAAAGCGGTGGGATACGGGTACAGCCGAGCCGCTTTGAGCGGGTCATCCACAAGATATGGCAGGATAAGCTGATTTATCTGATGATCCTGCCGGTGGTGGTGTATTACGTCGTGTTCCGCTATCTGCCGATGCTCTGGCTGGGCATTTCATTTTACGACTACAAGATCCTGCTGGGCATCCAGGGCAGCCAGTTCGTCGGGCTGGCGAATTTCCAATACTTTTTCAGCAACCCGGATTTCCTGCGCATCCTGTGGAACACCGTATATCTGAGCGTCCTGTGCCTGGTGTTCTGCTTCCCGGCCCCGATTCTTTTTGCGCTGCTCCTCAACGAGGTGAGCGGCCGCTATTATAAAAAGGCGGTGCAGACGATCAGCTACCTGCCGTATTTTCTGTCCTCCGTGGTCGTCGTCGGCATCGTCTATTCGCTGCTGTCGCCCACCAGCGGCACCATCAACGCGCTGCTGCGCTCCATGGGGATGAAGACCATCAACTTTATGCAGGAGCCGCAGTTTTTCCGCCCCATCTATGTGATCGCCAACATATGGCAGGGCGTGGGGTGGGGCTCCATCGTCTATCTGTCGGCCCTGACCAATGTGGATCAGACCCTCTATGAAGCGGCCATGGTGGACGGCGCCTCCCGTTTCAAACAGGTCATCCACATCACTCTGCCGTCGATTCTGGGCACGATTGTCGTGATGTTCATTCTCCAGATCGGCAGCCTGCTTTCGGTCAGCTTCGATATGGTCTATCTGCTCCAGCAGCCCACCAACTATTCCGTTTCGGAAGTGCTGGCGACTTACATTTACAAAATCGGTATTACGGGCGCCAATTACAGCGTGGCCACGGTGGCGGGGCTGTTCAATTCGGTGGTCAGCCTGGCGCTGGTACTTTTCGCCAACTTGCTGAGCCGGAAATACGCGGAAGTTTCCATTATATAAGGAAGGGGATGAACGGATATGGTGAATGCGGCCAAAAGCAGGCTCTTTCAGAAAACGCACGGCGAACGGGTCTTCAACGTCTTCAACGTCATATTCATGCTGCTCATGTGCGTGTTCTTTCTTTACCCGGTGCTCAACGTGTGGGCCAGCTCCCTCAGCGGCAGCTCGGCGATCCTGCAACAGAAGGTTTCGGTCTATCCGGTGGATTTCACCACCATCGGTTACAACTCGGTGATTTCCAACAAATACATCTGGACTTCCTATGGCAACACGATTTTCGTGTCGGTGGTCGGGTGCGTGACCGGCCTGCTTGCCACCTGCCTTGCGGCCTATCCGCTGGCTTTCTGCAAATTTTACGGCAAAAAAGTGTATTCCATGATGATCATCGTGGCGCTGTGGTTCAGCGGCGGCATGATCCCCACCTACATCGTTATGCACGATGTACATCTGACCAACACTCTCTGGGCGCTGATTATCAACACGCTGTGCAGCTCCTACTATATCATCATCCTTCGCAGCTTTTTTGAGGGCGGGATACCCACCTCGCTGGTGGAATCCATGAAAATCGACGGCGCCAATGATTTCACCATTCTCTTCCGCCTGGTGATACCGCTGTCGAAGGCAGCATTGGCCACCATCTCACTGTGGATCATCGTGCTTCACTGGAACGAATTCCTCGCGCCGCTGATTTATCTGCAGAGTCGCAACAAATATACGCTGCAGATTATCCTGCGCGATATCATTCTCGAGTCGTCGGGCTCCCTTTCAGGGGTGAGCGACCAGGCCAACCTCAACGCCGAGGGGCAGATGGTCATCCCGACTCAGGTGCAGGACGCCGTCATCGTGGTTTCAATGCTCCCGATGATCATCATCTATCCCTTCCTGCAGAAGTATTTTGTCAAGGGCATCATGATCGGCGCGGTCAAAGGATAAGGGCACAAGGCAAAAAAGGTCTCACGGCTGCCCGGCGGAGTCGGCCGCCGCAGGCTGTGAGCCGAGACATGCCTGCCATATAAAATTTTAGGAGGATCGGTATGAAAAAGCGTTTGGTAAAACCCGTCGCGACAATCTTGGCCGTGATGACTGTCGCCGCGTCCGCGGTCGGCTGTTCAAGCAAGAGCGGCGGCAGTTCCGCCACGACCAGCAGCGGCAAACCCCTTGAATTCTCATATATGTCCACCACCAGCGAGCCGTTTGCCTCGCACACCACCAACGCCGTGCTCACCGAGATGCAGAAAGAAGCCAATGTCAAGATAAACTATATCTGGGTGCCTTCATCCAGCTATAACGACAAGATTTCCACTACGCTGGCGTCTGGTACGATTCCCGAGATCATCAACGCCGGCGGCACCTCACAGTCCCTGCTGCTCAACCAGAGCGCCATCGAGCCGCTGGACGATCTGCTCAAGACAAACGGCAAAAACATTTTGGCCCGTTACACTTCGGATGAATATCCATTCCTGCGCAGCCCCAGCGACGGCAAGATGTACAGCATCCCGACTATTGTCGATTTCCCCTATTGCTATACCTGGACATATCGTTCCGATATGGCGAAAAATGTCGGCATCACCAGCGACCCTGTGACATGGGACGACTGGGTCAACATGTGGAAGGCCGTACGGGATAAGGACGCCAACAAAGACGGCGGCAAGGCGCAGAAAGTCCCGTATATGGGCGACATCTACTCCCTGATGCCCGTGTTCGACATGAACGTTTCCAACAATCTGGGCTTCATGGTCGACGACAAGGGCAACTACACCCTCGCAGAGGAATCCCCGAACTTCACCAAGTACCTCACCGCCATGCAGGATCTGTATAAGCAGGGTCTGCTCGATCCGGAATTTGCAACCCGCGGCACCTACTCGGATACGGGCAACAATCTTGACAACGGCATCAATTCCGGCCTGGGCTTTTCGTGGATGAGCTGGGCGGCCGATGACCGTGATGCGACTCTGGTGCTTCGCAAGACCAACGCCAGTGCGATCTGCAAAGCCGTGCTGCCGCCTAAGAGCCCGATCGACAATTCCCAGCGCATGGCTGCCCGCAACAAGCTCTATTACGGCGCCTGCTTCACCGTCACCGCCAAAAAATCCGGCAAGATGAAGCAGCTTATGAATTTCTTCAACTTCCTTTACAGCGACAAGGGCGTCAAGCTCATGAGCTACGGCATTGACGGCACCATGAATAAGACAGAGAACGGTAAGACCACCATTCTCCAGCCTTACGTCAATGACTTCAACACGGCCCGCGGCAACGGCATCAACTACACGCCCATGACCCACTTCTTCACCGGCGACGCCTATCTGCAGATCACGCTGGGAGGCAAATCGGTCGATCAGGTGGACGACGCCACCAAGGAATTCTATAACGGCCTGATGAACAATAAGCCATATCTGTTCGCGGCGGTGCCGACCTTCCAGACCGACGCGTATGTCAAATATCAGGCGCAGATCATGCCCAAGATCACAAGCCTTCTGGATGAATGCGTCATCGGCAAGATTTCGGTCGACAGCTTCAAGACCCAGTATAATGCCCTTAAGCCCCAGGGCCTGCAGCAGATCCTGGATCAGGGTGCGGCTGCCTACAAAAAAGTTTCCGTCAAAAAATAAGCGGCTGACGTTTTTATAAGCTTCGCGTCCGACTGACATGTATGCGACGATTTGTGTGCGCAGCCCCTCCTTCCGCATGTCGGAAGGAGGGCTTTTTTCACAAACCACGGCCCGCCGCCGGCCGTAAATTACCGCCTGTGTGATTGACAAGACCGGGCAAGTGTATTACAATTGAATAGAAATGAAAAAATATTTTAATTTTACTTAGAAAGAAAGAAATAAAATATCAAATTTTAAGCTGCTTAAACGGCCGCCGGGCTCGCGCCGCAAGAGGGGAACCCGCTGTGCGCACAGCCCTGTCACGGATCGAATCAGGACAATGGTGAAACTATGAAAATTGATATCGGCAGTCTGACAACTGAAAAATCCAACGCCCGTTCCGCCCAAATCGACTCATGCTCCGTGCCGGAAATCCTGCGGATCATCAACGACGAGGATGCGAACGTCCATCTGGCGGTGCGGCGGGAAATCCCGCATATCGCCGCGGCGGTGGAACAGATCGTCCGCGGCTTCCGCTCCGGTGGCCGGCTGTTTTATGTGGGCGCCGGCACCAGCGGCCGTCTGGGCATACTGGACGCTGCCGAGTGTCCGCCCACCTACAGCACCGACCCCGAAATGGTGCAGGCCGTCATTGCGGGTGGGGTCGACGCCGTCTTTACGGCGGTGGAAGGCGCGGAGGACGACCGGGAGGCTGGCGCCGCAGAAATGCGCCGGCGGGGCGTGACCCCTCATGACACCGTCGTGGGCATCACGGCCAGCGGCATCACCCCATTCGTGGTCGCCGCGGTGGAGGAAGCGAAGCGGCTCGGCGCCGCCACGGTGGGCATCAGCTGCAACGCCGGCTCTTCCATCGAGCAGCAGTCCGATTATCCCATCACTCTTATTGTCGGCCCGGAGGTGGTCACCGGCTCCACTCGTATGAAGGCCGGCACGGCTCAGAAACTGGTGCTCAACATGCTCAGCACCTGTTCCATGATTCGTCTGGGCAAGGTGTACGGCAATCTCATGGTCGATGTCAAGCCGAGCAATCACAAGCTCATCGACCGCTGCGTGCGTATCGTGGCAACTGCCTGCGGCGTGTCGGCCGACGAGGCCCGACGCTGTCTGGAACGCACAGGTTATAACCCCAAGAAGGCCATCATCCTGCAAAAAACAGGCGCGGACCCTGCCAAGCTGGATGAAGTGCTGGAAAAAACCGACGGTTCGGTCACCGAGTCCATCGCCGTGCTCACGCAGACCGCCGGGCGGTGAGCCGGGGACGCCAAGAAATAAAGCAGGCGGCGTTCCGGCTGCTTGACAAACTTGGGCAAATGTTTTATCATGCAGGCAAAACCATCCGGAATATGCCGAAAGCCCGCCCATGCCCGGGCGGGCTTTCGGCACATCTGGGGGGTGAGGCCTGCTTTTTTGCGGCTTCCTCCTCCACCCGGAAAGAAGGGTGCCCATGGAACTCAAGCAACTGCGGTATTTCCTCGCCATTGCGGAAGAAAAACAGATTACGGCCGCCGCCCGGCGGCTGCACATCGCCCAGCCGCCGCTGAGTTATCAGCTTAAGCGTCTTGAGGAAGAGCTGGGCGTCACGCTGGTGCGGCGCGGGCCCCGCAGCCTTTCGCTCACCGACGCGGGGGAAATGCTGCGCCGCCGGGCCGAGCAGATCCTGAGTCTTGCCGACTCCACCCGGAATGAGATCACAAGCTTTGGCAAAGAAGTGCGCGGCACACTGTCGGTCGGCATCATTTCCTCCTCCGGCGGCGGCATCCCGGATTGCCGCACGTTGGATTTTGCCCGGCAGTATCCGGATGTCCATTTCGAGATTCACGAGGGGAACACCTATCAGGTGCTGGATATGCTCGAGCGGGGCGTGGCGGAAGTCGGCATCGTCCGCACACCTTTTCCCCATGAAATGTTGGTCTATCACTATCTGCCTGAGGAGCCGATGCTCGCCGTCATGTCGCCCGAGACCCTTTGCGGAGCCGAGAAGCGCCGCGTCACGCTGCCGGAGCTGGCCGGGCAGCCCATCGTCCTGTATCGCCGGTTCGACCGGCTCATCCGCGAAGCCTTTGCCCATTCGGGCGTCGAGCCGCAGATCATCTGCCGCAGCGACGACGCACGCACGGCGCTGCGCTGGGCTCAGGCCGGTCTGGGCATCGCTCTGGTGCCGGAGTCCGCCTTCCGCATGGCGGAAATGGAGCAGCTCACGGCCAAGGAACTGCTCTGCCCGGAGCTTGTGACGCGCATGGCGGTCATCTGGCGTAAAAACCGCAGCCTTTCCGTCCCGGCCGGTAAATTCGTCGAATTCTTTTCCTGATCCGCCGGCGCCTCAGAATTGCATCGGCCGCAGGGCCTCGGCGATCCGCGCGGCCAGCCGCCGGTAACCCGCCCGATTATAGTGGAGCTTGTCGGGCATGTAAAGACTGGCCTGCTCGGCCACAAACGGGGAAATGCCGCTGGAAGCGTACATGTCAATGACCGGCACGCTGTATTCGTCGCAGACCGACCGGATGGCCGCCGCGTAATCCGCCTGCACCAGGCCCACCCGGTTGGGCGTGAAAGTATTCGGGTAATGCTTCGTGGGGTGGACAAAATCGTTTTTCATGGGCGTGAGAAAGAAAAGCCGCCCCCGCGGGTATTTCCGGATAAGGCCCGGGATAAGCGTGTGCAGCGCCCCCGTAAAACAGTGTGGGTCGGTCGAGTCCCGCGGCCCCATCGGCACGTCGTGCTGGAAATCGTTTACGCCGCCCAGAACCAGGATCAGATCGGCCGCGTCATCCATGGCGTCGAAGCGTTCGACAAAGCTGTCGTCCCGGTCGGGCGTGATGGCAATGCGCGAGCCGTTCCTACCGTAATTGCGCACCTCGCGCAGACGGATAAAATCTTGGATCTGGGTCGGCCACGAAATCTCGTTTCCGCCGGTTCCCTGACTGTTGTCGCCCCACACGGTGGAATCGCCCAGACAATTCATAACGCAGTTTTCCAAAGAAATGTTTTCCGACATCCACAGCCACCTGATTTTCTAAAATTTCGCCGGTTTCTGTACGCGCCGGCTTTTTTATTGTACCATTTGCCGGGGCGGTGTCAAGGCTCGGCCGGCTCTGCCGGATTGCAGACTGACGCAAAATATGGGAGAAAACGGCGATGAAACCGGATGGAATGTACAAAATCATACGGAAGTTGTCGAAAAGCCCGGCCGATTCTTGATTTCACCGGGAGAATGGGTCTATACTAGGAACGTAACCCACAAACAAACGACGGAGGAATTTCAGACATGTTTGAAAACATGATCGCTGCACTCAAAAAGGATAAACGCCGGATCGTTTTCACCGAAGGGACCGACCCCCGTATCCTGGAAGCCGCCAGCCGGCTCAGCCAGGAGGGTATCCTTTCGCCCATCCTGCTGGGCGACCCGGCCGAGATCGACGCCGCTGCGAAAAAGTATAACCGGAACATCGCCGGCATCGAAAAGATTGACCCGAAGCATTACGCCCGTTTCGATGAAATGCTTCAGAAAATGGTCGAGCTGCGCAAGGGCAAAATGGATGAGGCCGCCTGCCGCGCCGCGCTGGCCAAATCCAACTATTTCGGCACCATGCTTGTGAAGATGGACATTGCCGACTGCCTGCTTGGCGGCGCCACCTACTCCACGGCCGACACCGTGCGTCCGGCCCTGCAGCTCATTAAGACAAAGCCTGGCAGCAAGATTGTTTCCAGTTGCTTTATTCTGGCCCGCACCGCCTCCGACGGCAGCGAGGAACTGTATGCCATGGCGGACTGCGCCATCAACATCGACCCCAATGAGGATCAGCTCGTCGAGATCGCCGAGCAGACCGTTGCCACCGCCCGCGTCTTTTCCATCGACCCGAAGGTCGCGATGCTTTCCTACAGCACCATGGGCTCCGGCAAGGGTGATAAGGTTGACCTCGTGCGCAACGCCACCGCGAAGCTCAAGGCCAAGAATTCCGACTTCCCGGTGGACGGCGAGCTTCAGTTCGACGCCGCTTTCGCGCCGGAAGTCGCTAAGGTCAAGGCTCCGGCGTCCCAGGTGGCCGGCCGCGCCAACACCTTCGTGTTCCCCGACATCAACGCCGGCAATATCGGCTACAAGATTGCCCAGCGGCTGGGCGGCTTCGAGGCCTTCGGCCCGATCCTGCAGGGCCTCAACGCCCCCATCAATGATCTTTCCCGCGGCTGCAACGCGGAGGAAGTCTATAAGATGGCCATCATCACCGCGTGCCTGAAATAATCCCGATTGGAACAGGGGAAGGCCGCCGTCCTATTGACGGCGGCCTTTTTCGTATTGCTTCCGAGCCGACAGAAGGGGGGCTTAAATAATGGAGGGTGTCGCGCGCGGTAAAGTCCGCCTGCTGCCGCACCAAGCGGAGTGGGAACAGGAATTCCGTCTTGTCGCGGAGCAGATTCGGGCGGCATGGGCCGGCAATGCGTGGGATATCCAGCATGTGGGCAGCACGGCGGTCCCGGGCATCCGCGCCAAGCCGATTTTGGATGTGGCGGTGCTCCTGCGCTCTGTCCGGGCCATGGATATCGCCGCCATGGAGCGCTTGGGCTATGAATACTGCGGCCCGCGGGAGGGGCGGGAAACCTATCATCTATTCGTACTCCGCAGCCCGGAGGGGCTTTCGCTGCGGCATATCCACTGCTACGATGTGGCCGACACGGAGTTTCTCTGTCTGGTCGGTTTCCGGGATTATCTCAATGCCCATCCGGATACCGCCGCCCGGTATGAGGCCCTTAAAACGGCTTTGGCGGCGAAGTATCCCAATGACCGCGTTGCGTATACCGCCGGCAAGGCGGCCTTTATTCAGAGCGTTTACGCCCGGCTGGACGATTGACCGGCGGCTGGGTGCAAAACGGCATCGGCGGGTCAAGCCGCCGATGCCGTTTTGCATGTATATGCGCTCCCCGGTGTCAGAATCCGTGAATCAGCAGCGAGGCCAATGTCAGACCGAAAAAGGGGAGAATAGTCCCCGCAATCAACTGCTCGAGGGTATGGCGCCCGGCCTTGAGGCTCGACCACCACACGATTGCCAGCGGGATGACGCCCAGACAGCCCGCCCACTGGCCGAAAAACGCGAGAATGGCAAACGGCCCGGCCACGCCGCAAGCATGGCCGCTGGCTCGCACGTGCAGCAGGAAATTGAAAAGCACCACCAGCACACCCGAAAACAAATAGGCCAGGAAGATGATTTTCAGCCTTTCCGGTGCGTGCGCGGCGAAGGCTGTGACGCACCCCAGGATGTACCCCAGCACGGCGAAAATCATCGCCAGATTCCGTTGCCCTTCCCGCCCTTTGCCGCGAAAATGGGGGAACAGCGGCTGCAGGGGATAGCCCAGCAGCGGCAGCACGGTCAGGAACCCCACCGAGGCGGCGAAAAATCCAACCCCGCCGATAGCCGCCGGGTCTTTTGCAAACAGTACGATCAACATCACCAGCGCCATCAGGGGCGCCACCGTCAGAACGCGGAGAGTTTTTGCCACATGCAGCATCATTCGGTGACCTCCCGCTCAATCGACACGCCGGTCGCCGACGAAAAACAAGGCGACGGTGCCCGGCCCCGTGTGGGAGCCGATGACCGTGCCGATGTCGTGAATGGACACCGGTCCGTCCATGTGGGGAAAGGCGGCCTCGACCAGGTCGGCCACCGCCCGCGCGGTATCCAGGCACGCCGAGTGGGAAAGGAAGCATTTGCCCCGGTAATCCGTGCCGCCCTCGGCATGCTCCTTCATCTTTTCCACAATGGCGCGGATGACGCGCGGCTTAGAACGGATTTTTTCCCGCGGCATCAGGTGCCCCGACTCATCCATGTTGAGCAGCGGGCAGATGCCCAGTACGGTGCCGAAAAGCCCCGCCGCACGGGAAATGCGCCCGCCGCGGATATAGAAGGTCAGGTCGGTGGAAAAAAACCAGTGATGGATCGTGAGCTTGTGCGCCTGAGCCCACTGGAGCGCCTGATCGAAGGTGTCGCCGGCGTCGCGCCGGTCGGCCAGCCTATCCATCAGAAGCCCGTAGCCCGACGAGGCGCCCAGGGAATCCACCACGTCGATTTTCCGCTGCGGGTATTTGGCGCGCAGATCGTCCCGGGCGATGCAGGCGGAATGGTATTCGCCCGAAATGCCGGAGGAAAGGCTGATGTGCAGCACGTCCTGCCCCTGCTGCAAAAAGGGCTCCCAGAAAGCCCGGAATTCGTCGACATTCACCTGCGATGTGGTGGAAGTGGACCCCTCCGCCAGTTTCTGATAAAAAACGGGGAACGGCACGGATTTGCCCAGGTCGTCAGGGTATTCGGTTCCGTCCAGCGTAAAATGGAACGGTACGTAATGGACGTGCCGGCGCGTGAAAAATTCGGGCGACATATCCGTCGTGGAACAACAGGTCAGCACATAGGATTCACTGGCATTCATTTTGTCCGCCTCCGGTTTGGAAAAATTAGAATGAGATGAAAATATTCGGTGATATGACACGCGGCACAGCGACCGCAACTTATGAAATATCATACCGGATGAAACGGGCCTTTGTCACCCTACGTCTGCCCGTCGGCATCCTCCCGTGCGTTTCGGGGGAGTAGAGAGGCTTTTCACGTATTCTACTGGGAAAAAACGGGCTCTACCGTCGGTAGAGCCCGTCAAAAACAAAGATTTGTAATTTTTCACGCCATCGACTATAATACAAGTATCGAGCCGCACCCAAGCGGCGACACGAGTGACGGGGGAGCCTGAACGTATGGAAGACCTGAAGCCTACGATTGCGAAAAACATCGCCGAGCTGCGCCGCAGCCTGCGTATGACGCAGGCGGAGCTGGCCCAGCGGCTTCACTATTCGGATAAGGCGGTTTCCAAATGGGAACGTGCCGAGTCCGTGCCCGACGTATCCATTCTCAAACAGATCGCCAATCTTTTCGGCGTGACCGTCGATTATCTGCTGGAGCCGGAACACGGCAAGTCGAAAGACAACGTGGCCGCCCAGACCCGCCGCAACCGGCTGGTTATCACTTTGCTGTCGGTGACGTTCGTGTTTTTGATCGCCACGTTTCTCTTTGCCGGCTACGGTATTTTTTCCACGCCGCTGCGCCGGGTCTGGATCATTTATGTCTATGCGGTGCCGGTGGCCTCCGTCGTGGCGCTGGTGCTCAATTCCGTCTGGGGGCTGCACCGGCATGTGACCAACAGCGTGATCATTTCCGTGCTCATCTGGAGCCTGCTGACGGCGGTCTTCTTGTCGTTCCGGTGGGAAAATCTCTGGCTGATCTTTACCCCCGGCGTGCCGGCTCAGGTGCTGGTCATCCTCTGGTCTCGGCTGAAATTCCGCCGTCGGTCGGCGTAAGGCGGCGGAAATGCCGCCGAGCCGGTCGGCGGGCCCCGGAGCACCACGTTGCGTGTGCTGCGGATGAATTCCCGCTCGTTTACACTCCCCGCTCGCCGAGGAGCAATCCTGCCAACAGCAGCGCGAGCACTCCGAAATTCACGATGGTAAACGGCCGCACATAGTGCCCGCCCGGGTATTTTCGGATATATAGTTTATAGGAAATAATGCTGGCCAGTGAGGCGACCGGCGTGCCCAGCCCCCCGGCTGAAACGCCGTAGAGCAGCTCCCGGTAACGGGACGTGAAGCCCGACAGCAGCACGGCGGTGGGCACGTTGCTGAGCACCTGCGACAACCCGGCCGCATAGAGCAGCACTGCGGGACGGGAATGCAGCGCCATGGCAAAGAATGTGCGCACCGCCGGGATGGCCGTGATGCTGCCGGTAAACAGGAAAAACAGCACGAACGTCAGCAGCAGGAAATAATCCACCTGCCTGAAAAGCCGCGGCGCCAGCACTAGAAAAATACCCACGGTTACCGCCAGAGAAATACGGGTGTCTACTATATGCAGCACCGACAGGATGTTGCATACAAACGCGACGGCGGCCCCCATCAACAGTTTCGGCTCCCGTATCTCCGGCTGCACACCGGCGGGGGGCAGCCGGCCGCCCCGGTTCCACCCGAGGCCCAGTGCCGCCAGTACCACAGCGCTCCCGGCGCAGAAAGGCACCGTGGCGGCGAAGAACTGCGCGGGTGGAATGTGAAAATAGGAGTACAGATACAGATTCTGCGGATTGCCGAAGGGCGTCAGCGCGGAAAAAAGATTGGCGGCCAGCGTTTCCAGTATAATCAGCCGCACCGGGTCGGTGCGGGCGTTTTGCGCGATGACGATGGTCAGCGGCACGATGGTCAGCAGCGCCACGTCGTTTAAGAAGTCGGCCCGGCCGCATGTTCCGGTCGGGGGAAAAGAGGCTGTCTGTTGAAAAATCTCCATGATTTTGAAAGCATCAAGGCCGCGCTGGAAGAGTTTTTGCAAAAAGAGGATTCCACGCTCGACCGGTATGATATTTTCACCCACAAAGTCTGGCTCGCCGTCGGCAAGCCGGAGCCGCAGGCCGGCGAATTTGCCCGGATACTCAAAAATCTGGCCGACAGCCTTACGGGCCAGAAATGGAAGATCCTCTATCGGCTGCGCTGAGACGGCCGGTCCATGCACGCCGCCGCTCCCCGGGTCATAATCTGGCGTAAGACCGCCGGGCATCCCCGGCGGGGGGAAGGGGAGTGTGCACGGTGGCACAGACAGATGGGCCGGCAGCACCGCAGCTGTGCGGTACCTATGACGGCGAGGGCCGGGGCGCATGGTATGCGGGCGACCGGCCCATGCAGGCAGGCGATCTGCCAGTGCTGGTTTTCGTGCCGGGGCTGGGGTCCCCGGCCTCCAGCTACTGGCAGACGGGGGAATACGGCCCCAACCGGATGTATGAGCTGGCGTGGCGCGGCGGTTTCCGCACCGCCTTCACCGGTTTCATGAAAAAAGGCGAAAAGGCCCAGGATATGTGGCACAACGGCCGGATCTTTGCCTGGCAGCTGGAAGAAATCTGCCGTTATTACGGGGTGGAGTCGGTCGTCGTCGTCTGCCACAGCAAGGGCGGTGTGGATGCCCAGACGGCGGTTGTGTATTTCGGTGCCGCACCGCGGGTGCGCCGTCTCATCACCCTGAGCACGCCCCACTGGGGTTCCCAACTGGCCGACATTGCCTACAGCACGTTCGGCTGGCCCCTGGCCCGGCGTCTGGGCGTACATAGCCCCGGCTGCTATGTCATGCAGACGGGGTATATGCGAGAATACCGCCGCCTGACGGATAAAAGCCCCGCAGGCGGCCCGCCCATCCTCACCACGGGCGGCAGCGGCTCGGCCCCGCCTTTCACCAAGATATGGGCCGGCTCGCAGGTGATGGCTCCTTATGGGGAAAACGACGGGGTCGTGACGGTCAAAAGCGCCCATAACCCCCGGGGCGAGCACATGGCCACGCTGCATTTCAACCATGCCCAGATGCAGCAGGGCCAGCACGTCTGGCCGTTTGTGGAAGCGATGGCCCTGGAGCTGCCGCTGCCCGCCGTGCCGGCCATGGCGCCGGCGGAGGCGGAGCCTGTGCCCGCGGGGATGATCCTGCGCGGCGGCACGCTGGGGGAACCGTCACCCTCATCCTTCTGGGTGGACGGCGGGGTCGATTCCATGGAAATCAGCGTGATGGCGGCGGGCGAAGGCACCGCTGGCCTGGCCGAAGGGCTGTCGGCTCTGGGGCCGGGCGGACGGGAACTCCGCGGCTTCCGTGCTGGGGAAGGCTTTGCCGGCGGCACGGCGCTGCAGCTGCGTGTGCCCCATCCGGCGCCGGGCGAGTGGCAGATCCGTCTGCCGGAGGCGGCGCCAGGCGTGCCGGAGGGCGGCTATTTTGCCATCGTGCGCTTTTTTGGCGGCGCGGTGCCCGTGCCCGCCGACCTTGGCGGCCGGTTGCGCTCGGTGATGCGTGTGGTGCGGCTTTTCCCCGACCGGTACGAACTGGTGGATGAAAAGCGCAGCGATTCGGGCATGCTGCCGGAGCTGCGTCTGGATGAGGGGGTTTACAACATCGAAACGCAGGTCAGCGGGCGTCTGCCGAATGGCCGCCCCTATGAGCGGGATTCGGTCCGCCCGCTGCTGATCCGCCGGCGCTGACCCGGTGAAACGGACGCTCCGCAGCACATGAAGCCGCCTGTCACAAGCATGGTACCAGCCCTTCGGGGCTGGATTTTTTTCCGCAAAATTCACATTTATTCCACGGAAAAATCTGTGAAAATTTCGTCCGGAAGGCCTAGTATTCCCTTCCGGTTGTTGATATAATGTTTATAGTTTTTCAAATTATTATACGGGTTTGTTGGACAAATCGTACGAGAAAAGGGGATGAAGTCTGGAAGCGCACGACGATTTTCGCAGGAAAAAATCAAAAAGGGGTTGTGGTGAATGAGTACTGCTGTATCCTATAGCATCATCTATGGTGTTGTGCTGATCTCCGTGCTGATGATTTTGTATTTCGTCAACTTCATTTTCAAGCAGGGCAAGGGCACCCAAGGAATGCAGGAAATCTCCGACGCAATCAAAGAAGGCGCCATGGCATTCCTGAAACGCCAATATCGCACCATCACGATTATATCGGTATTCACCCTGATCGTCATCGCTCTCGCCGTCTATTTCGGCCATGTGGCCGAGGGTGACAGCAGCGGAGCGCTGCAGAATTCAGTCTGCACGGCCATTGCCTTTATCACGGGCGCGCTGTGCTCCGCTCTCTCTGGCTTCATAGGCATGTATATGTCGGTCAACAGCAACGTCCGCTGTGCCGACGGCGCCAAGAGCGGCCTCAACCGCGCGCTGCAGATCGCGTTTAAGGGCGGCGCGGTGACCGGGCTTTCCGTCACGACGCTTTCCCTTTTCGGCGTGACTACTCTGTTTTTGATTTACGGCGGCATTTTCCACAGCTATCAGGATGCCCCCTCACTGATCGTCGGTTATGGCTTCGGCGCGTCCCTGGTGGCGCTCTTCGCCCAGCTCGGCGGCGGCATTTACACTAAGGCGGCGGATGTGGGCGCCGACCTGGTGGGCAAGGTCGAAGCCGGTATACCGGAAGACGACCCCCGCAACCCCGCAGTCGTGGCCGATTTGGTGGGCGACAATGTCGGCGACTGCGCCGGCCGTGGCGCCGACCTGTTTGAATCCACCGCGGCGGAAAACATCGGCGCCATGATCCTGGGCGTCGCGCTGTATCCCGCTTTCGGCATCAACGGCATACTTTTCCCGCTGGTCGCCCGTGCGCTGGGCATCATCGCTTCCATCATCGGCATCTTCTGCGTGCGCGTCAACAGCGAAGACGAAGACCCGATGAAATCCCTCATCCGCGGTTATTTTGTGACGGCCATTCTCATGGCGCTGGCGTTCATTTTCAACGTCCAGACCATGCTCGGCCACACAAATGACGGTTCCACGCTCCACAGTTGGGCGTTTTACGGCTGCGCGCTCATCGGCATCCTGCTGAGCGTGGCGTTTGTCTACATCACGAATTATTACACCTCCACCTACACCCGTCCGGTCAAAGAAATTGCCAAGTCCTGCCAGACCGGGCCTGCCACCGACATCATCACCGGCATTTCCATGGGCATGGAATCCACGGCCCTGCCGGTTATCTGCATCAGTGTCGCCATCTTCTTTGCCTATAATCTCGGCAATGTGGCGATGGGCCAGCCATTCGGGGCCATCAGCAGCGCCGGTCTTTACGGCACCGCCATCGCCACGATGGGCATGCTTTCCACCTGCGCCTATGTGCTTTCGATGGATACTTTCGGCCCCATCACCGACAATGCCGGCGGCATCATCGAAATGTCCAACGCGCCGGATGAAGTGCGCAACACCACCGATAAGCTGGATGCCTGCGGCAACACCACCAAGGCTCTGACCAAGGGCTATGCGGTCGGCTCCGCGGCGCTGGCGACCTTCCTGCTTTTCTCGGCCTATCTCGACGAGGTCAAGAAGGTTGAAAAGATCGACGTGAGCAAGGTCTTCCCGGTGGATATCGGCAAGCCGGCGGTCTTCATCGCCGCGCTTATCGGTGCCATGATCGTGTTCCTCTTCAGCTCCACGGCTATTCGTGCGGTGGGCAAGGCTGCCCAGTATGTTATCATGGAAGTCCGTCGGCAGTTTAAAGAAATCCCCGGCATCATGGAACATAAAGCCAAGCCGGATTACGCCAAGTGCGTGGATATTGTGACCAGAGGCGCGCTGCATGAAATGGTGGTGCCCGGCCTGATTGTCGTGCTCGTACCCATCGCCGTCGGCCTGTTGCTGGGCCGCGAAGCAGCTGCCGGCTATCTGATGGTCGTCACCATCGCGGGCGTGGTCATGGCGCTTTTCCTCAATAACGGCGGCGGCGCATGGGATAACGCCAAGAAATATATCGAAATGGGCAATTACGGCGGCAAGGGCTCCGAAGCGCACAAAGCCGGCGTCGTGGGCGACACGGTGGGTGATCCCTTCAAGGATACCGCGGGCCCGTCGATCCATGTGCTTATCAAGCTGACCAGCACCATCACGCTGGTGTTCGTGTCCCTGTTCTTCCTTGCCTGACGGTATGAAAGCACCGGCTTTTGCCGGGTGACTGCAAACGGGGAGACCCGGGCGGGTTCAGTCCGTCCGGGTCTCCCCGTGCCTTTTATGTGTGCCTCTTGCTCAGACTTTGACATCCAGTCGACGCCGGGTCTCAAATTCCTTTTTGAGACGCTGTTCCGCCTCGTTCTTTTGCTTGGCTGCGAGGGTGTGGCGCAGATGATTAATTTCCCCGTCAGCGGCGTCGACACGCTCCTGGATGCCATCGAGAGCGGCCTGTTTGGCCTGCGGGTCCATCCGGCTGTCGGCTGTCTGCTGTGCCTGTGCGTTCAGCTCGGCTTTTCGCTCCATCCGGGTCTGAATCTGGCTGCGTTCGTCCGCCGGAGCGGGGTAGTCGGACAAGGGAATCGAGTTCATACGACATGCCTCCCACAAAATGCTCTTTATGGTATATCGGCTCCACGGCGGGTAAATCCACCGCTGCGCCCGGAAAACGTGCCGAAAAGAGGCCGCCGCGCTCAGCGGCCTCTTTTTTTGCCGCTTTGAGGAAATACCCAGTATTTGCTTGCGAGAAAACTCGGCGGCGTCATCAGCATGGCGTTGAGGATGGGGACGATGAGCTTATTTATATGGCACACGTCGACCAGCAGATAGACCAGAAAGGCGCTGTAAAAATAAAGCGCCAGATACAGCAAAAAGAATTTTGCGGCCGACCCCTTATCCGGTTTCCCTTTGGAGTCAAAGACGAATACAAAATCCAGCAGATAGGAATAGACCGTGCTCAAAAAGTACCCGACCAAGTTCGCAATCTGTACCTGTACGCCCAGCCAGAGACATAGGTAATAGCCCGCCAGCATGATGGCAAGGCCGCTGCTGCCGACGATGCAAAATCCCGCCAGTTGATACAAAAACGGGAACCGCTGCTTGACCCCGGCCAGCCAGTGTGAAATGTTGCGCATTTTTTCCTTTCTCCGCCGTCCGGCCGGGCGGCCGCCGCGGGCACACCCGTTTGGTTCCGCGACGATGCGGGCCGCGGTGCATCTGGTGTCAGTGGCCGGCCTTATCCGCTCCGGGCCTTGGCATCGGCGGTCTGGGGTGATTGATGACTTTGATTTGGATACCTTCCCGTATGGGCGAGGCCATAAATCCCACAAGGATGCCGGCGAGGAAACCGATGCAGGCGATACCCAGCGCGGTGGATTTTTTCATCATAACCGCTTCCTTTACCTGTCGTATTGCCGCCATTATAGCACAGGTGAAGGGCCCCGTCCAGCACCGGGCCTTTTTGCGTGTCACGGTTTATCACTCGATACCGCCCGGGGGGCTGAAAGAACCTGGAATCTTGCCGATAAGCAAAAGGATGACAGCCGATGCGGCCGGGCGGAGTGAAAGCCGCCTCCGGCCTGAAAATTGGCAGGACAGGGATGAGCGGGCATGAATTTGGCAATCGGCACGTTGCTGGTGGCGACCTGCGGCACGGCTGCGGCACTGGGAGTATTTTCCGTCCCGGCGGGGCGGATGCGCCGAGTCAACCGCCTGTTTCTGGGTTTCATCGGCGGCCTGATACTCTGGGCTGCCGGCACCGCGGTCATGGTCGGGGCCCAGACGGCCGCCGTCGCGGCGGTCGGCCACCGAGTGCTCTTTACTGGCTGGTGTGCCGCTTCAACCTTTGCATTGGCGGTCTTTCTCAAAATGGCGGGCCTTTTACCCCTTTTGAAAAAATGGTGGGGCGCGCTGGCAGCCCTGCTGCCGACGGCCGTGGTGTGGCTGGGCTATTCGGTGCTGCCGTGGGCGGGCATTCACCCGGAACATATGGTGGCTACGCCTTTGGGCTGGAACGACCGGCTGGCCAATGACGGTTGGGATTGGGCCAACTATATTCAGACGCTGTTGTTTTTCCTGTATGTACTGGCCCTGCTTTTGCGGCAATCCCGGCGCGCCGCCTCCGCCCATGAGCGCAGACAGGCGCGGGCGCTGCTCGCGGCGCTTGCTGTCTCGGGCATTCCGGGTGTCATGACGGATATCCTGCCGTCGCTGCTCGGTCTGCCGATTCCGCCGGTTTCCGCAGTGTTCATGCTGCCCGTCATCGGTATTATCGCGTTTGCCATCCGGCGGTATCGTTTCCTTTGTCGACGGGAAAATACCCCCGCCGAAACCATTCTAAACCGCGCGACACGGAGCCGCGTCTATTCCTATATCGCCGGGGTCGCCCTCTGCGGCTCGGCGCTCAATCTGGTTAAGTCGCTGGCGGTCCGATCGGCGGGGCGGGCCCTTTCCCTGGCGTTTAGCGGTGTGCTGCTGGTGCTGGCGGTTTCCGTCGTCGCCATCGACCGTCTCCATGTCAGCGAGCCCGTCCGCGATCTGCTGCTGGCGATGGCTTTTTCCGTGCTGATCCCGCTGGGAATCGTCATGTCGCTGCAATTCGGCAATCCGATGACGTGGGCGTTTGTGTTTATCCTGTTGCTGGCGTCCCTGCTGTTTAATCGGGTCGTTCTGCTCGTCACGGTGCTGGTGTCGGCCTGCTGCAGCCTGCTTTTCGTCTTGGCCTGCCACCCTCGGGCCGTGGTGCAGGTGTCGCCCGTGGCCAATATGACGCGTTTTTTCCTGCTGGCCGCCGGTGCGCTGATGCTGATGTATGTCCATCGCATCTACGTCGGCCGGCTTAAGGGGAACGCCAATCACGCCCGGATGCAGGCCATCGTATCGGATGTATCCCACTCCTTCATATCGGCGGATGAGACGACCCTCTCGGATAAATTTCACGACATGCTCGGCTGGTGTGGCGATTTTATCGAGTGCGGGCGCGGGTATCTGCTTCTTTTTGACGAGACGGGGCGCCGTATCCGGTTTTCCAGCGAGTGGCTGGCGCCGGGTGTCGATTCCAAACTCGACGGTTTTCGCCTGTTTCTGAGCGAAAACCCGCCGCTGATTCGCCGCCAGTTGCAGGAGGGCAGGGTGGTGGCTTTGCGGGATGCCTGGCTGCTGCCCCCCATGGCGGGGAAGATCCGCCGTCTGCTCCGGCGGCAGAATATCCGGGGCATCCTGACGGTCCCCATTCGGCGAAAAAATCAGACCATCGGGATTCTGGGTTTCAATTCCGCCAAGCCCTTGCGCCGATGGAACCTCGACTCGGCGGATTTTCTGGAAGTGATTGCCGGTGTCGTGTCGGAGGCCGTATCCAAGGTCGAGGATGAGCGGCGTATCCAGTATATCGCCTTCCACGACCCGCTCACCGGGCTGCCCAACCGGCAGCTTTTCAGCGATCGGCTTACGCAGTCCATCGCCTTTTCCCGCCGGAGCGGCAAGCTGTTGGCCGTGGTGTTCATCGACCTGGATTCTTTCAAGTCGGTCAATGACACTCTGGGGCACGGCTTGGGCGACCAACTGCTGCGGCAGGTCGCCCGCATGCTTGTGCATGCGGTGCGCGGGTACGACACCGTGTCCCGTTTCGGCGGGGATGAATTCATCCTGCTGCTCGACCGGCTCGACCGGACCGACGATCTTGTGCCCGTCATGGAAAAACTGATGAGGGTGCTGCGGCAGCCCGTGCGTCTCAACGGGCAGGTTACGTTTGTGACCGCCAGCGCCGGGGCGGCGCTGTATCCGCAGGATGGGACCGATGCCCAAACGCTGATCAAAAATGCGGATACCGCGATGTATACTGCCAAGGGGGCGGGGAAAAACCGCTTCGCCCTGTGTTCCCAGGCCATGAAGGACAGCGTGCTCGAGCGGGTGCAGCTGAGCAACCTGCTTTTCCGGGCCCTCGAGCGGGGGCAGCTTGAGCTATATTATCAGCCGCTGGTGAATATCGAGCGGCATGCCGTCGTGGGGTGCGAGGCTCTCATCCGGTGGAACCTGCCGGGGCGCGGCATTGTGATGCCGGCCACCTTTATTCCGCTTGCGGAACAGACCGGGCTGATCCAGCCAATCGGCGCTTGGGTACTGGAAACGGCCTGCCGGCAGAACCGGCATCTGCAGGAGATGGGGTACCCGGATATGCGTATGACGGTGAATCTTTCCGTGCATCAACTGAAAAATTCCCGTTTCGTCGGGCAGGTGGATGAGATACTCCGCCGCACCGGACTGGAACCGCGCTGCCTGGAGCTTGAAATCACCGAGAGCGCCGCCGGCGACGGCAGCGAGCAGGTCATCCGCGTGCTCACAGAACTCAAGCGGCTGGGCATTTCTCTCTCCATCGACGATTTCGGCACGGAGTATTCTTCGCTCAGCCGGCTCAAGCAGCTGCCGATCGACCGCATCAAAATGGATATGCAATTCGTTCAGGGTATCGGCCGGGATGAAAAAGACCAGGCCATCACCCGGGTTATCATCAATCTGGCAAAAAGCCTCGATTTGAAAGTGACCGCCGAAGGAGTCGAAACCAAGCCGCAGCTGGATTTTCTGAATCAACGGATGTGCGACGAGGTGCAGGGCTTTTACTATTACCACCCGATGCCGGCCGCGGAACTCGAACAGACCCTCGCCCACGCGGTGCCGGTCGGCTGATCGTGCGGGCGGACGCTCCACATTGCCGGGCGGTCGCCGATAGATAGAGCAAGGACTTCGATCCGATAAGGCGGGAGGGACTGCGATGATCGGAATTTCACTGCCGATCGCCATACTGCTTCTGAGCGTGGGCACGGCCTCCGTCGCCTGCACGCTGTATGCCGATCGGGCGGATTCGGTGCGGGATGTCAACCGGCTGATGTATGCCATGGGCCTGTCGCTGCTGCTTTGGAATTTTGGGCTGGCTCTGCGTGTTACGGCTGCCAGCCGGGCGGTGGCGGTCGCCGCCAGCCATATTGCGCCGCTTGGTTACGGAGCTCTTTTCGGTTTCCTGCTCCACTATGTGCTGGCGCTCACCGGCTGCCGCCGGGCGCTGCACCGGTGGTGGGTGTATCCGCTCATTTATCTGCCGGGTGCCGTCACGATTCTGGGGCTGAGTGTGCTGCCCTTTTTCGGGCTGTTTCCCTACCGACTTGAAAAAACATGGATGGGCTGGGTAAACGCCACCGAAAACATCTGGCTTTGGTTTTATTACCTCTATTACGCCGTCTATCTGGGAATTATATCCTGGCTGCTTATCCGATGGGGCCGCCGCTGCAGGAAAATAGATACGCGCCGGCAGGCCCGGGCGCTGCTCAATTCTATCCTTGCGATGGCGGCGCTCGGTTCGCTGACCGACGTCGTGCCCGCCCTTTTCGGTCTGCAGTTGCCGGGTCTTGCTTCGGCATTTGCCGTGCTGCCGGTGTATTCCATCAGTTATTCGGTCAAGACGTTCCATTTTATGAAACCCGCAGTCCTCAAACCCTCCGAGCGGATTTTGAAAAACGAAACCCATGACCGCCGGGTGTACCGGCTGCTGAGCATCGGCTTCTGTGCGGGCAGCGGCCTGACGCTGCTGAGCCGGGGGCGAATGATCCCTTATGCCGTGCCGGGTGGCCCGTTTGTTTTCAGCTTTGTGATGGCGCTTTCCGGCGGGCTGATTCTGGTTTTCAGCCGTCTGCCGATAGACGAGCGTTTTCGGGAACTCCTCGTGTCATTCGTCTTTGCGTTTTTCATCCCATGTGCGACACTGATTTTTGACTGGTCCGGCAATGTGACCATGTGGACTCTGCTTTTTTTGATCTGGATACCCGGTATCCTGTTTAACCGAGGTATCCTGCTGCGGGCAATGCTGGTGGCTTCTTTTCAGGCGCAGCTCGTGGCAATGGGGATGGCGGCGACCGGCCGCGCACACATCGGGCCGTTCGATTATTTGATTCAGGCGGGCATTCTCCTGCTGGCGGCCTGCGTGTGCTTTTTCATCAATTTTCTCTATCGCAGCCGTTTGAGGGAAAATGACCGCCACACGGCCAGCCAGACACTTGTGACCGAAATATCCCACAGCCTGCTGCTGGCGGATGAGGCCGACTGGGATGCCAGTGTGCACCGGATTCTTACCGACAGCGGCCGGTTTTTTGGCTGCGACCAGGCCTATCTGGTCATCAGTCAGCCGGGCAGCCCGGTGTTTGTCGGCTGTTGGCGGGGAAAATCCCTCTCGCCGGAGCGGGGTGTGCTCGACGCCAACCGAAATGCGTTTTTTTCCGCCGTATGGCGTCTGATGGAAAATCATCCCATGGTCGCCGTTTGGCGGGAATCCGCCCGGACCGATTCCTGCGCGGGGCTGGATGTCTGTCTGCGTCAGATGCACATCCGCAGTCTTGCGGCGGCGCCCATCTGCCCAGACGGCCGGATGGCGGGCTTCCTCTGCTTCGGCTCGGCTGACACCACCCGCAGTTGGAAAGGGCAGGAGACCTGCGTTGCCATTCTGGCCGACATGATCGCCGACACATTTGCCAAAATGCGGAGCAACCGCCGTATCCGCCACGCAGCCTACCACGACCGCCTCACTGGGCTTCCCAATCGGATGAGGCTGCGGGAGCGGCTCGATCACGCCCTGCATATCGCAGGCGACAGCGGTCAGACACTGGCCGTCGTGTTTTTTGATGTGGATTCCTTCAAATCGGTCAATGATTCTATGGGCCATGAGCAGGGGGATAGGCTGCTCCAGCAGATGGCTCTGCGATTGACCGGGCAGGCGGACCGGTGGGATACGGTGGCCCGGGTGGGCGGCGACGAATTTGTGCTGGTGCACCCGATCACGGGCGAAGAATCCATCTCGCGGCGGATCGAACGGATCATGAGTGCCGTGCGTCAGCCGGTCATGCTGGAAAATCAGGAATTTTTCGTGACCGTCAGCGCCGGCGTGGCGCTTTACCCCCGCGACGGCACCAGCGCGGAGGAACTGCTCGCCAACGCGGATGGGGCCATGTATCAGGCCAAAAGCAGCGGGCGGAATCAGTGTGTATTCTGTTCCCCCCACATGCGCGATCAACTGGCGGGGCGCATGCGTCTGACGGCGCAGCTTTATACAGCGCAGGCAAAAGATCAGCTGGAAGTCTATTATCAGCCCCAGGTCAACCTGGCCACTCACCGCATCGTGGGGCTGGAAGCGCTGCTGCGCTGGAATCTGCCGGGCCGGGGCATGATTGATCCGGCAGAATTCATTCCTCTGGCCGAGCAGACGGGTCTGATCCTGCCTATGGGCGCCTGGGTGCTGGAAAACGCCTGCCGCCAATGCCGCCGTTGGATGGATAAGGGCCTGCCGCCGGTGCGCATGTCGGTCAACGTGTCGCTGCAGCAACTGCGCAGCGCCTGTTTCCCCGAGCAGGTGGTGGAAATCCTCCGCCGCACGGGCATGCCGCCCGACCGGCTGGAGCTCGAAGTGACCGAAAGCGTGGCAACCGGCGGCAGTGCGGATATTCCGCAGTATATGGCCCGGCTGAAAAAACTGGGCGTTGCCATTTCCATTGACGATTTCGGCACAGGGTATTCTTCCCTCAGCCGTCTCAAGCTTCTGCCGGTGGATCGGCTGAAGCTGGATATCCAGTTCGTGCACGGCATCGAGCGCAACGAAAAAGACCGCGCCATCACCAAGGTGATTATCAGTCTTGCCAAAAGCCTGCACCTGCGCATCACCGCCGAAGGGGTGGAAACGGCCGCGCAGCTGGCTTTTCTAAATGAACGACTGTGCGACGAGGTGCAGGGATTTTACTATTACCACCCGATGCCCGCCGCAGAGGCGGAACGGGTGCTGGCGGCAGGCATACCCGATTCGGGAATCAATCTGGCCTGAGGCCACCCGCCGCCGGCACTACCGGGTGGCCACTGACTGCCCTCTTTTGCGGGAAAGCACCGGGCTCTGCGTGACCGATTTCATGTTGAGCGCCAGAGTGGAAAAGGCGTACCCTTTCGCCTTGAGCTGCTGGATGACGATGGGCAGCGCGCTGACCGTGACGGCATACCGGTCGTGCATGAGGATGATGGGGTGCTCGTTGGTGCCGATATCTTTCATGATTTTGTCGGCAAACGCCTGCCCCGTGGCCGGGCGCGGGGTGTCGGCATCCTCGCCGCCGGCCGTCCAGTCAAAGGGCTTGACGCCCAGCTGCTCGACATAATTTACAAGTGTCGGCATTATGGGAGTGTTGCCGTGGTATTTGAGAGATATGGTGTTGCCCACGCCGCCCGGGAACCGGCAGATGGTGGGGGCGGTGCCAGTGACGGACGTGATAATCTGGCGCATGGTGGTAAAATCACTCTCAAAATTCTGCTCGTTTGCATAGATGTAGGAATAATTATGGGTCCAGGAATGGACGCCGATGGCCATGCCGGCGGCCGACTCCTGCTGCAGCCAGGTGCGTTTCGCCTGGGAGTCTTCGCTCATGAAGGCGATGAAAAAGGTGGCCTTGACACCGTTTTGGCTGAGTACGCTGAGCACCTGCGGTGTGTACTGGGTCGGCCCGTCATCAAACGTCAGATAGGCGATTTTTTCGCCCGCCGGAGGAGACACACCCACCGGTACGCCGCCGACCGCGCTGGCGGTTTGGGAGGAAACGGCGTGTTCCTGGCTGCTGCTGTTTGCACGGGAAACCGCGGTGGTGCCCGGTCGGCGGGCGGTCTGCGGCTGCCGCGACTGGATCAGCCGCACGCCGGCAAAAACGCCGCCCCCCAGGATCAGCAGCGCCAGCACGCCCATCGGGATTACGCGGCTCCAGCGCAGGCGCCGCCCATTCAGGCGCGGCCCCCGGTATTTTTGGGAAGGATGAAATGACGGAGTCATGTATGGTTCTCCTTTTTTGGCCCGCAGCCGGAATCCGGTCGCTTTTTAAAGCCCGTATGTTAGTTTCCCCGGGTTCCAGCCGGTAATTTTGGCAATTTGCAGCCGAAAAGCGGCGGCGCAGCCCGTCTGGAGGAACAACTGCGAATCACTATCATTTGGATATGCTTCACTATAGCCCGGAACCCTCGCCCTGTCAAGCACAAGTGAGTGGGAAGGACCCGTGTCATGGCTCCCGTGTTTGCTCCTCCTTTTCCATCAAGCGGACGATGTGCTCGATCCGTCTGGCGGTCGACTCGATTTTCAGCGTATTGTGTTCGATCTGGTCGATCATATGTTCCTGCCGGTCGCCGATGATATTCTGCCCGGTCTGGATGACGGCCAGCAGCACCAGCTGCAGGAAGGTTTGCGCAATCCATGATACGATCGTCAGCACGTTGTGTGAGGCAATGGCGGAGGGCAGGGAAATCAGTGTCAGCGCGGTGAAAAGATACGCGCACCACATCGTTCCCACGGCGTTGGTGATTTTTACGGCAAGCCATTCGTTGATTCGTTTCATATCGATCCCGCTTTCAATTTTTTGCAAAAAATTTTGAAAAAGACTGACACATTCCGAAGTATTTCAACTTTCCGTCAAAGACGGGCGGTCGAAGCGGTAAGTTTCCCGGTCTGCGATGGGGTCGCTGTCATTATAGGGCCGGCGTGGAATGCACGTCAACGGCGGCGCTGCATCCTGCCTTTGGCGGCAGAGCCCAAAACCACTGAAAAACGACAACTGGCAGGCACGATTTGCCGGTGCTTCGACGGCACGCGTAGAAACGCCGGTTTTCGGCCGGGAGGAAATTTGCCGCAAAAAATGCGTTTCATTTGCCATCCCAATTGGTTTGCATTCCCATGCATAATTCGGTATAATTTGATTCATTGGCGAACTTAATACGTGGCGGCTGACGCCGGATGCGGCGGGCCGTACCGGAAGGATGACGGACATTTTGTGGTGGCGTTATCTCTGTGTGCTTTTCCCGGCGGGAATACTGGCAGGCATCACCAGCGCAGTCGCCGGTCTTGCCTCACTCATTTCATATCCGGCTCTGCTCGCGGTGGGCATACCGCCGGTGCTGGCCAACGTCACAAACACGACCGCCCTGGTGTTTACCGGGGTGGGGTCGGCCGCGGCTTCCCGGCGTGAGCTGCGCGGCCATATGCGGGAACTGCTTGAGCTGCTGCCGCTCACTGTCGTGGGCAGCCTGTGCGGCGGAGCCCTGCTGCTGGCGGCCCCGGCGTCCTCGTTTGAGCATATCGTGCCCTTTTTCATCCTCGGCGCGGCTATCCTGATCCTGCATCCCGAGATGCTCCATCTGCGCGCCCCCGACGGGGAGGACAATGCCCACCGCCTCCGTGCCCGGGTCATGCGGATCGCGTTTGCCGCTGCCGTTTTCCTGGTGGGGGCCTATACCGGCTATTTCGGCGCGGCGGGCGGTGTGATCATGCTCGCGCTGCTGGCGGCGACCAGCAAGGCGGAGTTTGCGGAATATAACGCCCTGCGCAACGTGTCGCTGGGCGCGTCGAATCTGGTGGCCACCATCCTGTTTATTTTCCGCGCCCACATTTACTGGCTCGCGGCCGCGCCGTTGGCCGTTGGCTTTTTCGTGGGCGGCTATATCGGGCCGCTGATCGTGCGCCGCGCCCCCGCCAGGCTCCTGCGCATTCTCATTGCCGTCGGGGCCACGGGGCTGGCGGTCTATCTGTTTATTCGTACATATTTTGGCTGATGCGCCCGTACCGGCGCTTGCCTATATTATGGCAGGAGGCGATTGCATTGCCGGAAGAAATTTTTCACGGCGCCAATTCCGCGGGGAATCCCGCGCGCCCGGCAGCCGTCTGTTACCCCGCGCTCTATCGACAGATGGAAAGCCTTCTGGAGGGAGAGACCGACTGGGTGGCAAATCTGTCGAACGCCGCGGCGCTGCTGTACAGCACGCTGCCCGCGATCAACTGGGCGGGTTTTTACCGCCTCAGGGGCGGGGAACTGCTGGTGGGCCCGTTTCAGGGCCTGCCGGCCTGTGTGCATATCCCGGTGGGGCGCGGGGTGTGCGGCACGGCCGTGGCACAGGACGCGACGCAGTGTGTGTCGGATGTGCACCGCTTCCCGGGGCATATCGCCTGCGATGCCCGTTCCGCGGCCGAGCTTGTAATCCCGCTGCACGACCGCGGCCGGATTGTGGGCGTGCTGGATATCGACAGCCCCGTGCCCGGCCGTTTCGACGCTGCCGAGGCAGCGGAGCTGGAGCGGATCGCCGCCCGGATCGGCTCCGGATGCCGCTGGCCCGACTAAGAGGTGCAGATACGACAAGGCCCATGCCGCGCGCGGCATGGGCCTTTATGTATTTCAGAGCCCGCTCCGTTTATAGGAACCTGTGGCCGCTGAATCCATGCGGTCTCATCCGGCCTGCCGCCACAGATCCAGCATCCGGCGGTTGGCCGCACTGTTGAGCCGGCTGGCGGCACGGAATTCCGAAGGACCGCCGTACCGCGCCGGGAATTCCCCGCACACGTCCATCCCCAGCAACGGGCGGCCCGCCGTCAGAGCCGTAAATACCTGCACGAAATCTTCCATGTTCCAAGTGCCCTGATTCCAATTGGTGCGGGCCGTCTGCCGGCCGAAAATATCCTTATCCACCGACACATACGCGGGGTAGCGCACTGCACCGATAAGCTGTCGGCCCACGGCGGCCGCACACGGCACGGTCAGCCATTTCTGGCGGGCCGGCAATCCGGGCAAAGCGCCGGCTGTTGCGCCGACCCAGACGATCTGCCGCAGGTTAGGCAGCGTGCGGAGCGCTTCCCGCACCCAGCTGCCGCAGGTGAGCATCCGACCAAAAGCGGGCACCTGGGCATCGCTGTGGTGGTCAAAGAGCAGCAGCGTAAAATCCCGCCGGATGCGTTCCAGCAACAGCAGGCATAAATAGTGGTAGTTCCCGGAGCCGAAAAAGCAGACGGCCGGCTCGGTAACCTGGTCGAGCCACCGGCTGACAGCCTGTCGGGCGCGGGGGGAGCAGTAGGCGCCGACGCCGTGCATGAAACCGTGCCGCAGCCAGCGGCATCCGCCGGGCGTATAAAAATCCTGAGCCGGATACACTTCGTCAAAATCCAGCAAAACCGGCGCGTCGGTTTTCATTTTAGCCACAGCCTCCTGTTCTTCGGACGGCTAAACGCATGAAATATATGAGAGAAAGCCCATGGACGGCCGTAGCGAGCAATCCATGGGCTTTTTGCTTGTGGGGCCATCGTAGGCTGCGGTACACCCGAAGGGGCAAATATGTATGACAGGAAAAGTGGGCGAAGAAATCTACCCTTTTTTCGGATCGGAGGCGTTGGCCGTATTATCCGATGCGGCAGTGTTGCCGGATTTATTTGAAAGAGATTCGTTGATCGCGGCAATCGACAGCATAGAAGAGCCCACAAGCACCAGCAGATTTCCCCAGATGTTTTGCCCCTCAATGGTCAATTCTTTACTAATAGCAGTTGCAATCGCATTGGCTATCGTACTTGCCTCTCCGCTAATTGGAAAGAACTGCCGCATGCAAAGCCCCTCCTGAGCAGCAGAGTGTAGACCCTATAGCAGTATATGCCTGTACAGGCCCGAAAGCGCCTGCGCATTTCAGCGTACACATCGGCGGCGCTTTTTTTTACCCTTGCTTGGATGGGGACGCAGGCTTTACATTCGACGCGCAGGGGCGACCGTTTCTTGAATTCACCACTTCATCGTATTCGACTTCTTGCTCAACGGAAAACAGGCTTGGGTTATCCGTGTCAAAAAAGAGTCGATTCCCGCCTGCCGGGGAAGCTATGAAGCCAAAACCCATCTTATCGTTATACCAGGTGATTTTACCATTCATGAGATCATCTCCAACCCAAGTATAACAATTTCAGGCTTTTGACGCAAAAGAAATATTTCCCAGCCGAACCGCGAGCGTTGTGGTCACCGCAGAAATTCCACCGGGCTATCGGCATATGATACGGGCCTGTGCCGTCGGTATTCCGCATGCCAATGCTTACGTGAGTGGCTGACCGTCTGGGCAAAATTGAGGCAAGCCCGCAAAGCTGTGCATAGGATAATATAAAAGTAGGTGGGCTATGTGCATTGGTTGTCTATATTGTTATTCGGTTTTTCCGCAAACGTCGATAATTTTACGGTCGGTGTCGCATATGGCATAAGAAAGATCAAAATTGGCATCGTGCAAAATCTGCTGATCGCAGCGATTACGGCTGCCGGTACATACCTGTCGATGTCGGTTGGGGTGGCAGTAAGTAAAATTTTCAGCGCCAAAGAGTCGAATGTGATTGGAAGTATTATACTTATCCTGATTGGCATATGGATTTTGAAGGATTGCTTTCTTGGGAAAAAAGCGAATGCCTCGTGGAAAAATTCGCCAAAACTTCTGGATAACCCCGAAAGAGTGGACAAAGATCGGTCGGGGGATATAAGCATACGTGAATCCCTCGCACTTGCTGCCGCTTTGTCTGTAAATAATCTTGGATTGGGGCTTGGTGCAAGCATCACGGGGCTAAACGTATTTGCAACGGTCGCATGTGTGTTCGTATTCAGCTTTATGATGATCGTATTTGGGTGTATGGTAGGGAACGGCTGGCTTTCGAAACTGGCGGGGAAATACGCGGTCCCGCTATCCGGAGGTATAATTCTGCTCATTGGAATTTATGAGCTGTTTATATGAGTGATCGGCTCGCGCTTTTCCGAAACGGTCATATGACACTTTGGCTTACCGCCATGACCCGGAGGGCTTATCTCATACCGACCCCTTCGGCTTTAAAGGAATACCATAAGACCCCGCCTTCCGACTTTATGCTGGCAGACGGGGTCATCATCAAAATCGTCAAGCATCGATAAAAATGTGCGATGGATATTTTACGGACAAAAGGGAAACCGCCTATTCATGCCACGAATGGCTTGAATAGGCGGTTTGTTGTGGTGAGCCATCGGAGGCTCGAACTCCGGACACCTAGATTAAAAGTCTAGTGCTCTGCCAACTGAGCTAATGGCTCGCACAGCGCGCTTAGATATTATATCAATGAAGGAGGAATTTGTCAATGGTATTTGCAAATTTCGTCCTCCGTCGACCGAAAAATCGCAGCGCGAGCAAAAATGCAGCGGCGGTAAATCGGCTGGGCCGGTTTAACCGCCGCGTCGCTGGTTGGGATGGCAGGACTCGGACCTGCGAAATGACGGAGTCAAAGTCCGTTGCCTTACCACTTGGCTACATCCCAATATGAAGAAAGCCACAGGCAGCAAATCCGCCTGCGGCTCTGTGGGGTGGGTAATCGGGCTCGAACCGACGACCTCCAGGGCCACAACCTGGCACTCTAACCTACTGAGCTATACCCACCATATTTGGTGCGCCTGAAGAGACTCGAACTCCCGACCCACTGCTTAGAAGGCAGTTGCTCTATCCACCTGAGCTACAGGCGCAAACAGACGTGATTCTTCAGGCACGAGATGGAGCGGGTGATGGGAATCGAACCCACGCGACCAGCTTGGAAGGCTGGAATTCTACCATTGAACTACACCCGCTTATCAGCGACGACTGAGATTATACCACAGCGGGGGAATAATGTCAATAACCAATTGACGTCCTGCTGCCGCCTTGGGCTCATTTGGGCGAGCCGTGTCGAAAAATGTCGAACCGGCGGGTTTCTATGATTGCAAGACAGAGCGAATCCTTCTATAATAAAAAAGCGTAAAAAACGGAAAGGGCCGCGCAAAACGGAGGCAATCGTGCCGATACTATTAAATAAGGGGATGAAGCCATGTCGGAATATCGCTATCGGGCCAAAGATATGAAAGGCCGGGTATATGCCGGCGTTCTGGAGGCGGATGGGTTCCCCGCATTTTACCACGCCCTGCGCGAAGAGGGCAAGTACTGCATCCGCGTGCAGGAGGTCGGGGCGAATCCGCTGGATATCACGCTGGGACGCCGGCAGCTCAAAATGCGCGAGCTGTCAGTGCTCTGCCGGCAATTCGGCACGATGCTCAATTCCGGCGTTTCGGTCATCAAGTGCCTGGATGTGCTCTATCAGCAGACCGAGCATAAGCGCGTAAAAGCAGTCATCCTCGATGTATACGACGCGGTGCAGCGAGGCGAGTCCCTTTCCCGCGCCATGGAAATGCGCAGGGATGCTTTCCCCGAGCTGCTGCTCAACATGGTTGCGGCGGGCGAGGCCAGCGGCACGCTGGATACCGTTATGAGCCGCATGGCTGACCAGTATGAGCGGGAGGGCCGCATGCAGAATCAGATCCGTCAGGCGCTGATTTACCCGGCGTTCCTGCTTGTCATGTCGCTGGCGGTGGTGGCGTTTCTGCTGACGTTCATCCTGCCCACGTTTCTCAATATGTACGGGCAGTTCGGTGGCAGCTTGCCGGCCACGACCCGGGTGCTCCTGTCGGTCAGCCACGCCCTGACGGCTTATTGGTATCTCATTCTCATCATTTTTCTTGCTCTGGGCATCAGCGTCCATCTGCTCATGAAAAACGAAGCCGTCCGCCACGGATGGGATGCATTCCGCCTGCGTGTGCCAGTGTTCGGCCGAATCACGACGGTGCTGGAATCGGCCCGCTTCACGCGGACGCTGGCCTCGCTTTTCAGCAGCGGCCTGCCGATTATTCAGTCCATCGAGATCGTGGCGCGGGTCATCCGCAATACCCACATTCGCAGTGGGCTTCTGCGAGCCAACGAGGATATCCGCCGCGGCGTATCCATTTCGGAATCCGTCCGCAAGCTGCGGATTTTCCCCACCATGCTGTCTTCCATGATGCGTGTGGGCGAGGAATCGGGCAATATGGATGGTATTCTGAATAAGACGGCGGCCTATTACGACGAGGAAGCCGACGCGGCCATCCGCCGTCTGATTTCGCTCATCGAGCCGGTGATGATCGTGGTGCTGGCGTTGATTGTCGGCTTTATCATCGTATCGGTCATCACTCCCATCTACGGTCTTTACAGCCAAATCGGCTCGGCGTCCTGACAGGCGGCCGGCATTCAGTCAGAAAAACGGAGGGAAGTCGGATATGTTTGCAGTGGATCCCACAAAAGCGGCGATTTACGCGGTGGAGGGCAGCGCGGGGCCGGTCGGCGTTACCGTGCTTCGGGCGGGGGAAATGCGCCTGCCCGAAGGGACGGTGCAGGACGGAGCCGTGCGCAATCAGGCTGCGTTTATCCGCACGCTCCAGAAACTGCGGGCGGCCCGTCATATCCGATCCAACGATATGACGCTGTCGGTGGGCAGCGGTGCGGTGCTTTCCCGCCGGCTGGAGCTGCCGGCTGCCCGGCCCCGGGAGCTTGGCCAGATGGTGGTCAATGAGATGATCCAGGTGGTGGGCGAGGCTTCGGATTTTGTGTATGAGTATGCGCGCCATGACGAGCCGGGGCGCGACAAGACCCAGCCCGTCACCGTCTGGGCCTATGCCATGCCCCGCGCCATGGTGGATACGTATTACAGCGTATTCCGCAACGGCCATTTCAAACCGGTGGCACTGGATATTCACGCCAACTGCATCGAAAAACTGGTGACCGGGGCCGCCGTAAACGGCCAGGGCTGGGGCGACCAGTCGGTGCTTTTCATTCAGATCGAGAATGAAGGGCTGGAGATTCACCTTTTCAGCGAAGGCAGGCGGGTATTTTCCCGTTTTTCCCCCGTTTCGGCGGAAGAGTTGCTTTCCTCTCTTCAGCAGCTGCGCGGCGAGCGGGAGCCGGCCGTTCCGGATGAGTTGGATATTGCGGCGGCGGCCTCCGACCGGAATCCGCTGCTTGCCGAGATCGTGCACCGGTATGTGGGGCGTCTGGCCGACGAGATCGGGAAAATGTCCCAGTTCCAGCTGCGGCGCAATTCTCTCAACCCGGTGGGGCATGCTTATCTGTACGGCGGACTGGCAGGGATAAGCGGCATCGGCCCGGCTTTGGCCCAGAGCACAGGGATACCGGCGGAAACGGTGCAGGCCATATCCGGCGTGAAAATGGCGCAGGCACCCGTCGCCCCCTATCTCAACGCGATCGGCGCGTTGATCCGGCTGTGACGGCGGACGCGCCGTGCGGCATTTCCTAACCCGAGCGAAAGGATGACTTCCATCATGCGCAGAGATGTTGATTTCTTTTCCGTCTACCGCAATCCCATTGACGCCAAGGGCGGACTGGATCGGGTGGCCGTGATCGGTCTTTCCCTGATCGCCGTATGTACCGCCGTGATTATCGGTATATTTGTCTACGCTCAGGTCGGCAGCCTGACGCTGCAAAGTCAGATTGCCGGCATCCAGCGCTACCTGAGCCGCAGCGACGTGACCAAGGCCGGGCAGACGGTCCTAGACGGCGACCGGAAGCTCGACGCGCTTAGGCAATATGGTACAATGGCATCGTCCAACGTACAGGAATTCGGCAAGTTGACAGCTCCCGACTCGGCACTCTTTCAGGCCGTTACGGCCGCGGCGCCGGCGGGCACGGCGGTTTCCGATATCCAGTATTCCGATTCGCGGCTGACGGTTTCCTGCACGGCGTCTTCTTCCGACGCGGCGGTCGCCTACACGGCGGCGCTCCAGCAGACCGGCCGCTTCCAGTATATCACCTACGGCGGGGTCACACAGTCGGGCACTGGCTATGTGTTCGCCATACAGTGCACCCTGAAAGGGGGCTCCGCGTCATGATACTCAGCGCACGGGAAAAGATTCTGCTTTTTCTGCTCGCTTTGGTACTCGTGATTGCCGGCGGAACAAAGTTTCTCGTCAATCCGACGGTGGACCGTCTGGTTGCCCGCCGCAGTGAGCTGGCACAGATGCAGTCCCGACGGCAATCGGCCAGCCAGAATGTCCGGGTTGCCGGCAGTGTGCCCGCCGGTGTGCAGAGCGCGCTCACTAAGGCCGACTCATCGGCTTCGGCTCTGTTGCCGTCGGTGGCCAGCGATCAACTCAACGCCTGGTTTCTCAAGCTGGCGCAGCAAAATGGTCTGACGCTGGTATCCATTCAATTCGATAATCCGGTCGCCACCGATATTCATTCGGCGGGTACGTCTTCGCGGACGAACGTTTCGGCCGCCTCCCAACCCAAGGATGATGACATCGCCTATCAGCTGCGTATGTATGCGGAAGAATACCGGGGCACTTCTTCGTCGACCTCCCGGGCATCCTCGTCGCAGACGGCTTCCGCCCGGTCGGGGGCGGCCGGGTCGACGTCATCGCAGACGTCGGCTGCGTCCGCTTCCTCCTCCGCCCAGCCCCAGCTTCTGGAACGTACGGCGACTCTCGGCCTTTCGGGGCCGCAGAGCGGTATTCTGGGGTTCCTCGATGCCATCAAGCAGAGCGGACGTACCGTGCGGGTCGTGGTGTATGAGAGCACGCTCCCGGGCGGGACCGCCACCGTGACGGTGCAATGCTTCGGTGCCGAGAAGCCCGATGACAGCGATTCCCTGCTCCACTGAAATAAGCCGGAAGGGAAGAGGGGGGATTGAGCCGTGAAAAATCATCGGATATTTTGGGAACACGCCGGCAGCAGCCTGATCATGGTGCTGATCGTGTTTGCGGTCTTTCTGGTGTTGGGCGGGGCGGTGCTCACCTACGGTACAGTCTCCGCCTATCGCACCAGGGCGCAGACGGACGATCAGCAGGCCTATTTTATCGCCAGATCCGCCGTGAGCTCCACCATCCGGTATATTCAGAAGGATACCGCCGCCCAGCAGAAAATCGCCGCCCTGACGCCGGGCAACGCCACACTGACGGGCCGCTATGCCTTCCCGGAACAGGCGGTGTCCGGCTCCGCCGAAACCGTCGAGATCACAGCCACCCGGTTTTCAAACGGCAAGCCATCCGTCGTGCGGGTGACCGCCAGTGCGGCCCAAAATGAGATCAGGGCCTCCGCCACCGCTTATCTCAAGGGCACGTACACTGCGCCTTCCGACTCGGGCTCGGTCCATCCGCTCGATAACCTGCTGTATTTTAACGGCAGCGGCGGCGTGGGGCAATGCACCCTTTACGGCAATGTGGCGGCCGACGGGGATTTTACGTTCGGTCAAAGCACCTCGCTCAACGGTACGCTGCTTGCAAACGGCAAAGTAACGCTCAACGGGAATGGCAGCGGCCTGCTCGGCGTGAAAACGACCGGCGACGTGGAAATCACCGGCAGCGGCCTTGTGAGCAACGGCGACGTCTACGCCATGGGCTCCATGGTAATCAGCGGCGCGGGGAAGGTAAACGGCAGTGTATATATTCAAAAGACCGGGAATCTTTACGGCAGCGGCAATATCTCTAGAAATGCACAATTCGGCGGCAACGTTTCGATCTCCGGCGGCGGGCAGCGGATCACCGGCAACCTGACAACGGCAGGCACCGTCACCTTCTCCAACAATACGCAGTCCGCCTTTGTGGGCGGGAATGTGACGCAGGGTGCCGCGCTCGCGCCGGTCAAGGTCGACTTTTCACGCATGAGCCAGCTTGATCGTGCCGTATCGGTGCCACCCATTTCCAATGTCGTGACCACGGGTGAGAAGATATACTGGCCGCAGGTGATCGATCATTATACGATCGCCGACGACTGTGTGCTCAATCTGGCGGCGAGTCCGATGGGCACGCTGACGTTTGACACGACCCAAAAGGATATACGGGTCGTCATAAATTCCTCGCAGCACTTCACCCAGAATATCGACGTGTTTGTGACCGGCCCACATCGGCTGCTGATCTATCTTTCGGGCGCGGGCACCACGCTGACGATCGAGCACCGCTTCATGATGCAGCAGGATTATCCGAACGATACCTCGGCCACACCGCAGATTTTTATTATGGGCAGCGGGGAAGCGGGCCAAACGGTGACGCTGACTTCCACGCCCCGTGTGGACGCATACATTTATCTGCCCAAGGGGACGGTCAATATAGGCGGCGGCCAGGAGGGCGACTATAACCTGCGGGGCAGCATATGCGCCGGCACGGAAAACATCAGCGGCAGCCTCACGTTAAAATATTGCGCCCCCTCCGACCTGACCGGTACGCCGCTGGAGGGGTTGGCTTCGGATGGTTCCGGGGGCGGTTCGGGCGGCTCAAACGGCTCGGGTTCCACCACGACCTGGACATGGACGCTGGATGGGTGGGCTGACAAATGAGACGGTGCAGACAACGGATAGCGGCGTTCGCGGCCCGCCTGCGGCGGGACCGGAGCGGCCTGACGCTGGTGGAAGTCATCGTCAGTCTGGCTCTGCTGGCTATCGTGACGGTGCTCATGGCAAATCTGCTGCTCATGGGGCTCAGGATGCTGGGATACAACATGCCCCGCAGCCAGCTTGCCCAGCAGGCGGCCGACAAGACAGACAGCGGCGTGACCTCGGGTACGCCGACCGGCGTCACATCCTCCCAGGGGAGTTTTACCATCACTATCGACGGCGGCGACACAGATACGGTCAGCGGCACTTATCGCACGGGCACCCAGTCGGCGGCTTCGGGAGGCTCCGTGCAATACTGGACTTTTACGCCTGATTCCGACTGACGGAAAGAGAGTGCGATACCATGCGTCCTGCATTTTCCCTTCGCAATAAAGGCTTTACGCTGGTGGAGCTGCTGGTGACTCTGGCCGTCATGTGCATCGTGCTGGCGGCCGTCGGCGGCATCCTGGTGACCGGCGCCAAACTGGTCGGCCACACCGGCAACCGGTTTGACGAGCATGCGGCGGCGCTGAGCCTGATGAAGCGTGTGACTTCCACGGTACGCAACAGCACGGCGCTCACCATCTATGCCGGCCCGGCGGGCACCGACCCGGCCGGTCTGGACGGCTATCTTTATTACGACGATACCGTCGGGGAACTGAAAACGCGTGCCTCCGCCGGGGCGGCCGAGACGGTGTATCGCCCGGGTCTGGCGGCGGGGTATACGGCTTCCGTGTCGTTTCAGGCTTCGGGGAGCACTGCGCTTGCCGTCACAGTGACGGTGGCCATGCGTGCCCAGCCGCAGAATTCCTACACGCTGACCGGCGAGGTGGCTTTGGTCAATATGAGTCTGTGGTCATCCGCCATTCAGGATACGACCGGCGGGTCGGGCACTTTGGTCGCATTTACGCGTTATACGCAGCCCGGGAGCTGAAGCCGCCGCGCCGTTTTCGGATGGGGAGGGGAATACCGTGCAAAAGTCGGAAAAGGGACCGGAGCGGTTGGATATCAACCGGGTGTATGAGGAATATGTGGCCGCTCCCTCCGAGAAGGCTATGGAAAATGTCATCCGGGCCGGCCTGCCTCTGATACGGCATTTCGCCGCAATTTACGGTGCCGGCTGCACGACGGAGGATTTGACCCAAAGCGGCCTGCTGGGGCTGGTGGAGGCGGTTTCCCGCTACAATGGGCGCACCCTTTTTTCCACATGGGCCTCCTGGTGCATCATCAGCGAAATCCGCCACTATGTGCGGCGGGAACAGAATTATTCCCGGCCGAAATGCATCGCCCGGCTTCAGAAGCAGGCATGCGGCCTGCTCCGGCAGGCCCGGCGTGCCGGAGCGCCTCCCCCCGAAACAGAGCAGCTTGCCGCGAGGCTCCGTATCCGGCCGGAGGGGCTGCCGGAAGTGATGCGGGCGGGTCTGGTGTCTTTCGACGAAATCGACGCCGAGAAAATCGACTCGGCGTCCTATCAGACGTTCCGTCTGCCCATCGAGGATCGTCTGGCGCTGGAACAGGCGCTGCAAAAGCTCGGCGAGTTGGAACGCCGCGTCATCGACGCGCTGTTTTATCGGGGGCTGACCCAACAGCAGACAGCCGACGAGATGGGTCTTTCCCAGCGCAAGGTCAGCCGGGTGAAGGTGGCGGCCCTCCGCCGGCTCGGTTGGCTGTTGGAAGGGCCGAATTTCCGGCTGGTGAGCGGAAAACACTCGTTTCATTTAGTACATGAAGATATGTCGGCAAACATCAAGACGACCGGATAAAAATCCGGTCGTCTTGGTTTTAAGCATGCGATGGGTAACGGAAAAATGCTCAGGAGATGGTATACTGAGCGTCTCCCGATTTGGTGGCGTCGTACATGATGGCTTTGCCGCCTTCCGAAATCGTGACGCTTGTGACGGCATATCCGTTTGTGGAATCAAACGTCACGCCGGTCACAGAGAAATTGCCGTGGGAGCCGAGATACGAAGCCAGATCGGCTTCACCCATGACGGCGTCGCCGGAAGTCGTATCGCTTTCTTTGTACGAAGTGTATGACGCATTGCTCTGCGCCTGGGTCGCGGCTGCCGCCGTAAACGCCGTGTGGGCGTCCGCCTCATAGGCCTGATCTTTGGCCTTGCCGATATACCCTGTGACCATTGGCACCAGTATCGCCGCCAGAATGCCCAGAATGGCGATGACCACGATCAGTTCGATCAGCGTGAAGCCGGCATTATTCCGTTTCCGCTTTTTGGTTAGAGCCTGTACCATAAAAATATCCTCCTTGATTAACTTACTCACTTTATTATAGTTATTCCGCCTTCTTGGAAGTTTAGACGGCATAATTCGACTTTTTTAATATCCCGCCGCCATATAGCGGTCAAATGTTTCACGGTCCATGCAGTGGGTGGCGGCTTCGTTCTGCGTGATGTGACCTTCCCGCACGAGCCGTGCCAGGGAATAATCCATGGGCAGCATGCCCTGCCGGATGCCGGTCTGCATCGCGGTGGGAATCTGGTGGCATTTGTTTTCACGGATCATGTTGTGGATGGCGTCGTTGCAGAGCATCAGTTCCACCGCGGCGACCCGACCGTCGTGCATCATGGTGGGCAGCAACTGCTGCGTGATGACCGCCTGAAGCACCGAGGCCAGCTGCACGCGAATCTGTTGCTGCTGGTAGGGCGGGAACATGTCGATGATACGGTCCACCGTCTGAGCCGCGCCGATGGTGTGCAGCGTGGAAAAAACCAGGTGCCCCGTTTCCGCCGCCGAGATGGCGGTGGAGATGGTCTCAAGGTCGCGCATTTCGCCTACCAGAATGACATCGGGGTCCTCCCGCATGGCGGCGCGTAGCGCTTCGGCAAACGACCGGGTGTCGTCCCCGACCTCCCGCTGGTTGATGATGCTCTTGCCGTGCTTGTGCAGATACTCGATGGGGTCCTCAATGGTCAGCACATGGCAGCGGCGGTTTTGATTGATATAGTTTACCATGGCGGCCAGTGTGGTCGATTTGCCGCACCCCGTGGGGCCGCAGACCAGAATCAGCCCCCTCTGCCGCAGCGACAGTTCCTTGAGTGTCTCGGGCAGCCCCAGGGAGTCGATGGTGGGCATCTGCTGCACCAGCACCCGCACGGCGGCACAGTAGCTGCGCCGCTGTTTGTATATGTTGACCCGGAAACGCCCCACCTTCGGCACCACATATGAAAAATCCACCTGACCGGTCTGTTCCAATACCTTGTCCTGCTCCGGCGGCAGCATATACATGGTGATTTCGCGGGTGTCGTCCGGTGTCAGCGGCGCGTAGCCTTCCAGCGGACGGATCTGCCCGTTGACACGCACCATGGGCGGCACCGCCACGGTGATATGCAGGTCGGAGCTGCCGCATTCCACTGCTTTGATCAGCAATTCGTCAACTCGGTTCATACCAGTCAATGCCTCGTTTTCCCGGGCTTTCAGCCGATGCTGTAAGTGGCCCGCATGAATTCGTCAAAAGAAGTGACTCCGTCGAGCACCAGCCGGCGGCAATTTTGCTGCAGCGTGGAAGTGCCGTCCGAAATTGCCTGGGCACGGAGCTCGTCCGCCGTGGCGCTCCGGTCGATAAGCGCACGCATGTCGCGGCTGAGCAGCATGATTTCATGCACCGCCACGCGTCCCCGATAACCGGTCTGGTCGCAATTGTTGCATCCTCCGCCGCGGCGCAGGCGGATTTCCGGTCCAATGCCCAGGACGCGGCGCTCCCGGTCATCTGGCGCATACTCCCGGCCGCAGCGCGGGCATACCCGCCGCACCAGGCGCTGGGCGATGACGCCCACCACGCCGGCCGACACGAGGAACGGCTCCACTCCCATATTCACCAGCCGTGTGACAGTGGAAGCCGCGTCGTTGGTGTGAATGGTCGACAGTACCAGATGCCCCGTGATGGCCGCCCGGATGGCGATCTGGGCGGACTCGGAATCCCGAATCTCCCCGATCATGATGATATCCGGGTCCTGCCGCAGAATGGAACGTAAGCCGCTGGAAAATGTCAAGCCGGCCTTGGGGTTCACCTGCACCTGATTGATACCGGCCATGCGGTATTCCACAGGGTCCTCGATGGTGACGATATTCACTCCGGGGCGGTTGAGGATGCGGAGAATGGAATAAAGAGTCGTGGATTTGCCGCTGCCCGTGGGCCCCGACACCAGCAGGATGCCGTTGGGGGTGCGAATCAGCCGGTCGAATAGGCTGCGATTGCTTGCGGAAAGGCCCAGCTCGTCGATCGACCGCACCGAGCCTTCGCCGCCCAGCAGGCGAATGACCACCTTTTCCCCCGTGACCGTCGGCAGCACCGACAGACGCATATCCACCGTCCGCCCCTGCACGGATATTTCTACCCGCCCATCCTGTGGCAGCCGGTGCTCGGCAATATTCATGTTGCCCATGATTTTCAGCCGCGTGACGATGGAGGCATGAGCCGCCCGCGCCAGCGTCATCTGGGTCTTCATCAGTCCGTCCACCCGCACGCGCACCCGGGTTTCGTTCCCCATTGGCTCGATATGGATGTCGCTGGCCCCCAGCGAGATGCCTTGCTGGAGGATGGAATCCACCAGCCGCACCACTGGGGCGTCGCCCGGCGCCTTGTCGGTCAGATCGGTTTTCGGCGCCGGGTGCCCGGCGGAGCTGAAAGCGCGGTTGACATCCTTGGCAGCCTCTTCCACCAGCTGCCGGCTGTAACAGCGGCCGATGGCGCGGCGGATATCCGTCTCGGTGGCCAGCACTGGCCGGATTTCCATGTTGGTGGCGAGCCGCAGATCGTCGATGGCATAGAAATTCATCGGGTCGCTGCTCGCCACCGTGAGCACCCGGCCCTCCTTGCGGATGGGGATAGCCATGTATTTCCGGGCCAGCTCTTCGGGTACCAGCGCCGGCGCGTCCGCTTCAATGCCGCTTTCCACCAGATCGACGTACGGAATTTTCAGACGTGCACTGAGAGTGTGCGCCAGATCCGCTTCGGAAACGGCTCCGGATTCCACCAGAATATCCCCAAGCTTGCGCGTCGGGTCCTGCTTCTTGCGGCGCAGCGCCTCATCCAGCTGATCCGTTGTAATGAGATGCTCCGCCAGCAGCATTTCACCGATTCGCATATTCTGGGCTGCCATGCCAACACCTCCTGTTTCAAAGTTTGTCCGACTCGAGTAAAAATAAGCATGTGTTATCGCAAAAACAGCCCCCAGTAGGTCCGAATCAGCGGCCCACCCCACAGGGCGGCCACCGCGCAGCCGGCGGCAAGGAAAGGCCCCAGCGGGATAGCGGATTTCATGCTCTTGCGTCCGGCGGCGACGAGCAGCAAGGCCGCCGCCGCACCGATCACACACCCCAGCAACAAGGCCAGCAGCCCTTCTTTCCACCCCAGCAGGCACCCGGCGGCGGCCATCAGCTTGCCGTCGCCCAACCCCATGCCTCCACGGGAAATGAGAGCGATCACCAGTAGCGGCAGGCCCGCCGCCGCACAGCCGATGAGTTGGTCGGTCAGGCCGGCTCCCCGCGCCATCACCGCACGGACGGCACTCAGCACAAAAACCGCGAGCACCGCGCCGCTTGGAATTTCCATCGTGTCGAAATCAATGAGAGCGGCCACCAGCAGTACGCTCAGGAAAGCCGCCGTGATGACCGCGTTGGCCGAGAGACCAAATACGCCCCAGCTGGCGATAAAAAGCAGCCCGCCGGCCAGTTCCACCGCCGGGTAGCGGGGGCTGATGGGGGCCCCGCAGCCGCGGCAGCGGCCCCGCAGCCATGCCCAGCTCACCAGCGGGATGAGGTCGCGGTTTTGCAGTGTCTGCCCGCAGGCGGTGCAGTGGGAACGTCCCCATACGATGGATTCTTTCCGAGGAATCCGGTAGACGCACACATTGCAGAAGCTGCCTATGCAGCAGCCCAGTACAAAGACCAGAACGGCGGTCATAACGGTCATGGCGTTTCTTTCCTGCCAGTTGAACCGGCAAATAGGTTTTCCATATTGGTTTAAGAATCGATTCTGCAGATTATTTTTGCAAAATGAATTTCTGTCTTATTTTATCGCATCCGCCGTTCGCTTGCAACTATAATCCGACAGGAGTCGACACGCCCGAGGCAAAAAAGCCCCGTCCGGCTTGTAGGCTGGACGGGGCGAGCGGAAAACCTATGGCCTGCCGGGAGGAACCGGCGGACGAGGTGGTCTGGGCGGCATAGGTGGTCTGGGCGGCATAGGCGGGCGCGGACGGGCCGGAGGCCATGGCCGGTGCGGCGGAAACCACCACCAGATGTACGGGCTTCTTGACATAGCAACCTCCGTATGTCCGGATGACGGACGAATGAATTGAGGGGAGAAGGGCGAAAAATTACCCCGACCCCATTCCATCATATGCACGGACGGCCGGACATGCGCGGCCCCCGACCGCTTTTTTGCGATGGGAGGCTGTTCCGCCGGGTTTCAAGTCTCTTGACATGGCCGACCGGATAGGCTATTCTAAAAAAGAATCAGGCAGACTTCGGCGGCAATGCGGGCCTGCCCGGCTGAGAGAGAAGGATGAAAATGGCACAGACGGTTATCTCCCCGCTGTCCCGCTATGAAACGCTGCCGGACGGGCGCCAGCTGTATGTGCGGCGTTGGGCGGCGCGGCAGGAGACACGCGGGGTGCTGCTGATCGCTCACGGCATGGGTGAAACGGCGGATTATTATGACGAATTCGCCGCCATGGCCGCCGACCGGGGGTACGCGGTCGTGCTGCCTGAAATGCGCGGACATGGCCGTACGGCGGGTGACGTCCGTTCGCCGGATTATCGCCGTACGGGCGGAAATCCCGGCCCCGACAGCCTTCACGGCATGGCCGGAGATCTGCTGGCCTTTGCGGAAGAGTCCCGCCGGCAGCGGCCGCAATGCCCGGTGTATCTGCTGGGGCACAGCATGGGCGCGGTGGCGTCTCAGCTGCTGGCCGGCCGTCATGGGGGATTGCTCGCGGGGCTTATACTGACTGGCGTACCTTCCTCGCGCGCGGTGCCGGAGCTTCTGCCGGTTGTGGAAGCCGAGATTGCGCGCAGCGGCCTTCAAGCCGTCAGCCAAGATACATTTGCAGCCATGTTCAGCCATGCCAACGACGCTTTTGCTCCAATTGAAACGCCGCTTGACTGGATCACCGGCGATCGTGAGATGGCGCGCCAGTCGCTGGCCATGCCGTACACGGACGTGCTTTTCACTAATGAATTTTACCGCGATTTTCTGCTCGCCATGCAGGAAACGGACAGCGCCGCGGCGTGGCGCGGCGCATCCCGCCGACTGCCCGTTTTACTGATGGGCGGAGGCTGTGACGCGGCGGGGGAGCAGGGGGAGGCGCCGCGCCGCAAGCAGCGCATGATGCGGGAACTGGGCTTTACCGACGTCCGGTGTGAAATTCTCCCGGGGCTGCGGCACAGCATCCTGCGGGAAGTGCGGCGGCTTGAGGTAGCCGAAAAGATTTTTGCATGGATGGAAGAAAAGCACCCGGATATGATGTCGGGCGAATTGTCGCCGAGCTCCGTCTGATTCCATGCGGTTTAGTGCAGGGTGTTTTCCGCCGGGTGTACATAAAAAGGGCCCCGACAGACCGCAAAAGCGTCTGTCGGGGCCCTTGTTTATGAAATCAGCTTACTCTGCGGCGTGACGAAAGTAGTCGAGCGTATCTTGCAGCGTCTGCCGCAGGGGATAGATGGGCTTCCATCCAGTGTCTTCCCGCAATTTATCATAGCAGCAGCGGATCAGCGGAATATCGGATATACGCATCCTGGCAGGGTCCGGTTCTACCTGCACTTGGGCGGGAGTCAGTTTCAGCAATTCATCCAACAGGTGAGAAATTGGAAAGGATGTGCCGGAACCGATATTGTAGACTTCACCTGCTTTGCCTTTTTCGATCAACATCCGATAGGCGCGCACGACATCCCGCACATCAGTGAAATCCCGTTCAGCCTCCAGATTGCCCACGCGCAGCACAGCCGGATGGGCATTTCTTTCAATCTGCACAATGGAATCGGCAAAATCCGGCAGAACAAACCCTTTTTTTTGCCCGGGGCCGATATGGTTGAAAGAACGGGTCAGTACCACCGGAATATGATGCATTTTGGCAAGCGCAAGAGCTATTTTTTCCTGACCCTCTTTGGAAATGGCATAGGGGCTTTGTGGCTTTAACTCTAATGTTTCCCGTATGGGGCAGTCTTTCGGCCGCACATTACCATACTGATCAGAAGATCCGACAACCAGCACTTTTACTGACATCGACAAAGCATGGATGGTTTCTAATAGATTGATCGTACCGCCGACGTTGATGTCGAAAGTTTTGCGCGGAATTTTCCATGAAAGAGCCACAGAGGCCTGCCCTGCCAGATGAAAAATCACATCCGGCCGCACACAGCGCAGAAGGTCAGCGACAGATTCCGGATCCAGGAAGTTTGCCGGAACAATGTCCGACCCAGTCAAGTCGGTTCCGACAACTTCATAGCCATTCCCGGCTAACTCTTCTTTCAAATATTTTCCGACAAAACCGTGCACACCGGTAATCAGAGCCTTCATTTATGAAGTTCCTTTTCAACCAAAGCCATATCATTTTTTACCATGCGTTCAACCAGCTGATCAAAGGAGATTTGCCTTTCCCAATGCAGCACCTTTTCGGCTTTAGCGGGATTGCCCAGAAGGACCTCTACTTCCGCAGGACGGAAAAACTGCGAATTGACGCTCACAATAGTTTTGCCGGTTGAAGAATCCACACCGATTTCGTCAATACCGCTTCCTTTCCACTGGATTGTTATCCCGGCATGACGGAAAGCCGTCTCCACAAATTGGCGAACCGTACGGGTCTCACCGGTGGCGATCACATAGTCATCCGCCGTATCATGCTGAAGCATCAGCCACATAGCCTGCACATAGTCCTGGGCGTGTCCCCAATCACGTTTGGCATCAAGGTTGCCCAATTCCACATGGCTCTGCAGGCCGTTTTTGATACGGGCAACCGAATTTGTAATTTTACGGGTCACAAATTCCTTGCCGCGCCGCTCAGATTCATGATTGAAAAGAATGCCGCAGCACGCGAACATATCATAGCTTTCACGGTAATTCCGGGTAATCCAATGCCCATAGAGTTTGGCGACGCCATAGGGGCTCCGAGGATGGAAGCGCGTGGTTTCAGACTGAGGCATCTCTTCGACTTTGCCAAACATTTCGGAGGTCGAAGCCTGATAAAAATGAGCCTCAGGTTTGACCAGACGAATGGCCTCCAACATATTGGCCACACCGATTGCGTTGATTTCCGCCGTCGCAATGGGCTGCCCCCAGCTGGGAGCCACGAAAGACTGAGCAGCCAGGTTATAAACCTCGTCCGCCTGTGAAATCCGCATCGCAGTGATGAGGGAAGATTCATCCGTCATATCCGCGTAGATGAAATGAATCTTATCCTTTATATGTTCGACGTCCCCATAGGTGAGAATGCTCTTGCGGCGCATAATGCCATAGACTTCATAACCTTTTTCAAGAAGCAATTCGGCAAGGTATGACCCATCCTGTCCAGTAATTCCTGTAATCAATGCTTTTTTCATGTTTTTATACACCACCGTTTATTATCTTCTGATTTAACTTCCCCTATTATAGCATATCTCATTTAAATGTAAAGCAGCAGATCAATCCATGTCAATCAAGAAAAAGGCCAAAATAGAAAGCCGTTATTACGTTTCAGAAAGAGTATTACCACTCCATTTCATCCGAATATTCAGCAGCTTAAACACTGTAAGAATATAGGAACAAATAAATTTAAGTAAATGCCTTTTCGATTCCCCATATACACGCTTTGCAAATAAAATAGGGACTTCTCCGATCTTAAAGCCCACTGTATTCAATTTTATCTTCAAAATGACTTCCTGCAGTATATCATAATTCTCGCATCCCAGTTTCACGGATTTTAACTGATCTGTCATATATATTCGAAAACTTGTAGATATATCTTTGGCCTTTACGTCAATTATTATCCGCATAATAGTGTTTAAAATTTTAGACATTATACGTGACGTGATGGCGTCATTGGTCTTTCCACCCTTACAGTAGCGAGAACCGATAACAATATCATAGCCTTCTAGTGATTTTTGATAAAGCTGTGGAATGACCGACGGATCATGTGATCCATCGCTGTCAAGTACGACAGTTCGTTTTCCGTCCGCATATTTAATTCCCGTGCGAAAAGCACCGCCATAATGCTTTTCTTCCTGTGGAATATATCGAGCACCATACTCCTTACAAATATCGGGCGTTTTATCAAGAACCGTATCCGAATCCACAACTATAATTTCATATTCCACCTTCATATCTTTCATAATATTTATAATTTTAGGTAGAAGAATCTTTAAATTATCGGCCTCCTGATAGGCCAAAAGTAATATGCTGATTTCCATGATATTACTCCTTATAGATACTCTTCCATATTTTTAATCCGAAGTTTTTCAACCAGCTCTTTTACACGCTGAGCTTCGCTTTTTGGACAAACCAGTAATGCATCGGGACAGTCAACAATAATCATATCCTTGACTCCAATAGTGGCGACCAAAGACTTTTCGCTAAATAAAACGCTGTTTTTCGTATCGATGCTCATATTTTTTGCGCGCACAATATTGCCATTTTCATCCGGCGGGAAAATACGTCCTAACGAGTCCCAACTTCCGACATCATTCCATCCGACATCTGCAGGAATTACATAGATATCATCGGAACGCTCCATTATACCGTAGTCCACAGATATATTGGGAACAGTCGGATAAATCGATTTGAGAACTTCTTTTTCCTCCGGAGTCCCAATCTTTTCTTCCCACACAGTCAAACGATCATAAATTCGGGGAAGGAAACGCTTAAAATTCTCAATGATGACAGAAGCATTAAAAATAAAGATTCCACTGTTCCACAGATAATTACCTTCTCTGAGGAACGCCCTGGCACGATTGAAATCCGGTTTTTCAACGAATTCATTGACCTTATATGCATCACCGAATTTTGTGTTGGAATCACAATTAATATATCCATATCCGGTAGAAGGAAACGTGGGAGTTATACCAATTGTAATGATTTTTCCGGCTTCATTGGCATTTTTGCATCCTTCCTGAATTACTTTAGTGAACTCATCCTGCAATGCGATATAATGATCGGAGGGCGAAATCACCATCGTACAATCGCCATATTTTTTTCGGAGCTGAAGTGCGGCCAATAAAATGCAGGCCGACGTGCCACGCTGCACAGGCTCAAATATATACTGCACACTTGAATTAGCCGCAAGGGCCTTTCTCAGGGCTTTATGCTGCTGTTCGACCGTCAAAATAAAGATATCGTTTTCTTCGGTTATCCTTTCAAAGCGCGAAACTGCCTGGCCGATCATGGTATCGGTTCCGTCTATATTAAGAACCTGCTTGGGATTGCTCCTCCGACTAAGAGGCCAGAAACGAGTGCCGGAACCGCCAGCCATAATTACAGGAATAATTTTCATACGTTTTAGCCACCTTCATAAGTATTAAAGGATTCCCGAATTTTTTAATGAAAGCTTCATTCCCCGTTTTATACCGGTGCATATATTGAAAATATGGACTCGTATTATTAAACTGATTTTATCCTGGCATCTGAATATTCTGCACTCGAAGTTTCTGAGTCGAATACCAAGCACATATACACGCTGTTATCTCTATTTGCTTGTCATCCGCATTGACTTTTAATGTACACATAATATTCCTCCGCTATACCAGTGCATCAATAAAAATCGAACTTTACTTTTCAATTTCCAGTAAGATATAAATGATTATCGCCAATATTACCGAATCTTAAAAAGATGATAGAAATAAAGCGCCAAAGCTGGAGCCATATATGTCAGGATAGAAAGTGTACGTATCCATATCACAGATCGATCCGGGACAAAGGAAACAGATAATGTTTCCGTCTCATTGCGTTCCGCCTTAATTTTGGGGAAAAACAGAATCAACATTGCAAAGATGCAAGAAGAGAAAATAGTAATAAACGCATTTAACGGAATACCTGATCGATTGACAAGGTCCACCAGTTTCAGTGAACTGTCATAAGTTACGCCGAATAGTTTGGGAAGTATCCCATAATTCACCATTGCCTGATCCACATTGTTTGTGTATGTGTCGAAAGAAACAAAGAGATAGGATACGCTTAAAGCAATATCGACAAACAAAGATAATTTAAAGTTTTTATGCTGAACAGCACAAAACACAATATATGGCACCAGTATAAGTACCCATTGCGGATGCCAACCCATAAACGCAAAGAAGATTCCATATACAAACAGTGGAATGTATAAACCGTATTGAACTAAATCTTCATCCTTTTCGATATCCTTGGCATAGGCAAAAATGCAGGCCAATACCATAGCGATCCCCAGGAAAAATATCGTTCCGAAAACACTGGTCAAACCGGTCCCGGTTACGCCGCTTACAAAGCCATATAATTTAGTTAACGCTTTTTGCGTGGCCCTATATCCTGGATCTTGCGAAAAAATCAATTTATGAACAACCACAAGTGAAAAACCAATTAAATAGTATTTGCATATGTGCAGCACTCTTTTTTCCATCAGCAAAACCAAAGGGAGAAAAATAAAAGCGGAAAAGTTTTTATAGCAGATTGCCAGTGCCATAAAAGCGGAAAATTCATAAGGCTTCTTTTCAAAGAAATAATAAAGAGCGACCAAAGTAAAAAAGCATGAAAAAATATCATATTGGGTAAAAACAATCGACCCGAATAGCAGGATAGGCGAAGATAAAAATAAAAAAGCGACCCATTTTGCCTTTCCCCGGTTCATACTCAGCAAAATGGAAATCCGATATAATACATAGGTTGTAATCAGAACAACCATCAAAATCAGCAATTTGTCCCACATCATCAAAGTAAAATCGGGAATTTCCAAATGACTGAAATGGGAGAACAACCAGAGAGGCAGGCTCCAAATGGCAAACGTCATGTAGATAATAATGCTATAGTAGGGACTTTCTACGACACCCTGGGAACCATGAGCCGCGATAGCGGCCTGGTATATATCATTATAATAATGAAAAAACCTTCCCTTTACTGTTTCGTCAATCAGCAGCATAGAATGTTTGGCGGTTATGATGATGTCCCCATATTGGCTGAATAAAAAAAATGACATCAATATAATAATAGTCAGAAGTAACCAGTCAATCAGTTTAGGCTTTTCACTTTTGGAAAAACTAAAGTGCGTCATATTTCGATATTCCTTTCGCTGCCTATCCGTTTGCTGTGACAAATTGTAAATCGCTTTATAGTGGGGAAAGGGTCTCCTTAAAAGCATATGAAGTTTGAGCAGTTATAAATAGAGCAAATGAAAGTAATGCTTCCCAGGTCATTCATCTTTTGATTATAGCGTAATGTCGGGCTAATTGCAAGCAAATTATCACGCCCGAGGTGAAGCGGAAATCATGCGTTGACTGCCGCTTCGGCACGTTCGGGCAGTTTAAGTTGAAAAGCACCGCGACTCTTCCCGTTTTTCACCTTAAGAGAGATACTTCTTTCAGCGAAAGCAGTGGCTAAAGCGCAAACAACGTTATAATCATGCAGACTGCCGAAAGTCATACGGATTATGTAAAAGTGGACGTAAATCGATACCTGTATCCATTGGCAATGGGTAGAATGCGAAGGGGCCGCATCGTTTTCCGGCAGAAGGAAAGACGCTTTGCACAAACTGTTGGGGCACCAAGAAAGCCGGCTGTCGACCAGATGTATTGCGAGGCGGAAACTCTTTGCCGTCCCGGCTTTTCGGCCATTTCTTTCATAAAGAATGACATTGACGGGTGCAAGTTAGCCAATACCCGCAGCCATGCCCAATCCGCGAGCAAATCGACTTCGTACGCAGCAGCAAATACCCGGTCTGACAGGCGAAGCCCGCGGACGTGATATGACGGGACGTACATAAAAAAAATTGCCGGTGCGGCGGTCCGCCACAAGGGTCGTAACACCGGCCATCGCCGGTATATCGGCAAAAGCTGTTTCGTGCATGGGCTGCTGAGAAAACAGAGCGGTGAACGGGTGTTCCTGTTTGTCTGATTCGGTTATGCAATGATGGGCCGGGATCCGGGTGTGCGTGATCTTGTGCTGTTTTTTCAGCTGTTTGATTTTGCGTCCCTTGACATGCGCGGCCGGATAGGGTATTCTAAAAACAAATTATAGAGGCTCTATCGATTGTACGGGGCCGATATTTGCGATTTTGCCGAATGCTTTTTGTTTTGTATATCGCTATAGACAAGCTGCAATTATTTGAAACAATATAAGCAGAGCAGTATGCCGGATTTCCCGCTGTTTTTGTGTGATATTAGATGTTAGAAGTAAGAAGGCTTTTCCCGGCGGAAGCTGCTATAGTCACTTGCAATTTGGCGCGAGATGTTAATTTCGACTGAGACGGGTCGATATACATAAAGATTCAGGGTTCCGACGCAGATGACTTTATATGGAAATGGGGTTGAAACAGGCGACCATGTCTAAACTTAATCATTTCGGTGTCATGTGTAGAATAATGTTTCCAGCCACAGCGGTCATTATGTTTCTGATCATGGTGGCCACTCCGAACGTATCAGCGGCCAGTTTGACGCCGCTGACAAGCATCCAGGCACCCGCCAGCGGCCAAATGATCAGCGGTACGGTCAGCGGTACTGCTGTGAATGCTGCCGGAATCCTACGGGTGGATATTTATGTGTATGACAGCAAGGGAAAAGCGACCCCGATAGGCACGACAACGGTGAGCGGCGCGACCGGCGGCAATTACAGTGCCTCAGTCAACGATAAGGCGCTTCCCGCCGGCAGCTACACGTTGGCAGTGGCGGGCATCGGCAATGACAATAAAGCGACGTGGGCTTCGGAACCCGTTCAGATCGGACCGGCACCGACTACCTCGATCAGCAGTCCGGCGAGCGGGGCGACGGAAGGGGGAGCGTTTCAGCTTTCCGGTAAAGTGACGAACCATGCAGGTGTTGCGCAGGTGGATGCCTACGCGTATAACAGTCAGGGGCAACCGATATACCTCGGTACGGATTCTTCCGGTTCCGGCAGCTATAACATTCAGGTCGGCGCGAATGCGCTGAAAGCCGGAACTTATACCCTGGCAGTGGCCGGCATCGGCAAAGACGGCGACGTTTGCTGGAGCACGACGCCAATCCGGGTCTATCCTGCGGCGGCGACCACGGTTTCTTCACCTGCCGACGGCGCGGTGAAAAACGGCACTTTTACCGTTTCCGGACAGGCTGCAAATCATTCCGGTATCGCCCGGGTAGACATTTACGCTTTCAACAGCCAGGGTAAACCGACTTATCTTAATTCCGGCAATGTTTCCGGTGCAACCGGGGGCAACTATGGCGTACAAGTCAACGCGACATCACTTCCGGCCGGCAATTACATGCTGGCGGTAGCCGGCATCGGAAACGACGGCGATGTGGTGTGGGCGACCCGAAATATAACGGTGGGACCGGCCGCGACTACATCCATTGCCGCCCCGGCGAGCGGAGCCGCAATCACCGGTGGCAGTTTTATTCTTTCGGGGACTGTTCAAAACCATTCGGGTATCAAACAGGTAGACGCGTATGCGTATAACAGTCAGGGCAAACCGATTTACATTGGCACCGATTCCGGCTCAAATGGCAGTTATAGTATTTCCGCCGACACGGGCGCTCTTAAAGCCGGCAGTTATACGCTGGCGGTAGCCGGCATCGGAAACGACGGCGATGTGGCGTGGGCGATCCGAAATATTACGGTGGGACCCGCTGCGACCGCGACGATTACCGCTCCGGCCAACGGTGCCGTGGAAAGCGGAAGTTTTACCGTTACCGGGCAGGCGTCGAATCACTCAGGTGTCGGCCGGATAGACGTCTATGCATATGACGGTCAGGGGCGGCCGACTTATATCGGTACAGGGTCCGCCACCGGCAACAGTTATACGGCGACCGCTGATGTGAGTAAACTGCCAGCTGGCCAGTATACCTTGGCGGTGGCGGCTATTGGCAACGATCAGGATACAGTTTGGGCCACTCGCAGCTTAATAGTTGGTTCGGCGGCGGTTACGACAATCAACACGCCAGGTGACGGTGCGACGGTTTCCAGAGATCTCACGGTGGAAGGCTGGGCCTTGAGCCATGCGGGTGTCGGCCGCGTGGATATTTATCTGTATGACAGCAATCACGATCCTCATTTTATTGGCAGCGTCGATGGGAGTCAATTGCAGCACACAACCGCGACCCAATCAACTTATCCTCAGTACGGCAGTAATCCGCAATGCGATTATACGATTACATATAATATGAGTCAGATCGGCACAGGAACCTATACGCTGGCTGTAGCCAATATTGGCAACGATCAGGACGTGGTCTGGGCAACCAAGAACATTACATATGCGTATAATATCTCCCTTTCGCAGATGGAAGCAGACCATCCGGGCGTGGACTCCACCGCGCTGGATCCGGCTAAACTTTATAATCACAACAGTGTGAGTAAATATGAGTTTATGTCTCTTAATTGGGTTGACGGCGTAACGGCGGATGACCTCAACAATATGCTCAACGGGTGTGGTAGTCTGGCCGGTCATGGGCAGGATTTTCTCGATGCGGCAAAGACCTATGATATCAATCCAGTCTATCTTGTGGCACACGCAAAATTGGAAACCGGGAACGGGGATACGGATCCTGACAATCCCAGCTATCTGTGCCGAGGTATCGTCTTTCAAAACGGAGTGGAGAATTATCGTACTTTGACAGGCAGACTGACTCCTGTGAACGATACAAACGGGAACCCGGTCACGGGCACTCTGGTTTCCGGCACTACCGATACGTACACCTATACGGATCCCCACGGGAACAAGTACAATGTGAAAGACGGCACCTATTACAATCTCTGGGGCATTCACGGCTATGATCCGATTGCTTCCTGGGGCGGCGGTATTTGGGCCGGCTATAATAACTGGTCCAGCATCCGAGCAGCCATCTTCGGTGGGAGCAAATGGATTGCTCAATATTACACTACTGGTACACACTATGCACAAAATACCCTTTATGAAATGAAGTGGGATCCTTATGGATGGTCTATTAATGATCCCGCTGAATATGCGACAGACTACAATTCTTTGACCGACAACTGGGCTTATCATGTGGCGCAAGGTATCCAGAAATACGCGAGCATTTTTGGGCACACGACAGCCTTATTCTTCCACACTGAGCAATACAGCGACTGATTTTTTCGAAAAAGCAACCGGTAAAATTTTACCGGTTGCTTTGTGCTACACTTAAATCGGCAGTTCCGTAATTCATCGATTCATGGCAAGAGCGGCAGGGTACCCTGCCGCTCTTGCCATTTTATTTGGCTTTTTGGCATTCCCGTCTGCTTCGCGTTTTGACTGTCCATATATAGATACTCGCCAACCCTAGCAATATGCCTGTCCGGCGTGCGCGCAATAGGCTGAGAAATATTTTCTGGGGCGAAAGGGGTAATAGATCCAGCCTTGCCTGCGCGAGCGCATGCGATACGGCATCGCTGTCCGCAATCCGCCGGATATGGGTCAGCTTCTCTCGGCGGGAAAGCTCTTTTGCCGCTGCGTAATAGTCAATCACGCTGATGGATTCCGCGCAGACCTTATTTTCAAGCCTGTGGTAAAAGTCGGCGTCTAATTCGTTTTCTTTTATGAAATCGTGCAGGTATTCGTATTTGTGCAGCCGCATATCGAAGTATTTTTCCGTAAACCGGCCGGTGAAGGAACCGGCCGCTTCCGTGTGATGATAGAGCGGCTGGGGCAGATAGCACAGCCGTCCGCAGCGGCTGACGGTCAGCAGGTTGAAAAGGTTGTCCTCCGTATAATAGAGCTTTTCACTGGGAAAACGTAAATCGTGTGCCCGAATCATCCGTGTGCGGTAAAGCCCCACCCACACATAGGAGCGGGTGTCGGCAAAGGGGCAGCAGCGTTTATAGTCGCGAAGCTCCTCATCGGCGTATCCGAAGAAGTAGGGCAGGATTCGTGTCAATACGGCGTCCCGCCCATAGAGCGTTTCCTCCCCGGGCAGCACCGAGAGGCAACGGGCTGTGTCGCCGCGTTCGGACCAGTAGTCGCACACGACGATATCGGCATCCTGCGCGGCGGCCTGCGCGTAAAGACGCGCATACATTTCCGATTCCATCCAGTCGTCGGCGTCGGCGAAACCGATGTATTCGCCTGCAACGGCCGCCATCCCGACGTTGCGGGCATTGGCCGGGCCGCCGTTTTCAATGTGCAGCACATGGAACCGTCCATCTGCATCGGCGGCCCGATCGCATATTTCACCGCTGCTGTCGGTGGAGCCGTCGTCCACCAGTAAAAACTCCATATCGTCGAGCGTCTGCGTCCGCAGGGATTCCAGACACCGGGTGAGAGAGGCGGCGGCATTGTATACCGGCACCACTACGCTGATTTTTATGGGCATATTTCCAATCCTCCCAGGCCGGAGGTCCTGCTGGCGCAAATTCCCGGCCGCTATTGAAATCGTCACATATAGTATGATATAATAAGCAAACGTGAAAGAAAAGTCTTTTTTCTTCGGAACGGCGTGGTTTTAGGCCGGAACCGGGGGATCGGAGCGGAAAAGAGGGTATCTAATTGAAAATTCTTACGATTGTGATTCCCTCTTATAACGTGGAAAAAACGCTGCCCGATACTCTGCGCTCGGTCTGCATCGAGCCGATTCGGGAACGACTCGACATTTTGGTGGTGGATGACGGTTCCACCGACGGCACCGCGGCGCTGGCGGACGATTTCGCCCGGCAGTACCCGGATATTATCCGTGTCATTCATAAGCCGAACGGCGGGCACGGGTCGGCTGTGAATACCGGCATCGAGGCGGCGCAGGGCCGCTACCTCAAGGTGGTGGACGGTGATGACCGGCTTGAAGCCGCCGGTCTTCTTGCCTTGGTGGAGTGCCTCGGACGCACAGACGTCGATTTGGTAGCCGCCGATTACCGCAAGGTGCCGGTGGACGATTCCCCGACACAGGATATGCGCTTTGAAGGTGTCGAGCCCGGTCGGGTCTATCGCTTTGACGAGATCCCAGCCGCTTCTCATGTGTATTTCGGCATCCACTCGCTCACCATCCGTACCGAAATCCTGCAATCCCACGATATCCGTCTGCAGGAGCACACCTTTTATGTCGATGTGGAATTCGGCCTGCTGCCGATTCCCTATGTCGGCACGGTGGAGTTTCTCGGCCAGACTGTCTACCTCTATATGGTGGGGCGCGCGGAACAGAGCATCGCGGCGGAAAATTTTGTGTGCCGCTATGCCGATCACGAGCGGGTCGTCCGCCGCATGACGGAGTTTGCCGGCACATGCGAAACAGATACGGCACATCATGCGTATATGGATTCGGTGCTGTGCAAGCTGTATTTCACCCAGTATATGCTGGCTGCTTTTTATGACAGCGATATCCCCCGCGGCAAGACCCGCGCCCGGGAATTCGACAGTTGGCTTCGTGACAACAATCCGCGCTTGTATGCCCGAATGGGTACAAGCCTGTATATCCGCGTGCTGCGCGCCACAGGCTTTCACTTTTTGCCGCGCGGCCGCGCGCTCAAGACTGCGGTACGTCGGGTCTACTCGCTGTTCAAACCGCTGACGCACAGGCGCCGCCGATTCACTTACTGACCAGATGCGAGACGGCCGGGGAGAGTGGCCGTCCGCTTTTCGACATAATAGGGTGCGCACGCCGCCGCCGGTATGCCGCCAGGAAGCCATCATAAATTTTCGGCGGCAGAATGGTGCAAGAGGTATGAAAGGAATCATTTTGGCCGGAGGATCGGGGACCCGGCTTTATCCGATCACCAAGGCGGTTTCCAAGCAACTGCTCCCTATCTACGACAAGCCGCTGATCTACTATCCCATGTCCGTGCTCATGCTGGCGGGCATCCGGGATATTCTGATCATTTCGACGCCGCGCGATCTGCCCATGTATCGTGACCTGCTGGGCACCGGGGCGGATTTCGGCCTGAATCTGAGCTATGCGGAGCAGGAAAAGCCCCGTGGACTGGCTGAGGCATTCATTATCGGTGCGGACTTTATCGGCAAGGATAGTGTCTGTCTGGTGCTGGGCGATAACTTTTTCTATTCCTCCGGCCTTTCCCAGATTCTCCAGAAGGCGGCTTCCAATCAGGAGGGGGCGGTGATTTTCGGCTGCTACGTAAAAGATCCCACGGCCTTCGGTGTGGTGGAATTTGACAAGAGCGGCAAGGTGCTTTCCATTGAGGAAAAACCCAGCGAGCCGAAATCCAACTACGCGGTGCCGGGCCTTTATTTCTACGACAATTCGGTGGTGGAAATCGCCCGGCGCGTCCAGCCCTCCGCCCGCGGTGAAGTGGAAATCACCAGTGTCAACAACGCTTATCTTCAGGCCGGCAAGCTCCGGGTGGAGCTGTTCGGCCGGGGGCTCGCCTGGCTTGACACCGGCACCTGCGGCGGTCTGCTGCAGGCGGCGAATTTTGTCGCCACCATCCAGAATCAGCAGGGCTTTTATATCGCCTGTCTGGAAGAGATCGCCTACCGCATGGGCTATATCGGACGGGATGAGCTTCTGGCACGGTCGGTCGAACTGAAAAAGACCGATTACGGCCAATATCTCCGCGAGATTGCAGAAGAATAACGGCATCGGGATGGATACGGGACGCACGGCCGTGATCGTGCTTAATCATGGGGATAATGCCAATGCGCTGCGCTTGACACGCGCTTTGGCGGCGATGCCGGAGGTCGGCTGTGTCTGCGTGGTGGATAACACCGGCCCGGGCGGTCTTACCGGCGATGAGGAGCCGCTGCACGGCCCCAAGGCGGTGTTCCTGCACATGCCCAACCTTGGTTATGCATGCTGTAACAACGAAGGGCTGCGGTATCTGGAACAGCAGTACGGGCCGTTTACACGGTATGCCATTTCCAATACCGACGTGGAGGTGCCGCCCGAGTCTTTCGCCTCGTGCGTCCACTTCCTCGCGGAGCACCCGGATTACGCCGTGGCGGCGCCCCATATGTTTCTGCCCGACGGGCGGCCCCATCACCTGACCGGGTGGAAGGAACGGGGCCTTCTGTGCGATGTGGCCTACAGCTCCGGCCTGCTTTCCCGTCTCATCGGCATGTATCGTGAGACGTACCCGCCGGCCCATTGGCAGACGCCGTTTTCGACCGTCGACTGCGTGGCGGGTTCGTTTTTCCTCATCGACGGTGACGTGTTCCGCCGGCTCGGCTTTTTTGACGCGCACACGTTTCTCTATTATGAGGAGGACATCCTGGGTTTCCGGCTCAAACGGCTGGGTTATCGGCTGGCCGTCCTCAATACCTGCCGCTACGTGCATTATGAGAATGTAACGGTGGGCCGGTCGATGAATTTGCTGAAAAAATACCGGATTATGCAGCGTAGTCGGCTGTATTTCCACAAACACTATAAGAAGGTAAACGCTGCCGGATATGCCGCACTCTGTGCAGCCACCGGCCTTGGAATATTGGAAAAGGCGCTCAAAACCGGATATTACCGGCTCGGAGCAGCCAGAAAAAAGGTGGAATGAAGTATGAAAATTCTGATTACCGCCTGCAACGGGCAGCTGGGAACCGACGCGGTTTCCTATTTTTCCAAAAAGGCAGAGGTCGTCCCCTATAAGGACGTGGAGCTTGACATTACCGACGTCGCCAAAGTCCGTGCGGCCGTGACGGAAGCAAGGCCCGACGTGGTGCTCAACTGTGCCGCCATCACGAACGTCGACGGCTGCGAGTCCAATCGGGAGCTGGCCTATCGGGTCAACAGCTTCGGCGCCGAGACCGTGGCCAAGGCCGCGGCGGAGGTGGGTGCGGAGCTTGTGCATATCTCCACCGACTATGTCTTTGCCGGCAACGGCACCATGCCATATCGGGAGACTGACCCCACCGACCCGCAGAACGTCTACGGCAGTTCCAAGCTCGAGGGGGAACAGAAAGCCGCCGCGGCCTGCCCGCACACGGCTATTCTGCGCACGGCGTGGCTTTATGGCCCTCACGGCAATAATTTCGTCAAAACCATGCTCAAGCTGGGGCAGGATCACAACGAGGTGAGTGTCGTCACCGATCAGGTCGGCAACCCCACCTCCACCTTCGAACTGGTGCGCATGATCGACGCGGTCATCCGCAGCAACAAAACCGGCGTGTTCCACACCACCTGCGAGGGAGTCTGCTCCTGGAATGAATTCGCTAAGGAAATCTTCCGCCTGGCCGGCATGTCGGTCACGGTCAAGGATGTGACCTCCCAGCAGTATGTGCGCAAGGCCCACCGGCCTTCATACTCGGTCCTTTCCAAGGAAAAGCTCTGGAAAGAATGCGACTACCGTCCGGCCCCATGGCAGCAGGCCCTGCAGGAGTATTTCGATTACATGGCGGGGAAGATCGACTTCTGATATTCCCAATTGATTCAAAATTCCGACCGATCATTCGAAAATGGAGGTATCGTAATATGAAAGTGACAAAAACGGAATTGGAAGGCGTTTTGGTCGTGGAGCCGCAGGTTTTCGGCGACAACCGAGGCTGGTTTACCGAAACGTACACGCAGAATAAATTCGAACAGGCCGGCATCGACACGGTTTTTGTGCAGGATAATCAGTCCTACAGCGCCCAGAAGGGTACGCTGCGTGGGCTGCATTTTCAGAATGCACCCCATGCCCAGACCAAGCTCCTGCGCTGCACCCGCGGCCGCATCATGGATGTGGCGGTGGATATCCGCAAGGGCTCGCCCCAATTCGGCAAGTGGGTGGCGGTGGAGCTTACGGCGGAAAACCATAAGCAGCTTTATATCCCGAAAGGTTTCGCCCACGGGTTTGTGACTCTCACCGACGATGTGGAAGTGCAGTATAAGGTGGACGACTATTACGCCCCCGACTGCGACCGGAGTATCCGCTTCGACGATCCCGCCATTGGCGTGGAGTGGAACTGTGAGAATCCCGTGCTTTCCGCGAAGGATCTCAAGGCTCCGCTGCTGCGAGACAGCGACTGTAACTTTGTCTATTGACGAAAGTTTCCGCGGCCAGTCAATCATCGACTCTGTGACAAGGGAGAACGATTTATGAAAATGATCGTCACCGGCGGCGCCGGCTTCATCGGTTCCAATTTCGTCTATTATATGCTGGAAAAGCACCCGGATTACGACATCGTGTGTCTGGATCTGCTCACCTATGCGGGCAACCTGCATACGCTGGAGGACGCGCTCAAAAACCCGAAGTTCAAATTCGTCCGGGCTGATATTGCCGACCGCAAGGCCGTCTTTGACCTGTTTGAGGCCGAAAAGCCGGATGTGATCGTCAACTTTGCGGCCGAATCCCACGTCGACCGCTCCATCGAAAACCCGGGCATTTTTCTCCAGACCAATATCCTTGGCACTTCGGTGCTGATGGATGCCTGCCGTAAATTCGGCATCAAGCGGTTCCATCAGGTTTCCACCGACGAAGTCTACGGCGATCTGCCGCTGGACCGGCCGGACCTTATGTTCACCGAAGAAACCCCGCTGCATACGTCTTCGCCCTATTCGGCTTCCAAGGCCAGCGCCGATCTGCTGGTGATGGCCTATCATCGCACCTTCGGGCTGCCGGTGACCATCTCCCGCTGCTCCAACAACTATGGCCCCTACCAGTTCCCCGAGAAGCTCATCCCGCTGCTCGTTTCCCGTGCGCTCGCCGACGAGAGCCTGCCGATTTACGGTACGGGGCTGAATGTGCGCGACTGGCTTTATGTGACCGATCACTGTGCGGCCATCGACCTGATCCTGCAGAAGGGCCGGGAAGGGGAGGTCTATAACATCGGCGGCCACAACGAGCGCACCAATCTCGATGTGGTCAAGGCGGTGCTCCATGTGCTGCACAAGCCCGAGAGCCTCATCACCTATGTGCGCGACCGTCCGGGTCATGACCGGCGCTATGCCATCAATCCGGAAAAAACTGAGCGGGAGCTCGGATGGCAGCCCACCTATCGTTTTGACGAGGGCATTGGCGTGACCGTCGACTGGTATCTCACCCACAAGGATTGGTGGGAAGAGATTGTCTCCGGCGATTATCAGAAATATTATGAAAAAATGTACGGCAATCGGTGAGGACGGCATGCCGTGCAAATCAGGAATCCGGCCGCAGCGGCCGGTCTGGGGAAATGGGGCGGATTGCGATTGGGCCTGATGAACAGTCTGAAAGTCTTTAAAAAATATTCCTATCTGCTGCGGCAGCTGGTGTCGCGGGATTTTAAAGTTAAGTACAAGCGCTCTGTGCTGGGCGTGCTCTGGAGCGTTCTCAACCCGCTTCTGACCATGGGCATTCTTTATGTAGTGTTTACGACCTTTTTCAATATGAGGTCGTCGGGTTCTATCAAAAACTATGCAGTCTACTTGCTTTCCGGCATTGTGCTGTGGAACTATTTCGCCGAGGCCACAAATTTGTCGTTAGGTGCGGTGGTGGGCAATTTTAACCTCATTACCAAGGTCTACATGCCCAAATATATTTTTCCGCTTTCCAAGGTGCTGTCGTCGGCATTGAACCTGCTGTTTTCGCTGGTGGCGCTGTATCTGATCGTAGCGGTGCAGGTGGCGATGGGGTTGCTGCCTTTTGGGTGGACCAATCTGCTGTTGCCCTATGATCTGGTGATGCTCACGGTGTTCGCCATCGGTATGGGGCTTGTGCTTTCGACCATTACGGTGTTTTTCCGTGATATGTATTATATCTGGGGTGTTGTGCTGACGGCATGGATGTATTTTACGCCCATTATGTATTCTTTCGACCTTGTGGAAAACAGCAAACTTTGGTATGCCCACAAGGTTATGGTGCTTATGAAATGCAATCCGATGTATCAGTATGTCAATTTTGCGCGGGTCATCCTGCTCAATAATCAGGTGCCCACGGCGGGGCAGTTTCTGCTGACCTTCCTGTGTTCCGTTCTGATGCTGGTGATTGGCCTTCTGTTTTTCCGCCGTGAGCAGGATAAGTTCATTTACTACATTTAGCGGGGGGCTCTGCCTTGATAAAAGTCGATCACGTGTCGATGAAATTTAACCTTGGCAGCGACAAGGTCAACACGCTCAAAGAGTTTGTCATTAAGAAAGTCAAGGGGCAACTCAAGAGCGAGGAGTTCTGGGCGCTGCACGATGTGTCGTTCGAGGTGCACCCCGGCGAAGTGCTGGGTCTTGTGGGCACCAATGGCGCGGGAAAAAGTACACTGCTGAAAATTGTGGCGGGTGTGCTTAAACCGACCATCGGCACCGTTTCGTGTGTCGGCTCGATTGCCCCGATGATCGAGCTTGGTGCTGGTTTTGATATGGAACTGACCGCGCGAGAAAATGTCTTTCTCAACGGGGCCATACTGGGCTACAGCAAAGAATTTTTGGAAGCCAAATACGACGAAATCGTGGATTTTGCCGAGTTGAAGGATTTCATGCATGTGCCCGTCCGGAACTTTTCTTCCGGCATGGTGGCGCGGCTGGCCTTTTCCATTGCCACGATAGTGCGCCCGCAGATTCTGCTGGTGGATGAGATCCTTTCAGTGGGCGATCCGCCTTTTCAACACAAGAGTGAGCAGAAGATGATGAGCATGATCCACGGCGGGGCAACCGTCATGTTTGTGTCCCATTCCATGGACCAGATTCAGAAAATCTGTTCCAAACTGTTGTGGATCGATCACGGGTATCCTAAGATGCTCGGCGATGTCGGCAGTGTGCTTAAAGAATACAGTGAGTTCTGCCACTTTTCTCTCAATGGCTGATGGTATGGGTCGCGGACCCGTCTCGAAATCCCCATGTGCGACATTTCAAGACTGTTTAACACAAAGGAGCATCGATATGCAGGAAGATCCCACTATATCCATTGTGATCGTCAACTATAACGGCCGACGGCATCTGCCGGAATGCCTCAAAACTATCATGCGGATGAATTACCCAAAGGATAAACTGGAAGTTGTCGTTGTGGATAATGGCTCTACCGACGGCTCGGTCGAATATCTGGAAAGTCGGTGGAAATCCGTTCGCCTGCTCAAAAACAGTTCCAATGAAGGCTTCGCCGGCCCCAGTGACGATGGTGCGGCGGCGGCCACCGGTGAATATGTGGTCTTCCTCAACAACGATATGCGCGTGGATCGCAATTGGCTGCGCGAAATGCTGGCAACGGCGGAACGTACGAACGCCGATTGCGTCGGTTCTACCATTCTTAACTGGGATGGCAGTAAAATTGACTTTATCGGTGGCGGTATCACTTTTTACGGTCGTGGGCATCAGTATCACTACAACGAGCCGGCAGCCCGTGTGGAAGAATTGGCCGGTAACGACCCGGAAATCATGTTTGCCTGCGGCGGAGCCATGTTGATCAAGCGAGATGTGTTCAACGGCACCGGTGGTTTTGATCGGGATTACTTCGCCTATTTTGAAGATGTCGATTTCGGCTGGCGGCTGTGGGCCGAGGGCTACAGGGCAGTGCTTTCCACTAAGTCGATTGTCTATCACAAGCATAATAGCACATCCAAGACTATGCCCAAAGAACGTCTGGATGTGCTGTATCTGCGTAACAAATTGTCCACCTCCTTTAAAAACATGAGCGACACCATGCTCCAGAAACTTTTCTGGCCGTCGCTGATGTTTGATATGCGGCAGGCTTTCTTGGCGAGCGGTATTGACGCCTATGAATTCAACATGCAGAATCCGGATGTTTCGGATTCCTCCAGTCTGCGCGTCAATCGGGCGGCTGCAGCCAAATTTGTGGCGATCAATGAGTTCCTGACCCGACTCCCCAAACTAAAGGAGCAACGGCAGGAAATTCAGTCACGGTTGCGCATCAGCGATGAAAAAGTCCGGACTTTTTTCGAAGAAGCGTATGTGGTGTTTCCCAGCGATACCGCCGAGTTGGTCAATTATGAATATGATCTGGTCAAGACTTTTGATATAGACCACACCATAGGTCAGGAATTCCGCCTGCGGGTACTCCTTATTTCCAACGATCGTGTCGGTGAAAAAATGGCCGGCCCCGGCATTCGCTATTGGGAAATTGCCAAAAGTCTCGTAAATACAGGCAAATTCGACGTTTATCTCGCTTGCCCGGATGAATGTGGCGTTACGTATCCCGGTATTCATACCGTGTCATATACGATGACGGATAATCAGAGCCTTTGTGACGTTGCTACCAAGTCGCATGTGATCATGGTCCAGGGTTTTGTGCTTGACACAATCCCCAAGCTGCGGCCGATTACCGAAAAGAAATTCGTGATCGTGGATATTTACGATCCTTTCATGATCGAAAATATCGAAGTCTTTAAAGATAAAGATCGCGGATTTCGTAATAAGCGGCATCAGGAGGCGTTGACTTCCCTCAAGTATCAGCTCCAGTTGGGTGATTTTTTTGTATGCGCCAACGAGAAGCAGCGCGATTACTGGATCGGCATGCTATCGGCATTCAATCGTGTCACGCCTGGTCTCTATGACGTGGATCGTGCAGGGGACCGCTTGGTGGAAATCGTACCTTTTGGTATTTCCGATATGGCGCCGGAGCACCGCAAAAATGTGCTGAAAGGTGTTTGGCCGGGTATTCGCGCTACCGACAAAGTGCTCATCTGGGGCGGCGGCGTGTGGAACTGGTTTGACCCGCTTACGCTCATCCGGGCCATTCACCGCATTTCGCAGACCCGCGACGACGTTAAGCTGTTTTTCATGGGTGTGCGTCATCCCAACCCCGCGGTGCCGCAGATGAAGATGCTCGCCGAAGCGGTGGAGCTGGCTAAAAAGCTGGACGTATACGACAAATTTGTCTTTTTCAACTATGGTTGGGTGGATTACAATGACCGGCAGAACTATCTGATGGAGGCGGACATCGGCGTCAGCTGCCATTTCAAAACGCTCGAGACACGTTTCTCGTTCCGCACCCGTATCCTAGATTATCTTTGGGCGGATCTGCCAATTATCTGCACCAAGGGTGACTATTTTGCTCAGATGGTGGAACACGAAAAACTTGGCCGGGTCGTGGATTTTAAGGATGATGAAGGATTGGCGGCGGCTATTACGAGCCTGCTTGATGATACAGATTACTTTGCGGAATGTCGCCGCAACGTGGCCAAAGTGGCTGAAACCTATAAATGGAGCCGCATTACCAAGCCCATCATTGAATACTGCAAAAATCCGGTACAGCTTGGCATGAGGCACTTGGATTACGGGGCCAAGGAATCAACCGATGAACGTCCGGTATCATCGGAGATGTCCGGGCATACTCCGGCCCGTCTCAACCTGAGCGGCGGCGGCTCGGTACGCGATAAGATCACCGACGTGCAGGCCCGACAGGATGGTATGGATCGAGAGCTCCGTCGTATGCGGCGGCAGAATGACCGAATCTACGACATCGCGCTGGAGCTTCAGGTCTGGTCCTATATGATGAACGACCGCTTCAATAAGGTTAAGCGGGCGTTCAACCCGTTCCGCGGTCTTATTCGTCGTCTCCGTCATGGCAGATGAGCCGTCGGTATTTATCTTTTGTCTATTGGTATGGGAGGGCTGTTTTTGGGACTCGCACATAAACTGAAAACCGCCCGAGACGTGCTCAGCCGATATGGTGTGAGCGAAGTATTTCAACTGCTTGTGCGCAACGTAACGCGGGTCGGTCGGCGCGTGATATGCCGGTCGGGCAGTCAACTGGGGCGGTTGCGGCGCCGTGTGTTTCCGCCCATGCGGCACGGGCGCTTACGAATTTTGTACGTAGGTTCCCGCTTTGAGATCGAGAATGGGGAAACGGCCCGTTATCGGATCGACAACCTGCGTCAGGCATTGACCGATCGGTGCGATACCCGCTTTGAGATCGCCGAAAATGGGATCGACCGGGACCGTGCGCTGCTGAGATGGGCCGATATCATTGTGCTCATGCGCACCCGGTGGTCGGAGCCTGTCGCACACATTCTCGATAAGGCGAAGGCTACCCGCATCCCGGTGGTGTTTGACGTGGACGATCTCCTTTTCAGCGTTAAATATGCCGATCTTTTCTGCAGGGTGCTCAACGATATGAGCACAGAGACTCTCCGCACATTCCGCTCGGAGTTTTCGGATTTTGCCCGGGTATTCGCCTGCACCGCCTTTTCCACCGCCAGCACGGAATTTATCGCGGAGCGGATGCGCCAGGAGGGGAAAGAAGCTTTTGTAATCCCTAACGGTTTCAACCGTACCCAGCAGCGCATCGCACAGCGGGCGCTGAAACGGCCCCGCCCTGCCGGCGTGCGATATATCGTCTATATGAGTGGCACACGCACCCATGACCGCGACCTTCAGCAGGCCATTCCCGCTCTGACCCGGGTGGTGCAGGAATATCCCGACGTGCGGTTCCGTCTCATCGGGTATGCGGATGAGACGCTGCTGCCGCCGGCGCTGGCCGCCAAGACCGATACCGTGCCTTTCATGAGCTGGAAAAAGCTCATACGGTTTGCGGCAGAAAATACGATCAACATCGCGCCGCTGGAGGTCGCCAATCCCTTCTGCCATGCCAAAAGCGAGCTGAAATACTTTGAGGCCGCGATTGCCGGCGTGCCCACCGTGGCATCCCCCACCGATACCTTCCGCCGCTGTATTGACAGCGGCGTCAACGGCCTGCTGGCCGACGGCGAGGAAGAGTGGTACACTGCCTTCCATACGCTGCTCGACGACCCTGCGCGCTATGCCGCCATCCGGGGTGAAGCCATGAGGCGGGCCCAAGCGGAGTATTCCCCCCGCGCAGTGGCCGAAAAGGCTCTGGCGGCTTACCGGACCATCCTTCGCTGTGCCTCCGCGAAAGATTCCGCTTCCGCAGAGAAGTAAATTTTTTGTGCCCCTACACTTGCTATTTTCGACTCAAACTGATATAATACGAATAATTTAGGCATTTTGAGGCAGGGGAGGAATGGGCGGCGATGGCGGAAAAAAGTCGGCTTTGTCTGTGTGAAACCTGCGGCGACTACATTTCGGCTTCGGGCGTTCGTACTCGCGTTTTCGATTTTACCGTCGCTTTTGTTCTCCGTTCCTTCTCCTCTGAAAATGGAAACCCGACGATTTCCCGTCGTGCATCCGGTATCCCCGTCCTTTCGGACGGGGATTTTTTCTGCCGCGGGCGCTTGCTTTTCCGGGCCTGAATTGTTAAAATATCAATAATTGCGTTGCCCCCCGGCTGTCGAAGCCACGGGCGCATGGGCAAAAAGGAGCTGCGGCATATGTCAATGGAAAGTCTGATCGATCTCAACGATTGCACAGTGGAAGAATGGGACAAGCTGGTGCACCTGGCGCTGGATATCCGGGAGCATCCCCGTACCTATATGCACTGCTGCGACGGCAAGGTCATGGCGACTCTTTTTTACGAGCCGAGCACCCGCACTCAGATGTCGTTCCAGGCGGCCATGCTGCGTCTCGGCGGCCAGATCATCGGCTTCGACAACCCGATGAATTCGTCGGTTTCAAAAGGCGAAACCCTGCGGGATACGATGCGGATCGTCAGCGGCTATTCGGATGTGATCGCCATGCGCCATCCGGAAGAGGGCGCACCCAAGGCCGCCTCGCTTTACGCCGGGTGCCCGGTGATCAACGCGGGGGACGGCGGTCATCTGCACCCCACCCAGACGCTCACCGACCTGGTGACGCTCACGGCGGTCAAGGGCCGGCTCGACGGGCTCACCGTCGGGCTTTGCGGCGACCTCAAATACGGCCGCACCGTCCATTCGCTCCTCAAGGCCATGAGCCGCTTCCCGGGCAATCGGTTTTATCTCATCGCCACGCCGGAGCTTGCCGTGCCGGATTATGTCCGGCATATCCTCAAAGCGGCCGGCACCCCTTACCGGGAAGTACGCACCCTCGACGAGTGCATCGGCGAGCTGGATGTGCTCTATATGACGCGCATCCAGCAGGAACGCTTCGTGTCGAAGGCCGACTATGAGAAGCAGAAGGGCGTCTATGTGCTCGACCGCGAAAAACTCAGCCATGCCCGGCCGGATATGTACATCCTGCATCCGCTGCCGCGGGTGGACGAGATCACGGCCGATATCGACGACGATCCCCGGGCGCTCTATTTCCGGCAGGCCGGCTACGGCATGTATGCCCGCATGGCCCTGATCCTCCGCATTCTGGAGGGTAAATTCCGGACCGAGGCCGGGCCGGCTACCCGGGAAGAGGCAATGTCCTGCTCCAGCCCCCGCTGCATCACCCATTTTGAAAAGTATCTGCCTCACCTGTATAAGACGGAAGCGGACGGGAGCCTTGCCTGCGCCTATTGCGACGCCCATGCGGGAGTTGGCGCCCGGTGAGCGATTCCGTCTTGACCGGAGGGCCGGTTGGCGGTATTATGAAAAGGACACGTCCAATAAATGCAAGCCCGGTGTTTCCCGGGTATGGAAACAGCCCGCCCGGCATGTTGCCCGGGCGGCGCCGCTTTCCGAAAGGAATGGAAAATGGCGGAAGTGGTTCTGCGGCGCGGCGAAGAGAAAGATATCTTTGCCGGCCATCTGTGGATATATGACAACGAAGTGCAGCAGCTGCGCGGGGAAGTGGAAGACGGCGGCATCGTCGACGTGATTTCTTCCGGCGGCCGGTTCCTCGGCCGGGGGTATGTCAACCGCAAATCCCGCATTCTGGTGCGGCTGATGACTTTTGAGAGGGAAGAGATCGACCGCGAATTTCTGCGCCGCCGGCTCGAGACGGCCATCGCGCTGCGCCGCCGGCTGGGGTATGAGAATGCCTGCCGTCTGGTGTTTGCCGAGGCGGATTACCTGCCCGCGCTCATCGTCGACAAATTTGCCGACTGCCTGGTGCTCCAGACGCTGGCGCTGGGCATCGACCGCTTTAAAAGCGATATCGTGGAGCTGCTGGCGGAAATGCTCGCGCCGCGCTGCATCTATGAACGCAACGATGTGCCCCTGCGCGCGCGGGAAGGGCTGCCCCAACAGACGGGCGTTCTTTTCGGCGAAAACCCCGGCAGGGTCGAGATCGAGGAGCACGGCCTGCGCCTGCTGGTGGATGTCGAAAACGGTCAGAAGACCGGCTATTTTCTCGATCAGAGGGAAAACCGCGCGGCTATCGAGCCCTTTGTGAAGGATGCCGAGGTGCTCGACTGCTTCTGCCACACGGGCAGTTTTGCCCTCCATGCCGCGAAATACGGCGCGCGCTCGGTGGAGGCGGTGGATATTTCCGACGAGGCGCTGGCGCTTGCCCGCGAAAACGCCGCCCTCAACGGCATGGAGGCCATCCGTTTCGAGCAGGCCAATGTGTTCGACCTGCTGCGGGAGGACGAACGTACAGGCCGGCAGTACGACACCGTGATACTCGACCCGCCGGCCTTCTGCAAGACCCGGTCGGCGCTGCACGGCGCTTACCGAGGCTATAAGGAAATCAACCTCCGCGCCATGAAGCTGCTGCGTCCGGGCGGGTTTCTCATCACCTGCTCCTGCTCCCATTTCATGACGCCCGATCTTTTTCTCAAAATGCTGCAGGAAGCCGCGGCCGACGTGGGCCGCCCGGCACGGATCATCGAGATCCGCTATCAGGCAAAGGATCATCCCACGTCGGTCGCGGCCGACGAATCGCTTTATCTCAAGTGTGTTACGCTTCAGGTGTTTTGACGCGCTTGGCCCGGCTCCCATGGCTTTTGAAAAAGGCGATGACTGCCGGCAGCACCGACACCACGACGATGCCGACCACCACGAGACTGAAATGTTCCCGCACCGGCGTAAGGTTGCCGAAAAAGTAGCCGCCCCAGAAGAAAAAGCAGACCCAGAGCGTGCCGCCGATGATGTTATAGAGGTAAAACCGCTTGCGCGTCATGGCGCCTACGCCCGCCACAAAAGGCGCGAAGGTGCGGATGATGGGCATGAAGCGCGTGATGATGACTGTGAGCGCCCCGTATTTTTCAAAAAAGCGGTGGGTCTTTTCCAGATATTCCGCCTTAATGAAGCGGATCTTCTGCCGGCTTGTGACCCGGTCGCTCAGGGCATGTCCGATTTGATAGTTGAGCATATTGCCGCCGATGGCCGCCGCCATAAAAAGGAACACGGCCGGCCAGCCGATCACGCCGCCCGGCACCAGAGCCCCGGCGGCAAAAATCAGCGAGTCCCCCGGCAGGAACGGCGTGACCACGAGCCCGGTCTCGCAGAAAATGACCAGGAACATCAGCACATACATCACCGCACCGTAGGTGTGCATGAAGCTTTTCAGATATACGTCCAGATGCAGAAAAACGTCGATGAGAAACTGCAGGGTTGTCATGAAAACCTCCGACCCTCTGCCAGGGAGCGCGCTCCCGCCGGCAGATTTCTGTTTTTACACGATTCTTTCCTATTGTAACAATAAATGAGCCGGATTTCCACCGGTAATTTTAAAATATCGGCCGGAAGATGCCGGGGCGGGGGTCTGCCGCCGCGCTCCGGGCCGATGGGAGGTACAGGCATATATGAAGCAACAGTCTTCCGGCAAAGGGTTTGCCGTGCTGAGCACCGCCAGCGTCGTATGTAAAATACTCTCGCTGATTTATCTGCCGCTGCAGACCTGGGTGGTCGGCGACAGCGGCAACGGCATCATCGGCATCGGCATGCGGCTGTATACTTTTATATATGCCCTGACCAACGCCGGTCTGCCGCTGGTCATTTCCAAATTTGTGTCGGAACAGCTCGCGGTGGGCGATTACCGCAGCGCCCACAAGACGTTTCGTAGCGCTTTTATCGTGATGATGAGCATCGGGGTGCTATCCACCGTGCTGATGTTCTCGTGCGCCGACTGGATCGCCGTGGCCTACTGCCACACGCCCCAGGCGGCCCTGATGCTGCGCACCATTTCCCCGACATTTCTTTTCACGGCGGTTTCCTGTTCGCTGCGCGGCTATTCCCAGGGGCGGCACGACATGACGCCCACCGCGATATCGCAGGTCATCGAGCAGGCGTTCAACACGGTGTTCACCGTGTCGTTCATCGTGCTTTTCAGCGAGTATGCCCGGCATCTGCACGCCGACGGGCAGTCCTACGCAGCCGCGGGCTCGGCTGTGGGCACCGTCATGGGGGCGGTCAGCTCCGCCGTGGTGCTCGGTTTCCTTTTCCTGGTGGTGCACCGGCGGGAGTATGAGGAGGAAATCCGTCACCAGACCTACGACGGCCCGGTCATTGCCACTTCGACGATTTACCGGCAGATCATCCGCTACTCCATCCCCGCCATCATCAGCACCATCGCTTCCAGCGGCATCGACCTTATCGACACAAACTCCGTGGTCTGGATGCTGGGGGCGGGGGGCTATTCCCAGACCGCCGCCACCGCGCTTTTCGGCATCTATACGTATAAATACCAGCGGGTCATGACGCTGGCCACCATGTTCGTGGCGCCCATGGTCACGGCCATGATACCGGCCCTTTCTTCCGCGCTGGCGCGGGATGACCACAAGTATTTTCGCTATAAGATACTCGAGAGCTACAAGCTTATCTTTATCACCATCATGCCGATTGTTGCGGGGCTGATGTTTCTGGCGAAACCCATCCTCACGGTGATCTTCATCCATCACAACGCCGGCTCATCCCTGGTGCTGGCGGGCACGTGGATCGCTGTGCTCGTGGCCATCCAGACCATCCAGTCGGGCATTCTCATGTCCATGGGCCACACACTGGTGTCGCCCGTCACCACCATTATCGGTATTGCGGCGAAGGTGCTGTGCAACTATCTGCTCATCCGGGTGCCGTCGGTCAACATTTACGGCGCCGTGCTGGGCAACGCGCTGGTCTGGGTCATCGCCATCGTGCTCAACGCGGTCTATATCCACCGCGCCGTCGGCCATCGGCTGCCGTATATGCGCTATCTCATCGTGCCCGGCGCCGTGTCGCTGGTGATGGGAGTCGTCGCCCGCGGCGTATATGAAGTATTCGACCGCGGCATCGGGCTGGTGCTGCACCGCGGCGCCGTGGCCGTCAACGATTTTTCCACCGTCGTGGCGGTGGCCGTCGGAGCCCTTGTCTATGTGACGATGATGATCAAGACCGGGGCCGTGCGGGCGTCGGATATTGACAAAATGCCCATGGGCGGCAAGCTGCGGAGGTATCTCAGCCGCCTGCGCTTTTTGCACAAGGAGCTGGCCGTGCCGGCCGACAAGAGCCCCGAAGCCTGAGCCGGCACAAAAAAGGGGGTATGTGCGATGCTGAAACTGTGGCTGGGCCGTGCCGGCAGCGGCAAGACGGCCCGAGTGCTCGACCGCGCGGGGGAAGTGGCGCGGCAGGGTGGCCGGGTGGTGCTGGTCGTGCCCGAGCAGGCCACCTATGAGACCGAGCGCGCGCTGCTGCGCTCTCTGGGGCCTAAAAGCTGCCTTTCGGCTGAGGTACTGAGCTTTTCGCGCATGGCGCACCGCGTATTCGGCGTATACGGCGGGGGCGCGGCGCGGTATATCGACGACTGCGGGCGCACTATCCTCATGCACCGGGCGCTGCGGCAGCTGGGCGACCTGCTCACCGTCTACCGCCGACAGGCGAAAAACTCCGCCTTTGCCGGCACGATGGTGCAGACCGTGGCGGAGTATAAGCAATGCGGAGTGGATGCGGGGCAGCTGAAGGCGGCCGCCCAAAAAGTGGACGACCCCATGCTCGCGCGCAAGCTCAAAGATATCGCCCTGATTTACGATACTTACGAGGGTCTGCTGGCGGGCGGCTTCGCCGACTCGCTGGATGATCTTTCCCGCCTGGCGCACAAGCTGGAAGACAGCCCGTTTTTTGCGGGCAAAACCGTGCTGGTCGACTCTTTCAAGGGCTTCACACCCCAGGAAAGGCAGGTGCTGGCCGCCGTGCTGCGTCAGGCGGACGAGGTGGTCGTCACCCTCAGCTGCGACACCTATGACGACGCGGAAAACGGCATCGGCCTGTTTTCGCCCGTGCGCAAGACGGCCCGCCAGCTTGTCGCTCTGGCCAACCGCTGCGGCGTGCCCGTTGCCCGGCCGGAGGTGCTGGGGGAGCCGGTGCGCTTCCAAAGCGACGGCCTGCGGGCTCTGGAGGCGCGCATTTTCCGCCCCCGCGCCGCCCGTTACACCGCCCCCGCGCCGGGAATTCATCTGGTTTCGACCGCCAACATTTACGACGAGGCCCGTTTCGCAGCGCAGGAAATCGCCCGTCTGGTGCGGGAAGAGCATTTCCGCTTCGGCGACATCGTCGTGATCTCGCGGGAACTGGAGCTTTACCGCGGCATCCTCGACCCGGTGTTTGCCCGTTACGGCGTGCCGCTGTTTTTCGACACCCGGCGGGATGTGGAGACCCACCCCCTTATGGCGACGACCCTCGCGGCATTGGAAATCATCGCGGGGGATTTCCGCATCGACCCCGTCCTGCGCTACTTAAAAGCCGGGCTGTCGGGCTTTGAAATACTTGAAACGGCCCAGGTTGAGAATTATCTGCTCACATGGGATATCGAGGGTGCCGAAAACTGGCGCCGGCCCTGGAAACAGAACCCCGACGGCTTTGCCGCCTCCATTTCTCCGGCGGAGGAGGCGCAGCTCGGTCAGCTCAACGCCCTGCGGGAGCGCATCGCCGCACCGCTGCTCGATTTTGCCGCGAAGCTGGAAGCCGCCCCGGGCGCCTCGGCCATGGCGGAGGCGGTCTATCGCTTCCTTATCGCCGTCGGTGCCGACCGGGCGGTGGGCTCCGCCTGCCGGGAACTGACGGAAGCGGGCGAGGTGGAGCTGGCCGACGAATACCGTCAGATATGGGATAAGCTGATGAATGTGCTCGACCAGACCGCCCGCACTCTGGGGGATGAGACAATGCCGGTGCGGGAATTCACCGACCTGCTGCGGCTTTGCATCACCGGCACGGAGCTTGGGCATATCCCGCCCTCCCTCGATCAGGTCACGGCTGGCGACGCGGAGCATATCCGCGCCGGCAACGCCCGGGCCGTGTTTGTCATCGGGTTGGCGGAGGGCGTGTTCCCCCGCACCCATGCGGTGGGCGGCGTGCTCACCGACGCCGAGCGGCAGAAGCTCATCGGTCTGGGGCTGGAGCTGTCGCCGCCCGCTCACGAGCAGGCGGTGGAGGAACGCTACCTCGCTTATCTCGCCTTCACCTGCGCGTCCGAGCGGCTGTATTTGAGCTGCCCGCGCAGCGACACCTCCGGGCGGGCCATGCGGCCTTCTCATTTTTTGCTGGAAACACGCGCGCTTTTCCCGGCCTGCGACCGGCGGGATGACGCGCTGGCAGACCCCATCGACAGCGTGCAGAATGAGCAGACCGCCTTTGAGATGCTTGCCGAGCGGTATGGCGCCGCGGCTGCGGGCGATCCGCTGGGCCGTGCGCTGCTCGAAGTGTTCCGCCAAAAGCCGGAATACGCCGAAAAACTCCGGGCGCTTGAGACCGCCTGGCGCCGCGAGCCAGCCCGTCTGCGCGACGCCGGGGCCGCCCGCGCTCTTTTCGGTGAAAAAATGTTCATTTCGCCCACACGGCTCGAAAATTACGAGCAGTGCCGGTTTCTCTATTTCTGCCGCTATGGCCTGGGCGCCCGACCGCGGCGCAAGGCCGGCCTTATGGCGCCCGAAATCGGCACCATGGTGCATTTCGTGCTCGAAAAACTCCTTTCCGGCCTGGGGGAGCGCAAGTTGTGGGAAGTGCCCGATACCGAGCTGGAGCAAATGGTGGACGAGCTGCTTGACGAATTTGCGGCCGGCTTTTTCGGCGGGCTTGCGGATAAACCCCAGCGCTTCCGCTATCTCTACGGCCGGCTGCGGGGCACGGTGCTGGCGCTGGTGGCCCATATCGGGCAGGAGCTGGCCCGCAGCGATTTTTATCCCGTGGATTTCGAGCTGGCCATCCGGGAAAACGGCGACGTCAAACCGGCGGTCATTCCGCTGCCTGACGGCGGCTCTATCGCGGTGGAAGGCAACGTCGACCGGGTCGACCGCATGCAGAAAAACGGCGAGACCTGGCTGCGCGTCATCGACTATAAGACCGGGGCCAAGACCTTCCGCCTCAGCGACGTGATCTACGGTCTCAATATGCAGATGCTCATCTATCTTTTCACCCTGTGCGACGGCGCCGGGCCCCGCTACGGCGGTCAGCCCCGGCCGGCGGGCATCCTCTATATGCCGGCGCGGCGGCCGGTAGTGCCGGCCGTGCGGGGCGCCGCCGAGGGCGAGATCGAAAAAGGCGTCGATTCCCAACTGCGCATGAATGGCCTTGTAGCCGCGGAGCCGGCGGTCATCGAGGGCATGGAGCGCGGCGCCGACGGCATTTATATCCCCGCGCGGCTCAAGGCCGACGGCACTGTCGACGCCCGTTCTTCCGTCGCCAGCCTCGCACAGTTCGGCACCCTTCAGCGGCATATCCGTACCACGCTGCGCGCCATGGCCCGTACGCTGCGGGCCGGGGATATCGCGGCCGTGCCGGTGCAGGGGCTGGATTACCACCCCTGCGACTACTGCGATTTCGCCGGCGTGTGCGGGCACGAGAAGGGCGACCGGGTGCGGTTCCTCAGCCGCTTCGACACCGACGCGGCCTGGGACGCGCTGAAAGGGGATGAATCGGATGCCTGAAAAGAGCTGGACGCCGGAGCAGCTTGCCGCCATCACCGCCCGCGGGGGGACGCTGCTGGTTTCGGCCGCGGCGGGCAGCGGCAAGACCGCCGTGCTCGTCGAGCGGGTCATTCGCCGCCTCACGGGGCCGGACCCTTGCGACGCCGACCGGCTGCTGGTGGTCACTTTCACCAACGCCGCCGCCGCCGAAATGAAAGAGCGCATCTCCCTGCGGCTGGCCGAGCTTGTGATGGAAAACCCGGACGACCATAATCTGCAGCGGCAGCAGATCCTGCTGCAGAATGCCCATATTAGCACCATTCACGCCTTCTGTCTCGATCTCATCCGCGAGAATTTCGAAAAGCTCGATATTTCGCCGGATTTTCGCATCGCGGATGAAAACGAGATGCGCCTGCTCAGCCGGGAGGTTCTCGCCAAAATCCTCGAAAAACGCTACGCCGAGGGGGCGGGGGAGGGGCAGAGCGATTTCCTCACGCTGGCCGACACCGTGGGCGCAGGGCGGGACGATTCACTGCTTGAGGACACCGTGCTCCGGCTCTACGATTTTTCCCGCTCGCTGCCCGACCCGGAGGGCTGGCTCGACGGCATGCTGCGCATGTACGACCCCTCCATTCCCGTGGGGAAATCCGTCTGCGGCCGGGCGGCGCTGCGCCACGTGAGCCAGGTGATGGAAAGCGCGGCCCGCGGTATCGACGCCTCCCTCGCCATGATGGAAGGGTACGAGCCGCTTGTCCGCGCCTATCGGCCCGCGTTTCTTGCCGATCGGGAGCAGGCCCTCGCCTGCGCCGCTGCGGCCGGGGAAGGCAAGTGGGACGATGTGTACCGCCGGGTGGCGGGCTTTGATTTCGCCGCCCTCGGCCCGGTGCGCAAATTTGAGCCCACGGCTCTCAAGGAGGCGCTGCAGGCCCGGCGCAAGGAGCTAAAAACGGCGGTGGGTCGGCTGCAGGGCGGCTTGATGGGCGGCGACGCGGCCCAGGTGGTGCAGGATACCCGCACGGTCTATCCGCTGGCGGTGTGTCTGCATGACATTGTGCTGGAGCTGGACCGGGAGCTTTTTGCCGCCAAGACGGAGCGGAATATCCTCGATTTCAGCGATCTGGAGCAGTTGGCGCTGCGCCTGCTGGTGACGCAGACCCCCGATGGTCCACGGCCCGGCCCCGCCGCCCGCAGTGTGGCGGAACGTTTCGAAGAAGTGCTGGTGGACGAGTATCAGGATACCAACCGCGCCCAGGACGCCATCTTCCGCGCCGTGTCGCGGGGCGGGCGCAATCTTTTTATGGTCGGCGACGTCAAACAGAGCATCTATCGCTTCCGCAAGGCCACGCCGGAGCTTTTTATGGAAAAGAAAAGCGCCTACGCGCCTTATGGCTCGGGGAAATTCCCGGCCCGGATCATCCTCGGGCGAAATTTCCGCAGTCGGAGCGGTGTCACGGCCGCCGTCAACTTTGTCTTTTCCCAACTGATGTCCGCCCAGTTCGGCGAAATCGACTATAACGACGAGGAGCAGCTGATCCCCGCCGCGGTCTACCCCGCCCGTCAGGGGGCGGATTTCGCGCTGCATCTCGTGGATGCCGGCGATACCGACGACAGTGACGGCAGCGACGACGCGGATACCGTCGAGGCCCGCCACATCGCGGCCCTTATCACCGGCATGCGGCGCGACGGCTTCACCGTGCAGGGGGAGGACGGCCCCCGCCCCGTGCGCTTCCGGGATTTCTGCATCCTGCTGCGCAGCCCCTCCGGCCGGGCCGACACCTACCGCCGGGAGTTGGAACGGGCCGGGGTGCCGGTGTTTGCGGATGTGAACGGCGGCTATCTCGGCTCCTATGAGGTGGGGGTCATGCTGTCGTTGCTGCGGCTGCTCGACAATCCGCTGCAGGATGTGCCGCTGCTGGCCGTGATGCTCTCGCCGGTGTTCGGCTTTACGCCCGACGACCTGGCCCGGGTGCGCATCCGCAGCCGCAAGGGCAGCCTCTATCTCGCCGTGGCCGCCATGGCCCGCGCCGAGGGCGGGCGCTTCGCCGACTTCATCGACCGGCTGTCGGCCCTGCGCCGTCTGGCTGTGGTGCTGCCGGCCGACCGGCTGATCCTGCGGGTCTATGCCGACACGGCGTTTCTCGAAATATGCGGCGCCATGCCCGGCGGCGCGGCCCGACGGGCCAATCTGCGGCTGCTGCTCGATTACGCGCGGGCCTATGAATCCGCCGGCTATAAGGGGCTGGCAGGCTTCATCCGCTACATCGACCGCCTCAGCGAGCAGGACGGCGACCTGGTGCCCGCCTCGGCGGTTTCGGAAAACGCCGACGTGGTGCGCATCATGAGCATCCATAAATCCAAGGGGCTGGAATTCCCCGTGTGCATCCTGGGCGGTTGCGCCCATGCGTTCAATAAAATGGATACCCGCGGCGACGCGCTGTTCCACCCGGAATACGGCTTTGGCTGCACGGTGCGGGATGCGAAGCTCAACTGCCGCTACACCACCCTGCCGCGGGAGGTCATCCGCATCGAGACCGACCGCAGTGCTCTGGCCGAAGAGATGCGCGTGCTCTATGTGGCCATGACCCGCGCGAAAGAGAAACTTTTCTGCATTGTCACCGCATCGAAGCCCGACGCGCTGCTGCGGCAGGCGGCGGCGCTGGTACGTCCCGGTGTGACCCGTCTCGACCCGCTGGCCGCGTCTCAGGCGAAAAGCTTTGCCCAGTGGCTGTTGGCCTGCGTGCTGCGCCACCCGGCCGCCGGCGAGCTGCGCCGGGCCGCCGGGTGTGAGGATATGGCCCTGCTGCCGGTCGACACATCTGTGGAAATCGAGTGGGTATCCCCCGCCGCCGAGCGGGGGGAGCCGCCCGCCCGGGCCGCGCTGCCGCAGGCTCCGGTGGCCGACGTCGGGGCGCTCGCCGACCTCATCCGCGGGCGGCTTGCGTATGCTTACCCGGTCCGGGGGCTGACGCGGGTGCCCTCCAAGCTTGCCGTGTCGGAATTCGCCGAGCAGGAAACGCGGGCGCAGTTTGCCTTTCATGGCTCCCGGCCGTCGTTTCTCGACCACGGCGGCCTGACCCCCGCCCAGGCCGGCACGGCGCTGCATGCGTTTTTGCAGTATGCCCGCCTCGCACCCGACGCCGGCGAAGCGGAGGTGGCGGCGGAAATCCGTCGGTTGGTGGAGGGCGGCTTCCTGCTGCCCGAGCAGGGGCGGGCCGTGCGCTCCGGCAAGGTGCTCGCCTATCTGCATTCGGATATTTTTGCCCGCATCCGGTCTGCCGACCGGGTATGGAGGGAATTCCGCTTTACGGTGGAAACCGACGCGGCGGAAGTCTCGTCCGCCGTGGGCCCAGGGCAGGGGCAGGTGGTGCTCCAGGGCATGGCCGACGTGGTGTTCGAGGAGGGGAAAAATCTGTACCTGCTCGATTACAAGACTGACGCGGCGGATGAGGACGAGCTGCGGCGGCGGTATGCCGGCCAGCTGGCGATCTATGCCCGCGCCGTCGGCCAGATCATGGGCCGGGCCGTCGCGGGGCGGTATATTTACGCGTTTCATGAAGAAAAAGCAATTATTCTCTGAAAAAGCTTGCAAAGCCTTCGCCCGTGTGATAAAATAGACTAGCTAAGTCATGTGCTATGAAAGAGGTGTTCATCGTGAAGGAAGGCATTCATCCCAAGTACGGTCCTGCCACGATCCAGTGCGCCTGCGGCGCCGTGTTTGAAACCTGCTCCACAAAAAAAGAAATCCATGTCGATATTTGCTCGAAGTGCCATCCGTTCTTCACCGGCAAACAGAAACTGGTCGACACCGGCGGAAGAATCGATCGTTTCAAGAAACGTTACAACATGGAATAAGCAGCGCCCGACTGTTTTTGCGGGCATGCGGAGTGCGTTTAAGCCCCAAGCGGCTTTCGCATTGTCTTCGGAGGGCGGCGCCGGCAGGCGTCGCCATTTTCGTTATTCCGCGGCGGTCAAATGGCTCCGCGGGCGGGTGCACGGCACGGGGTGCCTATGGAGTATCTGACAGTCCGCGGCCGCTCGTCGGCCGCTTTTACCGAAAAACGTTCGAAATTTATCGCGACGCTGGCACTGGCCGCTTCCACGGGGGATGCCGAAGCGCTTTTTGAGCAGCTACGGGCGTCCAACCCGGGTGCCCGTCATTGTGTGACGGCCTACGTCCTGACCGGCGGATCGTGTCACTCTTCCGACGACGGGGAACCTCAGGGCACGGCCGGCGCGCCTGTGCTGGCCGTGCTGACCCGTCGGGGGCTGCAGAATACGGCCGCCGCGGTGGTGCGCTATTTCGGCGGCGTACTGCTGGGGGCTCCGGGTCTGGTGCGGGCCTATTCCCGGGCGGCCGTGCTGGCGGCAGATGCGGCCGAGACGGTCGTGATGCGCCGGTGCGCGGTGTTCCGGGCAAGCGTGGGCTACGCCGGTCTTGCACAACTGGAGCACCGCGTCCGCGCCGCCGGCGGGGTCATCCGCGCCCCGCAGTATGGCGCCCGCGTGACGCTGGAAGCCGTGATCCCCGAGGAGCGGGCGGGTTCCTTCGGCGGGATGCTGCGGGCGTGCGACCCCGCCGCTCCGCCGCCCGAGCCGGCAGGCCTGACTTTTTGTCCCACTGCTTTGCCCGCATAGGGGACAGGCCCGCTACCGGCACGGTATGGCCCGGTTGCAGGAAATTTGCATCCGCCCAGTCATACGCGGTGCTGTGCCGTATACATATATAGCAGCGGATTGGTTAAGATGGCCAAAAAAGGGGACGGTCATTTGACAATTCGGGGAAGAACCGAGGAACGGTAAACTTGTCCCCTGCCGCCTCCGCGCCCACTTGGTGCACGTTCATCCGGTTGCCGCCGATACGGCCGCCACGCCGCAATTGTATAAACCGACCGAAATTGTGCACGATAATGGTAATTACAGGAAGGAGTGTCACCTTGATCCCCGAGGAGTTCCTGCAGGAACTGAAAAATCGCTGTGACATCGAGTCGGTGGTTTCCAAATATGTGAATCTGCGCCGCAGCGGCCGGGGCTTCATGGGGCTCTGCCCGTTCCACAGTGAAAAGACGCCTTCCTTTTATCTCTACCCCGAGAGTCAGAGCTTTTACTGCTTCGGGTGCGAAACGGGCGGCGACGTCATCACCTTCATCCGCAAAATCGAAAATCTCGATTATGTGGAGGCCGTGAAGTTCCTGGCCCAGATGGCGGGGATGGAAGTACCCGTCGAGGAGGAGCACGACAGCTCAGCGGCCCTGCGCGGCCGTATCCTTGAGATCAACCGCAAAGCCGCGCTGTTTTTCCATCGCTGCCTGCTGTCGCCCCAGGGGAAGGCGGGCCTCGCCTATTTTGAAAAGCGCCGGCTCTCACCCCGCACCATCACTCATTTCGGGCTTGGCTACGCGCCGGATTCGTGGAATACGCTGACCGACCATCTGCGTGCCCAGGGCTACCGCGACGAGGAACTGGTTGCCGCGGCGCTCGCGGGCCGCTCCCGCCAGACCGGCCGCTGCTACGACCTTTTTCGCAACCGGGTGATGTTCCCCATCATCGACCTGCGGGGCAACGTCATCGCCTTCGGCGGCCGGGTGCTCGACGACAGCAAACCCAAGTACCTCAATTCCCACGACACGCCCGCTTTTCAGAAAAGCCGCTGTCTGTTTGCCCTCAATTTTGCCAAAAGCAGTCGGGCGGATCACCTGATCCTCTGCGAAGGGTACATGGATGCCATCGCGCTGCATCAGGCAGGCTTCGACAACGCGGTGGCCACTCTGGGCACGTCCCTGACGCCGGAGCAATCCCGCCTTATGGCCCGCTACACCAAGGAGGTCATCGTCTCCTACGACTCGGATGAGCCGGGGCGCAATGCCGCCCGCCGGGCCATCGGGCTGCTCACGCCCGCGGGTCTTAATGTGCGGGTGCTGCACATCGAGGGCGGCAAGGACCCGGATGAATTCATCAAAACCTATGGCGCCGACCGTTTCCGGCTGATGCTGGAAAAGAGCGGAAATCATATCGAGTACCGTCTCAACGACGCCATGTCGAAATATCACCTGGAAATTGCCGAGGAGCGCGCCGCCTGCCTCAAGGAGGCCGCCGCCGTGCTTGCCACCGTGCCCAGCGCGGTGGAACGCGACGTCTATGCCGGGCGCTTGGCCGACAAGCTCGGCGTGGATAAAGAGAGCATCCTGGCGGATGCGGACAGGCTCGCCGGCAAAAACGGCCGCGCGGCCCACAAGACCCGTCTGCGGGCGGAAATGGCCGCCTCCCGCGGCTTTCAGGATAAAATCAACCCCGAGAAGCGTCAGCATCTGTTGGCCGCGCGGGCGGAAGAAAATCTCATCGTCCTGCTTTACCGTAATCCGGATTTTCTAGCCGCCGTCGACAAGCTCATCCGCGCCGAGGACTTTTTCACCGCCTTCAACCGGCGGCTTTTCGAAGCCGTGCGCGACGAGGTGCTTCAGAAGGGCGAGGCCGGGCTGGAAACGCTGGGTGCCCGCTTCACCGCCGACGAGATGGGAAAAATCACCGCCCTCATCATGACGCGCAAAGTTTCCGACACCGTGGAAGAAGTCCGTGACTGCTGCGATACCATCCAGAAGGAACGGCTGGCAAAAGAAGTGTCCGGCGCCGCCGAAAGCAACGCCGCTGAAATATTCGAAGAGATACGGCAGAAAAAACTGGAAACGAAAAACAAAACCGGAGGGAGCCTTTTATGAGCACTGATAAAAAGACGGCGATCCATGACCTGATCGAATTGGGCAAAACCAAGGGCCGGCTCACGGAAAGCGAGATCACCGAGGCGCTCGAAGAAGTGGATTTCGACACTGAGCAGATGGAAAAGCTTTACGATACGCTGGAAAGCCATAACATCGAAGTGGTCGAGGACGTGGATGAGCCGACGGCGGAGGATCTGGATCTCGACACGATCGACGTGCCCACCAACGTCGACATGGAAGCCGCGCTCAGCGCCGAGGGCATCGCCATTGACGACCCGGTGAAGGTGTATCTCAAAGAGATCGGCCGCGTGCCGCTGCTGACCTCCGACGAGGAAGTCGAGCTGGCCCGCCGCATGGACGCGGGCGACCCCGCCGCGCGCAAGCGCCTGTCGGAAGCAAACCTTCGGCTGGTGGTGAGCATCGCCAAACGGTATGTGGGCCGGGGCATGCAGTTCCTCGACCTGATCCAGGAGGGGAACCTCGGGCTTATCAAAGCGGTGGAAAAATTCGATTATACCAAGGGCTATAAGTTTTCCACCTACGCCACCTGGTGGATTCGCCAGGCCATCACCCGCGCCATCGCCGACCAGGCCCGCACCATCCGTATTCCCGTGCATATGGTGGAAACTATCAACAAGGTCGTGCGCGTCGAGCGCCAGCTGCTCCAGGAGCTGGGCCGGCAGCCTCAGGCGGAGGAAATCGCCGAAGTCATGGGCATGTCGGTGGATAAAGTCCGCGAGATCATGAAGGTGGCGCAGGAGCCGGTTTCCCTCGAGACGCCGATCGGCGAGGAGGAAGACAGCCATCTGGGCGACTTCATCCCCGATGAGGACGCCCCCGCGCCGGCCGACGCCGCTTCCCACACGCTGCTCAAGGAACAGCTGGGCGACGTGCTCAAGACCCTTACCAGCCGGGAAGAAAAGGTGTTGCGCCTGCGTTTCGGTCTGGATGACGGCCGCCCCCGCACGCTGGAAGAGGTCGGGCGCGAGTTCAACGTCACCCGTGAGCGCATCCGTCAGATCGAGGCAAAGGCGCTGCGCAAGCTCCGTCATCCCAGCCGGAGCAAGAAACTCAAGGATTTTCTCGACTGACGGTTAGGCTGGTCCCGTTGCGGGCCCGCCGGGCCGCCGGACGGCAGCAAAGGATGGATTTTGACATGCGCATTACGCAGGAAGCCGACTACGCGGTACGGATCATCGACTGCATCGCCCGCAGCGAGGGTCGGATGGACGCCCGCTCGATTTCTGAAACCACCGGGGTCACCTTGCGCTTCACGCTGAAGATCCTGCGCAAGCTCAACCAGAGCGGCATCGTGCGGTCGTTTCAGGGTGTGCAGGGCGGCTACGAGCTGGCCCGACCGCCGCAGCAGATCAACCTGCGCGAGGTCATCGAGGCGGTGGACGGTCCCATATGCATCAGCCGCTGCCTGACCGACGAGCTCTCGTGTTCCCAGCAGGAAAACAAGGAGCTGTGCTATTATCACAGCGTATTTGCCGAAATATCCAAGACTATCCGCCGCCGGCTGGAAAGCGTCACCTTCTGCGGGCGTGGCAACGACTGAATTTTACATACCGGCTTTTAAGTTTCCGACGGAAAATCTGTCCGCAGGCATTTACAAACATACCCCAATATTGTATAATTGATAACAGAAACAGGTTATTATTTCTTTGGTATGTGTAATAAGGCAGGGAGTGTTGACAATGAAAAAGTATGTGTGTTCCGTGTGCGGCTTTGTGTATGACGAGGCCGAGGGTCTGCCGGATCAGGGCATCAACCCGGGCACGAAGTGGGAAGATCTCCCCGAAGACTTTGTCTGCCCGATGTGCGGCGTCGGCAAGGATATGTTCGAAGAGCAGTAATCCGGTCATCGGCTGCACCCGCAGTGCCGTTCCCGCCCGCCGAGGGTGGCAGGGCGCTGCGGGTGCGGCATTTTGACCGCTTATGCCACATAAATCCAATCAGGAGGCTTGCATCATGGGAGCCATTCAGATTACCAAGGATATTTATTCCGTCGGGGTGCTCAACCCCAACATGCGCATTTTCGACGTCATCATGCGCACCGAGTTCGGCACGTCCTATAACGCCTATCTCGTCAAAGGCGACAAGAACGTGCTCATCGACACCTCCCATCCGCGCTATTACGACGAGTATCTCGAGAATATCGCCAGCGTCATCGACCCGAAAAAGATCGACTATGTGGTGATGAATCACTGCGAGCCCGACCATTCCGGCGCGTTGGCGAAGCTTCTGGCGCTGGCTCCGCAGGCCCAGGTGCTTTCCACGCCGGCGGGTTCCATCTATCTGCGTGCCATCACCAACATTTCGCCGCTGAATCTCCGCGTGGTCAAAAACGGTGAAACGCTGGATATCGGCGGCGGCAAGGTGCTGAAATTCATCCATGCGCCGTTCCTGCACTGGCCGGATTCCATGTTCACCTGGCTCGAAAGCGAGAAGGTCGCGTTCACCTGCGATTTCCTGGGCTCCCACTACTGCGAGCCGCGGATGTTCGACCGGCATGTGACCTATCCCGAGCGGTATGAGCGGGCGTTCCACGAGTATTTCGACGCCATTTTCGGGCCCTTCAAGCCCTATGTGCTCAAAGGTCTGGACAAGCTCGAAGCTCTCGGCGCCGACATGGTCTGCACCAGTCACGGCCCCATCCTCACCAAGGGCAGTTTCCTCCCCGAGGCGGAAAAACGCTATCGCGAGTGGGCTACGCCCGAGGTGCGGGAGCATCCCTTCATCCCGCTGTTTTACTGCAGCGCCTACGGCAACACCGAACGGCTGGCTAAAGAGATCGCCCGGGGCATTCTGGACGTGCGGCCGGACGCGCGGGCTGAGCTTTACGACATAAACGCCAACGATTTATGCGACCTGCGTGAAAAGCTCAACAACTGTGACGCGTTCCTGCTGGGTACCCCCACCATCAACCGCGACGCCGTGCTGCCGGTGTGGCAACTGGCCTGCTCGGTGGATGCGGTCAACGCCAAGGGCCGTCTATGCTCGGTGTTCGGCTCCTTTGGCTGGAGCGGCGAGGGTGTGCCGCTTGTGGTCGAGCGGCTTAAATCCCTCAGGCTCAACGTGTTTGAAAACGGCCTGACCTGCCGCTTCATCCCGTCGGATGCGGAAATCAAGGACGCCTTCGAATTCGGTAAACGCTTTGTCAAGGCGCTCGGATAAGATATGCCGACAGGTGCTCCCGGCTTTACGGCTTTATAGAAAACGACCCATCGGCCCAGCCGGTGGGCCTGTTTTTTTGCAAAGTCGGCTGCCGGGGCCGCTTTTAACAAACTGTTAATTGCATTTGCGCCCCCATTCATGTAAAATAGGAGGAAGACGGAGGAAGAACCGAAGGGAGTTTTTGCGTGTTTGGCTATGTCCGACCGTTCAAGCCGGAAATGAAGGTCCGCGACCTGGAACTTTACCGGGCGGCTTACTGCGGTCTGTGTCATACGCTGGGCGGCGAATATTCGCCGCTGATGCGACTGAGCCTGAGCTACGACCTGACTTTTCTGGCGCTGCTCCTTTCGGGTCTGCGGCCCGGCCGGTGTGAATTCGACCGGCGGCGCTGCCCGGTCCATCCGCTGCGCCGGCGCCCTGTCTGCCGACGGACGGAGGAATTCCGTCTGGCCGCGGATGTCGGCGTGATTCTGGTGTATTATAAACTGCGGGACGGTATGCGTGACCGGGCGGCCGGCGATCGGGCCCGGTCGCTGGCGCTGATGCCGGCGGCTGCCCCCGCACATCGGCGGGCCCGCAACCGCCGGGCCGACGTGGAGCGGCTGGCTGTCCGCTATACCGCCGATCAGGCGCAGGCGGAAAAAACAGGCGCAGGCCTTGATGCCGCCGCCGAGCCGACCGCCGCGATGCTCGCGGGTCTGCTTGCCGGGGCCGCAGCGGATAAAACCCAGTCGCGCATACTCGAACGTTTCGGCTATTTCCTTGGCAAGTGGGTTTATCTGGCCGACGCGGCCGACGATCTGGAGGCTGACTGGAAATGCGGCGATTTCAACCCCCTGCTGCCGGTGAGGGAATCGGTTGCCGCGCCGGCGCCCGACTTTGCCGTGCTGCGGCGGCGGGCGGCGGAGTTGATGAATGTCTGCAATCATGAGATGGCGGCTGCCTTCGAGCTGCTGCATTTTTATCGGTTTCGGCCGATTATCGGCAATATACTGTACCTTGGGCTGCCCGACATGACGGAAAAAATCCGGAGCCGGGAAAAAATCAGGCCGGTCTGACCATGGTCCCCCGGCCCGGATGAAACAGAAAGCGGGAAAAACATGAACGATCCGTATCAGGTGCTGGGCGTGTCACCCAGCGCCAGCGACGATGAGGTGAAAGCCGCTTACCGCACGCTGGCAAAGAAATATCATCCGGATAATTACGCCAACAATCCTCTTGCGGATCTGGCGGCCGAAAAGATGAAGGAAATCAACGAGGCGTATGACACCGTGCAGAAAATGCGCGCCTCGGGCAGCGGCTCCGGCGGCTATTCTTCCTCTTACGGCGGTTCATCCTACAGCGGGGGGAGCTCGTATAGCGGAGGGGCGTCGAGCGCCCAGTATGGCTCCATCCGCCAGATGATCAATGCCAACCGCATCCAGGATGCCCAGCGGATGCTCGATAACGTGCCGTTGGGCGACCGCACGGCCGAGTGGCACTTCCTCATGGGCAGCGTGATGTATAAAAAGGGCTGGGTCAGCGAGGCCTATACCAATTTCCAGCAGGCTTACCGGCAGGAGCCGGGCAATGCTGAATACCGTCAGGCGGTGGAGCAGATGGCCCGCCAGACGGGCGGCTTCGGCGGATACGGCGGTTTTGGCGGCTATAACGGCGGCCAGCCGGGTCAGTGCAGCGGGTGCGACGTCTGCAGCGGGCTGCTGTGCGCCGATTGCCTGTGCAACGGTTGCGGCGGCGGCGCCGGATGTTGACCGGGCGGAAAGCAGGGAGCACAGTGAAATCGGATCACTCGATACACTCGAGTCAGGCAGCCCGGTCGGGTAAGGCCACTCAGGTGGCTTTCGGCGGCATGTTGGCGGCGGTGTCGCTGCTGCTGATGCTGCTGACGCGTGCCGTGCCGTTTTCTGAGATGGCGCTGCCCGGTATTGCCGGTGTGCTGCTGATTTTTGCCGTGATGGAAATGGGCGCCGGCTGGGCGCTGGTGATTTATGTGGCAGTGAGCCTGCTGTCGCTGCTCGTGGCGTTTGAAAACGGCGCGGCGCTCTACTACATCTTATTTTTCGGGCTGTATCCCATCGTCAAAAATTATGTGGAACGCATCCCGCTCCGGCCCGCACAGTGGGCGGTCAAGCTGGCGGTGTGCAACGCCTGTGCGGCCGCCGTCTATTTTGCCACGGTGAAGCTTTTCGGAGCGCCCGGGTTAGTGGCGCGCTATGGAGCGGTGCTGGTGCTGATTGCGGTTAACGTCGTCTTTTTCCTCTACGATTACGCTCTTTCCCGGCTGATCGTACTCTATGTCTATAAAATCCGCAAGATGCTTCATCTGGGGCCGCCTTCGGCTCCGCGCTGAGCGGAAGCAGAGGCCGCAAAAAGCGCCCTCCCCATCAATGGGGAGGGCGCTTTTTTGCAGCCCGGGAGGCGTCAGTGGCTGCCGGCAAAATCCTGTGGGCGCTCGCCCCGGCCGAAATACCAGAGCAGGGCTTCGGCAATGCGTCGGCAGGCGTGACCGTCGCCATAAGGATTGACCGCGTGGGCCATGCGGTCATAGGCCGCCCGGTCGGTGAGCAGACTCTCAGTCAGACCGAATATAGTGTCTTCCTCCACGCCGGCCATGCGCACCGTGCCGGCCTCCACCGCTTCGGGGCGCTCAGTCTCACGGCGCAGCACCAGCACCGGCTTGCCAAGCGCAGGAGCTTCTTCCTGCAGGCCGCCGCTGTCGGTGAGCACCAGATAGGCCCGGCTCATGAGGTTGTGCATATCCTCCGCGTCCAGCGGCTCGCAGAGCCGGACGTTTTCCACATTGCCCAGTATCTCCTGCGCGGTCTGCTGCACGGCGGGGTTGGGGTGGACGGGGTAGACGACGCGGCAGTCGGGGTGGGCCAGTGCCATGCGGCGCACGGCCCGGCAGATATTGCGCAGCGGCTCGCCCAGGTTTTCCCGCCGGTGTGCGGTCATCAAAATCAGCCGACCGTCAAAATCCGACAGGGCACGGACGGTCTCATTCTGGAAACGGTAATCCGGCCGCACGGTCAGGTGCAGCGCGTCGATAACCGTGTTGCCGGTGACAAAGACGTTTTTCGTCACGTTTTCCTGTGCGAGGTTCCGGCGGTTTTGCGGGGTGGGTGCGAAGTGCAGCGTCGCCAGGTCGCTGGTCAGGCGGCGGTTCATTTCCTCGGGGAAAGGGGAGTAGCGGTCGTAGCTTCGCAGCCCGGCTTCCACGTGCCCCACGGGCACCTGCCGGTAAAACGCGGCCAGCGCGGCGGCAAAGGAAGTGGTGGTGTCCCCGTGCACCAGGGCGATGTCAGGGCGGTCGCGCGTCAGCGTCTCTTCCACACCGTTGACCACGGCGGTGGTGATATACCCCAGCGTCTGGGATTTTTTCATGATATCCAGGTCATAGTCCGGTCGGATGTGAAAAATATTCAACACCTGATCCAGCATCTGCCGATGCTGGGCCGTGACGCATATCTTTACGTGAAAATCCGGTCGGGCAGACAGTTCCCGGGCCAGCGGCGCCATCTTGATGGCTTCCGGCCGCGTACCGAAAATCAGCATCACTTCGATTGGTTTCATCGGGTGCATCCTTTCCGTTTGCCGGCCGCCAGGTGCCGCAAGCGGCTCCCGGCAGCCTATTTATAGGTGTAAAGGCATTTGACTTGTCATAAATAGATCCGGAGATTTCGGCTCTCGGCGGCTCTCCGGTTTCTTTCTATTATACCAGAGCCACGGGAACGCTTCAAGCGGACTTTCCGGAAAGCTTCCCGTGCCCGGCGCCTTCTGACAAACGGGTATTTTCCCGGTACAACCCCGCATATAATCAGACAGGGTGTCCCGCAGGCCGCGGGACGGGAAAGGACGGGATTGCCATGCCAGACGAAACGCCGCGCAGGCGCACCAACCTGCACGACCCGCACCTGCGGGAAAGGGAGGAGCCCCGGTCCCCCCGGCTTGGCTTTACGGGGTTTCAGGTCGTGGTGTGCATGCTGTGCATCCTGGCGGCCGTGGGGGTGCGTATGATGGGCGGCGGCACGCTGACCAAGGTGCAGTCCGCGGTTTCGCAGGCGCTGGGCAACCGGGATGCCGGCGGTCAGCTCCAGACGGTCTTTCGTGCACTCAAAGCTTACTTCCCGGATGTGAAGGAAGTATTCCAGAGCGCGGCGTCGGGGACGGGCAGCTCGACGGCATCCGCTTCGGCGGGGTCCGGCAGCTCCGCAGCATCCGGCTCATCGACGGTATCCGCTTCGACGGGGTCCGCTTCGGCGGCGACCGCTGCCGGGGGCGGCTCGACCGCATCCGGCAAGAGTGCCGCGTCTTCTGCTGCTTCCGGCGGCTCGCAGACGGCCTCCAAGACGGCGTCGGCCTCTTCTACAGCGGCCTCCGCCCGGCTGCCGGGCGTGACAAACGTCCGCACGGCGGGCGGGGCGGTCTGAATGGGCGCGCGGCCCCCCGTGTTCCGGGTGCGCATCAGCGTCTATTTTGCGGTGCTCGTCGCCTGTATCCTGGTGCTGGATACTTCCGGTGCGGCGATGCTGGCGCTGCTGTGCGCGGCGTTTCATGAGGCGGGGCATTTCACGGAGCTGCTGCTGTGCCGCGTGCCGGTGGATGAGGTGGCCTTCCGGGCCTTCGGCGTCGACATCCGCCTGCGGCACAACGAGCGCATTTCCTACCGGCAGGAAATTGCGGTGGCCCTCGCCGGCTGCGCCGCCAATCTGCTGCTGTGCGTGCTGACACTGCCTCTGTGCGCGGTGGCGGCGGCCCGGCCGCGGGCGGAAGTGTTTATCCTGATGAATCTGCTCATCGCCGCTTTCAATATCCTGCCGGTCGCGCCGCTGGACGGCGGCCGCGCGCTGGAATCGCTGCTTTGCCTGCGTCTGGCGCCCCAGACGGCCCGCCGGGTCGTGCATGGCGTGTCGCTTGTGCTGGCGGTGCCGCTTGTCTGGGCGGGTGTGGAGCTGCTTATCCGCACCGGGTGCAATTTTTCCCTTCTGCTGGCGGCAGTGTATCTTGTCGTCACCATTGTGCTTCAGGGGCGCCTCATGACCATTCGCTGAGAAATGCCCCGGTTGAAAACGGCGGCCGTTTAGGGTATGATATACACAATATGGCCGGTGCTTTCCACAAAGCCGCCGGTATTCCGGAGGGACGTTTATTGCATAAGGAACTGGAAAAGGCTCTGCGTCTGGTGCAGAAGCCGGGGCGCTACACCGGCGGCGAGCCGGGGAGCATCCATAAGGATAAATCGGCCGTGGCCGTGCGGTTCGCCATGTGTTTCCCCGATATTTACGAGGTGGGCATGTCCCACCTGGGCATGAAGATTCTGTACGGCATGCTCAACCAAATGCCCGACGTCTGGTGCGAGCGGGTCTTTCAGCCGTGGGTGGATTTTGAGGAGCAGATGCGTACCCGCCATATCCCCCTTTACGGGCTGGAAAGCGGCGACTCCATCCGGCATTTTGATTTCATCGGCTTTTCGCTGATGTATGAGATGAGCTATACCGGCATGCTGGACATGCTCGATCTGGCCGGTGTGCCGCTGCGCACCGCCGCCCGGGCGGAGGATGATCCCATTGTCATCTGCGGCGGGCCCTGCGTCTGCAATCCGGAGCCCGTAGCAGCCTTCGCCGATCTTTTCTGCTTGGGCGACGGCGAAGAAATTATGTGTAAAGTTGTGGAACTTTACAAGTCTTGCCGCGCCCGCGGCGAGAGCCGCCAGGCCTTCCTGCGGCAGGCGGCGACGCTGCCGGGCATCTATGTGCCGTCGCTCTATGCGGTGAGCTACCGCCCCGACGGCACGCTGGAGGAAGTGCGTCCGCTGGTGCCCGAGGCGCCCGCCCGGATCAAAAAACATGTGATCCATGATCTCGATTCCATGTATTTCCCGGGCAATTTCGTGCTGCCGTTTATCGACATTGTTCACGACCGGGCGGTGGTCGAAGCTTTCCGCGGCTGCATCCGGGGCTGCCGCTTCTGTCAGGCGGGCTTTACCTACCGCCCCATCCGCGAAAAAAGCCCCGAGGTGCTCGACCGGCAGGCCCGGGCGCTCTGCGACGCCACCGGTTACGACGAGGTGACGGTGTCGTCGCTTTCCACCAGCGACTACTCCGGCCTTGGGCCGCTGCTCGACGACATGCTCACCTGGACGGAAAAGGAGCGTGTGGGCATCTCGCTGCCCTCCCTGCGGGCGGATAATTTTTCCCGCCAGCTCATGCAAAAAATCAGCTCCGTGCGCAAAAGCGGCCTGACCTTCGCCGCCGAGGCGGGCACCCAGCGCCTGCGGGACGTCATCAATAAGAATATACAGGAAGAGGATATCCTCGAGACCTGCCGCGTGGCCTTCGCCGGCGGGCGCACCAACGTCAAGCTCTATTTCATGCTCGGCCTGCCCACTGAGACTGACGAGGATATCGCGGGCATCGCGGAGCTTTCGCAAAAAGTGGTCGATCTCTATTACCACATGCCGGAACGGCAGAAGGGCCGGGGGGTGACGGTGAACGTGGGAGTCTCCACCTTCGTGCCAAAGCCCATGACGCCTTTCCAGTGGGAGCCGCAGGACACCGTCGCCGAAATCGACCGCAAGCAGAAGCTGCTGCTTGCCCACATTGGCAGCCGCAAGATCCAACTGAGTTATCACGAGGCCGACCGCAGTTTTCTCGAGGCGGTGCTCGCCCGGGGCGACCGGCGGCTGGCCGACGTGCTGGAAGAGGCGTTCCGCCTCGGCTGTCGGCTCGACAGCTGGAACGAGACCTTCTCTTTTGACACCTGGATGCAGGCCTTTGCGCACACCGGCGTCGATCCGGCCTTTTACGCCAACCGCCGCCGGGGCGAGACCGAGGTGCTGCCGTGGGATCATATCGACTACGGCGTTACCCGGCCGTTCCTTTGGCGGGAATACCAGAAGGCGCGGCGGGGCGAAGTGTCTCTCAACTGCCGGCAGGGCTGCAACGGCTGCGGTGCCGCTCGCATGGAAGGGGGGTGCCCGCTGTGCGCACAGTGAGGATCTTTTTCACCAAACACGGACGGTCGAAGTATATTTCCCACCTCGACCTCAACCGCTGCATGGCCCGCGCCTTCCGCCGCGCCGACGTGCCGGTGTGGTATACCCAGGGCTTCAACCCCCATCCTCACATCGTTTTTGCCCAGGCGCTCTCGCTTTTTTATGAGAGCGACGGCGAGATCATGGATATCCGCCTGGATGCGGAAATGGCGGATGACGAAGTCGCCCGCCGGCTGGCGGACCAGATGCCCGAGGGCATCGAAATCCTGCGGGTCGCGCCGCCCGTGCTGCCGCTGAGCGCTGTGGCCGCCGCCTCCTACCGTATGGAACTGGAATTCGACGGCCGCCCCGCCGACTCGCTCCGGCAGGCCATGGCGGAGCTTTGCACCCATAAAGAGCTGCTTTACGAAAAAAAAGCCAAGCGTGGCACCCGCATCATCGACGTGGCCGCCCATTGGCGGGCAGCTGAGTGGCAGGCGGCCGACGGTCTTGTGACGGTGCGCGCGGTGCTGCCCGCCTCGCCGCAGGAAAATATAAACCCCGCCTGTCTCATCGACGTGATGGCAAAGTACGCCTCCCTTCAGCCGGATTTCGATCAGGTGACCCGCACCGCGCTGCTGGATGAAAAGGGGCAGCCTTTCGCCTGACCGGCCGTGCCCGCGGCGGCTGTGCGCACCCATCATAACCACGCAGGAAACGGAGGAAATTCATGCCCCGACCACGCAAAAAATACATGCCGGCCACTCTGGTGGCCATCCTCGGCACCGTCTTTATCCTGTTTGCCAATCTGGCAGGCAAGGGCATGCTGCCCAGCTTCATCGAGCGCCCGGCGGCCCAGGTCAACCGCGCCACCGGGGGCGTGCTCTATTCCCAGACTTCCGCTGCGCCGGCCCTTTCCGGCCTTTCGGTCCACGTCATCGACGTGGGGCAGGGCGACAGCCTTTTTGTCTGGTGCGAGGGCAGCTCCATGGTCATCGACGGCGGGCCGGGCAGCGCCAACGGCAAGACGGTCAGCTATCTCAAATCCCTTGGCATCCGCAAGCTCGACTATGTGGTTCCTACCCATCCGGATGAGGACCATGTGGGCGGTCTGCCCGGCGTGCTGTCGAATTTCACCGTCGGCAAGGTGCTGATGTCCGACGCTACGGCCAACACCGACGCGTTTAAAAATTTACTGCTCACGATGAAAAAGCAGGGCCTCACGGCCACCCGCGCCGCGCCGGGCCAGACCTATACGCTGGGCGGGGCATCTTTCACCGTGCTTGCGCCCAACAAGGAATATTCCGATACCAACGACATGTCCGTCGTGCTCCGGCTTACCTATCACAGCCGGTCGTTTCTGTTTACGGGCGACGCCGCCCAGCAGTCGGAAAAAGATATGCTCGCCAAGGGCTACGACCTGCATGCGGATGTGCTCAAGGTCAGCCACCACGGCAGCAAAACGGCCACTTCCGACGCGTTCCTCAAGGCGGTGAATCCCCAGTTGGCGCTGATCAGCGTGGGCAAAGACAACAAGTACGGCCTGCCCAGCACCTCCACTATCCGGAAGCTGCAGCAGGCGGGCATCCCCGTCCTGCGCACCGACCAGCACGGCACCATCGTGGTGCAGACCGACGGTACAAAAGTCACCTATCACACCGAAAAATAGCGCGCGGCGCTAAGGAGGCGCACGGATTTGGAAACCTATGTGGTCGACCGGTTTGAGGGCGCGTATGCGGTGCTCGAGGGGGAGGACGGCAAAATTCATGACTTCCCCCGCGCACAGCTGCCACCGCAGGCCCGCCCCGGCGATGTGCTCCGGCGGGAAAACGGTGTCTGGCACCTTGACGAAGCCGAAACCGACCGGCGTGCCCACGAGATCCGCCGTCTGATGGATGATATCTTCCGCCCGGAATAATCCCCGGGCTTTTTTGCTTTTGCCCTGGAAAAATGCCCGTCCCGCCGCCGCCCGGGCGATTTTTGCCGCTTTTCTATGACAATCTGCCGGCTGCCTCATACACTGGTAAGGAACCTTACATACAGGAGGCTATGGCAGTATGGATCAATTCAGGATGCCTCTCATCGGGGAAAAGGCGCCCGAGTTCCAGGCGGAAACTTCCATGGGACCCGTGCGTTTTCCGGCCGATTACAAGGGGCGCTGGGTCGTCTTTTTCAGCCATCCGGGCGATTTCACACCCGTCTGCACTACGGAAATGATGGCCATGGCTCGGATGAAAGATCGTTTTACCGCGCGTAATGCCGCGCTGCTCGGCCTTTCCACCGACTCTAATCCGTCCCACATCGCGTGGATCCGGGCTATTGGCGGCACCGAGTGGAACGGGGTCGCCCGCCCGCGCATTGATTTCCCCATCGTGGCCGATCATCAGGGGGAAATTGCCCGCCGGTACGGCATGCTTATGCCGAGCGTGTCGGGTACGCAGGCCGTCCGCAGCGTGTTTGTCGTCGACCCCAAGGGGATGGTACGGGCGATCCAGTTTTACCCCATGACCACCGGGCGCAGCGTGGAGGAAATCTATCGCCTGATGGCTGCCCTGCAGACCACCGACAGCACGGGCAACCCCACGCCTGCCGATTGGCAGCCCGGCCAGCAGACGCTGCTGCCGAACCCGGCCACTTTGCCACAGGCCGAGCGGGTGGGGAGCGGTGCTCCCGCAGCGGGCGATAATCTGGGCTGGTGCCTGCGCCAGGCCCCGGCCGGAGTGAATGCCCCGATGGCGAATGCTCCGACGGGCAACGCTCCCATGGATAACGCTCCGATGGCGAATGCTCCGATGGCGAATGCTCCGATGGCAAACGCTCCGATGGCGAACACTCCCATAGCAAACGCTCCGGTGGCGAATGCTCCGATGGCGAAGGCTCCCACAGCAAGCCACCCATCCATGCCCTCTGCAAACGGTGGGGGAGCCCCCCGCATGCCCGCTCCCGCCCGCCCCCAGTCGGCCGCCAAGCCGGGCGTGCCGCTGATGCCGGATATTGCCGACCTCATCCGCATCGTCAATGCAGGCAGCCCAATGCCGATGCAGCCGGCGTCGAATGCTGCTCCGATGCCCGCTCCCAACCGGCAGACCGCCGGTATGGCCGTGCCCCATCCGGCCTCTGCGGGCGGCATCACGGCGAATACGGCTCCTGTCGCTGCCGGCCCGGCGCCGAATGCCGCGAACATGCCGGGCAAGCCGGAGCCTGCGGCGAAAGCCGAGCCCGCCAACGGAGAAACGTGCGACAATCCGGTGGCCGGGCGGCCCTTCAAGCCCGAGCCCGCACCGGACGACCCGCAGAGCATTTTAGAACAGAACCGCATGCTCCTCAACTGGAATCTGGCCCACACCGGTAAATCCGGAGTCTCCGCCAAGACGGCAGACCCTTTTGCCGAATGGATGCACAAATGAATCCGTGCCACCGGGTGCCCGGGCGGGAATTTTCCCCCGGGCACCCGCCGTATGGGCTGACGCGGGCGGCGTTGATTTCAAACGTGAAATCTGGTATAATATAACAAGTTTGTACCCGGCCCGGCCGGCAGTATCATCCAGGAGGTTGTCATGGAGATCCGATTTTTTGGCCAATCTTGCTTCCGTTTCACCACTGATGAGGGGACCCGCATCGTGACCGACCCCTACAGTTCCGGGATCGGGTATAAGACCCAGAAGCTTTCCGCAGAGATCGTCACCATCAGCCACGATCATTTCGACCACAACAATCTGGGCGCCATCGAGGGCAATTACGCCCTGTATCGCGAGGCAGGCGAGTATGAGAGCCACGGGGTGCGCATCCGGGGCATTGACAGCTTTCACGACGACGTGGGGGGGGGGCCGCGCGGGCGGCCGGGGGGGGCGCTAAACGCGGGCGCAACGTCATCTTCTGTTTTACCGTGGATGGCATGACCCTCTGTCATGCCGGGGATCTGGGCCACGTGCCCGACCGGGAGCAGCTGGCGGCCATCGGCAGGCCCGACATCCTCTTCCTGCCCGTGGGCGAGGTCTTTACCTTCCGTGTGGAGGATGCGGCGGAAACCGTCGAGCTGCTGCACCCGACGGTCGTCATCCCCATGCATTACCGCACCCGTCTGCTGACTATCGGGCTTGAAAAAGCGGACAAGTTCCTGCGCCTGACCGACAGCCATAAAGAAATCACCGGCGGAGTGCTGACGGTTTCCCGTCAGTGGCTCGACGAGCAGAAGCAGGGCACCGTACCCAAGGTGCTGGTGGTGGACCCCCAATGACGGGGTGGGATCTGTGCCGGTGCCCGGTCTGCGGCGGCCCCGTTTCGCAGCAGGGGAGGACTCTCCGCTGTGAGCGGGGCCACAGCTTCGACCTGTCGGCGGAAGGATACGTGAATCTGCTGCAAAACGCGAAGGCCGAAACCGGCGACGGGCGGGAAATGGTCGCGGCGCGCCGCCGGTTTCTGGAAGGTGGGTATTACGCCTGCCTGCGGGATACGCTGGCCGACCTGGCCGAAAAATTCACCGGCGGCCGGGAACACCCTGCATTTTTCGACACCGGCTGCGGGGAAGGGTACTATACTGCCGGCGTGTTCGGCCGTCTGTGCCGGCCGGGGCGGGGACCCGCCGCCGTGGGGTTTGATCTTTCCCGCACGGCGGTGCGTCTGGCCGCCCGGCGCAAAAGCGGAGCTTGTTTCGCGGTGGCGGGCATATTCGACCTGCCGGTGAGGGATGGCTGCGCCGATATGGTGCTGAGCGTGTTCGCGCCGGTGGCCGGCGCGGAATTCGCCCGGGTTCTGCGTCCGGGCGGGTGCCTGATTGTGGCGGCCCCGGGGCCGCGGCACTTATTCGGCCTCAAGGAAGTGCTTTATGACCGGCCCTATGAGAATGAAGAAGCCCAATTTTCCATTCCTGGCATGCGTCAAACGGACATTGTCCGCGTCGGGAGGACGGTCCATCTCACGGGCGCCCAGGCAGTCCGCGATCTTTTCGCCATGACACCTTATTTCTGGCATACCCCGGCCGATGGCATCCGCCGGCTGGAGGGCGTGAGCAAGTTGGAAACGCCGGCGGAATTTTCCGTGCATGTGCTCACCCGAGCCGGTTGAGCGACAGAAAATGTCGCCCATCCGGTCGCTTTTTTTCACAAAATATTGAATCCGGCCGTGTTTTATACTACAATGGATATCCGTAGACCCGATTGCCGGCGGTTCATGCCGGGAAAATCCATCGGAGGTCCGCTGGCTTGCCGGCGGGAAACGGACGGATCATGCAATTACATAGATTTGAAATATATGCGCGCCGCTTTCTGGCCTGCGCCGCGGCGATGGCCGTAGCCGTCTGCGTCGGGGCGCCTGTCACCCGCGTGCGGGGGGCCGACGTTTCTTCGGCCGCGGCGCCGTCGTCTCAGTCGGAGCCTCAGGTGACGGCCGAGACCGCCGTCGCCATGGATGCCGACACCGGCCAGATCTATTATCAAAAAAACATGCACCAGCAGATGTACCCGGCCAGCATCACCAAGATCATGACCGGGCTGCTGACAGTGGAACGCGGCAAGCCGGGTGACGCGGTGACCATCCAGCCGGATATCGGCAAAAGCCAGTCCCGTGACTACACAAACATTGCGCTCCAGCCCGGCGAGCAGCTGACGGAGGAGCAGCTCCTTTACACCATGTTCCTCGCTTCCGCCAACGACAGTGCCCAGGCTCTTGCCGAGCAAATCGGCGGCTCGGTCGACAATTTCGTCGCTCTGATGAACGCCCGGGCTAAGGAATTGGGCGGGACGGACACAAGCTTTTCCAATCCTAACGGTCTGCCGGATGTGAACAATAAAACCAGCGCCCACGATATGGCGCTCATTGCCGCCCAAGCGGTCAAAACGGATGAGCTCAAATATTTCGGCGCCGAGCATTACACGCTCCCCGCCACCAACTTGCGTACCAAGCCGGAAGCCTTCACCACATTGGTCAAAATGCTCCGGCATGATTCGAAATATTACTATTCCGACATCATCGCGGCCAAATCAGGCTGGACGGTGATGTCGGGTTATACACTGGTCACCGTGGCTAAACGCGACAGCCGTACCGTCGTCTGTGTCGTGATGAAAAGCAGCGACGGCGTGGCGGTGATGACCGACTCGAAGACACTGCTCGACTATGCCTTCACCCAGAAGCAGATCGTCCCCGAAAAAACCACTCCCGCCGTGCAGAGGGCCGAAAGCACCGTGCAGGCGGCTGTCGATCGGACCGGGCACCGCAGTACGCCGGACTGGACGCGGTGGGAAATGGTGCTCACAGCTTCCGGCGTAGCGGCCGTCATGGTCATGCTGGTGATCATCCGCCGGAGGGCCCGTACGCGCCGGGTCTGACGGTGCCCGGAGGAGGCAGTTTATGCCGTTTCAGAAAAATCAGGATGTGGATTTGGAAATTACCGGCGTGACACACGACGGCGACGGAGTCGGCCATGCCGGGGGCATGGCCGTTTTTGTGCCGCGCACAGCTCGGGGGGATCTGGCGCGGGTGCGGCTGATCCACGTCAAAAAAAGCTACGCGGTGGGCCGTCTGCAGGAATTGCTGCGGCCGTCCCCCTGCCGCGTGGGGCCGGACTGCCCGGTTTTTGACCGGTGCGGGGGCTGCACCTGGCGCCACATCGCCTATGCGGAAGAGCTGGAGCTCAAACGCCTGCGGGTGCAGGATAATCTGCGCAAGATCGGCGGCCTTGCCGTCGAGCCGGAACCGACCGTGCCCTCGCCCCGGGTGGACGGCTACCGCAACAAGGCCCAAATCCCTGCGGGAATGGAAGACGGCAGGCTGCGGTTGGGCTTTTACGCCCGGCACAGCCACCGCATCGTGGAATGCGCCGATTGCCGGCTCCAGACACCCGGCTTTGCCGGGCTGGTGGCCGCATGCCGCCGGTGGGCGGAGCTTTCCGGCATTGAGATATATGACGAAAAGACCGGCAAAGGGCAGCTTCGGCATCTGTATCTGCGCACGGCGCAGGCGACGGGGCAACAGATGGCCTGTGTGGTGGTGACCCGTTTGCCGGTGCCCCAGCCGGAGCTGCTGGTGCGGCTGATGCGCGAGGCCGGGGCGGAAAGCGTGCTGCTCAACCGCAACCCTGCCGCCACCAACGTCATCCTGGGGGATGAGTGCGTCACACTGGCGGGCCCCGGGCGGCTCACCGACATTCTCTGCGGCCTGCGGTTCGAGATTTCGCCGCTGGCGTTTTATCAGGTCAATCATGACCAGACCGAGCAACTGTATCGCGCCGTGGCGGAAATGGCCGGACTGACCGGTCGGGAGCACGTGCTCGACCTTTACTGCGGCGCCGGCACCATCGGTCTGACACTGGCCGGCCGGGCCGCCCGCCTGACGGGGGTGGAAATCGTCCCTCAGGCGGTGGAGGACGCCCGCCGCAATGCGGCCCTCAACGGCATTGAAAACGCGGCGTTTTTCTGCGAAGACGCCCAGACGGCGGCGGCGCGGATGGCCGACGCCGGCGAGAAGCCGGATGTGGTGGTGGTCGACCCGCCTCGCAAGGGCCTTTCCGCTCCGACGTTGGACGCCGTGTGCCGGATGGCCCCCGCGCGCGTGGTGTATGTCTCCTGCGACCCGGCGACTCTCGCACGCGATCTGGCACTTTTTACCGCACGGGGATATGCCTGCCGCCGCGTGCGGCCCTTTGACATGTTCCCCCGCACACCGCATGTTGAGTGCGTAGCATTGATGTCGCGGGTAAAGTAGCGAGTGTGTAAAAAGTCCAGTAAATAAGGGCTTTTCGGGGTTTGAAAACAAAAATCTGATGTACTAAAATTGTGTAAATATCGCTTCGTGGGAACAAGTCCGAAGGCATGATTTTAGGCGTGACAGAGCGATTTAGATGTCATAGTTTGGCGTGTGGTCAGGTTAGATGTCATGGGTTTGCGTGTGGTCGATTTAGATGTTTTTTTAATTTGCCGGGGTTGTATGGTCAGGTTAGATATTTTTTTGAAATTATTACATTAAAAATCAATACGACTATTTTAATATGTGTTTAAGTGCCTACGGCTGCGGTAACCACTCCGCTCCCGTGGGCCTTTTTATTTTACCGCATTTTTTTATTTGAACACTGTATAATATTTTATTTTAAGTATAAAATACTTGACAAGCATATAACGATTTGATATTATTTACTTACAAGGAGGGATATTATGCCACGGAATACTGAAAACAAGGATTCTCAAGTACTGCTTCTTCAACAGAACCTCGCGGCCATAAGGAAAATAGCGGGATGGACTGCCGAGCAGCTTGCTGACAAGATCGGGGTTACAAAGCAAACGATATCCAATCTGGAAACCGGGAAATCCCCTATGAACCTTACGCAATATATAGCCATACGTACCATTCTTGATCACGAAATCGAGACAAACAAAGAAAACACCGTGCTCCCACAGGTTATCACGATTTTGGTGGACAAGGGTGATGAGTTGAATGAAGAGGATTATGCGAAGGTCAAAGAAGCGATAAATACGGTTTCTATTTCCGCAGCAGGTGGAGTGACTGGCGCAACATTGGCTTCAATCTTCGGTGGTCTGCTCACCGGCATTCCTGCATCAACTGCGATGCTTGGCGTCGCCGGTCTCGCACTTGGCCCTCTTGGTATTATTGGAGGTGCAATTGGCGGGGCCGTTGCAGGTACATGGCTTAACAAATTATTGAAAAAAGGCAAAGAAAACAAAGAGAAATAAATCGGCGGTAACAGAGTTTTTAACTTGAAACTGAAGAAAACAGCTATTTCAAGTTTCGAGGCATCGGTCTGTAAATATAGTCGAATTGCTCGGAGAACTGATGCGTCCAAGCTGTTAGAGAGACACTGTCACTAAATATAATAATGAGGATGATTTACTATGGGAGATTATATAAAAAAGAAAAAAAACATGGTTTTTCAAAGTGTTGAGTCACTTCAGCAAGTTGTAAATGTTGTAAATGAAGCAGCAGCCGCAGTTAGTGATAAAACAAGAACAATTAAAGAAAGCGCTATTCCGGAGGTACTAGCAGGTGCATTAGGAGCTGGAATAGGTAGCGTTGGTTCCTTTGCTTTATTATATGGATTAGGAACGGTTGGTCTCAGTGGTGCAGGCATAATGAGTGGCTTAGCAGCAGCTGGAGGTTGGGCCTCTACTCTTTTAGGTGGAGCAGTTTCAGCATCTGTTGCAGGTATATTTGTTTTAGCTTTGCCCGTTGCTGGATTGGCTGCTGGTGGAGTAGGACTCGCGGCTCACTTAAAACATAAGCAACTCAGACAAGAAAAAGAGCGTTTATATAAGGAAGCTCTAAAAAAGCATCAAGCAATTATTCAGGCTATGAAAGATGAGGCTGATGCCGATAAGGAGCGTTTGGATTATCTCCAAAGTCTCAATATTCTGTTAACACAGGCTATCAAAGATTTGAAGAAAGATTTAGGTGAAGCCGCGTGAGTAAGTTCAAGTATTCTGAATGCGAACAACAATTTAATAATGTTCTAAATTATCAGGCTCAAGAACTGAAGAATATTAAACGCCCGGATATGTCCAGAGTAGATGAACGTATATCGGAGAGTGAATTGCTACTGAAATCTCTTGGACATTCTTTGACAGACATTCCCACGGTATCTTCGATACAGACGAAAAAAACTATTATTATTCCTACTTGGGAAGAGTTATGTATAGAAGCAGAACAAGCTGTTGGAAATAGTACTGAACTGGGGCCGCTGTTTACTGAGGAAGAATTGCAAGTAAATGAGCAAGCCATAAAGCTACTGAATGAAGAATTCAATGCTGTACATAGACTTGATAAGTTTGATGTAACCATCAGCGTTGCGGCTGGCTTATTGGGAGCAGCCGTTGATATCTTACTGGTAGGAATTCCTCAGAAAACTCCGGATGGACTTAAAGCAGGCCCTTTGTCGGATTATGTGCGTCAGTGGTTTGACAAGAAGTTCCCTGAAGAGGAAATGGACAAGCTCGCGAATTCAAAGGCTAGCAAGGTTCCGTATGATGCTCAGGATAACAGAAATACCACAGAGTATGTAAATGGTCTATCAGCATACTATCATAGACTTTTGGCACTTGGCCATGACCCATTATTAGGTCTAATATTTGGTGTATTCGATATTATGACAGGCAGAATGACTACCATCGATAAAACCGGCAAAATTTTATCTCAGGTAATGGAGAATTATGCAGATAGAAAAGAAAGTGATATTTTTGCAGCCATAGCAAAGCAAATAATCCATCTCAAATCAGATATTACGACATCGATGGGGTTGCCAGCACCGTTGATGAGCTTATTTAATTTGCTTCAATTTGGGAGCATAGGTGAAGCGGAACAGACTATCGCTGAAATTGTACAGGGAATGTATTATCAAGGGTATGATTTCATACATTTCTGCTCAATGTCGATACCAACTATGTTAATTGAGGTAATTGTAAGAATTGGATATGCATTCAAGCGAATTAAGGAAGGTCATTCTGTAAAGGAATCCATCCCATTCTCTCTCAATAGAGAAAAGCATCCGAAGCTCAATACGATGTTGTTTATTGGACATTCGGCAGCAACAGCCGTAAATACAGGAAAAATCTATTTTACAAGGAATCCGATGGCTATAAACTATCCTCAGTGGATTGCTTTTGCAAAGTATTCATACAAACAATTAAAATGGTGCTTATTAGAAAAACCAGAACTCCGTGACGCGTATGTTAGAGGCGTAATTTGTGAAGAGTTGAATGTTGTTTATAACGAGATAGACGAGAGCTTACAAGAGCTTACCGAAAAGTACATAGTTGTTATAAGTTAAAAACACCCTCCTGACAATCAAGGTCAGGAGGGTGTCATGCTTAATGTGATTATTCCTCAACATCAACCGTTACGCCAGATTTGAATTCCACAGTGAATTTATCCTCGTAGATGGTGACTTTTTCAATCAGCCGGCGGACAAGCGGCTCGTCGTATTCCGTAATGGCAGTGGGCTGTTTCTGCAGGAAGTCGCCCATATCGGTGATGCGTTTTTTCAGTTCATCCCGGCCGACGTTATCGAGCTGCACTTTTTGCTTTTCCTCGCGCAGGCGGTAAATCTCGTCGGCGACATCCTCGTAGTCGTCTTTGGAACTGGCCAGCTTCAAAAGCTCGATTTGAAGTTCCTCGAGCCGCTTGTCGATAGTGGCCAGTGTCTGGTCGTTCTCATGGATTATGACCGTTTCGATGTTGTTCTGAAGGGTGACAAGGAAGGTATTCTTGTCGCACAAAGCTTGGTTGATAGCGGTAACCAGCACCTGTTCGATTTGGCTTTCCGGCACAGTTCGAGCATCGCAGAACAGACCAGTGTTTTCCAAGCGGCTGACGCACCGCCAGACCACAGATTTTTTACCACGATTGTTCCAGTGAACCCGCCGGAACACCTCTCCGCAGTTTCCGCAGATAATCATTTGAGCGAAACAGTGGTTACTGCTGAAGGTTCTGTTTTTCCCATTCGGGCTGGTGTGGACGATTCGGCGGCGGATAAGCTCCTCCTGTACCTGCATGAAAATTTCACGCGGGATGATCGCCTCATGGCTGTTTTCCACATAGTATTGCGGAACAAGACCGTTGTTCTTTACCCGCTTTTTTGTAAGGAAGTCAACGGTATATGTCTTCTGTAGAAGTGCATCGCCGATGTATTTCTCATTCCGCAAAATCTGGTTCACGTTGCTGGTATGCCATCTTTCCTTACCGGCTCCGTTCAGAATACCGTCCGCTTCCAGACCGCGGGCAATTTTAAGCATGCTGGCTCCTTCAAGGTATTCCCGGTAAATGCGTTTTACGACATCAGCTTCTTCCGGCACTATTACAAGATGCTTATTCTCATCCTTGGTATAACCGAGGAATCGGGCACAATTTATCTGGATTTCGCCCTGCTGGTAGCGGTATTGCAGACCCAGCTTGACGTTTTGGCTCAAAGACTGGCTCTCCTGCTGGGCAAGCGATGCCATAATCGTCAGCATAACCTCACCCTTGGAATCCATGGAGTTGATATTTTCCTTCTCGAAAAATACCGGAATGTTCTTGTCCTTGAGTTGACGGATGTATTTCAAGCAGTCCAGCGTATTTCGGGCAAACCGGCTGATGGACTTCGTGATTACCATGTCGATATTGCCGGCCATGCACTCGTCAATCATGCGGTTGAATTCCTCACGCTTTTTTGTATTGGTGCCTGATATACCGTCGTCCGCATAGATGCCGGCCAATTCCCAGTCTGGGTGACCATTAATGTAAGCGGTGTAGTGTTCAATCTGCGCATCATAACTGGTCGCCTGCTCGTCGCTGTCTGTGGAAACGCGGCAGTAGGCAGCAACGCGGAGCTTCGGTTTTTCTTCGTCCTTGCTCTTTCGGGTATGCTTCCTTGCCGGAATCACGGTTACGTTCTTACTGACCTCCATCAACATTCACCTCCGTTTCTATCAGACTGTAGGCGTATTCCGCCTGCTGGAATGGGTCGTCAAACTGTTCTGTGCCTTCGCTGATGCGGAAGGCGGTGGGATAGACGACCTCTTTTTTTGCTTTTGGTTCTCGGACTCGGCCGAGTTTTTCTGCCCGTCTGATACGTTCTGCTTCAGCAGCCTTAAATGTGTCCGGGTCGATAAGCGCCGGGTAATATTCGTCACCGAGATAGCGCTTATGTCAACGCCGGGATTTTTTTGACCCAAAACGCCGGCCGGAAATGACCCGCATCGCCGGTTATACGAGCGCCGGTCACCCTACCGCCGGAATATCCGCCGGCGGAACTGTCTGAACGCCGGTCTTGA
>JAEWAE010000053.1 GCA_023391835.1 Bacillota bacterium
TCACCTCGGTGGCCTTTCCTTATCCGACACGCCATCTAAGGACTTTATATTCCTCAATAGCTCAGTTGGTAGAGCATGCGGCTGTTAACCGCAGGGTCGTTGGTTCGAGTCCAACTTGGGGAGCCAATTGAATACTGCGCCGGGAAACTGCCGGCAGATATATATTACAGGGGCCTTTAGCTCAGTTGGTTAGAGCCACCGGCTCATAACCGGTTGGTCCGGGGTTCGAGTCCCTGAAGGCCCACCACCGCAATAAAGGGGCATAGCTCAGCATGGTAGAGCAGCGGTCTCCAAAACCGCGTGCCGTGGGTTCGATTCCTACTGCCCCTGCCATTTGTTTATTCGATTCGGCCCGATAGTTCAGCTGGTTAGAACGCTAGCCTGTCACGCTAGAGGTCAGGGGTTCGATCCCCCTTCGGGTCGCCATTTGCTGATGTAGCTCAGTTGGCAGAGCACATCCTTGGTAAGGATGAGGTCACGCGTTCGAATCGCGTCATCAGCTCCATAGATATATCCCGCAAAGCCGGTATGTGTAAGGCTTTGCGGGATTTTGCTATATCGGCGGCTGTATCAGATTATGGCAGCGCCACAAGCTAACCATTGGGGAAAATATAATATAATTAAAGGAAGTTAGATTATGCATACGGATTTTACCAGACGATTTCGGCTGGACGGAAAGAATGCATTGGTCATTGGCGGCAACGGTGGGCTGGGTAAAGCGATAGTCCATGCGTTTATGGCAAGTGGGGCCGCCGTGGCCGTCGGGTCCCGCCATCCGGATAAGACGGCGGATGAATTTCGTGCTGTGGCGGCAGCCTCAGGCACGGCCTATTGGGATGCGGCGGTCGACATTGCCGACGAAAAAAGTGTCCTGACCATGGCGGAAATGCTGGAACGGGAAATGGGCCATGTCGACATCCTTGTCAACGCAGCAGGCATCAATATTCTCAAAAAGGCGGAGGAATATGATTCGGCCAGCTTCGACCGAGTGATGAATATCAATGTCCGCGGTACCCACTTGGTCAGCCGGGAAATCGGCCGCCGGATGATTCCACAACACTTTGGGAGGATTATCAATATTTCTTCAGTAAAAGGTACGATTGGAACAGGGCAGGATTACATCGCCTATTGCGCCAGCAAAGGTGCCGTCAATATGTATACGCGGCAGCTTGCCTGTGAATGGGCCAAATACGGTATCACATGCAACGCCATCGCCCCGACTTTCGTGCGCACGCCCATCAACTCGTTCCAACTGGATGACCCGGTGTTTTACCGGAAACTGGTGGAACGCATCCCTCTTGGGCGGATTGGCACGGGTGAGGATATCGCCTCGGCAGCGGTTTTCCTGGCGAGCGAAGCCGCCGGTTTCATCACCGGGCAGATCCTTGCGGTGGATGGCGGGCTGACGGCCATGCAGTGATCTTTTTTCCGTGCCTAGCCGAAGGGAGGCGCCTGCATGCCCGAAAAAGTGCGGCGGGGTTTTGACCCGTCGGATGCCCGTTGGTTTTCGGCCGGTGAAGTGAGCCGACTGCGGCAGGCTCAGCGGGATATCGTCTGGCTGCTCGACCGGGGTTATGGTATGGAACAGTCGGTGAATTTTGTGGGCAACCGGTTCCAGTTTTCAGCCAGGCAGCGGGTGGCTCTGACGCGGGCCAGTTGCCCGACAGCCGTACGGCACGCCCGCTTGGGGCGGGAACAGCCCGTGCCGCCGTGCGGCTGTGTGCTGGCGGTCGACGGCTTCAATCTCGTCATCACGCTGGAAACTGTTCTTTCCGGTTCCACGGTGCTGCGCTGCATGGACGGTACGCTGCGGGATCTGGCCGGCGTACGGGGCAGCTATCGTCTGATTGCCTGCACGCTCCCTGCCGTGCGTCTGGCAGTGGAGGCCATGGCCGACTGGCCGGTGGGGCGGCTGATCTGGGTGCTGGATGCGCCGGTGTCCAATTCCGGCCGGCTGGCCGGATGCATCCGCGAGGCTTCGGCGGGCAGCCCTTTTCCTGTCGAAGTGGAGCTCAGCACCCATGCGGATGCGCGGTTGGCCGCCGCCGACTGCGTCGTCACCACCGACTCGGTCATACTCGATCATTGCCCGGGCTGGGTGAATCTGGCGCCGCGTCTGGCAGCCGGTCGACCGGATTTCGAGCCGGTGGATTTGAGCTTGTGAAATTTACTATCAGACAAATCATAGCATGTCTATACAAGAAGTACTGAAATGGCTCGGGATCACTATTTTTGTTTTCGACAGCGGGAGGTATGACAGTGGAAAAAAATGAAGTGCGGCGGGAATATCGCCTGACGGCCTGCGACGGGGAACCGAATTGGAGCGCGGTGCCGGCGGCGGCCATCGACTGTTACCCGTGGGATACCGGCGGCTACCGACCCACGGCTTGGGCGCGTCTTTGCCGGGTGGGGGCGGAGACGCTCCGCCTGCGCATGGGGTGTGTGGAAAAATCCCCCCGAGCCGTCTGGCGGGAGCCCGACAGCCCTGTGTATCAGGACAGCTGCCTGGAATTTTTCGTCGCACCTCCTGCGGGCGACGGCTACTTCAACTTTGAGATGAATTCTCTCGGCGTGCTGCTGTGCGAAGTGGGGCGCGCAGGGGACCGGGTCTATCTGGCGAAGGCCGGCCTGACCCGGCCCGTCTGCCGCCCGCTGGACGCGCGGGAGCGGCCCCGGGACGGATGGGGCGTGGAACTTACGCTCCCGCTGGAGCTTTTTCAAGCCGCTTTTGGGCCGATGTCGTTCCATGGGGGATGGCTGCTCGGCAATTTTTATAAGTGCGGCGACCATACGGCGGCGCCCCATTACGGCTGCTGGTCGCCCGTGCGCTTTCCTACGCCGAATTTCCACCGGCCGGAGTCCTTTGGCCGACTGATTCTGCCCGACTGATTCCGCCCAAATGGACAAAAATAGGGCCGTTGCCAAACGAATAGACCCGCGTTTGGCAACGGCCCCATCACTTGGTAGGTGGGAGCACGGCTTTGCCGGCTGAAAGACCGCCAGATACAGACAAACGCCTGCAAGTGCCTATTGTGGGTGCTACGAAATGAGTTGCGGATTCACTCCGTAGCACCATGGCGATATCTATGCGTCACCGCCAAAATTCAAACGCGCGCAGCACCGACTGATAAACGGCCGGGTTGTAGCGGGATACGAACGACTCTTCCCCCACAAAGCAAATCAGGGAGGAAATTCCGGCGGAAATGGCCGAGAGACCGGCGAAAACCTTGCCGGCGGCTTCCCCAAGGCCTCGCGTTTCGCAGTCATTCACTGCCTGCTGCCACAGGAGCATGGCGGCGAGCAGGAAGGTAAAATAAATATCCATGGTGTAACGCATCTGGATGCCGGCCAGTACCATATCCATATACGAAACGATCAGGCTCGTGATGAGCAGCAGAGCGGTCAGCCGCTTTTGCGGGGAACCGGCCTGCATCCGTCGGCGCAGCAGCGGCACGGCAGCCGGCAACACCCACATCACCGGGAAATTGAAAATGCCCGCTGCCGGATAATTAAATGAATACTGATACGCGGCCGACGGAATCTTACTCACCACATGGAAAAACGGGAAATTCAGGTCAAACGAAAGCGGCTGCAGGTAGTAGTGATACAGCCCGTTGATGACCTGCACGAAATTTGACAGCTTGTTGAAGCGGATATCGCTGACGGTGATCTGATAACGGATGCCGAAATCAAAGGGCGAGCCGAAACGCAGCGCATTGTAACCCGCCACGATCACGCCCACCGCCCCCAGCGGTGCGCCGACGCAGATGAGCCGCGCGAGCACTCGCCGACCCCGGTCCGGTTTCGCTCCTGTGGCGCCTAGCAAGGGCCATAGCAGCGGCAGCGCCACAGGCAAGTAAAAAATAAAGGTCGGGCGGGAGGCCACCGACAGCCCCAGGCACAGGCCAGCAGCTGCAAGCCACACCCCCGTGGAACGGGAAGAGCCGGCTGGCGGAGACTCCGGCCTGGCCGCGGCAAGCAGCCAGAGCCCCCCCAGCAAAAAGGCAAGCCCTGCCGTTTCGGCCAGCTCGTAAAAATATGGCCGGGCCACCGACCATGCAAGCAGGGAAAAACCCACGACGGTTTCCCCGCTTAGGAAGGCAAGCAAGCTGATCGGCCGGCGGTTCATGCGCAAAAGGCCTGCGTACAGCCCCATCAGGCAGATATCCGCCGCCAGCGTAAAAATCAGCACGGCCACGGCCGTGGGCATGAATCGGCCGGCTATCAGCCGGAAAGGCAGCAGAAGCGTCAGCACGGGCGCGATGCCGAAATAGGAATAATACTTCCCCTTATAATAGATATTGTCCCACAGATACCGCTGGCTGCGCATGGAAGCGTCGTAGGGGTTAGGCAGCGCCCGCAGGCTGGCCGGCGGCTGGGCGGTGAAGGAAAGCTGCCCGTGATAAAACGCATTGGTCAGCTGCTGATAGCTGTCGTTTGTATTTGCCGGTATCGTCAGGCGAAACCGCAGCGCGCCGGTATTGTTGCTGTTGCTGGCCCAGAAAACCGTCACCGTGTACGCGATTGACACCGCCGCGACGGCGAAAAATGCCGCGCGATGCCGTGTATTCTGGAAATTCCACCGGATGCGCCAGGGCTTGACGACATGCAGCAGATACAGCAGCAGCCCCAGCAGCGCCAGCGCGGCAAAGCGGCTCCGTCGGAAGATCAGCCGCTCCGTGTTGAGCCGCAGCCCCACGATCCGTATCGTCTGCCGTCCGATGTTGCTGAAAGACAGGTGGATTGTGCGGCAGTTGCCGTCGGTGATAAAATGGAGGGTGTCCGATCCGCGTACGGTGGGCATGACGACCCACTGACCGGCATCCTGTTCCTGATCGGTGAAATTATCGTCGGTGTAGGCGGCGGTGACGGTCAGCGACCGGGTGACGCCCTGGGTGAGGATGCGCAGGGAATAGACCGGGGCGGAAACGTTTGACAGCGTGACCGAGGCGCTGCTCCCACTCAGTTTAAGCGCGCCGTTTTCCACTGAAACGCCGGAGCCCGCCGTCACGTCGGCCAGCGGGAAATCCGCCGCCTGCGCGTGGAAAATTTTCGGCAGGAAAAAGCGAAAATTACACACAAATATTTCAATCAAGGCCGCCGCGGCGACGATGGCCAGCACGGCCGGCAGACGCCGCAGAGCGGTCTTGCCCCAGTCGGCCGGATGATGCGTTCCGTGTTGGATCATAGCCGGCACTCAGTCCGATTTTTCTGTCCCATTTTTTCAATCTCCCGACACAAATTTAGTCATATTATTATAAAACGACGGAGAGAATTTGTAAAGCCTGCGCATCCGGAGGCAGGCCGGGGCAGCGGGATGGCGCCGCGCCGCCGACTGTGTTATACTGATGGCGATGACCGGCCGGCTTGCCGGTACGGCTTCGGGGAGGGAAATCCGGCATGAAAATCGACACCCATGTGCATCTGACTCCGCCCGACATCATCCGCTCCTGGCGGAAAATCGGCGAGCGGGAACCGTATTTCAACCTGTTATCCAACAGTCCGGTGAATCACTTCGCCACCGCCGAGGATGTGATAGCCCAGCTCGACGCCGCCGGTTTCGACCGGGCGGTCGTGTTCGGCTTCGCCTTTCGCGACCCGGGGCTCTGCCGGGCGGCCAACGATTATGTGATGGATTCCGTGCGCCGATTCCCCAATCGGCTCATCGGCTATCTGTCGGTGTCGCCCGCCGAGCCGGGGCTGGAAGCGGAAATCGACCGCTGTCTTGCCGGCGGGCTGCGGGGCGTGGGGGAACTGTATCCCGACGGGCAGGGCTGGCGGCTGGAAGAGTGCGCCGACACCGAGCGGCTGGCCGGCCTCTGCCGGGAACGGCGCCTGCCACTGATCGTCCATTCCAACGAGCCGGTGGGGCATTACTACGCCGGCAAGACAACCACCACCCCCGTGAAGCTCGATGCCTTTGTGGCCCATCACCCGGATAACACGGTCATTTTTGCCCATTGGGGCGGCGGGGCGTTTTTTTACGAGCTGATGCCCGAGCAGCGCAGGCTTTACCGCCATGTCTATTACGATACGGCGGCCACGCCCTATCTGTATACGCCGGCGGTCTATCGCGCCGCCCGGGCCTGCGGTGTGCTCGACCGGGTGCTCCTGGGCAGCGATTTCCCGCTGCTGCCCCTGTCACGCTATCTGTGTGGTCTTGCGGAAAGCGGGCTTGACCCGGCGGAGTGCGCGCAGATCACCGGCGGCAACGCCGGGAAAATGCTGGCGGGCGGCACCGGCCCGGCCGCCTAGGGCGGAGAGGAGCCGGTGAGAGCAAAATACGCCGTAAAGCAGCCTCTTGGAGCCGCTTCACGGCGTATTGTCGTATGGGAGTATCGGCCGCTCTGCGTTATATGGCCGTTTCGGATTCGTACCGGGCCGTACCCATCGTTTCCTGGGTGATGACGCCCCGGCGGCACATAGCCTCCAGGCAGGCGTTCATCGTCTGCATCCCCTCCGCGCTCCCCGCCTGGATCATCATCTGGATCTGGTGGGTCTTGCCCTCGCGGATGAGGTTGCGGATGGCCCGGTTGACGCGCATAATTTCAAAGGCGCCGGTGAGCCGCCCATCCACCGTGGGCACCAGCTGCTGCGAAACGACCATTTGCAGCACCGCCGCCAGCTGCACGCGGATCTGCTGCTGCTGCGCGGGGGGGAATACGTCCACGATGCGGTCCACCGAGTTGGCCGCGCCCCGGGTGTGCAGCGTCGACAACACGAAATGCCCCGTTTCGGCCGCCGTCATGGCCGCTGAGATGGTCTCGAGATCCCGCATCTCGCCGATGAATATCACATCGGGTGCCTGCCGCAGCGAGGTGCGCAGCGCGTCGGCGTAGGAGGCGCAGTCGGTGTGTACTTCCCGCTGGTTGACGATGCAGTGCTTGTGGGGGTGCAGATACTCGATTGGGTCCTCAACGGTCAGAATATGCCCCTCCCGGTTTTCGTTGATCAGATTCAGGATACAGGCCAGCGTGGTGGATTTGCCGGAACCGGAAGGCCCCGTGACCAGCACCAGTCCGCTGCGGCAGCGGTAGGCGTCCAGCACCCCCTGGGGGATGCCCAACGCCACCGGATCGGGCAGCTGCATGCGCACCACGCGGATGGTGGCCGCCATGGAGCCCCGCTGGAAAAAGGCGCTGACGCGAAAACGGCCCACCTTACTCACTGCCAGTGAAAAATCGCTGCTTTTTCGCCGCATGAATTGCGCCAGAGTGTCCTCATTGTCAAAAAGACTGCCGATGAGCCGATGGCAATCCTCCACGCCGAGTTTTTCCTCCCCGGCGGGGAAGAAGCGGTTGTCCTCCTTAAAAGTAGGGGGCATGCCCACCGTCAGAAAAATATCGGAGGCACCGGCACTCACCGCCTGCCGCAGCAGCGTCTGGATTTCATACATGGGCCATTCTCCTTTCACCCTTTGCCGTTCCACACGGGGAGGACGGGGTCGGGGTCGATGGTTTCGGCCGTGACTTCCAGCTGCCAGCGGCTTTTTTTAAACGCCGGGTACTCATCGGCACCGCCGTAGGGGCAGCTCAGTTCCACACGGAGAGAGCGCCCCGCCACTGAGGAATCCCGCACGTCGGCCGTGAGCCTCAGCACGGCGGTGCCGACGGGCAGTTCCCCCGATGCGGCCTGTGTCAGGGCGTTCGCGTCGAGCGTCCAGCTGCAGCTGCCGGTGGGCAGCGCCTTCAGATTCTGCTCCAGATAGTAAAAAAACAGAGCCCGGCGCGCCGGTATGGTGTCGGCCGTCCGCCCGGCGGCATAATCGGCGGTCAGCGACCGTTCCGCCGCGGAAAGATCCCCCGGCAGCGCGCGGGCAAAATCCTGCCGGGCTGCCAGCGTGTCCGCTTCCCGCCCGGCACGGGCCGCCGCGTCGGCACAGGAGGCCGCGAGTTTTTCCCCGGCCCGGTCGAGGGTATAATAATCCTGCTGGCTCCCCGCCGCCTTGCGGGCCAGGCGCAGATCCGCGGCGGCGCCCGACAGCGACAGCAGCCCGAAGGCCATCATCGCCGCCATCACCACCGCCACCAGCACAAACGAAAAACCCTTGGGCATGCATTTTCCCCCTGTCGCCGTTTACTGCCGGAAAAACATGAGTCCCTCGAGTCGGTAAAGCGTCCCATTCACGCCCTTGCCGGCGGCGGAAACGTCGATGGCATACAGCCCGCCGGCTGTGTTTTCGCCGTCGTGCCGGATGACGACCGTGGCTGTCACCCCATTGTCCAAATCCACCTGCCGCCGGTAGCTCTGCCCGTCGGCGTCCGGTTGCCCGCCGAGGGTGGCGCTCAGGCTGAAAGGCGTCGCGCCGCTTTTAAACTCTTCCACATACGAGACCGCAGCCGTCACAGCCGTGTCGGTCATCCGGGCCCGCTTTTCCTCCTGGGCCGCCCGCACGAAAAGCTGCAGCACCGGCACGGCGAATATTTCCAGGATGGCGACGGAAAGAATGATTTCCAGCACGCCGAAGGTGCGGCCGTAACGGGGGGCATGAGTTGACATGGGTGGTTCCGCCTTTCCGGGAGGAATGGTTCATCCGACGAGCGCCAGGGTCAGAGCCGGACGGCCGCCGTCGATGCGGATCTCAAGCCGGCTGCCTGCGCGGGTGAAATCCACGCGGCCGGGCTGGCTGATGGCTTGGCCGGAGGCGGGCTCAAAACTCGTGCCGTGGGGCACGAGCACTTCCCGCAGCGTGCTGCCGGTGCTGTAGATCCAGTCCTCATACTCGCCGGAGTCATGCTGTTCGGAGCCATGCTCTTCAGAGCCGCTGGATTCCCTGATGACCAGCGCCGAGCCGCCCCATGGAGCCGTCACCACTTCCACACAGCCGCTTTCGCTTTCCCGCACGCGGGTGGCGATGAAACTCAGCCCCGTGCGGACGTTCTGCTGACGCAAGCCCTGCTGCCGGATGGAGCGGTAGGCGCCGCCGGTCGAAACCACCAGCAGCAGCGTCAGCGCCGTGAAAACGATCAGCAGCAGCAGCGCCGCCAGCGTATCGATGCGGGCCGGTTTCATGGCAGGGCCTCCTTCCCGCGCGGTCGGGCGGTTCCGTTCGTCTTATTCCTTACGAAATACAAAAATATCGGGCGGCAGATTGGTGGCAAATACCCGGTAGCGGTAGACATAATGCCGGGTATCGAGCACCAGCCCGTAATTCTGCTCCAGATATTTCAGGTCGGAAGGGTAGCTTCCCTCCAATGCGTAGCACTCGACGGCGGCTGCCTCCACCGACCGGCGGACGGCTTCGGTCTGTCGCGTTTCCACTGTGCGGTCAAACTGCGCCAGCATGACGGCCGCTGCGGCGATGAGGGCCGTTACGGCCAGCATTCCGGCAATACGCCGGGCCCGCCGTCTCCGACGGGCGCGGGATAATGCTTTCATGGGCCGCACTCCTTTCCGCTTGACGCGCCGCCCGTCAGCCGATGGACTGCATGATGTGGATGATAGGCATCATCACCGTAAACAGGATCACCCCCGCCACGCAGGAAAGCGCGATGACCAGCGCCGGCTCGACCCGTGCCGTCATGGCGCTCACCGATCGGTCAAAATCCTGTGCATAATAGTCGGCCATCTTTTCCATCGTCTCTTCCAGATTGCCGGTGCGGTAGGCTGTGGCAAACAGGCGCACGAAAGGCTCCGGGAACACGTCGGCTTTGCCCACCGCGGCGGGGATATCCCCACGCTCCGTTTGGTCACCCAGCCGCTCCAGCCGGGCTTTGACGGCCGGGTTGCCGGCAATCTGTGCCGACAGCCGCACCGATTCGGCAAAGCCGTGGCCGCAGCCCAGCGCCATGCGCATGGTGGAACAGAAACGCGCCGTGGCAAGCGACCGGGTCGCGGCGCCAAAAAACCGGCTGTCGAGCAAAAAACGTCCCGTCAGTTCCTGGCCTTTTCGGCTTTTGAGAAAGAACCGCCCCGCCAGGACAACCGCCGCCAGCGCGCCCAGCAGCGGCAGCCAGCGGCTGCGCAGGAACTGGCCGAACATCAGCAGCCCCTGGGCCGCCGCGGGCATCCGCCCGCCGGCCCCCGCCAGGATGCTTGCAAACTGGGGCAGCATCTCGATGATGAGGAACAGAATGACCGCCAGCATCATCCCGCACAGGATGAGCGGGTAGGAAAAGGCGCTGCGCAGCTCATGCCGGATGACGGACGCCGACTCAAAATAATCGGCCAGCTCTTCCAGCGCCCGGTCGAGATTGCCGGTCGTTTCCCCCAAAGCCACCACCGCCGCCAGATATTCCGAAAAAAGGCCGCTGCGGCGCAGCGCGCCGGCAAAGGTCTCGCCCGACTCCACCAAGGCAAAAACCGGGCTGAGGATGTCGGATTGGCCTCCGTCGGGCGTTGTCTGCCGCAAAAAAGCCCCCGCCTGCCCGAGCGGTACGCCCGCTCGCACCACAAAGGCCAGTTGTCGGCAGAAAAAGGCCTGATCCTCCCACGGCAGCTGCCGCACGCGCTTAGGACGGGTTTTACGCGGTTTCATCGGCGTCTCCTTCTCTGCGGGTCCTGGTCAGTAGGTGTACTGTTTGACATAGTTGGCCCCGTTGCCGATATACTTTTCAATATCCGACGGCGAGGTGGCGCTGGAAACAAAGGTTACGTCCACCCGGCTCCAGTCGGTGGTGTTGAGCGTGACCGCCATCACTTTGATCCAGCCCTGACCGGGCAGATAGACTTCGTTCCAGGCGTGATAAGTCTGGCCGTTATTCACATAGCCGGTGACGAGTTTGGTGGGGTAGCCCAGCGAGCGAAGCATGGCGGCGCTCACGGCGGCGTAATCAAAACAGATTCCCTGGCCGCTCGAAAGCACGGCGTCCACATCCGGCACATAGCCGCTGCGCACCGAGGCGGCCTTGGACTGGTCGTACTGGATATGCTGGGCCACATAGGAAAGCACGGCCGAGATGCGTGCGTAATTGTTGCTTTTGCCCGAGGCCAATTGCCGGGCCAGACCGGCGGCCCGGCCCGAGGCGGTGTAATTGACCATCTGGTTTGGCACCAGAAACGGCACCGTGGAAGAACGCAGCGACACATTGGCGTCAGTCGACAGGATCTGGGCGTAGGAATTGCCCGAAATATTCCGATAGACGCCGATAGTGTAGGTGCCGCTGCCCATCTGCAGGGGATAGCTCTCGCTGCCGCCGTCGGTGCGCAGGTCGTAATTGTATTTCTGACCCCCATTGGCAATGATGACTTTCAGCTGGCTGCCCGAGGGGGATTTGACATGGATTTTGACAAACCCGTAGGAGGTGTAGGAAAGATCGATGACCGCGCTGTCATTCTGGGCCACGGTGGTGCCGTCCATATTGGGTACGCTCAGCGGCGACGGCACGCTGCCGCCGGACGGCCATTCGGAAGAAGGCGGCGTCTGTGTATCGGCCGCCGCCGCTGCGTCCGTAGCCGCCGCGGCGGAAGAATTGTGTGCCCGGCTTGAAGCCGCGTGACTCGATGCCGCTGCGGCCGACTGAGCCGCCGCCTGCGAAGCGGCCTGTGCGGCGGCGGCCTGCGCAGCCGACTCGGCCGCAGCGGAGGATGCCGCCGCGGCGGATGAAGCGGCAAACTGCGACGCCTCTTCTTCCATTTCGGAGCGGGCCTCCTGCTCGGCCCAGGAGGCAAATTTGGCCGCCTGACTCGCCCGCGCGGAGCCGCTGCCGAGCACGCCGGATTCCGGCGGCGCCAGCAGCGAGCAGGAGACAGCCATTGAAACGGACAGTGCGACCCCGCCCAGGCGGAGTATCTTTACCCCGGCCAGCCGGCGGCCAACGGCTAATATGCGGCTTTTTATGGGCATCATAATGGAACGGTCCTTTTCATTATTTCTGACAAGGCGTCCGGCATTTTATCTAACAACTGTCTTTATTGTGTATATCGGCGTCCCCCAGCCGAAAATAACCCATGCGCACATAATTTTTTCGCGGAATCGACACAAAAACACGGTAAAGGCATCCGACCGCATAATATCTGCCAAAAATATTGTGAAATTTATAGCTAACTTGACAATGAACGCTATCAAATAGTACAATGTACCCATCAAAAACCCGGAGCGGGGTCCACCGCCGCACGGATTACGGGAAGGATGTTAAGCGCCATGGCACAGAATCTGGCCGCCGAAGCGCAGCGGTGTCTGCAATGCGCCAACCCGCGTTGCGCCCGCAGCTGCCCCGTCCATACCTCCGTCAAAGAAATGATCGGCATGTTCCGCAAGGGGGAGCTTGAGCCGGCCGGTCGCATGCTCTTCGACAACAATCCGCTGTCGCTGATCTGCTCGCTGGTATGCCCCCACGAGCGGCAGTGCGAGGGGGGCTGCGTGCTGGGCATCAAAGGCCGTCCGGTCGCCATCGGCTCCATCGAGCATTACATTTCGGAGCTTTTCATTGATTTGCCCACAAAACGGCCGGAAAAGATCCCCGGGCGCAAGGTGGCCATCATCGGCTCGGGCCCGGCGGGGCTGACCATCGCCATCATCCTGGCCAGCCGTGGCTACGACATCACGATTTTCGAGGCCCACGACCGCATCGGCGGCGTGCTGATGTACGGCATTCCCGAGTTCCGCCTGCCCAAATCACAGCTGGTCAAGCTCAAGCGCAAAATCCGCGACATGGGCATCCGCATCCGTCCCAACACGATGATCGGGCAGGTTTTGACGGTGGATGATCTTTTCCGCGACGGTTACAAGGCCGTCTTTATCGGCACGGGCGTATGGAAACCCCGCAGCCTGGGTATTCCGGGGGAAAGTCTGGGCAACGTCCATTATGCCATCGACTATCTGAAAAACCCGGAAGTGTATGCGTTAGGCGAACGGGTGTGCGTCATCGGCGCCGGCAACGTCGCTATGGATGCGGCGCGTACGGCCGTGCGAGAAGGCGCACAGTTGGTGACGGTGCTGTATCGCGGCACCGAGGCGAGTATGTCCGCTGAGCCGGATGAGATCGAAATGGCCCGCATCGACGGGGTGCAGTTCGAGTTTTACAAAAGCCCGGTGCGTTTCACCGACGAAGGCGTCGTCTGCGAAGAGACTCGGCTCGAGACGGACGGCGACGGCAAGACCCGCCTGCAGCCCGTACCGGGGACGGAAAAACTGTATCCGGCCGATTCGGTCATCATCGCGGTCAGCCAGGGTCCGCGGGATATCATCGTTTCCACCACCCGGGGCATCGCCATCGGCAACCGCGGGCTGGTCACCACCGACGAGGAGGGGCGCACCACCCGGCAGGGCGTGTTTGCCTCCGGCGACGTGGTCACAGGCGCCAAGACGGTCGTGGAGGCCGTCCGCGTTTCCAAGAAGGTGGCCGACGCCATGGACGAGTACGTGCGGGCCCGGCTGGCGGAGGAAAAGTCGGCTCCGCAGCCGGCCGGGTCGGATTCCGACGCGGAATAACCCCGGCTTGATAATTGCACAATATCACTTGAGAGACGGTCCTGTCGGGAAATCTGCGGTGCTCCATCAAAATGTGCAAAAACGCAATTCCGGCGTCCGGTGAGTCTTTTGAATGTCGGTTTTTTCAATTTTTAAAATATGTTTTAAAATATGGGTGAGATGAGACCGGGCCTTTGGCGCTTGGAAAAAGACAGATGGCAATCCGACCGGAAAATACCGGTCTATCCGCCGCGCGCCGCGCGCATACTAATGCCGACCGTGAATATTTCACGGCGCGACGGCACCGCGGATAAGCGGCGGAAAGGAATGCGCAGACATGAGGCTTAAAAAAGTCATAACGGCTGCGGTAGTATCCCTGATGCTTTCCGCATCCGTGCTGGCGGCTTCCACGACCTATACCGTCAAGTCGGGCGACACGGCGTGGAAAATCGCCCGCAACCATTCCATCACGCTCAGCGAGCTTCAGCAGGCCAACCCCGGGATCGCCAATATTTCCAATCTTCGCGTCGGTCAGAAGCTGACCATCCCGGACAGCATGAGTTCCTATGAAAACCAGGTGGTGACGATCACAAACCAGCAGCGCGCCAAATACGGCCTGCCGGCTCTCAAGCGCGGCTCCACCACCTCCTATGTGGCCCAGCTCAAGGCCCGGGATATGGCGGCCAAGGGGTACTTTTCCCATCAATCCCCGACCTATGGGTCGCCTTTTACCATGATGCAGACGTTCGGCCTGCGTTTTTCGTCCGCCGGTGAAAACATCGCCTACGGGCAGCAGACCCCTCAGGCCGTCGTGAATGCGTGGATGAATTCAGCCGGGCACCGGGCCAATATTCTAAGCCGTACCTACACTTATATCGGCGTGGGCGCGGCCAAAAACAAAAGCGGCGTTATTTACTGGTCGCAGGAATTCGTCAAACCCCTGTGAATCCGGCACCGCGGCGGCAAAAAGCCGGGGCAGCCAGCCCTTTTGGGGCGGCGGCTCCGGCTTTTATATATAATTTAATAAATAATCTGAAAGAAACGGCGGGCCGGCTAGGCCTTCGCCGCATCGCACAGCCGTTTCATAAAGGCGAAATCCTCCGGCCCGCGCTCCGGCCGGGCCTCTTCCCGCAGAATGCTGAAACGCTGGGGCAGCTTTTGCAGCCGCTCCATGAGAAACGGATAATCCACAACCGACTCGGTGAAACCGGAGGCCGCGATGTGGCCCGGCTCCGCAAGCACGGCACCCTTCAGATGCACCGCCGCGATGACGGGGCCGAACGCCTCGAAAGAGCGCTCCCACAGGTCGTCCTGCTGCGGCAACGCCTCGGCCGACAGCAGGTTCACCGGGTCGAATATGATTTTCAGCCGGGGGGAGGCCATCGTCCGCAGCACCTCGGCGGCAAGCTCGGGCGTGTTGACCGTGTGCACCCACACCGGCTCGATGGCGATATCCACGCCGAGCTCTTCGGCCCGGGTGAGCAGCGTTTCCAGCGAATGATAGAGCGTGCGCAGAGCTTCCTGCCGGGTGACGGTGGGCTGGGTGGACGAACGGGTGGTTTCCGTGCCGACGCAGTCGGCGCCCAGTTCCTTTGCCACGGCGATATTCTGCAGGAAATCCTGAATTCCCGCCTCGCGCTTTTGGTCATCGATGACGAGGGCCGGGTCGATATACGACCCGATCACCGCCGGATGCAAGCGGTTGCGGCGCAGTGCGCTGTGGATGCGCGCAATGGCCGCGTCATCGGCATCCGCCATCGTCTCAATACCCGCAACGGCCTTTTTCAGTGCGAGCTGGACGGCCTGCCAGCCGTCGGCGGCAATGTCGCCCAAAAGTTTTTCCGGCGTCTGTCTGCCGTAATCGTGGGCCCGTACGCCGATAAATTGGATCGCCATGATTCGTCATCCCTTCGCAGTGGCTGTAACAGCCGATATGTCAGCCGGCGCAGACGCCGGCAGGATATGCGGTATTCCTATAAAGAATATCCGTCCCGCCGCGGTTTGTCAATACGGGATCGGTTTATCCGGCATCCCCGGAGCATGCCGCCGGACGCCGAAAGACGCGGGGTGTCGTTCACACCCCGCGTCTTTCGGATCGCTTATCGGATTTCCAGCACAATCGTGCCGGCAAGTCTGCACTTTTTCAGGTTCTGTCCCGACGTGCAGAGGATTCTGCCGCTTTCGCACAGCCCGTCGAACCGGCTTCGGGAAATCCCGAGTTTTTCCCGGATAGCCGCCGCCGTTTTGTATTCGGCGGGCCATTCGGCCGTCAGCTCGATGTGGACAGGCTCGGTGAAATCAATTGCTTCACCCAGGATCTCGATCGTCGGGGGCTCCGGTTCTGCGCCGTTTCTTTTGAGTAGGGCCATGTCCGTCGCGTAGCGCATGGCCAGTTCCCCGTCGTTTGTGTGGAACCCATGCAGCAGCTCCGGCGCCAGCGTGCGCGGATTGATCCGGGATAAAACCGTGCAGTTCCAGGTCGTCTCGCAGTTCCGGCATTTGAATATCAACCAGACATCCAGAGTCTTCTGCTGCGCGTTCACGCGGAAAAGGCCGCTGGAGGCAAAAGAAGTCCTCACGCCGCAATGGTGGCAGTACCTAACCACCGCCGGCACACTGCGGTAATGCGCCGTCCATATTATTTTTTTCAAGATGAATATTCCTTCCTGTCTTGCGCGTTTCAATCAGGAAGGAGCAAAAGGGCGGACTGTATACAAACAGTTTTCTCATAAATTTTCCTCCACAGACAGACAAAAGCCGTGTCAGGGTACAGATACCCTGGCACGGCTTTCCGGTTTTTCAAAATTGCCGTCAAAACGGCCTTGAATCCAAACCCAAAATCCGGCACGATCCGTTTACCCGTAAAATTGCCTGCCCCAAACAAGCCGCGCGGGGCGCAGCAATTTTGGCAGGCTTATTCGGTTGGTTAACGGATTGTCGGCATTGGTAAGCCCCCGTCGGGTTGGATTTCAAATACCAGTATATATCCCGCCCGAAATGACGTCAACTGATTTTTATGGGGCTGCACGCCCCCGCAGGGAGGAAATCATGGCGTGCAGGGTATCCGGCCGGTTAAGCGCCGGGTCGTCGATCACACGGTCGAGCAGCGTCCCGAGGATACGGGCGTATTCCGGCCCCGGCCGGATGCCCGCCGCCCTGAGATCCTCTCCGCCCACTGCGAGCTGAGACAGGGAGCAGGCTTCCCCGCGCTGCAGGATGCCGCCGAGCCGGACGAGCGCCCCGGCCGGGTCCCGCCCGGCAAGAGCCGCATCCACCCGCAGATATTCGGCGAACACATCGGGCGGTGTGTGCCGCAGACGTCTGCGCATGGCGGTGTCGGTGGAGGGGGGCTGCCGCTCCAGCTCGGCGAGGATGGCGGACGCACCCTGCCGCGTGGCGTTGTCAAACCGCAGACGGCGCGCGACGGCAGTCGCCGACAGCCCTGTCAGCGCCAAAAAAGCCGCCCACCGGGCCCGGCTGGTGAGGGGGCAGCGTTCCAGCACACCGGCGGAGACGCCCGGCCGCGGGGCAAAGCCCAGTGCCGCAAACAGCCCATCCCCGGTCAGCACGAGCGCCGCCGAGGGACGCGGCCCCAGCAGGATAGCTTCCAGCTCCGCCCGGATGCGCTCGCCGCTGAGCCGGGCGGTCAGGCCCATGCCCGCTCGGGCCGCCGCCAGAGTGGCCGGCTCGACGGCAAACCCCAGCCGGGCCGCGAAACGGTAGGCCCGCAGGATGCGCAGCGCATCCTCGCCGAAACGGCGCGCCGGGTCGCCCACGGCACGGATCACCCGGGTATGCAGGTCGACCTGCCCGCCGTATGGGTCGCGCAGTCCCCGGTCGGGGTGGAGCGCCATGGCGTTGACGGTAAAATCCCGCCGGGCCAGGTCGGCCTTAAGGTCGGTGCCGAAGCGGACCCGGTCGGGCCTCCGACCGTCGGAATAGCCGGATTCCCCCCGGAAGGTGGTCACTTCAGCCTGCCCGCCGCCGCAGAAAACCGTCGTCGTGCCGTACCGCACGCCGGTGGGGGCGGTGCGGTCAAAAACGGCCGCCACCTCCTCCGGCCGGGCGGCGGTGGCGATATCGTAATCGTGAGGGAGCTCCCCCCGCAGCAGGTCGCGCACACACCCGCCCACAAGCCAGGCCTCGAAGCCGGCCGCTTCCAGCCGCCGGAGGATTTCGGCGGCGAAGGAGGGAATTCCCGGCGCACCGTTTTCCGCACTCATTTTTCCAACCGCATCACAAAGTCGCACAGATCCCGCGTGGCATGGGGTTTGCCCACCAGATGGATGTTGCGCACCATATTCTGCAGCTTCTCGGGGTAGAGGAAAAGCTGATAGAGCGCCTCATCCAGCGGGAAAGTGTCGGTAACATTCATGGCCAGGCCGTTGTTGAGCATGAATTCCACGTTGCGGTCCTCCTGCCCGGGGATAGGGTTGATCATCAGGATAGGCAGATCCTTTGCCAGTGCCTCGCTGGAGGTCAACCCGCCGGGCTTGGTGACGATGCAGTCGGCCGCGTCCATCATCACATCCACATTGTCCACAAAGCCGTAGGAAAAGACCGGGTGTTTGAGGCTCAGCGCGTCGATCTTGCGCTTGGCGTGGTGGTTGTTGCCGCATACGGCCAGCACCTGAAAATCCCGTTCCAGCCGGTCGGTCTTTTTGAGCACCTTATAAAAGTTGCCATAGCCCATGCTGCCGCTCATCAGCAGAATGGTGAAACGTTCCGGGTCGATGCCCAGCTTCCGGCGGGCCTCCGCCTGCGGCATCCGCTGGCTGAATTTCGGGCTGACGGGGATGCCCAGCGGCAGGATACGGCTTTTGTCGATGCCCTTTTTTTCCGCCTGATAGGTGAGCAGGTCGCTGGCCGTCACGATATAATCCACGTTTGTGACATCCTGCCAGAAAGGGTGGATGGTGTAGTCGGTGACGATGCCGATGGCCTTGGCGTCGGTCTGACCGTAGCCTTTCATGGCGTGGATGATCTGGGCCGAAAACACATGGGTGCAGATGATGACGTCGGGGCGGAACTCCTGCTCGAAATATTTTTTCAGCTTGATGGCCATAATGGAATTGGCCGCATGAATGACCGAGTGGTGGGAATCGTTCTGCTCCCGTGTCTCCGCCAGCCGGTAAAACCGGCCGTAGGCGGTGGGAGTGACCGACGTGGCCAGCAGGTAGCCCCGGGCAATGGTCTGATAGAGCACCGGGCTGATGTACGCATACGAGTCGAGGACCCGGCAGTCCGCGCCCAGAGCGGTGAGCCTGTCCATCAGGGCTGTGGCGGTGGAACGATGCCCCTGACCCGCGGTATTGCTGAGCAGTAGGACTTTCATGTGTGCGGACACTCCCCGTGATGCGGATTTCCGCGCCCGCTTTGCCGGGCGGCGGATACGTTGCATCTAGTATAGCACACAGGCGGGGAGCGTGACAATATCCGGTACCCTCAGGCCTGGCCGTCGGGGTCTTCTGCCGGCTCCGCACTTGCGGCTTCGCGGTATTTTTCCAGCACGGCATCCTCAAGCTGGGCGCGTGCTTCGGCGGTGATGGGGTGCACGATGTCCTGATACCGGCCCTCTTCCGAGCGGCGGTTGGGCATGGCGACAAACGTCCGTTCCAGTCCCTGGATGACCTTGAGATCGTGCACGGCGAAATCGCCGTCGAGTATGATGGAAACAATGGCCCGGACTTTGCCGTCGGGGAACAGCTTCCGGATTTTTACTTCGGTGATGTGCATGACGGCCTCCCTCTGCCCGCCCCGCGGGCGGATTTCCCTGGCGCCGCGCGGACGGCGAAAAAAGCGCCTGCGGCATCCTTAGTTAGTATCCGTGTCCGTCGGACGGATTATGCGCCCGCGCCGTGGGGGTAAAATTCCAAATCGGGGGTTTATTTTGCATCGACCCGGACGTATAATAGGGAAGAATCCATTCCGCGGAATATATTCTGCCTCATACATTTTGTGGATTCGACCGACACAAGGTAAGGGGAGTTTCCATCATGGCTTCGGATTACACGGATATTCTGGATAAAGTCAAACGCATCCATTTCATTGGCATCGGCGGCTCGGGCATGAGCGCGCTGGCCGACATCCTGCATCACGAGGGGTACGAGCTGACCGGGTCGGATAATAACGAGTCCGACACCCTGCGGCATATCCGCTCGCTGGGTATCCCGGTGCAGATGGGCCATCGGGCCGAAAACATCGAGGGAGCCGAGCTGGTGGTCAACACCGCCGCCGTGCATGCGGATAACCCTGAGATGCAGGCCGCCAAGGCCAAGGGCATCCCCATCGTCGAGCGCGGCAAGATGCTGGGGCTCATCAGCCGGCGCTACCCGGAGTGCGTCGCGGTGTCGGGCACCCACGGCAAGACCACCACCACCAGCATGGTCACGACCATCCTGCTCGACGCCGGGCTCGACCCCACCGCCGTCATCGGCGGCAATCTGCCGCTCATCGGCGGGCACGGCCGGGTGGGCAGCTCCCCCCGCATGGTGTGCGAGGCGTGCGAATATGTGGATTCTTTCCTTTCCATCCACCCGTCCGTCGCCGTGCTGCTCAACATCGACGACGACCATTTGGAATATTTTAAGACCATGGATAACCTCATCGCCCATTTCGGCAAATTCGCGGGCCAGGCCACCAAGTCGCTGGTCATCAACGGCGACGATGAGAAGGTGCTCCGCGCGGTGGGCGGCCTGCCCATCCGAAAAGTCACGTTCGGCCTCGGGGCGGGCAACGATTTCACCGCCGACGATATCCGCACCGTGCGCTCCGGCGTGACGGCGTTCCGCATCCTGCGGGGCGGCAAGCCGGTGGTGTCGGTGACACTGCATATCCCCGGGCGGCACAACGTGATGAATGCGCTGGCCGCCTGCGCCGCTTCTCTCGAGGCGGGCGCTTCCCCCGCCGACGTGGAAAAGGGGCTCGACGCCTACCGCGGCGCCGACCGCCGCTTTGAGATCCTCGGCCGTATCGGCGGCATCACCGTCGCCGACGATTACGCCCACCACCCCACCGAGCTCAGGGCCACCCTCACGGCGGCCAAGGAGATGGGCTTCAAGCGGGTGTGGGCGGTGTTCCAGCCGTTCACGTTTTCCCGCACCGTCATGCTGATGGATGATTTCGCCCAGGTGCTGCAGATCGCGGATAGGGTCGTGCTGGCCGAAATCATGGGCTCCCGCGAAGTCAACACATGGCATGTCTATTCGCGCGACCTGGCCGCTAAGGTGCCCGGCAGCGTCTGGTTCCCCGATTTCGAGCAGATCGCCGATTATGTGCTGCGCAGTGCGGCGGACGGCGACCTTGTCATTACGCTGGGCTGTGGCGACATCTATAAGGCCGCCAAGCTGATGCTCAAAAAGGCCGGAGTGCCGACGGAAAAATAAACTCCGTCATGACCCGTATCCGCCAAAAATCCCTTACAGGCAAAATGCCCGTAAGGGATTTTTTGAGCCATACGGAAGGCTCCGAAGCGGCTGTCGGAGGATAGCCGGTTTCAGCAGCCGGGGCCGGCCGACCGCGCCCCGGTCAGATCCTTGACCACTTCGCCCGCGAGGATAAGCCCCGCCACCGAGGGCACAAAAGACACGCTGCCCGGTATCTGCCGGCGCACGGCGCATTTGCGCCGGGTGCCGGGGGGGCAGATGCAGTGCAGCCGGCAGCTTGCGTCGGCAAGCTCCAGCGGCTTGAGCGGCATCTCTTTGGAATAGACGACCTTGAGCTTTTTGACCCCCCGCCGGCGCAGTTCGTGGCGCATCACCTTGGCCAGCGGGCAGACGGAGGTTTTGTAAATATCCGCCACCTCCAGCTGCGTGGGGTCGAGCTTGTTGGCCGCGCCCATGCAGCTGATAATGGGTACGCCGTGAGCCTGGGCCTGCACCACCAGGTCGATCTTGGCCGACACGGTGTCGATGGCGTCGACGATGTAATCGGGCTTCGGCCTGTCGGAACCGAAAAAATCCCCGGCCGTTTCGGGTGTATAAAAAGTCTGGACGATGTCGATCGTCACGTCGGGGTTTATTTCGCGCATGCGGTCGGCCATGGCGTCGGTCTTGAATTTGCCGACGGTGCGTCGGGTGGCGTGCACCTGACGGTTGAGGTTGGTCAGACAGATGCGGTCGTCGTCGACGAGGATGAAATGTCCCACTCCGGCGCGCACCAGCCCCTCGGCGGTGTAAGAACCCACTCCGCCGATGCCGAAAATGGCAACGGTGGAATCTTTCAGCTTCTGGATGGCCTCGGGGCCGATGAGCAATTCCGTTCGGGAAAATTGATTCAGCAAAATTATGTCACCTTTTGTATAACGGCCGCACCCGGAGCTGCTCCTGGCGCGGAGACAATTTGAAAGGCTCAAAAGCGCGGTGTTACGGCCATCCCGGCCGTAACATACAGGCGAAACGCCTGTATGTACTTTTTGCGGGTGCGACAAACGAGTCTTAATTCGTTTGATACATCCCGCTCAGCCGGCCTTTTCCACATAGAGGATGCCCAGCGTGTTGGGTCCGCTGTGGGATGTGACCGTCCCGCCCGCACGGGTCTCGACGATCTCGCCGAAGTGCAGGTGGGACTCGATGCGCGCCCGCACGCCCTCGACGATTTCCGGCGCGCAGCCGGTGTGGGTGATGAAAATCAGGTCGGGGCAGATCCCGTCGGGCCGGCGCAGGCGCTCGTCGACGTAATTTTCCAGTACGCGGGGCAGCGGCCCGCGGTATTTGGTGCCCACGCGCATCACGCCGTTTTCCACGAGGATTTCGGGCTTGATGTGCAGCAGGTTGGCGCCCAGCGCGGTCACGCTCGAGCACCGGCCGCCCCGCCTCATGTAATCGAGATTGTCAAGGATAAAGCTTGCGCGCACCCGCGGGACAATATCCTCCAGTGCCTTCACAATGACATCCACCGCCATGCCGTCGGCCGCCATGCGGGCCGAGCGGACGACCAACTGGCCCACGCCGGTGGAAAGATTGCGGCTGTCCACCACAAATACGCCGTCGAGCCCTTCCGCGGCGATGCGCGCATTCTGGCAGGAGCAGGACATTTCGCTCGAAATAGTGTGACAGATGATGTCGTAGCCCTGACCGTGCCATTTTTCAAACACATGACGGAAATCATCCACCGTGCTGGCGATGGTGCCCGGCAGGGTGTGGCTTTGCCGTACGAAGGCATAGATGTCGTCCGCCGTCACCTCCGCGCCGTCGCGGAGCACGCGGCCGCCGAGATTGATATATAAAGGCACGATTTCGATGCCGTATCGGGCGACCAGCTCGGGGCAGAGATCGCAGGTGCTGTCGGAAACGATTTTTACAGGTTTCATCGGTTACCTTGCTTTCCTATGAATTCGGCCGGCCGACTGAGTCGGACCGCCGGTGTCAGCCGACGGCCGGCAGCGGAGCCTGCCGCAGCAGGCCGGGGCAGTGCTGGTCGATGAAGGCGGCGACGGTACGGCAGATCAGCCGGTGCCCCTCCGCATTGGGGTGGATGCCGTCCCGGCACAGCAGGCAGCGGAAATCCGGCGTGCTCAAAAAAGCGCCGCGCAGGTCGATCCACGCCGTCTGGGTCGCTTCGGCCACATGCATCACGGCGGCGCTGTATTTTTCCTGCCACCAGTAAATGCGGGTGACGCTGCCCAGCCATTTGAGGATATTTTCCCCCATCCCGGCACCCGAGCGGCTGATCCAGCGGAAATAGCGGTCGGCGTCGATGGGCGGCAGCGAGGTCAGCACCGGGCGGATGCCCTTTTCGCGCAGCGAAAGAATCGTCCGGGTCAGGCTTTCCGTAAAAACCTGCACGTCCGTGGCCGGGGAATGGGCGCTTTCCGGGCTCTGCGCCACTTGATCCCACCGGTAATCGCAGTCGTTGCCGCCCAGCTCGATGAGCACCACGTCGGGCTTTTCCCGGCCGAGGTCGCGGCTGAGCTTGGGCAGGGCGGTGGCGATGGTATTGCCGAATCGGCTGATATTCGTCACCGCACAGTTGAGGCTTTTTTGCAGCAGATTTACAAAACCCTCGGCCGATTTGACATAGCGGCCGCGCGTTTCGTCATAAATCACCCCGGCGGAAATCGAATCGCCGCACACGACGATCCGGTCGGGGCACTTCATCGGAACATCCATACCCTCACCTTCCGAAACACGAAATGAGACTAGGTCGGCATGGCTTCGGAGCGGTACACCGAAGCCGCGTGGCCTCAGCCGGGCACACCCAGCCGGGCGCAGACCATGGACACCGCGTCATCCAGACAGACCGCCAGATTCAGCTGCGCGCCGCCCGCCACATAAAGGCCGCACCGGTTGACGGGGATGAGTATTTTTTCGGCGGGGCTTGCGGCGACGGCGCGGGCCATGCGGGGGGTCAGCTCCCCCAGCATGGCGTCCGCCGCGATGATGCCGATGCTACCGGCGATGAGCTGCACCCGGGGCGCGTTATATACAATGGCGTTTTCCCCCGTGGCACCCTCGTCGGCGCCCGCGCGCAGCATGGCCGAGGTGGCCAGCGCGTTGGTGCCCAGCGCCAGGATGCGCACCCGGTCGCCCAGCGCCGCCCGCAGTTTTTCCACCAGCGTGCGGCCGATGCCGCCGCCCTGACCGTCTACTACCGCAATCTGCAACACGGCTCCACCTCCCTGTGTCGGCACATGACCATTCGTATAATTTCCCATCCTTATATATTAATATTCCCCGAGAAAAAGTCAACACCTCCCGCAAAACTTCGGGCCCGCGGACTTACCGCGTGCCAAAAGTCGCTCGGGCCGCATGGCGCTCCACAGCGGTTTTGGCTGCGCCAAATTGCCCCCGGCGGGTATGCCCCGGGGGCAGCGGCACGGCGGCGCTCAGACCGGCTCGATAAAAACAGGCTCCAGCTGCCGCTCCTCCAGGGCGGCGGCCACGGCCGCGGGGATTTTTTCAAAATCGGCCACCAGCGATTCCGGTTTGCCGACGGGGCTGTCCTGCCGCATGGGCACGAAAAAAATGCGCTTTGTGTTGAGCAGCGTGCCGATGTTGCGCGCCGAGGCGCTCAGCGCGTCGTTGGAAGAGACGGCGAGGAGTACCGGGCGGCGGTTGCGCAGATGGGCCTTGGCTGCCAGCGTCACCGGCGTGTCGGTGATGCCGCCGGCCAGTTTCCCCAGCGTGTTGCCCGTGCAGGGGGCGATGAGCAGCACATCCAGCAGCTTCTGGGGGCCGATGGGCTCCGCGGCCGGGATGGTGTGGATAATTTCCCGCCCGGTCAGAGCGGTGATGCGGGCACGGAAGCTTTCGGCCGTGCCGAAGCGGGTATCCAACCCGTAGGCGTTTTGAGAAAGAATGGGCACGACGGCGTAACCCGCCCGCACCAGTTTTTCCATTTGGGCGATGACCGTGTCAAACGTGCAGAATGATCCGGTCATGGCGAATCCGACAGTGTAGCTCATGGCGTTTCCTCCTCGCCGACGATGTGGAGCACGGTGTCGCAGATGATGGCGCCGGAAGTGAGCGGCGCCACTTTGCCGGGCAGCGACAGCGCCCAGATGACCTTGACCCCCAGCCGGCCCGCGGTGTCGAAATCCACGCCCCCGGGTTTGGAGGCCAGATCGATGACCAGACAGTCCCCGCGCAGCCGGGTGAGCAGCTCCTCGGTCAGCAGCATGGCCGGCACGGTGTTGAAAACCGCGTCGAATTCCCCCAGATGCTCCGCCAGCGAGGCGATATGTATCCCCCGGCCGCCCATGGCGCACACCCAGGCGAGATCCGCATGGCTGCGGGCGCAGACGGTCACGTCGGCCCCCAGTGCCTTCAGGTCGTGGCTGAGATATTTCCCCACCCGGCCATAACCCAGCACCAGGCAGTGCGCGCCGTGAATGGTCACGGGCAGCTCCTCCATGGCGATTTGGATGGCACCCTCCGCGGTGGGGATGCCGTTTAAAATAGCGAGTTCTTCCCGCTCGTAATAGTCGACGGCGCGGAAACGCCGCGTGCGTGCGGCCTCGCGTGCGGCGGCATCCAGTTTGCCACCGGTGATGAGCTGGCCCTCCCGGGCCGAGTCCCAGACTTCGCTCAGCGGCAGGGCGGCGCGGGCGAAGGGGGCGTTTACGGTCTGGCCGTTTACGCTGTATGGCAGCGGCAGCACGACGCAGTCGGCGCGTACCACGGCGTCGGCCACCGAGCGCAGCGGCTGCACCTTCGGCGGGATTTCCACATCCCGGTCGAAACCGACGGCCAGCACCTGCCGTCCCTCGGCGGCCAGCAGCCCCGCCAGATGAATCTGCCGCAGATCGCCGCCGATGACGGCGAATGTTTGCGTGGTTTGCATAGGGCTTCTCCGTTTCTCCGCCGGCGGAATGGTCGGCACCTGCCCCCTTTCCCGGCGGCCGAACGGGGGCGCGGCCGCATCCGGCTCCAGGGCCCGGCCGCACTATCATCGTATGAAAAGTGGACGGCAGGAGTGCGCCCCGTGGGGCCGCGCCCATACCGCCGCGGCAATTTTTGCGGTATAATAAATACGACGATAGTTTCCGCCGCCCTGTGTGCCGGCGAAAGGAGGATGACCTTGACTTTACGGGATTCAATTGAAAAAGCTCCGCTCCTGCGCGCCGTGGCGGAGTATGCCGCCGGGCGGCCGGCCCGTTTCCATACGCCGGGGCACAAGGGCAGCCCCGCGTCGCCCCTGGCGGAGCTGCTGGGGCGGGCGCTGCCTTTCGACGTCACCGAGCTGCCCGGCACCGACAGCCTGTATCAGGCCGACGGCCCGATCCTGGCCGCCGAGCGGCTGGCCGCCCGCACGGCGGGCGCGGGTGCCGCGCGCATGAGCGCGGGCGGCGCCCCCCGGTGTCTGCAGGGCATGCTCGGCGCCCG